>JAFGXR010000086.1 GCA_016936555.1 Spirochaetales bacterium | reverse complement strand
GGACTTTCGGGCTATGACCGCTTTATTGGCCGTAAGTACCGATTTCCCCTTTTTCAGGGCTTCGGTAATGATTTTTTCCGAGTGTTCCAGATCGCCGATCAGTTCTATGACGATCTGAATGTCATCATCATCGAGGATAAATGAGGGATCGCTGCTCAGTTCCACGCCGCTCAGATCGATTCCCCTGTCCTTATTGACATTGGAGACGACAGCTTTTTTCAGCACGAGTCTGGAGCCGCAGCGCTTTTCAAATAGCTCGCGGTTGTTATTTATAATAGAGAAGACTCCCTTGCCGACGGTTCCCAGACCGAAAATTCCGATATTGATAATGCCATTCATGAGCGATCCTCCCGAACTTTTTTCCTTTCCTATTCTAGAGAAATAAGGGGGAGCTGCTCAATCTCTTTTTACTTTTTTTAGTGAATTGATGGTTTATCAAAATAACCGCTTTCGAAATCCGTCATGATTTTTTCATAAACACCATTTTGCCTGATAATAGCCAGTCCTCTGTTGAATAGCTCAAGGAGTTCCTTCTTGTCGACTAGCCTTCATAGATTCAAGTATAGGACAGACTGGTGGCTATGGTCTGATAATCAGAGAAAATATCAGAGCCGCTCTTTTTCGGGGACGGTGCCGATCAGGATTATGCGGTTGGCCGTGAAAGGCACGATTGACTGTATCCGTATACCGGGAGGAAGTTTTTCTTTTGCTGTGCCGGGAAGGATAACGCAGAAACTTTTTATATGGGAAAGCCATGCCTCAAACAGCTGAAGCCCCAGATCGATTTTATCAGTGTTCCAGCTCCTGTCGGCTGGAAAATCGCTGACGAGGCATCCCCCTTTATGCCAGGGCTCAAAAGCGTCTTTATGGGGAATCTCCATCTCCAGTCCCAGTTCATCCCGGTTCTGCCTGGCCAGGCGGATCATCTTGTAATTATTGTCTCCCGCCAGAGTTTCCCTGCCCAGGAGGGTTGACGCCAGAGGAATAAGACCGGTTCCGCAACAGGGATCGATGACCGGATCCGCCGGTGCCAGATGAACCAGCGCCAGGGCCGCCTGGGCCGAAAGGGAGACCGAGGTCCGGCCGCTCACCGACGAGAGCTTTTCCACCAGACTGTTTTTTTTCTCTTTCAGGTAACCGGCGATCCATGTCTTACCGTCATCAGGTGTGAATACGAGAATGATCGATGCGGGATCGGAGGCCCGGATATCGCCTTTGTTGTATTTATGGGCCAGAAGGGCAAAGGTTCTTGAGCCGTAGCGGTAGGTCCCCACCAGTTTTTCCATGCGGAAAGGGGAGGGGATTTCCCCGGGATATTCTCTGATGACTTCTTCAGCCGATTTCCCCCTTATCTTCTCTTCAACGGAGAAGCCGGCATAAGCGCTCCTTTCGAGATTGAATGTATCCCCTGTAAAAAAGCGATTTGAAACCTGAGTCAGACCGCAGGCCAGCATTTCCGCTTTGGAGAGGTCGTCAAATCCGTAGGTATAATTTCTGTGGACCCATATCATGGAGTCAAAGTACAGGCTCCGGGGAAAGAAATCAATGTCTATTCTCTGTTCCCCGGTTTATATCCATGATAAAATCGACAGATATGAAACAATACGAATTGAGAAGCGATACTTTTACCAGACCTACCGACGCCATGAGAAAAGCCATGTACGAAGCGGAAGTGGGAGATGATGTTTACGCTGAAGACAAAACGGTTAACCGTCTTCAGGATATGTGCAGCGAACTGACGGGAAAAGAGGCTTCCCTCTTTGTCCCTTCCGGTTCCATGGCTAATCTGATAGCCCTCTATGTGGCGGGCGGACGGGGCAACGAGGTGCTGATGCACGAGCAGGCCCACACGATCCATCACGAAGTGGGCGGAGCCGCCGCCGTAGCGGGCTGTATGCCCATATCCGTTCCGGGAGAGCGGGGCATCATGAAGCGGTCCGCCATGGAACCAATGATCAAGAAAGACGATTACGATATCGCCCATACGAGCATGATCGAGGTGGAGAACACCCACAATTTCGCCGGAGGAATCTACTGGCGCAAAGATGATCTGGCCGAAGTCAGGGCATTTGCCGACGATTACGGCCTGAAGATCCATATGGACGGAGCGCGGCTTTTCAATGCCGTCACGGCGTCGGGGATGTCGGCGGCGGAAATCTCCTCCTATACCGATTCGGTCACCTTCTGCCTGTCCAAAGGGCTGGGTGCGCCTGTCGGGTCCATGCTCTGCGGAACGAAAGAGTTTATAGACCGTTCGCGGGTGGTGAGGAAAATGCTCGGAGGCGGCATGCGCCAGGCCGGCGTTCTGGCGGCAGCGGGAATCCATGCTCTGGAAAACCATGTGGAGAGGCTGGCTGAAGACCACGCCAGCTGCCTGAAGCTCTCGGAAACTCTCGCGTCTCTTCCGGGGATTTCTGTCGATCTGTCCAAAGTGGAAACCAACATCGTTTTCGCCTATACAGCGGACGGAATGGCTTCTTCTGTGAATAAGAAGATGGCGGCGAAGGGGATCCGGGCCATAGCTTCGGCCCATAATGAGATCCGCTTTGTCACGAGCCTGGAGATTTCCGCTGAAGAGGTGGATGAGGTCTGCGGGATTTTGAAAGATCTCGCATTGTAACAGAATACCGGGTTTTTATGAAAAAGCAGCTTCAGAATCTCTCCTATTCCTACACCCGGGAAGATGTGGAACTGAACCCCGAATTCCCGATTCATATGTTCTCCCATACGGCAGAGGATGAACAATTGTACAATCTCCACAGCCATAACACGCTGGAAGTCGGCCTCTGCCTGAGGGGGAACGGGGTCTTTATTATCGGAAACAGAATCCACTCCTACGGCAAAGGGGACATGATTGTTATCAATTCCGGTATTTTCCACAGGGCGAGATGCAGCAAGGGGAAGGAAGATCTCTGGTATTTTCTCTTTTTCAAACCCGAGGACTGGTCCCTGAGGGATGACCTGTCGAAAATTCCCCATTTTATTCATCATAATGATGAGAGGAATCTCTACCATATCCTGAAAGCTCTCATTGATGAAATCACCGATGAGGAGAACGGGTACAGAGAGGCGGCGGCCAATCTGCTCAGAGCTTTCACTTTGCGTCTGGCCAGGCTGCGCGAATACTCCATGATTCACGAAAACCAGTTGCAGTCCCCTGGGCAGTTCGAAATAGACGAGAGAATAATCAGAGCTATGGACCTGATGATCAGCTCTATTCACAAGCCTCTGTCCATGGAGGATCTGGCTGCGGACTGCTGTCTCTCCGAATCCCATTTCAGACACCTTTTCCGTCAGCAGATCGGTGTCTCCCCCAAGGAATATCTGACCAGTCTCCGGATTATGACGGCCATGAATCTTCTGAAAAACAGCCATCTCAAAATAGTCGATATTTCCTATGAATGCGGTTTCCTCAGTCTCAGCAGTTTCAACAGGCAGTTTAAAGCCCAGACCGGTCTTTCCCCTCTCCGGTGGAGATCGGAAAATTTTTCTGATTCCTGAAATAGCCGATATTGCACATTTATCAGCCAAAAATGAAGAGAAGTAATGAAAAACAAGGTTTAGATTAAATTAAGAACCAATCTAAACGGAGGATTTTTTATGAAAAAAACCGGATTATTCATTTTTCTGGCTATTCTGGCATCTGCAGGCCTGTTACAGGCCGGGGGAAG
>JAFGXR010000085.1 GCA_016936555.1 Spirochaetales bacterium | reverse complement strand
CCTTAGGTGATTGTTGATTTGTGGTTAAATCATTTTACACTAAGGGGTTAATTATAAAAACAAGAATATTTATACGGATTCAGGTGAGAGTTATGAAAAAGATAAATATGAAAAATGTTTCCCTTCAGGGGGCGCTCGTCGCGGTACTTCTGATGGTTTGTTTATTTTCCGCCATAAATTATGTTGATAATATTACCAGGCGGAACATCGGGATCGGCTTCGGTTTTCTCGATGATACGGCGGGTTTCTCCATCAGCCAGACGCTGATCGAGTACGATGAGAGCCACACTTTCGGGCGGACTTTTGCCGTGGGGCTGCTCAACACGCTTTTAGCCTCTTTCGTCAGCATCGTGCTGGCGACCCTTCTGGGTTTCCTGGTCGGGTTATTAAGAATGTCAAAAAACAGGCTCGTGAGTCAGTCGGCTCTGGTTTATGTCGAGCTTTTGCGGAATATTCCGCCTCTGCTGCACGTCCTGTTCTGGTATCAGGTCGTGTTTCTCAACATACTGCCGCCTTTCAAGGAATCCTTTATCCTGGAAGACTGGCTGTATATCAATGTCAGGGGAATTACCGTTCCGGAGCTGGCGGCCCGTCAGACGGCCTCGTCTTTCAATATCCTGCTGTTCATTTCCCTGGTGGCTATTATCTTTCTCAGCATTGCGAAGAAGAAACAGGTCGTCAGGGGAATCCACAAAGCCATGTGGCCCTGGCAGCTGGGAGCTCTGGTTCTGCCGGTCGTTTTCGCCCTGCTATTCAAACCCTATGACATTATCCTTCCGGAACTGAGCCGTTTTAAATTTTCCAGCGGCATGACTATCAGGCCGGAACTGTTTTCCATAGTCGTGGCTCTGAGCACCTATACGTCGACTTATATTTCAGAGATCGTGCGGAGTTCCATCATTGCCGTTCCCAAGGGACAGATGGAGGCGGCGAAGAGTCTGGGATTCTCGCCCTGGAAGAGGCTGCGGCTTATCATTATTCCCCAGGCTCTCAGAACAATGATACCCCCGGTGACAAACCAGTATCTGAACATCATTAAAAACACCTCCTTGGGCATGGCCGTGGCCTATCCCGATCTGACGGCGGTATTTGCCGGCACGACTTTGAATCAGACGGGGCGGGCGCTGGAAGTCATGGTCATGGTCATGCTCACCTATCTGTCCATCAGCCTTTTCACATCTGTGGTTATGAACTGGTACAACAAATCTATCATTGATAAAGAGGGCGAAATGCTCAGCATCGAGGAGATACCCCTTGAAATTGAATAAAATCAGAAAAGACTATTTCAATACACCCTTAAACGCCCTTATGACTCTGGTCATGATTTACCTCATAGCCCGATTCGCCTGGTGGTTTCTCAACTGGGCGATACTCGATGCCGTATGGATCGCCGATACGAAAGATCAGGCTCTCGAATCGGGTCGGGGCGGAGCGGCATGGGCATTTATTATAAATAAATTGCGGTTTTTTATCTTCGGGTTTTATCCCAAAGATGAGATCTGGCGGATTTATGTCACATTTTTTACCATCGTCCTGTCATTCATTCCCTATTTCATCAAGGGGATCAGGCACAAGGTTATTATTTTTCTGGCCCATATAATCATCTGGCCCGTGCTGATCTTTGCTTTCATGGGACAGGTTTCCACCAATGACTGGGGAGGATTGTCTCTGACATTTATCCTTTCTCTTCTGGGATTGCTCTATTCCTTTCCCATAGGGATGCTGCTCGCTTTGGGGAGGAGAAGTTCCTGGCCCATTATCCGGGGGCTTTCCGTTGCTTACATAGAGTTTTTCAGAGGCATACCTCTGATCACAATACTATTCATGTCTTCGGTTGTCGTTCCCTTCTTTCTCCCTTCACAGGTCGCCGTTGATAAAATCGTCAGAGTCGTTATCGGCATGACTTTTTTCCAGAGCGCCTATCTGGCCGAGGTCATCAGGGGCGGGCTTCAGGCCATTCCCAAAGGACAGTATGAAGCGTCCGATGCTCTGGGATTCCGGTTCGGCCTGCAGACTTATCTGGTTATTATGCCGCAGGTTCTGAAAGTCACCATTTCCAACATCGGCGGTATCTCGATTTCTTTTATCAAGGATACCACTCTTGTCCTCATAATCGGAATGTTCGACCTTCTGGGAATCGTCAATCCGCTGGCGAGCGACAGCAACTGGCTGGGTATGGAACCGGAAGGATTGATTTTTGCCGGAATGGTGTACTGGATCATCTGCTTTGCCATATCCAGGCTCACATCCAGAGCAGAAGCCAAAATGAATGAATTACCTGATGTAGGAGTAATCAAATGACTGAAGTTATTGAAAAAAACAGAGAGGATGAAGCTTTAAGCAGTACATCCGGATATATTATATCCATTGATAATCTGAATAAATGGTTCGGGGACTTTCATGTTCTAAAAGACGTGAACCTCACAGTTGCCAAAGGGGAAAGGATCGTTATCTGCGGTCCGTCGGGGTCCGGTAAATCGACTCTGATCCGCTGCATCAACCGCCTGGAGAAGCACCAGAAGGGAACCATTAATGTTATGGGAAACGAGCTGACCGAGAACACGAAAGATGTCTCGGCCATCCGCCAGGAAGTGGGGATGGTTTTCCAGAGTTTCAATCTCTTTCCCCATCTGAATATTCTGCAGAACCTCACTCTGGCTCCTGTCTGGATCAGAAAAATGTCTCAGAAAGAAGCGGAGAAAATAGCCTGGCAGTACCTGAAAAGAGTTAACATTGCCGAGCATGCTCTGAAGTTCCCCTCCCAGTTGTCGGGGGGGCAGCAGCAGAGAGCGGCTATAGCCAGAAGTCTCTGCATGCAGCCGAAGATTATGCTCTTTGACGAACCCACATCGGCCCTGGATCCGGAAATGGTAAACGAGGTCCTCGATGTCATGGTCAAACTGGCTGAAGAGGGAATGACCATGATCTGCGTGACCCATGAGATGGGTTTTGCCCGCCGGGTGGCCGACCATGTCATATTTATGGATGAGGGGCGAATTGTCGAGCGTCAGGTTCCCGGGAAGTTCTTTTCCAATCCCGAAAATGAGCGGACCAAGGAGTTTCTGAAGCAGATACACGCCATCTCATAGATTTTTTGAAAAAAGTAATTCTGGTTCCGGATTCCGCTGTCCATTCCGGAGCGGGATTCCCGTTCCGGAATCCTCCATTCACAAGGCGGGATCCGGGATCTTTTTTCTGGATTGGCTTATGCTCTTTTAGTATCTTATAATCTCAATTGATATAGAGAGGAGATTTGCATGGAAACAACTGAAGCCATTCTGGAAGCCATGAAAAAAGCCGGAGAACCCATGAGCGCCGGACAGGTCGCCGATGCAACAGGCATCGACAGAAAAGAAATCGACAAGGCGCTGGCCAGGCTGAAAAAAAGCGAGGAGATCGTTTCTCCCAAACGCTGTTACTGGCAACCCCAATAAGCCTTTTATTCCGGAAAATCCACCCGACTGGATCTTCCGGTGGTGTGGATGAATGAGTCTGTTTCATATAATCTTCTGATATTATCAACAGTTATAACTTCTTCGGGAAATCCGAAATGCCCTGCTTTTGCCGGGAATATTTTGATGACTATGCTGCTGCCGGGCGGATTATGTATATAATTGAAATATGTACTGCAAGCAGAAGCAATTCATTATGCTCCCCTTACTTCTCATCTCCCTTTTACCTCTGTCCGGCGAATCGGGAATTATCGATCTCAGATCGGCTGATTTTGATACTCAGGTCGTGAAGCTCGAAGGCAACTGGGAATTCTACTGGGAGAAGATTCTCTATCCCGGGGATAATTTTCCCGAAAGCCCTGCCTACTTCCCCGTTCCGGCGGAATGGAGCTGTTGCGATGACTATGATTCGAGAGGGTTCGGGACCTACCGGGTCAAACTTCTTCTCCCCCCTAATGACGGAAGAGTCGCACTTTACGTTCCCCAGTCATTCAACCAGTACCGCATATTCGTCAACGGCAAGCTCTGGGGAGAAAACGGCGATGTCTCGACGGAGTATCACCTCAACCGGAACAGGAAGGGGCCCTATGTTCATATGCTTCCTGAAGCACCGGAAGTCGATGTCATATATCAGATATCCAATTTCGATGATCTCAACGGCGGAATTCTTGCACTTCCCGAAGTCGGCCGCTTTGATATGCTTCGTCAGGAAAGAGATAAAGCGGTCATATTCGAGTCTTTTCTCTTCGGTGTCCTGCTGATTACGGGGATGCTCTATCTCAGTTTCTATATCAATAAAAGAGACGACCGGTCGTCCCTCTATTTCGGACTTTTTTCCATCAATCTGGCTTTGCGGACCATCCTCTACGGAGAACATATTCTCCTGCAGATCTTCCCCGATATGACTGTGGAATTCGAGGCGGCCCTCGGACATATGACGTTCTATCTGGCCGTGCCGCTTTTTCTCCGCTTTATCACCATGGCCTTCCCCATGACATATCTGAGAAAAGTCAGAATTCCCGTCGATCTCATAAGCGGGGCCTACATAGCACTTGCCGTTTTTACCAGGCATTACTTCTTTGTCAGATTTCTGACCGGCTATCAGGTCGTCACTCTGCTGGTCGGCATGGGGATTCTCATCTGCCTGGTCGTCAATGTCTTCAGGAGAAACAGAACGGCCATTGTTACGCTGCTCGGGTTTCTCGCGCTTCTGCTGACAGCTGTCAACGATATCCTCCACAGCCAGGAAATCATTCATACCTTCCATATGATACCCATCGGCGTCACCTTTTTCATAATGAGCCAGGCGTCACTGCTCAGCTGGAATATCGGAAAGGCTTTCAGGCAGTCGGAAGAGCTGGCCACAGAACTGACGACGGCCAACAATTCATTCCGGCGCTTCGTTCCCGAGGAATTTCTGAAATATCTGAAAAAAGAAAAGATTGCCGATATCGTCCTGGGGGATCATGTCCAGCTGGAGATGTCGGTCCTCTTCTGCGATATCCGCGATTTCACATCCATGTCCGAGAATATGACGCCCCATGAAAACTTCCTCTTTCTCAATTCCTTTCTGGAGAGAATCGGTCCGGTGATCCGGCGGAACCACGGTTTCGTCGATAAGTATCTCGGCGACGGGATTATGGCGCTGTTCCCCGGCGAGTCCGACTGGGCTGTCAAGGCGGCGCTGGATATACAGGCAGCCCTGAAGATTTACAATCAGCACAGGCAGTACAGCGGCTATGAACCGATCCGGATCGGCGTGGGACTTAATACGGGATCGCTGATGATGGGAACCATAGGGGAGAACGAGCGCATGGACAGCACGGTTATCTCCGACGCCGTCAATGTCTGTTCCCGGATTGAATCGATCACCAAGGAATACGGATTGAATATCGCCATGAGCGAGAAGACCCTTCTGTCTCTGAAAGACAGGGATTCGCTCCATGTCAGAAAAATCGGACGCATCTCGCTGAAAGGGAAAAAAGAGCCTCAAGCTGTGTACGAATTATTTAATTGCGATCCGCCGGAAATCGTGGAAAAGAAAAACCGCCTGAAGCGGGATTTTGAAGAGGCTGTTGTTTTTTATGAAGAAAAGAATTACTGGGAGTCTCTCAGGCTTTTTTCGGCCATCCTCGAGGAGATACCCGAAGATGAAACGAGCCGCCGGTACAGAACCTATATCGATCAGGCTTTACTCAAATCGGGAGAATAAAAAATCTACATTGTCAGACAATAAACATTGCAATAATGTATAACTGGGGTTATAGTATTTCAGTCGTTTAAATTTTAAGAAAAAAGTGAGCCTTATTCTGACATGACTGAAGTCAAGCCCGGTGCCTATGACAGTACCCATCTGAAAAAATTAACGGGATACTTTATCCTTTTGAACATTGTCATCGGTGTTCTTGTTGTCTCCTATGAAGATTCTGAGTGGATGTATTTTCTGCCGCATCTCCCCTTTTTCATTTTTTTTATTATTTATATTGCCAGAGCCACTGGAAGAGATGCTTTTCTCGGGAATCCCGCATTTTCCATTCACAAAAAAGATGCTGTTCTCTCTGTCCTTTTTGTTCTTATTAATCTTTCGTTCGCCTTCCTCTATGCCAGCTTTGTTTCTATACCTGAAAGCTCGATGTGGAGTCATATTTCCGAGGGTTCCTATCTGATCCGGATATTTGCATTTGCTCTTTTATGCCTGATCGGTCCTTTTACGGAAGAACTTCTGTTCCGGGATTTTCTCTGGAAGATTTTCTATCAGAAAAATTACAGTGACAGGAAAGTTCTTATTTTAACTTCTTTTATATTTGCTCTGGCCCATCTTGAGCTTCTTCGGTTGCCCATTCTCTTTATCTCCGGTCTTTTATTCGGACTCCTCCGCTTGAGAACAAATAGATTGGGAGCATCCATGCTGGCTCACTTCCTGACGAATCTTATCGCTTTTAGTTCAGTAGTGTTATAGAAATATGAAACGATTAACAGTTGTATTCCTTGCTACAGTCTTATTGATCTCCTGTTCCGACAGAACACATTACAGAATGGTATCGGAGATGAATCGCCTCCACTCCATAGAAATTATTTATTTCGACAGCTTTGCCGGTGTTGATCCGGAGGCATTATACCCCATCCATTCGATGATAGATGTGTTGAACGGGAATCCCCGGGAAAATTTGACTTCAACGGGAAGGACATCATCGTCTTTATCGATAATCCGGAGATCCGATCTATTAAATCTCGCTATGAAGAGAGACATAATCCCGCCGGGATTCGTAAGCGGCGGTTGCTTGTGGATAATTTTTACGATGAAAAGTTGTAGAAAAGGTGTAGGAGGGGTTTTGAAAAATTACATCTTTTCGGGTGATATACAATAGTTATTTTTCTATGGTTTAATTTCTTTGTAACGTTACAAAATATTCGATAAGTTGAAGGATAAAAAATGAAAGAATTAACCATAAACGAAACAATGATGATCAGTGGTGGATATGTTGATTATGAAGGTAGAGGTTATGTAGGAACCGTTGGTATAAAAGTTGGTAAAGCTACCGTAAAGACAGATGTTTATGAGCGAAAAGCTCGAGTGACATATTCAAACGGAAAAAGGCGTATAATTAGTACAGTTGATTTAGCATACGCATCTGGTACAGGACATCAATAATTATTTTGCCATTCAAGTCTGGATGGCAAAACTTAGTATAATATTTAAATCGAGGAAGGGAATAGGTTGGGATTACATAAGCGTTTCTTATTTGCACTGCTGATACTGTCGTTTAGTCAATTTTGTTTTTCAGAAAATACGGATCTACGAAATGAGTTAATCTCTATAGATAAGAATAATATTGAATTGACAATTGATGGCATAGATATTTCATTTCAGGTAATAATGCTTTATTTATATCCTGATGAGTTTAAAATAGAAGATCCGGGAGTTAATTCCTTATTCGATAGATATTTGCATCAATCCCGAAATTCAGGAATTTGGTTTTGGGAGGATATAGAAAAGAAAAGAACCATATTTCAGCAAATGCTTAATTCCATGAAAAATAATATTCTTATGCATCACAGATTCGCTCTTTTTCAATTGGATAGTTATGGTACTACTGCAGAAAATAACCTTAAGGATTTATTACCGACAGGACTCATCCCCGTCTGCCGGAAGTTCTATCTTGCGAACAAGGCTAATATAGACTCTATCGAAAATGAGCTAATTTCAATTGCCCGGACACGCATCAATAAAAGCCTGTTACTTCTGAAAAACATAGATAAGAACTATAGAATCCTTCCTGATAGTGCATTGAATGTATATATTTCAGTTAGTAATAATTTCATGGGAGCTAATGGACTCTCTCTTATTTCAAATCAGATGTATATGTTATATGCACTGACATCTGCTGATATTGATTCTCAGATTTTTATTCACGAACTGATTCATTTGT
Source organism: Spirochaetales bacterium (assembly GCA_016936555.1). Classification (GTDB taxonomy): domain Bacteria; phylum Spirochaetota; class Spirochaetia; order DSM-2461; family DSM-2461; genus Spirochaeta_F. Next base: position 9,440 of record JAFGXR010000085.1, on the reverse strand, counting down.
GGTCAGGACATAACTTTGTATCAGATAAACTGATGTCATTTATTGATGCCAGTCAAAATAGAGAAAAAATTCTTGATGAGCTCGAATTGTTTTATGGAAATGTAATCCCCGATCAGAGTTGGAACAGGGATGATTTGTATTCTTTTTTCCATTTGAATGATTATGCATCTGAATTGGGATTTGAAGAGTTTCTGGCTGATTCATTCAGCTGTTATATTCTCTATCGGAATAGCGGTGTTTTAAGCGATCCGCAGACTCTGATACATGAACGTTCAGAGATCAATCAGAAACTGGTTGGAAATGGATTAAGTGCATTATTCCGATGGACAATGGAAGCTTCCGTTTTTGAAGATCTCCTCGATGGAGATGAAAATCCTGATACGATTCCCCGACTGTATCTCTTGCATCTGCTGAGTGCCAATCATGGTTTGGAATACGCAAAAGAAAATTTATCACATTTTATCTAGATGAGCTCAGGTTTGAAAATATGAATATTTTACATTCGAAAAGTTTGCTTTTTCTTTTACTTATCTTGTTGCTTGCATCTTGCTGTGCAAAGCAAAGAGTTACAAGCATCTCTCTGGAAACAGAAGAGCTGTTAACTGCCCGAACGGAGCGGATTGACGAACCTCTGAATAGAGGTGTGGCAATTGCGATATTCGACAGTAATGGAGCGACTTGGGAATATTCCAACGGCTTTCGGGACAGGGATTCCGGACTTCCCTTTAACAATAATACAATCCTTCCTCTAGGCGAGATATCCGGTCAGTTTGTCATTCTTGAAGCTCTCTTGTTAGCCAGGGAGAATAAGCTGGATCCGGAAAAGACAGTCGGATATTACCTTCCGGGATTGATAAACAATGCCTATCTTTCCAAACTTCCTGTAAAATCGATTATTAATGAATCGACAGGATGGACTGCTAATACTTCCGGAATTATCAGTGCCTATCGTTATCCTGATGATCTCCTGCCGCTTCTCGAGAGGTCGTATCCATCATACCCGCAGGATGCCAGATTTACGGAATCGACTGCAATGATTGACTTATTGGGATTTATTCTTTCAAAAATCAAAAGATCTGATTTCCAGGATTTGATGAAAAAAGATCTGTTCCATCCTTTGGGAATGGAAGAAACGACTTTCTCGGATTCTGTTCTTTCCGATAATATCGCCGAATCGGAATATTCAGAGAGTATTGAGAAATCTCTCTTAACGTTTTCGCCTGGTATGTCCATGAAGTCGTCCGTAGGAGAATTGGCTCAAATATATTCAATTTTACTGGATAAGGAGCGAATGGAGAAGGAGTTAGGATTAGGCGAACAATACCAGCTTAAAATGTTCAGTACATCCATAGAAGACCAACTGAAAAAAGATGGGTTTGAATCCGGAGCCGGCTGGAATTGTTCTGCTCCGGATATAAAATATTTAGGAAAGGTTGCCTGGAGACAGGGGAGTGTTCTTTCTTTTCGTACTTATGTTCTATTATTGCTGGATCAAAAACTGGGGATTGTCATTTCGACTAATAAATACAATAAAATCAAGCAGGCGGATTTAAGGGATGTAGCTGTTGATTTGCTTGAAATCTATTGCGAAAATGAATTTCATATCTTTGATTCTCCTGCACCTACCATTTCAGGAATGGAAATCCCCGAAGATACAAGGCCGGCTGATGGGATTTATGCCTCGGAAAATCTTGTAGTTGAGTTGAGTGCGGATAAGGAAAGTTTAGATTTAGTTTGTAATAACACTGAGTATGAAATGGCTTATATCGGAAATGGACAATTTAAACCTTTAAGGGAAGGCGAAGTAGAAGAGCTCATTATCACTGGAAGGAATGCCATATCCATCAGGTTAAAATCAGGGGCGGTACATGATTTAAAAAAGATCGTTTTTGAGGATGCGAATAAGATTTATATAAAAGAAGGCTTCTATAAAGAAATATTAACGGAAATGGGAAACGAAACTATTTATTTCTCAATAAGCAGGAATCAAAATATTTTCTTAATTCAGGATAATGAAAACCGTAGAAATGTTTTAATTCCTGAAACAGAATCGGAATGTAATATATGGTGCGATAATTCATCGGTTTTCTGGGGGAAAAGTCTTTCAATTGATTCAGAAGGATTTCCCCAAATCCACTATTCTCCAGCCTCCGGTAGATAGTCTATATCGATCAGGCTTTGCTGAAATCGGGAGAATAAAAATCCTAAACGTCAGACAGCAAACATTGCAATAATGTATAAATGGGTTTATAGTATTTCAGTCGTTCAAAATTTAATTAAAAAGTGAGCTTCGTTCTGAAATGACTGAGATAAAGCCCGGTGCCTATGACAGTACCCATCTGAAAAAACTATTAGTTTTGTTTGTATTTATATCCATGTTCATCTCCTGTTCCGACAAGACACATTACAGAATGGTATCGGAGATGAATCGCCTCCACCCCATAGAAATTATTTATTTCGACAGCGATACGGAGAGAGAGCTGGGGCCATTCCCCGTAAAACGAAGTGTATACGGAGAACTGATTGAAAAATTGGAGAGCCGGGATCCGGCTCTGGTCATTCTGAAATTTTTCCTGGATTCCGAATCGGAAGAAGATGAAGCACTGGCTGAAGTCATCGGACGGTATGACAATGTTTACACCCAGGCGTCGCTGCTGCTTGAACCGGTTACCGAGCCGACTGCAGGTGTTCTGGATAAAATGGCTGTCGGCTCTGATGAGTCGCCGGTTACCACAGAACCGGTTGAACTTGTCGTTCCCAATTCTGTATTATTCGACAGCTTTGCCGGTGTTGGTCTGGTCGATTTTACGGGCAATAAGGGGCAATTCGAAGACTTTCCTGTTTTTACGGAATATCAGGGGCGGGTACTCCCTTCTCTGGCGCTTATTTCAGCGGCTTTTCTGGTTGATGAAGATATCCGGATTGATGGGGAATCCCTTCGGATCGGACTGAGAGAAATCGCTTTGCGGGATAGTCTGTACACTCTTGATCTTTCCGGTCCGGAGGCATTATACCCCGTTCATTCGATGATAGATGTGTTGAACGGGGATCCCCGGAAATTTGACTTCAACGGGAAGGTCATCATCGTCTTTATCGATAATCCGGAGATTCGTTCCATTAAATCAGAATACGGCAAGCGCCATAACCCTGCCGAGATTGTTGCCGATTCGATCAATACCCTGCTCAAGGATCTGGAAGATGGTCAGTAAAGTCAGAACGAAAGAGAGGGAGCTCTGCATAGCCTCGAATACTTTGACCGGTGAATTGCTAAGCCGGTTTCTAAGCGATTCGGGGAAAATGGTTTTCCGGAGGGAGCGGGACGATTTGTCAGAGATATCCGGAGAAGAGATTCTGTTTTTAGATGCAGATACTGATGATATTTTAGATATTCTAAAATCGGATAGACATAGATCTCATTTTTCTACGTTTTACAGCTGCAATTTATTTAATGTCAAAAGATCAGGCGGCTTGGAAATCCCAGCAATACAAGCCGGTTTCCGCGGCTTGTATTATCATGATGTACTGCCGGATCAGATTTTGCAGGATTTGCCCTATTTGATGAGCGGTGGAGTTCAGCTGCCGAAGCAGTTGTTATTCGAGGCTCTTCATCAGAAAGATTCTGATCTGGAAATAGATTCTTATGAAAAGAAAAGCAATATATCGCTGCTGACAAAAAGAGAGAAGGATATTCTTTCTATTCTCGCTAAAGGGGCAGCAAACAAAGAGATCAGTGAAACATTGTGTATTTCCGAAGCTACAGTGAAACGACATCTATCCAATATTTATGAGAAAACCGGGATTCATAACCGGCGATTGCTTGTGGAGCATTTTTACGATGGAAAGGTGTTGATTAGGTGTAGATGGTGATTCAGAAAATTACATCTTATCGGGTGATATATACCGGATGCGAATCTATATAAATTATGAATGTAGCGTTACAACAAATATCAATCTAAATGACGAGAGAAATGAAAGAGTTAACATTCTATGAATTGAAACAAGTAAATGGAGGTAGGGGGCAACATGAAGTTGGTATCGAAGTCGAAGTAGATATTAAAGTTGCAAGAGTAACAGCATCATACAAATTTACTGGCGATAACAGTGCTAAAAAAAAGAAACCAAATTTAATGCTAAGAGAGAAGCAAGAAGAGCTGCTGTTTGTGTAGGAGCATTAACTGGTTTAAGAACAGCTTTAGGTCTATAAATATTTTAGTAATAAATAGCAGAGAAGAATCTGCTATTTATCTTTATCAATTCGAGGAGCTGATTATTCTGATTAAAGTTACTGGTTGTGTATTTTCATGCTTTATGACTCTATTTATCTTTGTCGGCTGTTCAAGATATTACAATCTGAAATTGCATGAGAATATAGAAAAGAAACTGCATTCCGGTTGGGCTGTTCCGGATTCGATTTATTTCGAATTTCCCTTAAATGCTGAAAGTCCATTAGCCGTTGAAATGACTTCCAATAGCAGAAAATATCTATTTCTGATAGACACAGGTTCATCTGTAACTTTAGTCTCAGAAGATGCTGAATGTTTTACTGTTGAGTCAGATAGAGGCAATATTAAACTGATGGGACTCTCCGGTGAGAATTCTCGGGAAAATCAATTTGCAAAAATGAAGAACTTAATGCTGGAAAACATACCCATAGAAGATTTATATTGTATTGTTACAGATCTATCCCATATTGAGATTAATGGTATAAAATATGACGGTATATTAGGAGAAAACTTCCTTAAAAAATTTAGACTGGTAATCGATTACCCGAATGAAAGATTTATACTGACGAACAAAAAATCTGAAATATGTATTGGCGATAGGCATATTCCTTTTAAAATGGAAAATGATTTTCGTAGTTCATATTTCAATTTGGAAATCGATACAGGAGTTCAAGTTCCAGCATTTATTGATACCGGTACGGATTTAACATGCACTCCAGAACGTTATATCGATCAAGAAACGGTTTTCCATAATGAATATCTTGAACTATCCGGAATAAGCAATAGAGGAAAGCCTTATGAATTAGGTAAAATAAGGAGTCTTTACTTTGGAGATGCAGTCATAAATATGTTAACAACTGTTGCTTCATACAGCAGCCGTCTATTATTTGGCCGCGATTTTCTGGAACTATCAAAAATTGAAATTGATTATATCAATGATCGGATAAGCTTCAATCTTTCCAATGATCAGGACCAATTTAAAAATATAGTTTATTTTTCAGAGATTGTTTTTGAAAAGGATAATTCGGGATTTATTGTAAAAGATCTGTGGAGCGAATCATTTCTTTCAGAATTGGGAGTTGTATCAGGTGATTTTATCATAGAGATTGATGATATTTCAATTTCTGATTATCCATCTGTCATTGATCTGTATTTATTTTTTGGTGATTCAAGAATTCATAAAATTGCATTGATTCGAAAAGGCGAGAGGATAATTTTAGATTTTTAGTTTCAAAACAACTCTTATTCGTCGTCACGAATCGAAAAATTATCGAAACAGAAATGAAGGGAACAACATTTAAAGATTGATTGCTTCAAAAACTGAGGACAAACTGTTCCACGACTGTATCTCTTGAATTTTTTGAGGGCTAATCATGGTTTGAAATATGCGATTGAAAATCTATCACATTTTATCTAGATGGAATTTAGTAATTTAATTAAGAAAAAGATGTAGAGAATGTGTATTTTTGAGTATCTGGAAATGCATCTTTTCGGCCCATATACAAAAAGGAAGAACAATTGTTTAATTCTGATAAAGCACTATCATGCTTATATTATCAGAAGGAGATGACAATGAAAGAATTGACAATTCAGGAATTAGTGTTTGTAAATGGAGGTGATAATTGGACGGATGCTCATGAAGCTGCTGGCTATCGGGTCGGTAAATTCTGTAGAAAGGCTGTAGATACATTTAAACTAGTAAAATTAGGAGTTAAAGCAAGTATTCCAATTATTAGAGCAGCTATATAAATCTCAAGACTGATCATATTAATGATTATTAACATATATCACAGGAGGATTTCAAAGTGAATGATTTAATCGAAATGAATGAAACGGAGCTGATTGATTGTAATGGTGGTGGATTAGGGATAAATGCTGGTAATATGAGACAGGTTTACAATGATATTGCTGATGCTTGCAAAGCCTGGAAAAAAGGATTTGACCGCGGCTTTCGGGAGAGTAAAAGTAAATCTCAAAAAATTGATTCTCGTCCAACCGGGTCAATAGCTTGTTGATTTGAGATAGGATCTATATTATTGTAGATCCTAAATTTAACGAATGTATTGCAAAATGAGAAATAGAATCGAATATCGAAGAAAAATTAGAAATAAAATTAGATTAATAATAAATAGCATTATAGGAATTGTTTTTATAATGCTACTCATTTTTATATTGATCATATCTTTAGATACAATCCTGGAAAATACTTTCCATTTTGAAGAATTGCGTAATGATTTTGCATCATTTTTCGTGAAGACCTTAATTAATTATTCTGTAATTTTCATTTCATGCTATATTGTTAATGCTCTGTGGTTGAGGCTGACAATATCGTTTAAATTTCGTTTGACTAAAGTTGTTAAATACTTTTTAATTCATTTTGCAATATGCGTATTATTTGAACTCATCAATCTTGCTATATCAGGTTTTGATAATTATCTTAATGTATTCAATTTTAAAAATTTTGTATTTACTTTACCATTCATGATATCCATTATTTCATTTCAAGTTTTTACAGAGGAATTTGTTTCTCGAGGATTAGTTTCTGAAATGATAAGAAAAGTCATAAATAATAAATATTTAATCTACGCCACAGGTGCTTTTCTATTTGCTCTATTTCACACTTCTAATCCATGGGTTTTGAAAAATCCGGCTTTTTTATCATTTTTTTTTATTGATGGTTTAGCTTATTATTATTTTTATGTTGAAGATAACTCATTAGGGATTCCTTTTGCCCTGCATCTTTCAAATAATATTTATTCATTCATGTTTGTAGGATCTATATATGAAAAACCTTTTTTTGGGATTCTGGTCAATACTGATAGTTCAGATCCTAATATTCTAATCGGATTTATTTTTTTATTGTTTAAATATTCGGTAGTATTTCTTTTTTTTAAAAATGAAAAAAATAATGCACCGGGCTTACTCAAACCTGCAAATGAAGAAATAATTTCCGAGTCTTTAAAAAGTTCTTAAGAGCAAATATTCAATGAATCAAATAAGTAAGATTAAATAGTGTCAATAAATTACAACTGTATCAAACAACACGACATAACAGACTGCGGAGCCGCCTGCTTCGCAACTATCTCTAAGCAGCATGGCCTGAAAATCCCAATCGCCAGAATCCGTCAGATCGCCGGAACAGATAAAGAGGGGACAAATGCTTACGGGTTGATTCTGGCTGCGGAAAAGCTGGGATTCGATGCTAAGGGAGTACGGGCTGAAGCGGAACATCTCAATGATAAACTTCCCCTTCCGGCTGTCGCTCATGTCGTAAAGGACGATCTTCTCCATTATGTCGTTATTCACAAAATCAAAAAGAACAAACTGGTAATTGCCGATCCGGCGGAAGGGATAGTTCATTATGCGATGGAAGATTTTTTGAAAATCTGGTCCGGTGTGCTCATCCTTCTGACTCCCTCGGAATCCTTTGAGAAAAAAGCTGATAACAAGGGACTGTTTTCAAGATTTTTCTCACTTCTTAACCCTCACAGGAAACTGATGGCGGAGATAATTCTCTCTTCTTTCCTCTTAACTCTGTTGGGGATGATCGGCGCTTTTTATTTCAAATATCTCATAGATGAAGTTTTTATCAGCGGCTTGCTCGATTCTCTCCATGTCGTCACGATAGGTATGATAGTTCTGACTGTTTTCCGAATTCTGCTCGGCGCTTTCAGGCAGCATCTGCTGGTTTATCTGACCCAGAAGATCGATCTGTCCCTCGTCTTCACCTATTACCGACATGTGCTCAAGTTGCCACTTTCTTTTTTCGATTCGAGACGGGTCGGGGAAATCCTCTCCCGGCTCAACGATGCTTCTAAGATACAGGAAGCCCTATCGGGAGCCACTTTATCGGTCATTCTGGACAGCACTATGGTTATTGGAGCCGGTATCATCCTCTACCTTCAGAGCAGTACACTGTTTCTTATTTCACTGGCCATTATTCCCTTTTCCGCGGCCATTCTCCTGCTTTTTGTAAAACCCTTTCAGAGAAAACAGAGGCAGGTCATGGCCGAATCGGCCGAAACGGAATCTCAGCTCGTTGAATCCGTTTCAGGCATCGGCACCCTCAAGGCCATTAATGGAGAGAAACAGGCAATTGAAGAAACGGAAAGCCGATTTTTCAAGACAGTTCAGACATCCTTTACCATTGCTAAAATGGAAAACATTCAAAGCTCTCTTGAGGATTTCGTCACGGTTCTCGGCGGATTGCTCATCCTGTGGATCGGTGGAATCCTTGTTATCAAAGGAACAATTTCCATTGGCCAGCTTATTACATTTAATGCGCTGCTGGCTTATTTCCATCAACCGATCCAGAACCTGATCGGTCTCCAGCCCGCTTTGCAGGAAGCTTATGTCGCCGCGGAAAGACTCGGGGAGATTCTCGATCTGGAAATTGAAACGCCCGATGAAGATCTTCTCGCTCCTGCAAACCTCAAAGGGGAAATTGAGTTCAATAATATCAGCTTCCGTTATGGAACAAGAGAAGATGTTATTTCCGATCTTACGCTTTCCATAAAGCCGGGAGAGAAAGTTGCAATAGTAGGGGAAAGCGGTTCTGGAAAAACAACCCTCGTCAAAATTTTATTCAAATACTACCTTCCACAGAAGGGGACCGTTACCGTTGACGGATATGATATCCGGGACCTGGATACGGAAAATCTTCGAAACAGAATCGGATATGTCCCTCAGGATATCGTCCTTTTTTCCGGTTCCGTCCGGGACAATATCGCCTATGGTAACAGGGAGGCTACTTTTGAGAGCATTGTTCGGGCGGCGGAACTGGCTCAGGCCCACGATTTTATAAATGAGCTGCCTCTGCGGTACAGAACCAAAGTGGGGGAGCGGGGTGCCACGCTTTCAGGCGGTCAGCGGCAGCGTATAGCCCTCGCCAGAGCGATACTGAATAATCCGCAGATCCTCATTCTGGATGAAGCAACGAGCAGTCTCGACAGTATTTCCGAAAGGGCCATCCACAACACCATTGATGAGTTGAGCCGGGATATAACGACGATAATCATAGCCCACAGACTATCGACAGTGGTCAAATGCGATAAAATTGTTGTTATGGAAAAAGGGGAGATTCGCGAATGGGGGACCCATCAGGAGCTTATCGATAAAGGGGAGCGGTACGGACAGCTCTGGCAGAGCCAATGTCTTGTATAGGTATTCGATGAACAATGTAATTTTGAATATAGATGATATGGGAGAGAGCTGGAT
>JAFGXR010000084.1 GCA_016936555.1 Spirochaetales bacterium | reverse complement strand
TCACACCCGTTCCCATCCCGAACACGGAAGTTAAGCTCAACTGCGCCGATGGTACTGCAATTTTGTGGGAGAGTAGGTCGTCGCCAGACTTTTTTATTTATAACAGTTTTACTAATGCAATTTGTGCCTGGTTTAGATTGCGACGACCCTTGGGCTAGTGTGGCTTTGACGAAGTCAAAACGCACGATGGTAGTGAGCTTGCGAACGGAACGTCGCCAGGCTTTTTTATTTATAATGCCATAAGTTGAATAACCTATATGATTTCTTAAAGCTGCGACGACCCCTGGGCTAGTGTGGCTTTGACGAAGTCAAAACGCACGATGGTAGTGAGAGAAGTGAACGGAACGGCAGAAGGTTTTTTTATATAATTACGATTATATAGATGTATAGTTCTTGTCTGTGGCTTCAACAGATTCTACTGCATGTATTTTATATGTTGCAATCACATGCCCTTTGTCAAGAATTACTATTTCATAATCCGTAATATATTCCTCATTTATTTGTTCGGATGTTCCCCTGACTTTTACAACTTCACTGCCATTTTGATTATATAGTCCCGGAACTGGATTTCCCAGTTTTAGAATATTCCATTCTCGATCTAAAACAATGCCTTTCTGGTGAATATTCATTTTTTCCCTTTAAAACTTTTAGTGTCATATGATAACTGTAATATTTTAGCCTGATTGCAGTTTTTAGCCAATTTAACTTTTTTTTGTTAGATCAAATATTAATAGTATTCTATTATAGAATCTATGAAAAGCTATTTCTCCTCGGGTAAACTGCTCTTTTTCACCTATTTCATAATCAATATTCTAATAGGTTCCTTTTTATTAAAGTTACCGGTTTCCTGGAATGGTTCAGAGCCGATCCGATATATAGACACCTTGTTCACGGCAGTATCGGCTGTTTGTGTGACAGGACTTGCAACAGTTGCTACAGATGAATATTCCAGATTCGGTCAAAGTATCATACTGATTCTGATTCAGGCTGGTGGATTGGGGATTATTACTTTTTCTACAATATACCTGGCTTTACCGGGGAGTCGTATATCTCTTCGAAACAGTAAAATCATCCGTGAATATTTTATCATGGATTCAAATTTTACACCTAAGGATATAGTAAGAGCAATATTAACAGTAACTCTTTTTGCAGAACTGACAGGGACTATTTTCTTATTTATCGAGTTTCGCTCTACCGGCGTAGAGAGCCCTGCTTTTTCGGCGCTTTTTCACTCGGTCTCTGCTTTTTGCAATGCAGGATTTTCTCTTTTCCCCGATAGTCTGGAATCTTTTAGACATAATCGCATTATAAATTTTACTATAGCTACACTGATTATAATCGGCGGAATCGGCTTTATGGTAATTTCGGATATTTACGAATATATAAGGGGAAGAAAGAGAAAACTCCGCTTTCATTCAAAAATGATGATTATCGCTACAGCGTCTCTAATCTTTTTCGGTGCTATCATCTACGGTATTCTTGAATGGAACGGTGTTTTTTCCGGGATGAGAACGTCTGAGAAAATCATGCCGATTTTTTTCCAGTCTATAACGACCCGAACGGCCGGATTCAACAGTATTCCTCAATCCGATTTATCTTCTCCTGCTAAATTCTTTACGCTCTTAATGATGTTTATAGGGGCCGGTTCCGGCTCTACTGCTGGGGGAATTAAAGTCTCAACAGCATTTATTTTATTTATTATTTTATTTAAAGGGGTTGATGATAAAGGAGAAGTTAGAATCCTGGGTCGTCGCCTTTCATCAGATAATTTAACACGAGCCGCTCTATTTTTTGTAAAAGCCGTTTTTATTTTATTTTTAAGTATTTTTTTCCTTATTTTAGTGGAGTCAGGTAAAGGGTTTTCTCATCTCGATATTATTTTTGAATGCTTTTCCGCTCTCGGGACTGTCGGATTATCAACCGGTATGACTCCCTTTCTCTCGGTTGGAGGAAAATTAATTGTCATCGCAACTATGTTCGCGGGCCGTGTCGGCCTTTTTGCACTGATAATGCCGATGCATGTCAGTTACAAAGATAGATTTGTAGATTATCCCAAAGGAGAGGTTTTAATAGGCTAATGAAACAATTTGCTATAATCGGAGTCAGTACTTTCGGTAAAAGGGTTTTGGATGAGCTTGTTGAAGTAGATTGCGAAGTAATACTGATCGACAAGAGGAGCGATCTCATCGATTTGTATAAAGACAGCGTTACCAGTGCCTATATTGCCGATGTAATCAATGAAGAGACGATCAACAAACTCATTCCTGTAGATATTGATGCTGTCGTAGTTGATCTTGGTGATAATATCGAAGCTTCCATACTGGTCACAAAATACCTGAAGAATAACAATATCAGGAATATTGTCGTAAAAGCGGAAACTGATCAGCATGGTGAAATTCTTAAAATAGTCGGGGCGGACCACGTTGTTTTTCCTTATCGGGAGGCGGCTATCAGGGTCATCCCTATGCTTGTGTCATCATTGCTTTTCAACTATATGGCTATCGGAAATGGCCTTGTTATGGCTGAGATCCGTGTCCCTGACATATTCATTGGCCAATCGCTTATTGAGGCTAATATTCGAGCTACCAAAGGTATTAATGTTGTGGCAATCAGAAATGAAGAGACAGGCGGTAGTTTTGATTTTTTTTCACCGGAAGTCCGGTTGCAAAACGGCGATATAATGCTGGTCGTCGGTAAAGAACAGAATGTTATCTCCTTTGCAGAGGCGGATCTTTCGGAAAAAAAGAAGGGTCTGGGAAACTTTTTCAAATTCATTTTTCCCAAGAAGTAGAAACCTGAAGAAATAGAGGCGAGCACGAGTCGCCTCTAAACACTCAATCTGGTTTATCAGATGACTTTTCTGCAAAAAAAAACCCGGCCGGAGCCGGGTTTTTTTGTCTGAATGTAACGGTCTAGAGCAGACCACCCATTTTTTTGTAGACTTCCATTCTCTTCTTAGCATCAGCTTCAGCTTCAGCGAAGAGTCTTTCTGCGTCATCAGGAGCTGTTTTTGTAAGCGTTGTGTAACGTCTTTCTGCTCTGATGAAGTCCTGGTAAGCATCTTTGGGATCTTTAGTCTCCCAGATGAACTTGGACCCGTCTTCAAGAGCAGGGTTGTATCTGTAGAGAGGCCAGTAACCGGCATCTACGGCAGCTTTCTGTCTTGATTGAGTCTTGGACATATCAATACCGTGGGCGATACAGGGAGAGTAGGCGAAAACGATTGAAGGTCCATCGTAGGCTTCCGCTTCCATAAGGGCTTTCTGAGCCTGGGCTCTGTTAGCTCCCATTGAAATGGATGCTGTGTAGACATAACCGTAGCTCATGGCCATAAGTCCGAGGTTTTTCTTACCCAGTCTCATACCGGCGTTGGCGAACTTCGCAACTGCTCCGATAGGAGTCGCTTTGGAAGCCTGTCCTCCGGTGTTGGAGTAAACTTCCGTATCGAGTACGAGGATATTTACGTTTCTGCCTGAAGCCATTACATGGTCAACACCGCCGTAACCGATGTCGTATGCCCATCCGTCACCACCGATGATCCAAACAGATTTATCCATGAAATAATCTTTTAATTCGAGAATTTTATTGAGAGCTGTTTTTGTTTCACCGGATGCTGCGCTGATAGCCGCGGGAAGAACCTTCGCTACGGCAACCTGTGCTTCATAAGCTGCATCATCTTTAGATGTCCAGAGCTCCATGGCTTTATTGAGAGCTGCTGTCAGTTCAGGTGTTGTACCTGCAGCAAGAACTTTTTCAACATTGGTTTTGAGAAGCTCTCTGTTTGAATCTACAGCCAGTCTCATTCCGAAACCGTATTCAGCGTTGTCTTCGAAAAGTGAGTTACCCCAGGCGGGTCCTCTTCCGTTATCGTCTTTGGTGTAGGGGATAGTCGGGAATGTACCACCGTAGATAGAGGAGCATCCTGTTGCGTTAGCTGCAACCATTCTTTCACCGAAGAGCTGGGAGACGAGTTTAACATACGGTGTTTCACCACATCCAGCACAAGCTCCGGAGAACTCGAAGAGAGGTTTCTTGAACTGGGCACCTTTAACCGTGTCGATCGTTGTTCCTTCAAGAACATTGTTGGGCAGGTTTTCAAAGTACTGAGCCATTTCAGACTGACCGATTTTTCTTTCATCATGGAGAGAAGTCATAACAAGAGCTTTGTCTTTAGCAGGACATACATCCACACAAACTCCGCATCCTGTACAGTCTTCAACGTAAACCTGTATTCTGTACTCGAGGTTATTCTCATTCTTTGTTTTGGAAGTGAGTGTAACAAATCCTTCAGGTTTATTTGTAAGTTCTTTGGGGTTGATCTGTTTCGCTCTAACTACGGCGTGGGGACAAGCCATGGAGCACTGGTTACACTGAATACAGTTTTCGGGGATCCATTTTGAAACAAGAGCTGAAACACCGCGTTTTTCCAGTTTTGTTGTTCCTGTGGGAAGAACTCCGTCGAAAGACATATGAGAAACAGGGATGTTATCACCTTTCTGTTTCATAACAGGCTCGACAATGTTTTTCGCGAAATCATCGGCATCGGCGGGAATCAGTGCTTTGGGAACATAAGCGTTTCCAACGGAGGCGGGGATAGATACTTCATGAAGTCCTTCACCGGCTTTGTCTACGGCGTTCCAGTTCATCTTGACAATATCTTCACCTTTTTTGATGAAGGATTTTTCGATGAATTTTTTGATGAGGCCGATAGCTTCAGCTTCGGGGAGGATGTTGGAAACTTTAAAGAAAGCGGCCTGCATAACAGTGTTGATTCTGAATCCCAGTCCTACTTCCTGAGCGATTTTAAGAGCATCGATACAGTAGAATTTAATTTTTCTGTCGATGATGATCTGCTGCTCTTCCGCTGTCAACGTTTCGAAAACCTTGTCGGCGGGTGTTTCTGTGTTGAGCATGAAGATCGCACCTTCCTTAAGAGGTCCGAGCATATCATATCTACCGATATAGGCATCATTGTGGCAAGCTACAAAGTCCGCGTGATCGATGAGCCAGGGCATGTTGACTGAGCTTTTTCCGAATCTCAGGTGAGATACAGTTACACCACCTGATTTCTTGGAGTCATAGGAGAAATAAGCCTGAGCGTTCAGGTCTGTCGCATCTCCGATGATTTTAATCGAGTTCTTGGAAGCACCGACTGTTCCGTCTGCACCGAGTCCCCAGAACATACAGCTCTTGATGTCATCGGCAGAAACGTCGATATCTTCATTTACGGGGATGGAGAGGTTTGTTACATCGTCGTTGATACCGACTGTGAAGTTGTGGAAAGCGGCACCGTCGAGGTGATCGTATACAGCTTTAACCATGGAAGGTGTGAATTCTTTAGAGGAAAGACCGTATCTTCCGCCGATGATTTTCACATCCTTACCTGCCATGGACGCTACTACGTCAAGGAACAGAGGCTCACCGATTGAACCGGGCTCTTTTGTTCTGTCCAGAACAGCAATTTTCTTGACTGTTGAGGGCAGAGCATTCACAAAATGCTCAACGGAGAAAGGTCTGTAGAGTCTGACTTTTACAAGACCGACTTTCTCACCTTTTTTGTTGAGGTATCTTACTGTTTCATCGATGGTATCGCATCCCGATCCCATAGCGATGATAACTTTTTCGGCGTCAGCAGCACCGACATAATCGAAGAGGTGATAGGCTCTTCCGGTTACTTTGGCAACTTCATCCATATATTTCTGAACAATTCCGGGAACTTCCATGTAGTACTTGTTGGAAGTTTCTCTACCCTGGAAGTAAACATCGGGGTTCTGAGCAGCGACTTTAACGATAGGCGCTTCAGGTCTCATGGATCTGTTTCTGAATCTTTCGATGTATTCAGGCTTAACCATGGACTTGATTGTCTCGTAGGAAATCTCTTCCACTTTCTGTATTTCGTGAGAGGTTCTGAATCCGTCGAAGAATGACAGGAAGGGGATCTGGCTTTCCAGTGTCGCGAGGTGAGCAACGAGAGCCATATCCATTGTTTCCTGGATTGAGGAAGCGGCTGTCATCGCGAAACCTGTGTTTCTGACTGACATAACGTCGGAGTGGTCTCCGAAGATGGAAAGCGACTGTGCAGCGATAGATCTTGCCGAAACATGAATGACACAGGGCATCATTTCCCCGGCAATTTTATGCATGTTGGGGATCATCAGTAGTAGACCCTGCGATGCGGTAAATGTAGTAGTAAGAGCTCCTCCACTAAGAGACCCGTGTACTGCACCTGCAGCTCCCGCTTCAGACTGCAACTCAACAACATCTACGATTGTGCCGAATACATTGGTTCTACCTGTACTGGCCCAAATCTCGGAATTCTCACCCATCGGTGATGACGGAGTGATAGGATAGATAGCTGCTACTTCACTGAACGCGTAAGCAACGTGAGCTGCAGCCGTGTTACCATCTATGGTAACCATTTTTTTGTTATCTGACATTTACTCAGTCCTCTTTAATATAGAGTTTAAATTTTACTGCTAAATGCTAACATTTTTACGGATAACAGTGCAATAGAAAGAAGAGTGCAGAAGATGATCCGATAAATAAATAACTATTAAAGAGAGGTATATTACTCGTCGTACAAGAGCCGTAAATAGGGCAGTGATAAAAATTGTTTTAAAATTGATTCATATATGAGATTGGGACTCCTGTCGTGTTCCGGCAGTGGTGTTTGTGTGAAAAAACTGTGCAGAATAGCATCAGTTCTTTTGCTGTATGCAGGAAGACTCCAGTTTTGTTCAATAATATCTTTTCGATGACTGCAGTCAGTAATAAAAAAGTTTTTTATGTGATTGATAATAGATTCATTCACTTTTCTGCACTGATTAAACAGTTCAGAATCATTTTTTATCTGTTTTAAAAAATCAATCTGCATTTCCAGAGATAAATAGGAGAAATCGATATTCTCGCGGCTGAAAAGAGAATCAATTTCACCATTGATATCTTTTACCATATCCTCGGGGATCAGTGCTGATAAACGATGGACTTTTTTTCTGTACAGACCGATAAGTTCGGGAATATCGAGGCAGGACGCCGGGACTGAAACGCCGTCGTAAAACAGGGCATCAAAGTCCACAAAGGCCGGTTTGAAATTTTCCAGAACGTCCAGATCCCGGGCGATAAGCGGTTTCCCCCAGTTCAAAGAGTTGAGAAAGAGGTACCCGAACCCCTCCTGTATGGAGGTTGACAGGATCAGAGACGCCCCTGCAATCAGATCGGAAAAGCTGATACCGGCTTTCGGCAGATCTGCTCCTATTCCGAAAAGCCCCGGAGCCAGACCCGTTCCAAAGATTTCACCGGAACGATGAGAGTAATTCCTTTCCCGATCGGAGACGCCCGGCAACGTGACAATGACATTGGCATCAGACAGAGACGAAATGAAAGCCGCTTCTGCCACATTTTTCCGACGGATGGACCTTACCGGATAGAGCATGTAAGGCTGATCTGATTTCCAGCCCGGAAAATCTTTGGAAAAGGCTTTTGTCAGAATCTTTGATACATCAGGTATGTCCCCAGTCATCAACTTATTAACGGCTAGAGGATTTTCAAGCAGAAAAAGCATTTTTTCCGGTATTCCTGATTCGATGAGGAATCGGTAATCCCTGCTGTTAAGGACGGCGTATCGGATATTCCCGACAAGGCTGTAGATGTCTCTTTTTACTGTCGAGAGGAGATTATTGAGTAATTCATATCGCGAGCATTCGGGAAAATCGTGGATATGGAAAATCATTCTCTGAGATGTTTCCTCTGCTATATCCAGCAAAGCTCCTGTAAAATAGGGATTCTTGCCGAGATGGAAATTGTGTATCCACCATATGTTTCCGTCGCCACAGTATTCTCCGATCAGTTTTTTCTTCAATGCTTTTATGGACGGTGGAGGCTGCAGTCGTTCCTGATAATCGATCTCTTCCATAACGACTGTGTTCAGGCGCATTTGCTCCGCCGGGGTCAGGGTGAGGCAAATCCTGTCCCTGATTTTATCAAGATTCTCAACGCGTCCTGAAATTATGGTGATTTTCTCTATTTCAAGGCTGTATTTGAGATAGGCTTCTACGGCGGATACTACGACATCGGTCACTCCGCCGGGAAGGAAATGGTAGTGAAAAATTATCAGATGTATCAAAACTCTTAAATCTCTCCGGTTCCGAAGAAGTCTGATAGAAGTGTCTGGAGTTTCTGGCGGACAACTCCGTAGGAATAGTATTTCAATCCCAGGTTGTAGTTTATATCGGCCATTCTGTCCACCTCCTCCTTGTCATGCATGAGTTTTCTCGTCAGCTCTATGGTTTCGGAAGATATGAAATTGTCCATTTCTATAACCTGAAATCCTTTCGGTTTGATATCTGTTGAATAAATCGAATAGTTGTTGACCAGTATCGGCTTTTTAAACCACAGAGTTTCCAGAAAGGCATTTCCGAAACCCTCAACGAGAGAGGGATAGGTGACGAGATCGGCATGGGGATAGATATCTTCAAGAGTGTATATTTTTCTACCGTCGGAAGTTACTCCTCTCTGATCGGCAATTATGTCCTGAACGAAAAGGGTTTTGGTTCCGACCATTTCCGCATATTCCTGAACGCGCTGCTGATATTCGTACCCTTCATCGCCTGAAGCATGGGAAATAACAAGTGTGGCTTTCATGTTCAGTCTTGCGACCAGCTCCAGGGCGTGTTCTATCCCTTTTCTCTGGACGACGCGGGTCGGTTGCAGAACCAGCAGTTCGTCCTGTTCTATTCCCAGGGCTTGTCTCACATCGGAGGAATACTCATCAACCGGATCGGGTTCCTGCTCGAAATGCATAACGTTCGGTATCAACGTGGAAGAAATGCCGGTGCGTAATGCCAGCTGGTTTCCTGCGGAACTGTTAATGACCACATGCTTGATATTGGGAAGGTGCGGGGGAAAGCATGAATTGATGTAATCCCATACACAGTTTCTCAAAAATCTTTTCCGCTCCCAGAAGAAATCGTGATGATGGGCGATAACGGGAATTCCCGATTCTGCGATCACTTCCGTCAAAGCCATTCCCAGGGGGATATTGAGAGGTATCGTTAGGGCATTCTGAGGGATTATGAGATCAATATTGAATTTTTTTATAAATCCGTAAATGTGTTTTTTTATGGATTCCCTTTTTTTATGGAGTTCTTTGGTAAGCCTTTCCGGTCTGTTCGTCAGACTGAAGCATTCTGTGTATAGCCTTCTGATTTCCCGGTGCTGAAAATGAAGTTCATCATAGAAATAGGAGATCTCTTCGGGTGTATCGAGTTCCCCTCCCATATAATAGCATTTATGTCCCAACTCCGTCAGGACGTGATCCCATTTATAGGTCTCCAGAGAAACGCCGTCGGTTCCGGCGAAACGGAAAGATATGAAGCCGATGTTTTTAGACATAAGATCCCCCTGATTAAACTATAATTCAGAGAAATCCCTTTTTTCAAATTCTGCTCTTATCCAGGGTCCTGTTCCGGAAGTAAATGGCAATATCCGTTAATACCATTGACCCGTTGAGAATATAAAGAAGAATGATACGATCGGCATGTCCCGTAATTTTGAACAGGACACCGCAGATATAGCCAGTAAATAAAACAGCCAGAAAAAAAAGACTTTTTCCCTTATTGGTCCGTGACGTCCAGGATTTGTAAATGGAAAAAGGCCAGGCAAGACCGAAACATATAAGCATGGAAGCTTCGAAGATTGAACTTATCATAATTGAATTGTCTTTTTTTCCTGTAAAAATGTAAACAATAGTTTATAATTTCGGGTGACAGAGAAACCCGTTTTTTTTGTTATATAGTTAGAAATATATAATGAGGTACATATGCTATTAAAAAAAATAAGCTTTCTGTTATTTCTTCTCATCCCCTTTCTAATGATTGCCGGAGGGCAGAGCGATCCTGTAGACAAGGACAGGATCATCTATGATATAGATAATTTTAATGCGATCGACGGGTCTGCGTCATTTATTCTGGAAGTGAAGCAGAGCGACCGCTTTTCAGTCGTCGTTTTCGCAGAGAAATCCATAGCATCAAAAATACTTGTGGAAAAAAGAGGGCGGACCCTGTCCCTTGGCATGAAACCTTTTTCCGGTCTCTCCTGGAGCAAATCTCCCCGGGCTGTTATTACTATGCCCCGACTTGACTCAGTTGAATTATCCGGAGCTTCATCTATGATCGCTGCGGGCTTCAGGGGCGATGGGGATTTTTCCGCTGATATCTCTGGATCCAGTTCCCTTGAAATTGATACCACTGCGAACCGTGCCGATTTCGAATTAAGCGGGGCTTCGGAATTAAGAGCTGTTCTGGAATCCCCTGAGGTATACCTCGATATATCGGGTAGCAGTGACATCGAACTGATCGGTCTGGGAAAAAATCTCGAAGCGGATCTGGACGGTGCTTCCTCAGGGAATTTGAAAGAGTTTAAAATATCCAGTGCTTCTGTAGAGCTTTCCGGCAGCAGCGACCTGGCAATCCTGCTTAATGGTAAACTGGATCTCGATGCATCGGGGGCTTCTTCACTCAATTATTCCGGAGATGTCATTCTCGGGTCGATCGAGCTTTCGGGAGCTTCATCCATGAAGGAGAAGTGAAAGGGGGATTCTGCTGAATAAAAAGGCGGTTATATTTTTTTATCTCGTTTCCATTCTGTCATTTCTCGGTGCGGAAGGACAGGTGGATTCTTCTTTTATACAGAGACGGTACGAGTTCTCCGGTTTTACCGGTGTTTCTGTCTCCGGACCTTGCCGTATCAGAATTATGAAAGCCGATGAGTGGGACGTGAGGGTTTTCTGTTCCCGTGAAGAGAGCAATTCAATAAAAATCAGAGACAGAGATGAAATCTTTGAGATCAGTATCGGAGATAGACCGCTTCCCGGTTCACCACCTCCTGTCGTAGTTATAACCATGCCCGAATTATGCTGTATCAATCTGGAGGGGCCTGTCGAGATGGAAGCCGGAGGTTTTTCCAGTTCAGCTCCCCTGTCCGTTACAATGAGGCGCGGCAGTTATCTCAATCTCAAAGGTTTTGAAACTCCCGAAGCCAGGTTTTTGCTGGATGGTCCCTCTGTTCTTCATGCATTTTTATCTGCCGATCTTATTGATTTTAAAGGTTCCGGTCCTGTAACAGTCCGTCTCGGAGGAAGAGCGGAACGTCTTGCCTTTATTTCCGATTCTCCCTCACGACTGGATGGTACGATGTTACTCATAGATAAGGCTGAATTGGATCTGAAGGGGAGAAGCGAGATCCGTCTATCTCCCGATACATCTCTTATAGTTAAAAGTACAGATGAAGCCCTTATATATTACAACGGAGATTATTTGAAGGAAGAACCGCAGATAGAAGGTCCCGCTCTGCTCAGAAAGTATTGAAATTAGCGAAATTTTAATTGGACAGAAAGCTGTTTTTGACTATAATCCATAAAAATCCCTGGAGTCTGCCATAATGAAAGAAACTTTTTTTACAAAGCTTGAAAAAGTGTGTCGGGAAAAAAACACACTTCTCTGTATCGGTCTAGATCCGAGAGTCTCCCCCGCGGAAGGTGAATCGGCGGCTGATCTGATCATTGCCCGGAATAAGAAGATTATTGAAGAAACAGCCCCCTATGCGGCCTGTTTCAAACCCAATATCGCTTTTTACGAGATTTACGGACCTGAGGGATTAAAAGCTCTTGAGGCAACCCTTAATATGATTCCCGACGATATTCCCGTTATTATGGATTCAAAACGCGGTGATATCGGATCGACAGCCGAAGCCTATGCCGATTCTATTTTCGGTCATTACAATGTGGGATCAACGACACTTTCACCCTATATGGGAAGAGATGCTGCTGATCCTTTTTTGAAATGGGAGGACAGAGGTGTTTTTCTGCTCTGCCGGACATCAAATCCCAGTGCGAAGGCCGTACAGGATCTTATGACCGGAGACAGAACCATTTACGAGTATATGGCTTCTGAATTGACTTCCTGGAGTGATCGTGTCGGGCTTGTCGTGGCGGGAAATGATATTCCGGCGATGGCTAAAGTCAGGGAGATCGCACCCGATGCCTGGTTTCTCGCACCCGGTATAGGAGCACAGGGCGGAGATATGAAGGAAGCCGTTGAAGCCGGTATGAGAGCTGACGGACTCGGAATCCTTCCCAATGTATCCCGGGCGGTTTCCGATGCTACGTCTCCCGGCGAAGCAGCCAGAAAATTCCGGGATGAAATGAATGAAGCCCGTTCCGCTGTTATGAAAAAGAGAGAAATCGAAGGCTATGCCAAAAAAGATTTTCTCATGGACAGAGTTGTCAAAGGTCTGATTGATACGGAGTGTTTCAAGGTGGGGGAATTCGTTCTCAAATCCGGTAAAACATCTCCCTTTTACATCGACATCAGAAGGGTTTCATCTTCAGTTTCCCTTTTAAACGATGTGGCTGAAGCATTCGCAAAGGTCCTGGAAGCTCTTGAATATGACCGTATTGCGGGAATCCCGGTTGCGGCTCTTCCGCTTGCCACAGCTGTTTCTCTGAAAACAGGCAAGCCTATGATCTATCCCAGAATGACCATGAAAGCTCATGGCACGGGAAACAGAATTGAAGGGGAGTATAAGAAAGGGGAGAAAATCGTTCTTCTCGATGATCTGATAACTACGGGAAAAAGCAAGGTTGAAGCCATAGAAATCCTCCGGGAAGCCGGACTTGTTGTTGATGACCTGGTGGTACTTCTCGAGAGGGGAGCCCAGGGAAGAAAGGATATGGCTGCCGCTTCCATCAATCTCCACGCCTATGCCCACGTAAGTGAACTTCTCGAGCCCTGTCAGAAACTGGGACTCATTGATAAGATACAGTTTGAAGAGATGACTGAATACGCATTAAAGGAATAAAAAAATGGCTGCACTGGAGATACTGCGCAATATTTTCTTTAAGGATATTGCTCTGGGAACTTTCAATTTGCCCTTCAGTATTATCGATGTTCTTCTTAAAGTTCTTCTACCTCTCATCGCGGTCATTCTCGTATACAGACTGATCCTTCTCGGATTGAAACATCTGATGAAAGCCCTGAAGGTAAAAGATAGTCTGGCTGTCAGTATTTCTTCGTGGAGCCGCCGGATATTCCGAATCGCCGCATTTTTCGCAGGTATTGCTCTTATCGGTTCCCTTCTGGGAACCGAGATAGCTGTATATATAGGCCATTTCATAAGCCTTCTCAATCAGCCTTTCTTCGAAACGGGCAATACCAAAATTTCTCTGGTCACCCTGCTTATGCTGATTCCCGTATTCTGGGCGGCGTCCTGGGGGGGGAAATACACGCGAGTTCTTCTCGACCGGTCCTTTATCCGGACCCTTAATATCGATGAAGCCAGGAAGTTTTCCATCGGCAGCATGACGCGATATGCCGTTATGGCGATAATCGTTCTTTTCGGATTGTCTGTCATCGGCATCGACCTGTCGGCTCTGGGCGTTCTTTTCGGAGTCCTCGGTATCGGTCTCGGTTTCGGATTACAGGGAACAGTTTCCAATTTCTTTGCAGGTCTCGTTCTCATTTCTACAGGATATGTGAAGGAAAAAGACAGAATAGTCGTGAACAACAGTGAAGGTACCGTTGTCAGTATTAAAATGCTTTCAACAATCGTCAGCACGGTTACTCACGAAAACCTGATTATTCCCAATTCCCATCTGATGGAGAATGTGGTCCACAATTACTCTTTCGACGACCGGAAAGTTGTCATTGTAAATAAAATCCAGGTTTCCTATAATTCCGATCTGGATCGCGTTCTTGAGATTATGGTGGAAACGGCGAAGGGAAGTCCCTTTCTGGTGAAAAGCGAGCTTCCGGTTGCCCGTGTGCACTCCTTCGATGATTCGGGGATCACCATGAAGCTGATCAGCTGGATTAACGACAGCGCCAATAAATATGAATTCCTCGGCTGGGTGAATCTGGAACTGTGGCGGGCATTCAAGCGCGAGGGAATAGAGATCCCTTATCCTCAGATCGATCTGCATGTTATTAAAAAAGAAGGGGAGCCGGAACTCCCCCTTTAAATTACTTGTTTCTTTTGAACAGCGCCGCCCGTATGCCTTTGTACTTTCTGTCTTCGACGGGGGTGAAGCCTTTGTTGTCTTTGAGCAGCTTGTGTATATCGGCGCTTTTCCCTACGACAAAAAACCAGCCCCCCGGCTTCAGAATCTTACGGGCCGCCTCTTTCAGGTCCTGTTCCCATTCCGTTCTGCTGACGGGAGTGATATCGAAACAGGCGAAATCGAGGCTCTGTTCCTTTATGTGATCGGGCAACTGCGATTCTCTATAGAGGGGCAGTTCTACTGTCTCGATCTGGGGTTTTTCTCTCTTCAGGTTTCTCTCGGACATTCGTATCTGAAGCAGGTCTCTACCTGATAAAAAGATTCTGTCGAAACGGTTATTTTTTTTGACGGCTGTAAAAACGGGAATATGCCCCTGACCGGGATTCCAGAACAATCCGGTTCCGCCTATCTGAAAGGGATTGAGGATTTCCGCCTGGTGGGTAATCCTGAAGCCCGGCTGGTCAAAATCGGGAATGTTATAGGCTGTTTCCAGTCTGTACTCTGTTTTTTTCAGCTGAAAGATTTCACTGTTCCGGACATAGATGGCCATTTCGTCATCTGGATTTGAGCTTTTATCTCCCCGGTAGTGAAAGACCGTGTAGTGGTATGTTTCCTCTTTGTGGAGAATTTCATGGCCGAATTGCTTAATTTTGTTTTCGGCGAACTCCGCAAGCGGCGCTACGATCACGACAGCTACGCGGCCTGAGGGGGTTATGAAATTGACAGATCTTCTGAAAAAATCTTCGAGAACCGTTTCTCCCGCTTTGGCGGGGATGTTCGATATAAGCAGATCAAACTTCTTTTCATCGAGGTTTTCAAGGCCGAGACTGTTTTCAATAATCAGATCGTCCACCTTGTTGATCCGGGCATTCTCCCGGCTGAAGGCGACGGCCAGGGCGTCTCTGTCTCTCATGGTAACGGAGGCATCGGAAAAGTGCATTTTCAGGCTTATTCCTATTACTCCGACACCGCATCCCATATCCAGTACCGACTTGATTTTATCCCGGTCAATCTGTTGGGCTACAGTTTTAAGAAGCAGTTTTGAACCGCTGTCGATATCATTGCTGCTGAATAAACCCAGGGAGAGAAGATACTTCATTTTCTCTCCGCTGAATTTGAAGGGAACGTCCTTATTGACGAAATCGCTTGGAATCAATTGTTAATTCTTTCCTGATATTCTTTGGTTTCCACGTTGATCCGGATCTTTTCACCCTGTTTGATGAAAATAGGAACTTTAACAGTCAACCCCGTTTCAACGGTAACGAATTTTGTGGAACCGTTTACGGTATCGCCTTTAACGGCGTCTTCCGCTTCGGTAACGATAAGATCCATTTTAGGCGGAAGTTTGATATCGAGCGCTTCATCGCCCCATCTGACGACTCTGAAGGATTCACCTTCCCGCATGAAATAGCCTTTATCTTCAAGACCGAGAACCGGAACTTCATACTGTTCGAATGTATCGGAGTTCATGAAGTGGTAGCTTGTTCCGTCGGAATAGAGGAACTGGGAATCAACATCCTGAACATCGATTTCCTCGATATTGTCCTGTGTTTTGTGCGTGATTTTTAAAACAGAGGCGTTTCTGAGGTTTTTCAGTTTCAGTCTGACGAAAGAAGACCCTTTACCAGGATTGACGAATTCCCTTTCCACGACCAGGTACGGTGCTTCTTTTTCAAGTAAGAACATACCTTTATCAATTGCACCAGCTTTTATCTGACCCATATCTATTTATTCCTTATACATTAATTTCGAAGACAAAGTATATCATAAGAGGGGGAATAAAATCACCCCCCCGATCGTGCTCTCTCCTGTTAATAACATGATAAGTCGGTCCAGGCCCATCGCCACACCGGATGTGGCGGGAAATCCCACCCCGAAAAACCGATAGAAGTTTTCATCAACATGATGGCTGACAGGGGAAAATGAATCTTTCAGGGCCTTTTCCTCAGCGTAGAATTCCCTGATTTTCCGCTGATCCGTCTCCTCGGTAAAACAGTTCGCCAGTTCCATGCCACCTCCGTAAAGCTCCCATCTTTCAGACCAGACAGTCCCTTCTATATCCCGGGCCAGAGTTTTGATTCGGGAAGGGTAATTGTAGAGGACCAGCGGTTTTTCCTGAGGGAGAGAAGGCTCGACCCTATCGATGAAAATGCGGTTGAAAAGAACCTCCCAGCTGTCCTCCCTGTCGGGTTTTAGATCGAGGCGCAGGCATTGGCTGAATAGCTGTTCTCTCTCGAAATTAGCTTCCAGTGAAAAGCCGGCGTAATTGACGAAGGCTTCCTCCATGGTCATGCGGGTAAAAGGAGGTCTGATGTACTCCGGCGAGTTTTCATCGGTCAGAAAACGGAAAAGATCCTCGGTTTCACTGATATTGTCCATATAATTGAAACCTGTTTTATACCATTCGAGCATGGTAAACTCCGAATTATGCTGCCGTCCTGTCTGTTCACTGTTTCTGAAACTCTTGCAGATCTGAAAGATATCTCCACTGCCCTGGGAGAGTAGTTTTTTCATCCAGATTTCAGGGGAGGGGATGAGATAGAGATCTCTGTTCCCTCTGTAGGGATTGACAAGTTCGGTTTTGAATATTTCTATACTGGATTCGGGGATGAGATCCGGAGAAAGGAGCGGGGTATCGACTTCCAGGTATCCTTTCTCATTAAAAAAATCTCTGATTTTCCTGATTATGTCAGATCTCTTTTTTACAAGTTCCCAGTTCATTCCCTACTCCTGAATCCTTTATGAAGATTAAAAAAGCTCCCATGGAAGGGAGCTTCATGATTTCTGAAAAAAACCGCTTATGCGGGATTAATACACTCTGTGGGACATACGTCTGCACAGGCGCCGCAATCGATACATGTATCGGCATCGATTATTCTTGCATCATCTTTCTCAGAAATTGCGTCAACGGGACATTCACCTTCGCAGGCACCGCAGTTCACGCAGTCATCTTTTACAATTGAATAAGCCATATAGTTCCCCATTAATCTTCAATGAAGATCATAGAAGTTATTTATCCGGCATAATAATGCCGAAATATTTATTTGAAGATAATCTATTGGATTTCTTTTATCAAGTCTTTAAAGTGTTTTTTTCATATGGCGGTGTTCGATCCCCGCATCCATATATGTCTCTCCGAAAGGCTCGTAACCCAGTTTTTCATAGAAGGGGATCGCGTGAAGCTGGGCGCCCAGTTCCACCTGATCAAAACCCAGTTCGAAGGCGATCTCCTCGATATGGAGGATCAATTCCCGGCCAATACCCCGGCTTCTGTACTCTTTCAGGACAGCAACCCGGCCGATATGACCGTCAGTTGTCAATCTGGCCGTACCGATCGGTTTTTCTCCATCGAGGGCCAGAATATGGTTATACCGGCTGTCGGCTTCGTCCATTTCCAGTTCGAGTGGAACATTCTGCCCGAGGACAAAAACTTCATAACGGACCGAGCTCAATTCCTCTTTGTGTTTGCTCCAGTCGGCAACTATATATCTGATTTCCATAAATCTTCCTTTTTAAGGCCGTATTTCTCCTTGTGCTCTCCCGCACCTGCCGGCTCGATGTGAATCATAATATCATAAATATTATCAATGGAAGTTCTGATTTCTTCATCTAGGCGGAGGGATATATCGTGTCCTTCTTTTACGGTCAGAGAGCCGTCAACTTCAATATCGATATCGACGACATAAAAACGGTTCATTTTTCTGATTCGCATTTTATGTGGATTCAGGGCGCCGTCGACCCGTTCGGCAGCTTCGAAAATTCTGTTGTAGATCTCTTTGTCGTCAATGGAATCCATTAATTCGAGTGATGTTTCCCTGAAGATGGAAAAAGCCACACCTATTATCCAGAAGCTGACCAGAAGAGCTATAATCGAGTCTATCAGGGCTATACCCAGAATCCGTGTGAAAATCAGACCTATTAGTACTGTCATGGAAATAATAATATCGTTTCTCATGTTTTTACCGTCGGCAATAAGCATCGGCGAGTCTGTTTTCTTTCCCGTATGAAATTTGTACAGGGCCAGAAGTGTTTTCCCTCCAATGGAAATCAGAGTCGCATATATCGCCCAGATGCCCGGCAGCTCTCCCTGAGATCGGCTAATGATTTCCTGTATTGATTTGATCGCCAGCTGTCCACCGGCAAAGAAAATAATAAAGGAGAGGATTTTCGTAGAAATCGTTTCGGCTCTTTCGTGTCCCCATGGATGCTCTCTGTCCGGCGGCTCGGCCGCTATGGACGCCGTGAAAAAAGTCAGGAGAGATGTGGCGATATCAGTTGCCGAATCGATGCCGTCTCCGACGAGAGCCAGGGAATGGCTAGCCAGTCCTGCAACAATTTTCAACAGGGAGAGAAAAGCATTGCCGAAGGCACTGACAATGGAAGAGCGTTTTATTAACCGGCTTCTGGAAAGGCTGTTCATTATTTTACAATAGTTTTGATTCTGCTCCTTATTGTCAAGTCTCTATCGAGAAAACTTATATGAATAATCCGTCCTTTTGCGGAAAGGCGCAGAACCTCCCCGCGAATCTGGAAACCTTCATCGGTATCTATATGATAATAGAGAATGATCCTGTCATGCTTCCTGAACTGAAAGTCAGGGTTCTCCAGGCTCGCTCCCCCTTCGCTTATATCGGTTATATAGGAGTGCAGGGCCATATCATCCATATCCAGATGTTTAACCATAACCGGGAGCTTAACCCGTCTTCTCTTAAAAGCTCTTCGTTTCTGCGATTGGAGCAGGCTGTGAGAGACGGAAATCCAGTTCTCTTTCTGTTCCAGCACATTTGTATTTATGGTGAAAATCTTCTGATTATCGTGAAAATAAACATTGAGAGGAGTGCCTTCCTGCAAAGGCGGGATTTGTTTCTTTATTTTCAGCCGGAGAGCGTCTTTTCTGTTTTCCTCGATTTCAGCTGTGAATTTGTTTGTTTCATTTAAAATAATGAGGGCTGGCATCCCTACGGGCAGTTCTTCACTGGAGAAATAGTTAGCAGAAACCGTCTTTGCTGGAAAATTAAGTTTCTTTTCCAGTTCAGCCCTCAATCCTTCGGGAGGCTTTTCTTTTTTTCCAAGAGAGTCTGCACAGGACGAAAAGGTCCTTCTATCTGTCAGCATATGGTATTTCAAATCTTCCGAATCAAGAAATGCTGTCAGTTTCATAATATAGGCCAGCTCTCTGTCATTGAGATTCAGCCGGAGGAGATAAGTGTCGAACTTTTTCTTCATCAATCTGGAATGCTCCTGACGCTGTTTGTTTTTGTAGAAGAAATAGCTGAAGCCTGTAATCCCCGCCAGGAGAAGAATCATAGCGGACAGAAAGACAATTTCTCCGGGGCCGGCAAACCAGGATCCGAATAGTGATAGGGTATTGGGAGTCGTCATACTGTAAATTATAGTCAGTTGCGCAGAATATACCAGATCTGATAATTCTCAGATCCGCGTACCAATTCAGCAGGATAGTTGAATTTATCTTCGGCTTGGCGGCCCATTATTTCTTCGAGGATGGAGGAACAGTTCTCGTCACTGAGGAAAAACATGATCCTCCTCGTTTTATTGAGAGCCGGCAGTGTCATTGTAATTCGCTGAACCCGGGGATCGAGTAATGCTTTATCTGTAAGAACGACGAGTTTTCTTTTCTCCATTAGAGCTGCAAATCCCGGAAAAAGGGACGCTACATGACCGTCAGGTCCCATAGTCAGAAGAACGAGATCAAAGGAATTATCGTTAGAACCGAGATAATGTACCAGAGTGTTTTCATATTCTTTTGCCGCCTGTTCGAGGGGATTTATTTCCGGATTGATCCAGTGTATATTCTGAAGCGGAATATTGCTTCTTTTCAGCAGGTTTTTCACAGCGCTTTGAAAGTTGCTCTCCAGATCCTTATTGGGCAGGCAGCGTTCATCGGTTATAAAAAAATGAATTTTCTCCCAGGGGAGTGAATCGATATAAAAAAGTGTTCTGTAGAGAGGCTGAAGTATGGAACCGCCCGAGAGAATCAGGGAGAAGGACTTTTTATCCCTGAGAACTTCTATCATATAATCCCTTATGCTCCGAGCGGCATCGGTGCTCATCAGGTCCAGATCCCTGTAGTTCTTCAGTTCTTTCATCAAATATAATTATAAGAGAATCCAGGGGAAAAGGCTCGGAAATTATTCCGGATAGTTGAGATTTTCCGGTTTGATGTTTTCAAGAACCTCCTGCAGGAATCTGCGGGCTTCATACTTTGCCATGGGAAGATCCATGGACAGATAGTTTCCGCAATCCTTTGCAGATGCCCCGGGAATTTCTCCCTCATATGAAGCTATAAAGCTGAAAAGCTTTTTCATAATTTCAATGATATCCTTCGATTCGAGTTTCCCTTTGAACAGGACATAATTACCGGTTCGGCAGCCCATGGGGCCGAAATATACGGTTTTTTCCGCCCATTCGGGATCATTTCTTAAAAAAGTAGCGGCCAGATGCTCCATAGCATGCAGGGCAGGAACATCGATGACCGGTTCCCTGTTCGGCTCCTTCATTCTGATATCGAAAGTGGAAACGAAATCTTCTCCGACCTCATCGACTCTCGAGAGATATATTCCCCGGATCAGTTTGATATGATCAATGGTAAAGCTTGCGATTTTTTCCATATTAATCTCCGAAATGTGTGATTTCATATTGATTTATCAGTGCAATAATTTCCATAACCATCGTCGCGGAATTGACGGCAGCTACTTTCAGGAAATCTTCAAACTCCACCTGATTGTCCTTGTCGCCAGTAATATCGGATATAGCCCTGATAATGACAAAGGGAAGAGCGTAATTGTGGCAACACTGGGCAATGGAGGCTGCTTCCATTTCCGCCGCCATAATGGTCGGCAGTTTTTCCCGTACAGCATGAATGTGATCATCTTTGTGCATGAAAGAATCGCCTGTGGCTATCAGGCCCTTCATGGTTCCCACGTTGTCCAGTTTATCCACGGCTTTTTCGGCTATCTCCACTAATATATTGTTGGGGATAAAAGCCGCCGGCATTCTGGGAACCTGTCCGTATTCGTATCCGAAAACCGTCGCATCCACATCGTGATGGCGCACTTCCGTGGAAATAACCACATCGCCTATCGACAGATCGGGAGAGAATCCGCCGGCGGATCCGGTGTTGATTATGCAATCGGGGCTGTATCTCTCTATCATAAGAGTTGTTCCCATAGCTGCGTTGACTTTTCCTATGCCCGACAGAAGAAGAATGATTTCCTCGTTCTTCAATTTTCCGCTGTAGAAGGTGAATCCGGCACGCTCTTCGGTTTTGAAACTGCCCATCCGGTTTTTCAGGTCTTCTATTTCTTCGGCCATTGCGCCGATTATTCCTATTTTCATGGCTTTAATGTAATCATTGACTGTCCATTATTCAATAGAGAAGGATTTATTTGCCCAAAAAGTAAAGGGGAGCCATAATATTATTAGTTGTAGAGGAGTTTACATATGAATCTGTTTGACAATGTGCCTTTTCTCATAGCCGACCCGGAACTTGCAGAGTGGGGAAGAAAGGAAATCAGTATAGCAGAAAAGGAGATGCCCGGGCTTATGACTCTGAGAAAAAAGTACGGAGACAGGAAGCCTCTCAGGGGCGCCCGTATTACGGGATCCCTTCATATGACGATACAGACGGCGGTTCTGATCGAAACTCTGGTTGAGCTGGGGGCCGATGTCCGATGGGCATCCTGTAATATATTCTCCACCCAGGATCATGCGGCGGCTGCGATTGCATCGACGGGAATTCCCGTATTCGCCTGGAAAGGCGAGTCACTGGACGATTACTGGAACTGTACATTCAGGGCTCTTAGGCATGGAGATTCGGGCCCTCACCTGATAGTCGATGACGGAGGAGACGCCTCTCTTCTCGTTCATAAAGGGCTGGAAATGGAAAAAGGAGATCCATGGGTTGATTCTCCTTCGGGATCGGAAGAAGAGACTGTAATAAAGCAACTATTAAAAAAAATACACTCTGAAGATGAAAATTTCTGGCAGCGGGTTGCAGAAAACCTTCAGGGAATATCGGAAGAGACAACAACCGGGGTACACAGGCTTTACAGAATGGCACAGGACAAGACTCTTCTCGTGCCCGCGGTCAACGTCAATGATTCTGTGACAAAATCAAAGTTCGATAATAAATACGGATGCCGCGAATCTCTTGCTGACGGCATTAAAAGGGCTACGGATGTAATGATCGCCGGAAAAACCGTCGTCATCTGCGGATACGGTGATGTGGGCAAGGGGTGTGCCGAATCGATGAAAGGGCTGGGGGCTAAGGTCATTATCAATGAGGTTGACCCGATCTGCGCCCTTCAGGCGGCCATGGCAGGATACGTGGTCAAGCCGATTGAAGATTCTCTTGAAGAAGGGGATATTTTCGTTACGGCGACGGGGAACCGCGATATTATCCGCCTGGAACATATGATAAAAATGAAGGATCATGCCATATGCTGCAATATCGGACATTTCGATAATGAAATTCAGATTAACCGCCTCAAGGCAATGGATGGGGTTTCCCGAATGGAAGTCAAACCTCAGGTGGATCTCTATACCTTTCCCGACGGACATGCCATTTTCATTCTGGCTGAAGGACGCCTCGTCAATCTCGGGTGTGCGACAGGTCATCCATCCTTTGTCATGTCCTGCTCGTTCTCCAATCAGATCCTGGCTCAGATGGATTTGTGGAAGAGGGGGAAAGATCTGGATATAGATGTATATACCCTGCCCAGAAAACTCGATGAAGAAGTCGCGGCTCTTCATCTCGATCATCTCGGCGTGAAGTTGTCGCAACTCAATGGAGAACAGGCGGATTATATCGGCGTAAATGTAACCGGTCCCTATAAGCCGGACCACTATCGCTACTGAATCACGCTTATTTTGCCCTGCTCAATGGTACCTGTTTCCCTGCCCGGGAAATTCATGATTATTCCGGCGGACTTTTCCAGAATCAGCGGGAGATGTATCTCTTCTTCGCTGGTAAAGCGGCCAGTGACCCACGAGGCCGCAGTGCCGTGAACCGGCCGGCCGATGCCGATGCGGAATCTGTGGAAATCTTTCGTTCCTAGTTGAGCGGCTATCGATTTCAAGCCGTTGTGACCGGCCAGCCCCCCGCCGGTTCTGAAACCGATTTCACCGAAAGAAAGCTCCAGATCATCGTGTACAACCAGGATCTCATCGGCTTTTATTTTGAAGAAAGATGCGGCCGCGCCAACAGATTCTCCGCTTTTATTCATATAGGTTTCCGGTTTCAGGCAGACGACTTTTCTATCACCGGTGCCGGAACTCAGCCAGCTTCCCTTGAATTTTTTCTGCCAGGAACCGTTTTTAAGTTCATCCATGTATTCACAGCAGAGCCAGGCCGCATTGTGTCTTGTATTTCTATACTGCAATCCGGGATTACCCAGAAAAACCATCATTTTTATCATTGAACGAATTTCCTTATATATGTTCTGTCACTGTGTTTTATATTGTAGAGATCGAACACTTTGACATCTATTGCCTCCAGTAGTGATTCCGATAACTTTTTCCCACTTTCCGCCTCCAGGGCCAGCTCTTTCAAAGGTGTACGTTCCGCTTCCGAGAGATGCGGCAGCGGCAGATATTCCAGATGACTGCGGAGCACCTTGATACTGTTGAACTTTTTTTTCAGAATAAATCTGTACAGGGAGGAATTGAAAAGCGCGACAAGGACTTCCGGTTCAGTTTCATCTTCGGAATAAAAGGAATTGGCGGAATTCAAAGTGACAAATCCCCTTCTGTCCAAAGCAAAAACCGGTTTCCCTGTAATGAACCGGTAAACGATTTTCGGTTTTCTTCGGTACTGGTTCAAGGGTGCGCACTGCTGAAGCCTCTCTCTTTCGTAATAGAGATATTTCTCCGGCTTTCTGATCCTGAAAGGCTCAATATCCTGACCGCTCACTATGGGATAGGTATTCTCTGCCGGCAACGGGGTTATAAAACGGCTGTTATTACCTGAAACAACGCCGAGAGTCCATTCGGCATTTTCCTTAAGGTTTCCATGGGGTCGATTGAAAATCCTTTCAAATATGTCAGTATCACGAGCCGTCATGTTCAGATCATAGATACAGAAGGGATTTAATGAAAAGCGGGCACTGTCTGCAGAGAAAATGCGGTTATCTTTTAATACAGTTGTCATCACTTTCCCTCTCTTTTTCTGAAGATCCAGTCTGATAACAGGTGTCTGCACTTTACTGAATACTTTACCGTAATATACGACATAGGGAATCGAGTATTCCTTTAAAAGTTCCGCTCTGATATCTCTATGAGTGTTCACATTCAAAAAAGCCTGGGGTAGGAGAAATGAAAGAGTTCCCTTTTCATTTAACAGGGGAAGGGAAGCCTGTAAAAAATAAGAGAAAGACTCTCCCGAGCGAATTTCCGGGTATTTTTTTCTTAAGATCTCCAATTCTTTTCTGGAGAAATGATGCCCCCAGGGCGGATTTGAAGCTATAAGGTCGAAAAATCCCCTTGAGGAAGTCTCAATCAGGGGATTCCTGACAGTAATATCCGGTTCAAAATCCATCTCCGGAAAAAGGAGCATCAGGTTTAACCGGGCAATGTGAACTGCAGTTTCATCAGTATCCCATCCTGATATATGAAGCGGAGAGCCGGTGATCCTGGCCGCGGAGAGAAGAAATATGCCGGAGCCGCAACAGGGATCGAGAAAAGTACTCCATTCTCCAGAATAGAAGCGGAGAATCTCTTCAGCCATCGGTGGTGGAGTGTAATAAGAACCTTCTTTTGATTTCCGGCCTTCTTTCTGGAGAATCTGGTAGAGAAGACCGGCTGTATCGGGCATTTCCGGAAGGGACAATCGCGATATTTTTTCCCGGATTATTTCAGTATCGGGAAAACCCAGTTCATTGTGCCAGATCTCCATTTCATTCCGGATTCTCTGGAGATTTCCGCTCTTAAGGTTTTCAGTTCTGTTCTGAAAAAAACTGAAGAGAACCGTAGCGGGATCGCTTTCCCTTAATTCGGAAATATGAGAGATGGCGGACAGACTCGATTTGTCAACTTCCGGGGGTACGTATTCTCCGGGAATAAAAGTCCTGTGAGCTGAATACTTGTTTGCTCTGCTCGTAAGCCTGTTGGACTTTCCCTTTGCCATTTCATTCTTGAAGGACCTGGCGGAATTCCGGGAAATGAGTGAGCCGGAGATTGATGAGAGGACCCCCTGCCTGGCCCAGTTCCGGATAGTTGCCGGTGAGACGTTTAGAAATTCCGCTGCTTCACTATAGGTTAGATCACTCATTGGCTTTATAAGTCAGATACTGTACAATTAATAAGATAATATTAGCATGACAGATTCTCTCTGTACAGGAATCTGCGGAGGGCCAATTGGCGGAACAGAGGATAAACAGGATAAATATTTCATGTCTGGAGATTCTTGATAACAGTGAACAGGGGGAGGGAGGAAAATTCATTTCCATACTTTGCCGTTCCAGAGGAGAAGATTCATCAGGTTTTACAGGCCAGGCAGTTCTCCTTCCTGCCGGGAAAAAGCTCACAGTCCGCAAAATAGAAAAAAAAAGAGAAGACGAGTATATTGCCGTCCTTAAAGGCATTGTCCGGAGTGACTTAAAAAGAAGACAGGTTCTTGTACCTCTCTCCTATGCGGTCTCTGCAGGAAAAGAGGCTTTTTTTCTTCTACCTTCGTCGAAAGAGAGGCTGGAAAAAGGAAATTACTTTGTCAGCGGGGGGCTATATCCGGAATACAACGGAGAAAATGCCAAACCGTCAGCGGCGGTTACATTACACGGCAGGGTGGCTTCTTTTCGTTTTTTCTATGATTTCCCTCTTGTTCCCGGAGCAAAGTATTTTATTGCCGAAGAGACTAACCGCGACCTGAGAACACCTGTTACACTTGTATATCCCGGTAAACTGAACCAGAAAGAGAGCTCCAGGCTGGCGGACAGATTATTGAAATACGGAGGGAGACCCTCTCTCAAAGCCATTTATTCTATCATCCTGAGAACCGATTCAATGGTTCATATTCCCGATTTCCTACTCGGCGAAAATTTCGATGGCAGTATCCGTTCCGGTAACTGGATTATCATGTCCCGGGAATACGATCGAATAAGAAATGCTGTGCTCAAGCGCTCGGCGGCTTTCGGCGGAGTTCCGGAGAAAGAACTCTCAGCTCAGATTAACGGAGTTAAGCCGGCAATCCTTCAAATCATAGAAGAGCTGATTGACCGGGGAACTCTCGTAAAACGGGACGGATATATTCTCAACGGTGAAAGAGAAGGCGGAAAGTCCCTTTCTCCCATGGCATCGAAACTGCTGGAAGATCTGAAAGGGGAGGAAGAGGGCGTCTCTCTCTCCCTCGTGAGTAATCCCCTTGTCGCCGATACGTATCGAGCTCTGGTCAGGCTTGGTCTGGTAAAAAAACTGGAGGGGGAAATCATTCTCCACAAGGAGCGTTACGAAATGCTAGCGAAAACCCTTTTTTCCAGGATCAAAGCAGGAGATGAGCTTGACCTTGGAGAGCTGAAGGAACTTCTCCCTCTGAGCCGGCGGCTACTTATTCCCCTGCTGGAAGAGATGGATAAAGAGGGTTACTTTGAATGGAAGGGAGATAAAAGAGTTGTTCTTGAAAAGGGCTGAAGGAGCATATCTCTTTCTTCTGATGCTGTTGTTGCTGGTCTCCTGTTCCGGAGAACCGCCTGTAGTTTCTGAAATCTGGTGGCAGCTGAACATTGAAGAAGATACATCCGCAAATGAAAAAACAGAGTCTCTTTCCTTATTTGTCCATGGTGAAGACGAGGATGGAGAAAAGGATCTGGAAAGTATCTATCTGATAAATGATGAGCATCAGCTGTTCTGGGAAATCAAATCCGAAGAATGGAATGTTTACAGCGAGCAGAATATCATGTGGTTCGGCCGTAACGGGATTCTCGCTCCGGGAGAAGGCCATTTCCCCGATGGAGACTACAGAATTCTTCTTATAGACCGGGCCGGAGAAAGGGATGAAAAGGAATTTTATTTGAAAAACCGGATTCCCCCTTTGGATGAAGTGGAAAGTCCTGAGATAGAATTTGATAAAAATAAGATTTCCGTGAAAACCGATAATCCCCTGTTCCAAATATGGTTTTACAACGAAGAAAATGAATTAGTGGAAAAAAGCCGGTCCTACAGTCCCGGCACTTATGATTGGAATCAGTTAGCCCGCAATATTTTCAGGAGGGCCGTTTCTTTTGTCGTCTACTCAGAACCGGAGTCGGGAGCCTGGGGAGAAATAACCCGTTCTTATTCCTTCTCTGAATGAATTCCCAGTAGACCGGTTAGGAATTCCTTCAGTTGCTGGAAAAAACCTTTCCCGTACATTTTGTTGTATTCTTTAACAGCTTCGTCCATAGGGTATTCCTGACCGTACTTCCATTTCAGGCCGTCCCAGTGCTTTATCGTCCAGATATAAATATCGCTTTCGGTTCTTCCGGGAAAACGGCTGAGCATATTTTCGCTGCGGATAATTTCTACAATAGGAGTATACACATTGTCAAACCAGCTTTTAGCCGCATCTTTTAAACAGATTTCTTTTTTTATACCCTGGTTGATATAGTACTTGTGTCCCATTATATGCCGCAGCATTTCGTCATAACGACCCAGTGATGTAAAGCGGATCTGATCCATATCGAGCATTTTGTCCAGTCCCGACTCTTTCAGCATCTGCTCCCTTTCGTATATGAGAACAGCCTCCCGGAGATCGCTTTTTGTCATATGGGGCTCAATTTTAATTTCCGATGTCAATTCGACAACTTCAGCGTCAATCGATTGAATCCCCTGCATTTTTGCTACAGAAACGCGATGATTTCCATCTCTGACGAAATAGACATCTCCGATTTTAAAAAGGGAGATCGGAGGAAGTATAATATCGCCCAGATGTGCCCTGTCTATACTCTCCCATCGCTGTCTCAAATGTTCTTTTTTCGGCAGAAAAGCTTTACTGAAATCTTTATAGCGACCTTCCGATCCAATAATATTCCTGATTTTGACAACCTGCATCCCCCTGTATGTCTGGCTCCGGGGCTTGGCCATCTCCTTGACATCGTAGTAGGAAAGCAACTCCTTTTTTTCAGGATTGATTATATTGAAAATGCTATCAAACCTGGCTTTATTTCTGGCCCTGTTAAAATCGTCACTGGCCTGTGATTTGATAAATTCGTTCATTCTATAACTCCGGTTCCAATACATAGTAATCGAAAACATTGATTATTTTTGTATCTTTGTATTGTATCTCTCTTGGACTGTTTCTCTCGTAGAGGTGAATATGCCCGTGAAGCATATACCTGGGCTTGAATTTGTTAAGAAACCAGACAAAGGATTTGAACCCCTTGTGACAGGGATCTTCCCGGTCATTGAGCCCCCGCGGAGGAGAATGTGTCAGGAAAATATCCAGATAGCGACCGTATCTGATGCGGTTCCATAACAATCTTGGAACTAGACGGAAAAGCTTGAAATACATCTGTCCATCGGTATACTGGTTAACGCCGTGATTGTAATCTATCGATCCACCCATCCCGACAATGATCAATCCTGTCTTCCTGTCTTTGATTACTCTTCCCGTAGCCAGTATGGAGCCGAAGGAGTGAAGATTGACACTTGAGGGATCGAAAGAAAAAGCCTGGCTTTTCCCGGCCAGACGGTCATAGTGTTTGAGATTGTGATTGCCGAATACAAAGTACAACCTCTTATTCAGGCTGCTGACTATATAGCCGTAATAGTCCATGGGCAGATCTCCCGCACCCAGAACAAGGTCGACATCCTTGAACCGCTCCTTTATACCGGTAGAGTATACGAGAGGAGACCTTTGATCGGCAACACATAGAATTTTCATCAATTACTCTTCATGGCTACTCTCAGATATTTCTGAAGAGATTCTTTATTGACCAGAATGATCGGTCGTGATTCGGCAAATTCAATGGAAGATCTCGAAAAAGAGGAACTGGAAATAAACTGGCCTCTTGTAATACCGAGCTGCTTCATATCTTCATGAAAGCCTCTAATCTTTTCCATATCGATATTTTCAGGAATCCGCGAGAAATAGAGGAGCTGAGGCATTTTCTTCAGATTTCTCCAGTCCTGTTTCTTTGCCTGTTCAACGGCAATCATTTTCAAACCGCCGTTGATCTTGGAAACATCCTGAACGGAAAAATTCATAACTTTGGCTACAGAAAGGCAGATATCATTAAACTCCGCAGCGCTGGCTGTAAGATAATCCTTCAGGTAGTCATCAGTCCTCAGATCCTGATACTGAGTGAGCTTTTCCGCCACGTCTTTAAAATCCGGTTTCGTTTTGTAGATCTTTTCCCACTGGTCGATGGCTCCGTCGACATCTCTCTTTTTTTCATAACACATCGACAGGAAATAACGGGCATAGAGTATATCGGTAGATGTTTCGTCTTTAGCCATGCTTATGGCCCGTTCGAATTCACTGGCGGCCTGATTATAGTTTTTCATGGCCAGATAGCAGTGACCGCTCGATACAATGGATTTCGTGCGGAACTCAGGATCTTTCTGGGCCCGTTCAAAATTTTTGAGAGCTCCCTGGAAATCCTTCATTTCCTGGAAAATTTTCCCGAGATAGTAGGACGCCTGGTAATTGGTGGAATCGAATTTGATGGCTGTTTCCAGAGACACTTTCGCGTCATTTAATCTCTTGGACCGGTAGAGAATATAACCGAGTCTGAAATGGGCGTTCGAATCATGAGGATTCAGCTCCAGGGCTTTTTTGTAATATTTATGAGCCTGTCCGCCCTTATTCCTCATTTCGAAATGAAATCCGGCTTTAAAAAAGTGATCCCCTTCATAGGGTTCAAGTTTCGTGAGAAGAAGGTATTCCGTTAAAGCTTCTTCGGAATTGCCGAATTTTTCGAACAGCTCGGCAATGGTCTTCCGGAAATTGACTTCGGAACAGATCCCTCCGAAATTTCCGAGATCATTAATCTTTTTGAGCTCCATCAGCGCCAGTTCCGCTTTGTTCTGGGATATATAGGATAGAGCCAGTATATAATGAAGTTCTACATTGCGGTTGTCTTTTGCCAGCAGTTGCTTGGCTGTTCGCGAAACCTGGGGATATTTCCCCTGTTTGAGCATGTTCTCAAGAGCTGTCAGTTTTTTCGGGGCTATAAAAGCCTTTATCATAAAAGTTATAAAAACCGCCAGTATAGCGCCGAAAATAATAATAAGAATAATTGTGATACTCATTTATCTACCATCAGATCATGTTCTATTAGTTATAATATTAAATATAGATCATTTTTGGTAGTTATTTCCGATTTATTTTTTTTGAGTGAAGCAATTCTCTGTTAATCCAGATGTGAAAAAGGACGAAATGGGTAATATTGTAATTAGTATGAAAAATAAATTGGGAATTCTCATCTTTCTATCAGCCCTTGCTCCTCTGTTCGGCGGAACTTTCGAACAGGGCAAGGAATTTTTTCTGAATGATCAACCCGCTGAAGCCGCCGTTTATTTCGAGAAAGCCCTGTCGGAAGAGCCGGGCAATGAAAATGTCTATATGTATCTCGGTCTGAGCTATATTCAGAATGGTCTGGCGGAAAAGGCCGTTACCATTTTTGTAAAGGGAGCAGAGCTTAAAGGTACTCAAGAAGGCCGTTTTTATCTCAATGCCGGTAACGCCTACTTTTCTGTCGGCAGAATCGATGATGCCCTGTTCATGTATAATCACGTCATTGAAGAGAGCTTCCCTGAAAAAGGTCAGGCCATGTTGAACCGGGCGAATATTTCTATGAAACGGGAGGATTTTGCCGGCGCAGTGGATTTATACCGGGAATATCTTGAATCCGATCCGGCTTCGGGACAGAAGGATAAAATCCTTCAGTTGATTGCTTTAATCGAAAACAGGATGGCCCAGGAGGCAGCGGAGGCCGAGCGACTGGCTGCGGAGGCGGAAAGGCTGAGACTGGAAGAAGAAAAGCGTCAGGCCGATGCTGCTGCGGAAGCCGAAAGGCTTAGACTGGAAGAAGAAAAGCGTCTGGCCGAAGCTGCTGCGGAAGCCGAAAGGCTGAGATTGGCGGAAGAACTGAGAAAAGCCGAAGAAGCAGCAAGGCAGCAGGCACTTATGGATGAAATCCTCAGTTCTCTCAGTACAATCGGTGAAGAAACACAAAATATATCGGCTGAGAGTGAGACGATCAATCAGACTGATGAAGATTCAGATATAGATGATTAATAAACAGGAATAAAGAATGAATAAAAAGACAATTATAATAATAGGGGCAGCTATACTTTCCATAGTTCTGGGCATAGGAGGATTCTTCATATTCAGAGGAGGGGGAAGTGAAAAACCGGACAGGAGAGCCAATACCATTTCACTGGCAAAAGATTACTATGATCATGGCGAATTTCAGCAGGCGATGGATCTGCTCAACGGTCTGCTTATCGAAGACAGCGCCGATCAGGATGCGCGGTCTCTTCTCAATGAGATCATAGAAGCGAAAAAGTTATTTGAAGAGGAGAAAAGCCGGAAAGAGCAGGAAGCTCTGGCAGCTCAGCAGGAGGGGTTGAAGGAAAGTCTTGATACTCTTGGTGATTCCCTTCAGAACCAGAATGGGAACAGCAATGGCAGTACCGAAGCCATGAATGCACTTCTGGCACGGGAGGAAGAGCGGGCTAAAGAGGAAAAACTGCAGAAAGAAGTCGATGCCCTCCTTAACACAGCCAGAAACGCCATGGATGATAAGGATTTCGATACGGCTGAATCTCTTGTCAAACAGGCTTTGAATCTGAAGCCCGATTCGGGCACGGCAAGAGCTTTGCAGGTCGAAATCGAGCGGAAGAGAAAGGAAGCTGAATCGGAAGCCGAGCGTCAGGCCAGGGAAGAACGGGAAAAGAGAATCAATAGTCTCCTCAGTGATGCCAGAAGAGCCCTGGAAAGAAATAACTGGTCGGGAGCCCGGGATCTGGCTGAACAGGTCCTGGAAATGGATCCGGGTAACGGGGAGGCTTACGCCATTATTGGAGATTCCTATTACAATGAGAATCCCGAGAGCGCTACTAACCGGGACAGGGCTCAGCGGGAATACGAGAAAGCGATAGCTGATAATCCGGCCGACTGGCAGTCCCGTTTTAATCTGGGCCAGATTTATGCGGCCCGGGGGGATCTGAACAGAGCCATCGAAGAGATGCAGAAAGCCGCGGATCTGAATGGACAGAATGGTACTCTCTATTATGAGCTGGGGAAAAACCAGTATAAAGCCGGTCTTTACCGCAATGCTCTGGCTTCTTTTAAAAACTGTGAAATACTCGATCCTGAAGTGGAGGGTAACTATTTTGCCCTGGGTCTGACAGGGAAAAAACTTTCCATGAACACAAATGCCCTGAATGCTTTTATTGAGAGTTCCAGGCTCAGGCCGACACATGCGCCCTCATTCTGGGAAGCCGGCAAACTCTATCTGGAGGCGGGGAAAAGTTCAGATGCCTTGAAAACACTGAAGATGGCAGTTGAGCTGGAACCCGATGACGGACGGTACAGAAAAAGTTTGGCTCTCGCTCAGTTCTCGGCAAAGGATTACGACGGAGCTGAAATAAATTATGAAAAGGCTGCGGAACTGGAACCTGACAATGGAGAAAACTTTCACAACCTGGCCCTTGTGCAGATGATGAAAGCGGATTATTCGACAGCCATTGTCAATGCCTCCAAAGCGATAAAACTCGATTCATCCAACCCCCGGTATTATTTTACCATGGGTGAAATCAATGAAGCCCTTGCCATGAAGGATTCAGCCGTCCAGATGTATAAACAATCGATCAGTCTCGATAGAACTTATATCAAACCCTATATCAATCTGGCTTTGATTCTCGATGAATCGGGAAGCTTCAATGAAGCTCTGCAGTATATGAAGGAAGCGGAAAAGATCGATTCGGAATCTTTTGTCGTCTGGAACAATCTGGGATCGATATATCTCCACCTTGAAGATTACGACAATTGCATCAGGTATTACAGAAAAGCCGCTGCGGTAAAACCCGGGGACACCGATGTCCTGTTCAATCTGTCTATAGCTTATATTGAAACGAAAAAAAATACCGATGCGATCGCCCATCTGAAAAGTATAATAGCTATAGATCCGACCTATTGGGATGCTTATTACAGATTGGCTCACGTTCAGTTCTCTTCGGGAGACCGGGACGGTTCGGCTAAAACAGTGAAAAGCCTCCTTTCGGCCAATCCCGATTATGAAAATGCCGATGAGCTGAAAGCGCTCATCGGCCAGTAACAGATTATTCTTTAGGCATGAGCACACGGCCGGTTTTCCGGCCCGTGTCCTTTTCTCCTCTCCGGAACGTTATCAGCCCGTCTAGAAAATACTCGAGGTTTTTATCGTTACACTCCCTGAAAGAGCCGTTATCCTCTTTGTCAAGGTAGGCTGCTACTTCGCTCAGAGATGTATTCCCCCCCCCCATTTCGAAGATCTTCTTCATCTGATCATCTTTCAGGTTCAAGGCATACCTCAGCTTTTTTAAAACATCATTATTACTCAGTCCCATTACTTCTCCTAAATCGTTCTCCCGACCAATTCAAATAATTCATCTTTTGAGAGTTCAAACCATATCGGCCTGCCATGAGGACAGCGCGCGCTTTCCAGCTGAAATGCCCCTTTTATCAGTTCTATAGCCGACAGTGCATCGACGGGATCTCCGTCTTTCACGGCTGCGCGGCACGACATGGTTGCATAGAGCTGCTTCTCCAGTTCTCCGACGGAGCCCTTCTGGGTTTTCAGGAACTGGACCAGCTCGCCTTCCATGTCAAGCGCTGATTTGGGGACAGATGTCATCTGCCATAACCCTGTCTCCAAAGAACTGACAGTAATGCCCAGCTCTCTGTATTTCTCCTTATTTTTCTCAAGATTCATTTCTTCGGCTTCGTCTGTTTCAAACTCCACGGGAATGAGGAGCTCCTGAACCGTCGAAGCTTTTTTCTTGAATTGTTCAAAGAGAATCCGTTCGTGCGCTGCAT
The DNA here is from genome assembly GCA_016936555.1 of Spirochaetales bacterium. Taxonomy (GTDB): domain Bacteria; phylum Spirochaetota; class Spirochaetia; order DSM-2461; family DSM-2461; genus Spirochaeta_F. The sequence goes on along the minus strand of JAFGXR010000084.1, from coordinate 25,602 downwards.
GCTGATCCACAATAAAAAGCCGGTTATCGTATTCAGCCAGAAGAAATAGATCCATAATCTGGCCCATATAGCGCAATCCTTCGAAATCATCGGATGTATCTTGCGGTTTTTCCACTAGCGGTGACATCCTGTTCATTGTTTCAGTAACAGAGTGTACCGGTTTATAATGCTCTTCGTAGCGTACCGCCGGTTTTGATCCCTGAATTTTTGAAGTGGCGCCGGAAAAAGCCCGCCATTCGTTCCAGCTGGTCTGTTTCTCAGAAGGCGGCGCAAAAGATGGGCTTTGCATATCCCGCGCGGGGAGGGAAGGCTGTTCAACAACTTTCGACTCACTTCTGAATCGGAAAGTGTACTCCGACAGAAAGTCCTTAATCAGCTGTACGATCTTATGGTGAATAGCCGGTTGGTTACGGAAGCGGGCTTCTCTTTTAGCCGGATGGATATTGAAGTCCACAAGATGCGGATCTACTTCAATAAATACAAAACAGACCGGATAAACTCCTCCCGGAAGGGCATCGTCGAAACCGTACTGAACAGCTTGAACGAAGGCGTACTCGTCGATTCTGCGGTTGTTGGCGAATATTTGAATAAAACGGCGGTCTTTCCGGTTTAATTCAGGCCTTCCCGCTATGATCGTTATTTTAAACCCTTCTTCTTCGCCGGACAGTTCATGAAGAAGAGAGGGGTTGAAAGCTCCCTTCCAGGCTGCCAGTATTCTTTCTTTCCGGCTCGATGCCGGAAGAAACAGCTTCAGGTTATTATCCGTGTAGAACCGGAAACTGATTCCGGGAAAAGGAAGGGTTTTTTCGAGAAAGGTCTTCTGGCACATGCTCGTTTCAGCCGATGAGCGCTTGAGAAATTTTTTTCTGGCAGGTATGGAGTAAAAAAGCTCAGAGGCATCAATAATCGTTCCCTGGCTGCCTCGCCATTCCTCAAGGGCAATTTCACGGCCGCCATGGACGATCAGTCTGTAGGCTGTCTCGCTTTCCTCCTGCCGGGAGATCACTTCCATCCTCGTACATGTCGAGATACTGGACAGAGCTTCTCCTCTGAAGCCCAGGCTGCTGATGGAAAGGAGATCTTCTTCACTTTCGATTTTACTGGTCGCATGGGGCAGGTAACAGAGTCTGAGGTCTTCCTCGGACATACCGCACCCGTTGTCGACGACACGGATCCGGGTGATCCCCCCGTTTTCCAGATAGAGGGAAATTTCGGTGGAACCGGCATCGATAGAATTGTCCAGCAGTTCCCGGACAACGGAATTAGGCCGGTCGATTACCTCGCCGGCCGCTATTTTTCTCGCGACGGAATCCCGGAGCTTTTTTACGCTCCGGGATTGTATCGTTTCTCTACCATTCATAGTAGAGATAGTACTTTAAAAATGGATTCTTGTCTCTATGTTGATGACAGGGGCTACCTGAGGTCGTGTCGTTCCAGGTTCAAACAAAGTTTCTCCTGTATCGGGATCGACAAGGATCGTCGTCGAAGCTCCTAATACAAGATCGACTACTGGAGCCAGAGGATAAACCAGTTCTCCGTAAACAACCGTATTGGCATCGAAAAGACTCAGATCTCCTTCTCCCTTGAAGGTGTTGATAAGCTGGGTTCTCTCATAGGAGATACTGCCGTGGATAGGGAAGGGGGGAATGAGTTTGTCCGTAACGGCTAGGGTTATCTTTATTACATCTTCCCCGGCAAAGGATATCTCACCGGCGCTGCTGATTTCCCATGGCCAGTAGTAACCGGCAGATAGCGAGATCTTGTCTTTTAAGGAAAATCCGGCTTCTCCGTAAATACCCATTACCAGTTCCTGAGTATCGGGATCATCATTTTTGGCCATCCAGAGATAATTGATTATCTCGGAGAGATAATTCAGCTTGTTTCTGTCATAATGGGCATTGAAAAGAGTCGGTTTGTATATTCCTGAACTCATTCTGTATTCCAGAGACCAGTTGAAGCTGAAAACACTTCCCCTCAGACCGGCTACGATTCCGTAGTTCTTTAACTGGCCATCATCAAGCCAGATTCCGGGAGACACGCCAGATTCAATCAGAATGCCATCGAGATTCGTCTCTTCTCTGAAAACAGGCATCATGGTTGAAAAATCGCCGAACATCAGAATCCTGAAGTTGTCTCTGCTTATTTTGAACAGTTCGAGATCCATGCCGAAAGCCAGGAGCCAGGGGTCACCGTAGTCAGCGGGATCCGCCTCGGTTCCCCTTGCCGGGAATAGATCGGCAATACCTGTAACGCCTATCTGGAAAGGATCATAACCCTTGAAGGGATTGAGAAAGAGTCGACCACCCACTATGGACGGATCGGCAAGATTGTCGCCTACAAGCTCCATTCCGAAAACGCCCAGGTCAAAGCCCGTATTGAGACCGACTTTTCTGATGGCCGGGAACTCCGCATCATTGGCAAAGCCGTTCATGATGGCTCCATGACCGATAGACATATTATCGAGGTTTCCGATTTTAAGATAGAAAGGATCCCATCCCTGATCTCCATATTCGACATATTTAAGCTTGAGCATCGTGTCTCTGAGTATATCGAGCAAAACATCTTTAATTATGCCGTTCTGATCTGTACCGAAAGACCATTCGTGATTCCCTTCGGGCTGGTACCACTGGGCAGGATCGAACATATTGTCTGTATAGATAATGGGTAAAAAAAGACCGAGCCTGAATTTCCCCAACTCCACCCGGGGTTGAAAAACGACTTTGGAATAGGTGTTCCCGTTTATAGTTGTCGTTCCGATTTCCATCCCTATGATGTCTCTGAGGACTTGCGCCAGTTTGGAATCGGCTGAGGGCTTATTCTCTTCTTTTTTTTCTGTCTCCTGAGCATCGGCCATTTGTTGTTCGTCGAGGGTTGGAACTTCCGGAGCCGGTGCAGGCTCTTGAGCTTCGGCGACTTCTTCCTCCGCCGGTTGTTCTTCCAAAGGAGCTTCCGCCACAGGCTCTTCATCAGCCATAGGTGTATGACCGGGAACATCGGCGGGGGAAAGCCGTTTGAAACCCATATTTCTGAACATCTGATTCACCTGCTGGGGCGGTAGATCTGTCGCCTGAAAAACTTCGGACAGAGTGTTGACAGATTGATTCGCTCCCGCCATTACGGGGTTCCCGCTGAACGGAATGACTTCTACAAGCCCTTCCCGGACAACGACATTGGCGGCGCCCTGGCCGACTTCATTTATAAAATCCGTTCCCCGGACACCCATAACAGCCGTCGGCGTGCGTACATTGTAATAGTTTGAGCCTGAAGTCCTCGCCGCAATGGTTCGCATCTTACCGGCAAGCAGGGAAAATTCATTAGAGGGGCTCCCTCTGTATCCCTGCAGATTGGTGATGGAAAAATCCGTATTTTCCGCGAGCTTCAGAATTGTGCCGTTTGGATACAATCGGATCTCGGCCATACCGTTTCCCGTACTGATGGAAAACCCCGGAGGCAGGTCTTCTCCGAAATCGAAATAGTCGAGTGCCGTACCGGTATCATCGGTAATAATCATATCACCATAAGGATCTTCAAAATACTCCAGAACGGCGGTCGGTTCCTCCTGGGCCATCAGGGAAACAGGCAGTCCAACCAGGATCAGTAGTATGGGCAGTAACAGTTTTTTCATCTGTGCCTCCTTTTTAGAACTGGATTCCTGTTTCCAGTTTGGTTGTTACATCCCAGGACTCAGCCAGGGCAGGATCATATTTTACATCGACCTGCAGGGAGATTACGGCCGGTGCCATCCGGAAGTTCAAACGGCCTCCGATCAGGGCGTTCTCGGCACTCACCAGGGCCGCCCACTCATCTATTCCCTGTTTATCATACCAGAAGCTCATATCAAAATAGGGAATAATTCCTTCGGCAATAGTAAAGAGTGCCATGAGATGAGGATACTGGAACGGGGCTTCCGCTGCTGTCCTGGTCGGTTCCGCAAAGGGACCGCTTACCTGAGCGACGAAAGAGATTCCGCCATCCATGAAATGGAAACCAAGAGAGGCATTATAGTCGATTCCGGACGGTGCGAGCTCAGGATCCGAACCATCATTGTTATAGACATAGTATTTTGTCAGACGGTCGAGATCGTAGCTCCTGTTGAAATATGTCGGAACGAAATCATCCCCTCTGAAGATCAGTCCGGCATTCCATCCGATAAAGGATAATAGGGAGCCGTTGAGCCCTGCCGTTCCTCCCATAGCCGGAGTTTGAAGCCCCTGCAGGACAAAATCACCATAGAGAGACAAGGTGAAAACTTTTATATCCAGGAGAGGCTGCATAAGATCAACACCGTAAACGAAAACGGTCCGGGGAGTTTCACTTGTTGAAATACTATCGTTTGTTCCGGGAATTAAAGTATAATCGTAGTATCCGTCAGGTGAACCATCGGTTGTATCGTCATTATCGTCATCCAGATCGTAGAGGAAATAGAAGGGGTCTCTATCAAGGGCAAAAGTCACGCCTATTTCCAGTCCGCTGAAGACTGGAGATTTAATGCCGCCCAGCGGTTTGACATAGTACCGGGCTGCCATCAGATCCAGTTCCGACACATTCGCCGTAAATAATTCGATACCCATATAGGGCCAGTTGAAGAGAGCTGTATCCAGTTCAAAACGGAATCCCGTATATTTTTTAGCCGGCTTGAACATCTCGTTGGTATAACCGCCGATTATAAAACCGTTTCCGACAGTTACGCTGTCCAGTGATCCGATCTGGGCGAATAGATCGTCTCCAGAAATTCCCCAGCGGATATAGTCGAATTTCGACAGATACAGATTCAGATAGTCTGATGGTGATCCATCTTCAAGAACCCAGTCAGGTTTATAAATTCTGAATCCGGAATCTCCGTTGGATGTATCCATGGTAAAACGGAAATCGATGTCCAGGCCGATTCCGAATTTTCCGAAGGATAAATCGGGATTGAGTTTGATTGAATTGTAGACTGTATTGTTATTATTCTCATCAAGCAGATTTACGGCACCTATGGCCAGTCCGAAACCGAAATCCAGTCCACCGGCTCCACTTCCGCTCAAATCCTCCTGAGAGAAAAGAGGTAGCGATAATAAAAATATGAGCGACACTGAAATCAGTATGGCTTTTCTAATAGGCATAAAAATCCTCCTGTGTAGTAATAATATATATCGGAAGTACGGGAAAAACACTAGTACCGGCAAAAAACTAGAAGCTGATCTCCATTTCTATTCCCGCTTCGAAACCGGTCCTGAACCGTTCCTCATCTTTGTAGAACCCCAGGGTGAGCCAGCCTTTGAGGGCTCCGAGACCCGGAACATGGGCGGTGGATATGTGCTTCAGGAAGATATTTAATGATGTCAGCCCGTCATCATTATCCTCTCCGGGCAGGATGATGTCGAGTTGCACTCTTTCCTCATGTGACCAGTAATGTTCGTTTTTTATAAGTCTGTTCAGGAAATCGAGACTGAATTTCTCCCGGGTTTCCCGGCGCCACAGGAAGTTTAAGTCGAGCGTGTCGCTTAGGACAGCTTCTGCAAAATCAGATGAAAAGCGGTTTTCAAGAATCAAGGTCCTGTTCTCTGCCCCATAAAAAGCCAGATAGTGCTGATAAACAAGTTCTTTCGGAACCGGGAAATCTCCATTTTCCCCTTCCATCAGAAACTGAAGTGATGATGTTATATCTTCGCTGTCATAAAAACTGAAAGTTTCATACACACCGAAACGGCCGAACAGATTGATGGCAGATTGCTTGAGCTGAAAATTGAATTTGTTTATGCTGGAAAAGCCGTCATCTTTTTTCGTAAATGTCCTTGTGGCCGAAGCTTCGAAGCTGTTGGGAATAAACAGATCTTTAATTCCTGAACCCGATTCTGTCGCGAAATTGATGGCGAATCCCGGTGTGTAGGCCGCAGAATTGAGGGAGGATGTTTTTTCTTCAAAAAGATTTACCTGATCATCGGCGAATAATTCATAAAAGGGGATGAAGCTGGTCAGAGGCATCCAGTTTGATAGGTCTTCGAACAGGTTTTTAAACCCCTGCCGGAACGATCCCGAATCAACTGAGTCTCTCCGTTCCATAAAATCCCTGCTGTATGAAGGAGTTATGACCCACGTCCTTTCATCGGAAGATACTAACGTGACGGGAATGGAAAATCCAAATGTTCCATAATCTGTCTGTCTTCCTCCGGAATTCTCATCGAGATCGAAAGATAAGGCCGGGTCGAAAATAAAGCCCAGGGGTACCGTTTCAAGGGCGATTTTGAATGAAACATTGAAATTCCTGTTTGACACATTCTCGTCATAGGGGGCGATCAGGGAATAATCATTGATCCAGTTGGAAAAATAATTGCCTTTATTACGGAAATCCCAATCTTCTGTTTGTTCCAGACGGCTTTTCAACCTGATCATCAATTTATCAAAGAGATTCCAGTCTGTTTCAGCTGACCAGTTCTGAACAAGCTTGTCCTCATTCCCGTCTGCAGCCGTTGATATGAACAAATTTCCGTAACCGGGAAAACTCAGCTTAAAATTGTTGGCTCTTGTCATCGCCGAAGAATCATTTGTCCCCGAACGGCTGTAGCTGTCAGAAAATTGAGCATAGGGGAAGCCCGAAGGGAAAAGGAGTGAGTGACTTCCCGAAAGACGTGTTCCCGATTCTCCATAATTGACTTCCCCGTTCGCCTGAATTTCCAGCAGAAGCATGGTTATGCCGATGGATGTGTAGTTCCTCATCGAGCTGTAGGGTTCCGCTGCATCGGAGAGAACTGTTCCTCCGTAATAGGTGAACTCATTTGAGATGGAGAAGTCTGCAAAAAAGGGAAATCCTCCTGATGATTGCAGAAGAGGACCGGCACGTGTGTAATCGGTTAGGAGTTCAATTGTTCCGGCCAGGGAGAAAGAAGGGTCGCTGTAATGCAGTTCATCGAGGTAGATTGTGCCTGTGTCGGAAGGCAGGCTCTTGCTCTCAATTGAAAATCTGTTGAGCTCACCCCTATCGGCATCAATGGCGGCCGCCGTTATTTGAGTCCCGTCACTTAGGGTTACGATTCCGCTTTCCAGAGACAAATTGATTTTTTCCCAATCTGATGACGTTATGGTATAGGAGAAGTGATACCCACGGTTACGGCTGTCGGTCAGTTCAATATTATAAATTCCCGGAGTATAGGCGCTTTGAATGTAAAAGCTGAAAGTGCTGTAGGAATCGGGAGAAACCGACAGCGTATGTGTTTCGGCAGTCCAGCCGTCCTGAGCGGCATCGGATAATTCCCATTTAATTCTGAGGGCTTTCTGCTCCTCTCCTGCAGCGTGAAAGATTTCGTTAATTTCTGAAAATGATGTTGAGAGAGCCGCTACCGTTGAGTCGATATCGCTTCTCTCTTCTGTGTAGAGATTATCATTACCCGATGAATCCCCATCGGAAACGGTTCCTTTGAATATCGATCCTTCGAAAAGAAGGCCGCCTGCCATCAACCGGCCGGTCGCCCCTCCGGCAGATTCGATGAGAATTCTCACCGAACGGCTTCTCGTCAGTTTTTTCCTTTCTTCGGAAGTGAAACTGTGTTCGATTTCTTTCCATTGGTTCGCAGTGCCGGTCAGGTCGACGGGACCGATTGCTACGATTAGGGATTCATTATAATTCTCCGTAAATCCGTCCCCATCGTAATCATCTGCTTCACCATTTTCGCCCAGCAGGATTTTTGCTGTAATATCTGCAGGATTCTCCGTCTGTATGTAGAGGGATATTGATTCGTAATTCGATAAATCAATCGGACCGTCCGAGGTGAGAAGTAGATCTCCCGCAGACCATTCTCCCGGGGCTAGATCATAATCGAAAACCATCACATTACCGCCGAAAGGATCTGAGGATAATTCAGCAGCAGGAGAAGGCCCTTCAAAATCACCATTTTCGGCAGCTCCTGACCAGTTGTAGGAATTCAGGAAAAACTGACCCAATCCATCTGTAGACAGATAATCTTTGTAAGTTAAATCAGCTCTTCCTGTTGAAAGGGGGGCGGACCCGTTCCAAATCTCTCCCGGAACAGGTTTTACCAGATCTCTCCCCGCAGAAAAGCTGTAACCGCTTTCCTCCATACCTGAGACGCGGAGAGTCCCGGTTGTATCGGGCGTATAGAATCCTCCGCTCCCCCGGACCGAAAGATTGAAGTTCTCTCTTTTATAGCTCAGTCCTCCCGCGACCGTTATCCCCCCCGGAGAGCTCTCCGATTCGGTTGTAGCCGCGTCTCCGGCTATATTCCAGCGGAACATTTCGGCGAAATAGAGTTCAAGATTCTCATTCGGGTAGAACCGGTTCCCCTGAGCGACCAGGAGATCTCCTCCGGCCATATCGGTTGTTTCGGTTCTGTAGAGGATTTCAATGCGGTCATGGGGGTAGATGTAGCGGCTGAATGTCACTTTTCCGGAGCTGTAGTCGATAGCAGCCGCTCCTGTCTGAGCACCGTTTATTGAAATCTGTTCAGATCCCGGCACCACTCCCGGACCTAGAGATATACCTGAACCGCTCCGCACCGAAAGCAGTATGACGCGTCCGGTTTTTGATCTTTCAGTAGAGGCGACAGTGTAAATCTGAGGATAGGAATCAGCAAAGGGATAGCGGTTAAAAGCGGAACGTGGATCTGATTCACTATTGTAGTTAACAATCAGCCTTGATGTGTCAGATTCCGGTGTAAAACTATAGTTTCCGGAGTCATCGGATTCCCGCAAACTGTTGTCAGCCAGATAGGCTTCGGTTTTCCACTTTTCCGATGGGAGCGCCGTATCTATGTCATAGATATTGTAGCTTTCAAAAGGCGAAATTGTGCCAGGTGAGAATATTTTCAAACCGGTCAGACTGTTGACCGTAACCGCCCGGCTGACGTTATAGTTACCCAGATCGGGAAACCATGAATCCGGTTCGGTCCAATTGAAATCCTCCGGGGTATCGGAAGGATCCGGTTCTCCATTAATGAGGGGGACGATAAATCCTGCTCCAAGTGAAATATTACCTACAGGCAAACCGCTCTTTGCATAATAAACAACAACATCGCTCTCCGCCGGCTCCGTCAGAGTTACAGTCCCTCTGGCATTGGAAAAGGAATACTCATCAGCAGATGCTTTCCGGAAATTCCTGTAGGGATCGCCGTTCCCGTCAATAGATGTGTAAATGCCGTTTTTATCAGCAATATAGATTTCCAGAGAACCTGTATCGATATTATCGTCGGGCAGAATAAAGTACTGTCCCCGCTTGAAATCGCCCAGCTCCAGAAGCTCTTCCGTGACTTCGTATTCGCCAAGGAAGGTTTTTTTCTGTTCACTTGAAGGATCGTACCTGATCATGACATCATGAGTTGAAATCCCTGTTTGAAAATCCGCACTGAGCCCCGGAGTGTTGTATTCGGGAGCCGGTACACTGATCCCCTCATAGTTCTCTATAGCGATTTCCGAATTGCCGATGCGGACGGCTTGAAGGATTTCTCCCTCTTCGCCCCGGTAACCTATGGCATAAATATTCTTGTCAAAGCCTTCGAGAAAGGTTGTTTCGAGATAATAACGGTTTTTAAGCCAGAGGGAGATTGTTATATCGGGTTCCTGATAGAACCTGAAATCGGTCAGTCCCGGAAAGGCGGCGGGAAAGATGATTCCATCGGGTCCTGATTCCATCGAAAGACCACCAATGACTCCGATTTTCCAGTAACCGGCAATATACAGATCCACATCTGCGTCATTAATATCCATCTGCCACAGGGCTGTCGGTGCTTCTTCCCGCTCAATTGATGCGGTGTCCTGACCGAATATATAATGAACGCTTGAGGAAATGAGAATCAGAACTGAAAAAAAGTATGTAAATAATCTCACTTCGTATTATTATTTACTTTAAACAGGAATGGTGCAAATACAATTTACCGAATATGATAAGTGAACAGGAAAAAGCGAAACAATTTATACTGAAGCTTCTGGCTAATCCCACTCTTTCTGATCTTTCAGAATTGCAGAAGGAAGAGCAGATTTTACAATTTCTCCACATTAACGGGAATAAATTATATCCGACGCTGAGCTCTCCCGCCTTTTTCCCGGGCAGGAATCTGATGGATATAAGCAATATCCTCTATACCGCTCTTTTTGATATAACCGATTCCCTGCTTGTTCCGGAACTGAGAACAATTATCTATGAAAAAATAAATTATTCCTTTTTCGCTTTTCTGGGAGCAAAATCTCTCAATGAAGAGGGAATACGGTTTCAGATTTTCAAGTTTCTGGAAAAGAATATAAAGAAACCCATTATCAGGCGGAATCTGACGGGTCCACATCGGGCCATAAGCACAGCCCTGCCTGTCAAATATCTTGTTCCGGCATTTGAACGGAGAAAGTATGTTCTGTTCGAACTGACCAAAGTTCAGCGCCTCAGAATGGCTCAGTCGGAAATCCAGAATTTCATCTATCTATCCATGCTTCTGCGGCCGGCCATACACCTGATGGAACCCCCGGGAAAGATGGGAGCCAATAAAAGCAATTCCGGGATGGTTCAAACACATTATGTTCAGAAAGTCATCGAAGAACTGAAAAAGGAACTGACTCTGGTTCCCGAAGATGTTATCTGCAGCGGAATTAATAGCAATCTCTCGTTTCAGGATAACAATACCATTGAAGCAACAGCCAGGATGGCGTCTCTTTTCGCATCCATGGGCACGGGGTACAGACCATCCATGAAGATAGACCGCGGAGCCGTCTCGGCTGACAGCAGCTGGTTTAATATCGCCAGGAAAAACTACCGCTTCAACGGATTCGATAAAGATATGCTGAGCGAGTTATATAACATATCAGTGGAAAACGGATGGTAGAAAGATTATGAAAGCTTTCAAGAAATTTCTGGAAAACCTGGTCATGATCGCTATCACGCTGGTCATAGTGTTTACATTTGTAGAAGATCTGGCTACTTATTTGATGTGGGACTGGAACATCAGGAAAGTCCTGCTCTTTACGGGTTTCGGCTTTGATCTGTTTTTTACACTCGAATTCATCTTCCGCTATACGGCCTCCATTGCAAAAGGCGATACGGTTGAATATCTTGTTCACAAAAGAGGCTGGGTCGATTTTGTCGCATCAGTTCCGCTTCTGCTTTTCAATTCGGGTCCTACGGTATTTTTTCTCCTTTCCGGAGCGGCATTTGCCGGCGGTGCCGGTGTTCTGAACATACTCAAAGTTGTCAAAGCCGTTCGGGTCGCACGAATACTCAGGATGCTGAGAGTCCTGAAAATCTTCCGGAGTATCAAATCTGTCGATTCGGTTATGACACAGAGGCATATGACCAGAATTATCTCGACAGTTGTCGTTTCGGTCATTGCCGTTATGTTTTTCGGCTCTCTTCTTTTTTCCGAAGCCCTGATCGCCTCTCCGGCGATGAAAGTTAAAAACAGTGTCCGCGGAAAAGTCGTCGAGCAGATCGATTCTTCTTTAAAAGAAGGAGAGAGTCTGAGCCGGATTCTCAATACACGAACCGATATCCTTCTGGTCAAAAACAACGGAAAGTCTGTTTTCTCCCGATTCACCGACAGCCAGTACGAGAGAGATTTCGGACCGGGAGACTATCAGTATGAATACAGAAACAAAACAGAGGTTTTCTTTGATCTCCGGTACCAGAATGCCGAAGAGGCTCTGCCCGGTATGCTGCTTCTCCTCACTATTGTTTTTACGGTCGTTGTCCTGATGTTGTTTTACAGCCCCCACTTTGCCATGACCATCTCCGATCCTGTTTTTGTCATGCTGAAGGGAATGAAAGAAAAAAACTACAACCTCGAAGTGGATATTCCCGGCAGATATAAAAAGGATGATATTTTCCGTCTTTCCGCAGAGTACAATGATAAATTTCTAACCCTCAAGGCGAGAGAGAATGAAGAGAACAGCGAAGGCGAAAGCGTTCTTAAACTGGAAGACCTCGGAGATCTGTCGAGTCTCTTAGGATGATAAGCCCTTCAGCAGAATCTTTTTCTCTTTCAGTTTCACTGCGGCTTCCTCCTTCACGATCAGGCGGACCCTTCTAAGCGATTCAGTAAAGCCGTCGACGACCGGTCTTGTAAATACGGTTTCCGATTCAAAGGGTAGCTCGAAGGATATTTTTGACGGGACATCGATTAGAACATCGTAGATTCCCGAATCGTAGCCCGTGTCTTCTTTTATCCGCCGGTTCAGTTCTTTTTCATAATCTGATTTGAACTCCTCATCAGTCAGGTTTCTGTGGAGCTGAGAATTCCTGTCGAAACAGACATCTTCAATAACTTTGTATTTCCAGGGAAACTCCGCCTTATCGACAAGCTGAAGGGCTTCCTCTCCGCTTTCGGAACAGAACTTGTGAAAATCGTGATCGTTCATCCGGTAGAACTTTTCCTTTTCCAGATAACCGAATTTCAATGCTTCATATATAGCTTTTCGGATCAGGGCCGTTGAGATCCTTACCGATTTATGCCAGTAGACCGACTTGTACATAAGATATTTTGAAAACAGGACGTTTTCAAGGGCTGATGTTCCTTTACGGCTGATGGCAATGCCTTCTCTGGTGGGGTAAATCTGTGAAATGACGAAATCGATATCCTGGGTTCCGTAGGGAACTCCGCAGAAATAGGCATCGCGATTGAGGTAGTCCAGTTTATCGGGATCGACAGGAGAGGAAAGAATATTCCTGAAAAAGAGTATTTCGCTGTTACCCTGCCACTCGCTTTTTTTGTCGATAATAGCGGCTGTCATATCAGGATCTGTATGAGCCGAATCCCTGATGATTTTTCTGATCGAACCGTTCCGTATCATCTCTCCTGATAATTCCTCGTGGTCTTTCAATGGAAAATCCTGCAGTGCATGGGCATGGGGGAAGTGCCCGAGATCGTGAAGCAGGGCTGCAGAGAGGAATGCCTTTACTCCGTCTAGAGTCAGGGGCGGGCAGTCCGGGGAGATGACAAGAGCACGCATAATCTGTCTGGCCAGATAAAAAACACCGATGCTGTGATTCAGTCTCGTGTGAATTGCTCCGGGGTACAGGTGACTCGCTGGACCAAGCTGTCTCAGGCCGTCGAGAAACCTGAAGTCCTTGTGATTTATTATATCCCTATGTCCTTTTGTCATATATATATGTTTCCATAGCGGATCGCGAACCGGAACGGAAAACTGCTCTTCCAGATAACTTATAATTTCTGATCTCATAATTTCTTCCTCAAAGCAAATAATATAGGCTCCGCCCTGTTTTTACCACCCTGTCTTTCTTGACTGCATCATCACGGAAGGCCATAATATCAACGGATATGAAATTGAAATACTTTTTGCTGATATCTCTGGTCGCCGCGCAATTGATCTCCTGCCGGGGAAACGCAGATAAAGAACCGGAAGTTAAGAACAGAGAAGAGAATACGGTCAATCTCACGGTCAATAATCAGATCAGAGTTCCGGTTCCGGAGGTTCCGGTTATAAAAAATGATAATGTCCGCGACAATCAGGCTGAAGCCGGGGAACCCGGAGATATTCTTCCGCAGCAGAGCCGTTTTTTTCTGAGCGGTCGAACCGATCTTCTGGCTCTTCCTGTGGAAAAGCGGATCTCCTCCCGGGGATTTTCTATAGGTGTCATGTACAATCGCTATCTGAGCTCTGCAGAAAATCGGAAGATTATCGATGTCTGCACTGAATTTTTATCAGGTTTGAAAGGGAGAAATTTCAAAGAGACTCTGGTACTTGATGAAAGGGTTGAGGAAATCAGGAGCTTCTGGGAGTACTACATCGGGGAAATAAAACAGTTCGATGCTTTTCAATTCGGTGATCCCCGCAGTTCGGGCAGGGAATATGAAGTCAATATTCTTTTACAACCCGATAATAGAGCGGGACGTATTTATGTGATAAGTCAGGATGAAATCTGGAAAATCTCCGGATTGGAAATTGATTTAAAAGATGTGCTTCAGGGGGCGGTTGAAGTCGAGAAATGGGTACCTTCGGTAAATCCCTTCCCCATGGGGTATTAAGGGTAAAAAAAAGGCGGCCCGAAAGCCGCCTGAACTCCTTTTTATCACTAATCGCCGATTGTGATCCCTTTCTGTTTCCGGGGATATGTTTTTCCGACAGCCACACAGTTGGCTTTTTCTGTAAAAACGACTCCTTCATTCCAGAATTCCAGTGCGGCGAACATGGCGTTACCGCCATCGTGATAATCGCTGTCCTCTGTTGTATAAGCAACGTAGTCAGCCAGTTTCTCAAAATCATTATTTTTCAGACAATCCTGACGTTTGGCGTTAAAATCATTCCATTCATCAATTTTGGTGAAGCCCTTTCCTTCATCTTCGACAATCAGCCGCGTCTCTTCCTGTGAAAAGTAATACCAGACCTTTATCTTCTTATCGGGATCACTTTTATTTCCGTGCTTAACGGCGTTTTTAATCAGCTCGCTTATCTGCTGTTCGAGAAGGTTCAGTTCTTTAATTTCCGGCGGAGCTTTCTGGACAATTAAAAGTGTGAAATAACGGATCTGCCGGAAATCGCTGGGGAATTCCTTATAAAACATTTGATCCGTATTAAACAGGGGGTGATTATTATCTTTCAAAATCATTTTTGCCATAGTTTACCTCTTATACTTTTTTCAGCAGTTCCAGAGCGTCCTGTACCGTCCCCGCCAGAGGAAGGTATCCTGTGAGTTTAGTCAGCTCGATAACTTTTTTAACAGAGCCTCTGATATTGCTGATATAGAGATGAAGATTGCTCTTTTTTAATGTGGAGCAGATAAAAATCAATGCACCGATACCACTTGAGTCGATATATTCCACGTTATTCAGGTTGATAATGAACTTATTAACCTTCTTATCAAGCATTTTGATTACGAGATCTTTGAGTTTGTACGAATTGTACAGATCCATCTCTCCATTTACATCAATGATATAAATGTCATTGCTCTTCATGATTTTTAATTCCAAATTGATATCCTCATTAATTTGAATTTCGAAAACCCGGATGAATGGCCGGAATGAACCAGTTGTTTTTTAATGCGATTTTATCACTGTATAAAAGGCACAGTCAAGAAAGTTTTGATTTTAGTACGATAAGTGTTCCTTCAACAGGATAGGCATCGTAGGGTATCAGAGTTCCTTCTTCGTCAAAAAAATCCAGTTGAAAGCTGTCAAATATTCTTTTAGCATTGAATAAACCTGTTCCGAAGCGCTTGTAATTGTATTTTTCCCTGTAAATCTGGAATTTTCTGCCGTTAATATCAATAGCGGAAACAGGATCATCGAGATTGTACGGAAGATCATTCGTATCGAATCCCTTTCCTTTATCCCGGATTGTGATGACCAGATCTTCACTGTCAATAGAAAAACGCAGCCGGACGGGATGGTTGACGCTTTTCTCGCGATGGGCGCATATGGAGTTGTTGACCAGTTCGGAAATAGAGTGAAAAAAAAGCTCTTTATCTATTTTCAGTCCGGGGATTTCCATTTCTCCCAGATTGTCCAGAATAGAGCTCAGTTCGGAACGGCTGTTGATGTTGAAATTGATGTGTTTGTATTCCTTTCCTCTGAATCGAATCATCCGCATAGACATATCTTAAACAGTGAACAGGGAGATTGCAATCGATGTTTTATCTGCATGTGGAAATTACGAATTACAAGCAGTTGAAAATAATCATTCCCGATAGAATTGAACCTCTGGAAAAAAAGATCGAGCAGATTATTTCCGTTTCCGGGGGAGAGCCGTACCGGTCTGTACCGGGTCTGTATTGTTTTCACTCGACATTCCGGGAAACATCCCTTGCCCTTATCAGCGCGACCTTTCAGATTTTCAAACATCTGTCCGCTCTGGCTGATAAGCTTTATGGTTTTTCTCTGGTCCTCTCCGATTCCGAATGGTACGATGAAGAAGTCGAGAGCAGGATAAGAAACTATATATACAGGATTCCAGAAGAAAACAGTATCTGGCTCTTCGAAGACCGGAAGAAAAATCTGGAAACTCATGTCACGACAGCCCTCACAAAGGGAATGACGAGAATTCTCGATAAGAAGGAAGAACTTCCCGGTACCTATGAAAGGATGCGCCTCTTCTGCCGCAGAGAGGCTCATATTGACAGTATTGTCGAAACAATCAGGGAGATGGGCAACCCGCTGGGAGAGAAAGCGCTTGTTCAGCTGAACGGGCATCCTCTTAATGGAGTTGATTATAACCTGGACGCTGTTCTCGGGAACCTATGTCCCGATGAAAATATCCCCCTGATTTTTCTCAGCAACTGCAGCAGTGAAAATCCTCTTGATCCCTTTGTCTGGAGCATCAATAAAGAGATCGAAGAGAAAGTTTCTCCTCATCTCGATAACGGAGAGCTGGATTTATGGCGCTCTCTCTCCTCGGCTATGGATCTGTTCCGTAATTCCTGGAACGCCGAGCAGTGCAGCGATTTTATTGATAAGGATTTTTTTACACTTTATTCTCTTTATCTGAAAGCTTATATCAAAATCAGAAAAGAGAATCATCTCCTTCCTCTTATCATCTGTAAGAATGTTGATAAATGGAAAGAGGAGAGCCGCAGGTTTCTGGCTGAACTGTTTAATCTTCTGATCCCGGGGGAGGGGTTGATTCCTCTTTGTTCGGGCGATGAAGTCGACTGGTCGGAATATATGAGACAGGGAAAAGTCAAAACAATCCATTTCCGTTCCTATTCGGTGGAAGAAGTGAGAAAAAGGATAGCAGGGGCTTTTCCCGATCTTAACCTGGAGGAAAGGGAGCTTTATTCCATCTATAAAAGTTGTGACGCCCGCACAATCCCCATGTTCCATAGTCTTATTTCCTATCTTGAAAGAGGATATTACAGGGAGAACTGCCATGCGGCAGAAGGTGTCCTCGAAGGTTTTGATGAGCTGACACTCACGTTGCTATATCTGATTCAGGTAGCCGGCGGGTTGATCAGGAAGGAGGATTACCTCGAGTTTTTTGAAAGCAGAAATTTTTCCCGGTCAAGAATCAGCGAAAGACTCGAGCATCTCTACCTTTTCACTCTTATTGAAGGGTCCCGGTATCCCAGGCCGGTATTCGGTGATTTGAAGAGCTTTGTAGAGGCAACTCTGAGTGAACAGAAAAAGGAGCTGGTCAACAGTTTCACCAATTATCTCTTTTCTCTCTGGGAGAAGGGGACTCATCTGAATATCGAGAATCTCTTTCTGGTCATTCTCGGATACGGTCAGGTAGGGAAAAGCCTTCAGATTTATCAGGTCGTTCTGGACCGGTTTCTCAATAACAAGCAGTTCAAGCTGGCCGATCTTTATCTCTCCAGGGATTTCTTTGATATGGAGGCACTTTCGGTTGGTGAAAAAGATGCTCTGAAAAATATCATTTTTGCCGGCAGAATGCGTTCAGCTCTTTTGAAAGAGGATTACCGGGAGGTCCAGAGCATCATCAGTGAAAGCGAGATTATCAAAGTCCACAAAAAATCCTCCTATTCTTCCCATACTTCCCTTCAGCATTCCCTTTATATGAACAGCATGGGAGATTACAGCCGCGGTTTGAATCTGGCAAAGGAAGCCCTTTTCGAGTTTCAGCAGTCCGGAGACAGCGCAGGAGAGGCTAAGGCGAATATTGAGCTGGCCACAGCTCTTCTGGGACAGGGAAAAATCCGGACTTCCCAGGATTATTTCGAGATTTCCCGGAGAGCCAGTTTCCAGTCCAGAGATCTTCTCTGTCAGATCAGAAGTTCCTTTTTCAAATCTCTGTCCGATTTCATTTTCGGGAATATCCCCATGGCTCTGAGAGGTGTCAATGATATACTTCCTGTTGCCGAAAGAGCCGGAAGAAGAGAATGGCAATTGATGCTGATTCATTTGAAGGGAAGGATTCTTTTCGATCTTGGACGATACAGGGATTGTGAAGATATTTACAGAGACGCATATAATACGGCCTGTTATTACGGTATGGAAAATGCCGCATTGCTTTTAAAGCGGTGGATAGCCCGGTCTCTTATTTATAATGAGAGATACCGCGACGGTATAGAGCTGCTTGAAGAAATGGAATACACAGATGAATCTCTATTTTTTCTCGCAGAAGCCGCCTATTTCGGAAGGCGGGAGGATAATGCTCTGGAACATCTTAATGATGCGGGTTTGAAATACCGCAGGATTGATTATTTTCCGGGGGAAACTCCTTTGTGGCGGGATGGATTCGCTTCGATCGAAGGCTATTCTCTCTCCAGAGACAGTGAGAATGATGTTCTTCTGAATCAGATTCAGGCGCTCCGCTATTACCTGAGGGGACGGGGAGGGGATTTGACAAACGCCGCCGCCGGTTTCTCCGAGTTGACGGGACGGTATAACACACAGGGAACCAATCATTATTTCCATAAGTATTTTTATCTCTATTCCGATATTCTGCCCGATACTTTCAGCGATGAAGAGAGAAGGTTGAAAATCCTCTCCAATTCTGTAAAACTCCTACAATCCAGAGCCGGCCGTTTTGATGATCAGAAGATGAAACATTCATTTCTGAACTATAATGTCTGGAACAAGCGGATAACCGAGGAATCGGTAAAGAGGAATTTTATTTAATGTCATCGGAAATAATTGAAGGTAAAGAGGAAATCCTGAAATTTTTCAGTGATAGAAAAATCCGCTATCTGGCCAGGAGCCGGGTTGAGTGGAAGCCGCTTCTGAAAAAGAAGTTATATAAAAGTCCCTATTATATTGAGAACAGAGCAGAGTTCTGTGAACTCGATGAAAAGTACGGAAAGCAGATTGATAACTCCGAAATGGCACCTGTCTATATAAGAAAAATCAATGAAAAGGTCGGTTATGGTCTTTTTGCAGCGACAGGCCTCAAGAAAGGTGATTTTATCGGCGAGTATACCGGTGTGGTAAGGGAGACTGTCGAACTGACGGAATCCTTTGAAGACGGCTCCTGGGAAACGGATTTTTCCTGGGACTATCCCGATGAAGTCGGGGATATCGAACTGGAAATAAACGGAAGACTGGAAGGAAATGAACTCAGATTCGTCAACCATGGAAATGATTGCAATCTCGATGTGGAACACACTCTTCACAAAGGGCTCTGGGTTGTTTTTTTCGTGGCCAACAGGGATATCGAAAAAGATGAGCAGCTTTTCGTATCCTATGGTGAAGAATACTGGAACGGTGGATTCAGAGAGTTCGATGAGCTCGGTAAAAGGAGGGATTTAAAATGAAATTCCCCGGCAGAAGAAAATCAAAACACTATTTCCCTGTGGCCAGTCATGGCCGAATACCTCTGGACCAGATGCTGGAGCAGCAGAATGACAGCTATATAACCGGTATAGAGCAGCTTCTTATCGATATTGAAGTCAACGTAAGCGAGGAGTTCCTAAAAGAATACGGTATAACCAAGGGGCAGTCGATGGTCCTCGATGACCGCATGGTTGCCTCTATACTATCTCGTCTGGAGGATGATCAGATCGTTGCGGAATTCGCCGGCGGGACAATCGGAAATACGCTGCACAACTACTCCGTTTTAACCGATGACAGATCGGTCCTGCTGGGAACGATCTGCGAGACCATGAAGGTGGGGGATTACGCCTTTAAATATGTCTGCAATACGTCCAGCCATGTCAGTCTGTCCTATCTTCAGCCGGTAAAAGGTGACATGGCAAAAGCCATCTGTTTCGTCACTCCCGACAAGGAGAGAACTTTCTGTATCAGCAAGGGGATCATGAACGAGCTTGATCCGGCTTATGTGAACGAGGAGGTCATCCGGGGCAGTTCGGCCCTTTTGATAACAGCCTATCTTCTCCGCGATGAAAATGCCCCGATCTACCATTCCACCATGAAAGCCGTATCCATTGCCCGGGAAAGCCAGGTCCCCGTTATTCTGACTATGGGCACCAGCTTTCTGATTGAGGAGAAGCACGACTTTCTGGTACGGTTTATTCACGACTATGTGAATGTGGCTGCCATGAATGATGAGGAGGCAAAGGCTCTTTCCGGTCAGAACGATCCTTTGCTGGCTGGAGAACAGATTCTGGACCTGACGGATCTGGTTCTGCTCACCGTCGGTTCACAGGGGCTTTATATGTGCGGCTACGTCGATCGGGAGTTCGCCCGGGAAACCCGTGACCAGATCCACAGCAAATCCTTAGCCGAGTACAATAAATACGAATACAGCCGGTCCATGGAACGGCGAGACTGCAGGGAACCTGTTAAAATCTACACCCATATCAATCCCTATATGGGGGGGCCGGGAGCTATAAGAAATACAAACGGAGCGGGAGATGCCGCCCTGGCCGCGGTACTCCATGACATAGCAGCCAATGCGTTCCATAAAAAGCTCCAGCCCTCTTCGCCTAAGCATACAGCCAGGTTTCTGACTTACTCCTCTATCCATCAGATAAGCAAATACGCCAACAGGGTCAGTTATGAAGTCCTCAGTCAGAACTCTCCCCGTCTGTCGAGAGGCCTGCCCGATAGAGAGGAAAACCTGAAGGATGCTTATTGGGACCTTTAAGAGACCGTAATATAGGCTTCCATCAGTCTGTAGGTGGCTTCCAGCCCGTCCCTGTGTACTCTTTCGTAACCGTGGGAAGCTGATACACCAGGACCGATCAGACCGTGTCTGAGATCGGCTCCCGCATACAGAGCGGCGCTGGCATCGGAGGAGTAGTAGGGATAAACGGCAACCGCATAATTGATTTTCAGTCTGACAGCCAGTCTGGTCAGATCCGTTGTCACTTCATAGTTATAGGGGCCGCTCGAATCCTTGGCGCAGATTGCGACTTTATATTCATCGGTAGAAAGGTCGTCTCCCACTGCGCCCATATCTATGGCGAGAATTTCAACCGCATCTTCGGGGAGAGCCGCCGCACTGCCGTGACCGGTCTCCTCGTAATTTGAAAAGAAGAGGTAGACTTTCCGGCTCAGTTTTGTTAAATCCGTACCCTCCGCAATTCCCAGGAGAAGAGCGGCTCCGGCTTTATCGTCGAGGTGACGGCTCTTGATGAATCCCGATGCTGTTTCGACAGTCGCGGGATCGATGCTGATAAAATCCCCCGCTGTGATCCCGAGCTCCTCCACATGGGAAGAGTCAAATACTTTTTCATCCAGAACAACTTCGAGGTTGGTATCATCTCTTTTTTCCTCTCCCAGCTTGTTGTTGACGTGCACGGCCGGTTCAGTAGCCTGGAATGTCCCGCTGAAGGATTTTCCCGTAAGCCGGCAGTGTATGGTGCAGTTAACACCTGTCAAATTGGCTTCGGGATAACCTCCGATTCTGGTTATGCGCAACCGGCCGCTGCTTTTCACCGATCTGACCATAGCCCCCAGAGTATCGATATGGGCTGAGAGAATTAAGGGGGATCCTTCTCCTCCCAGTTCTGCCAGGATCGATCCTTTGGTTGTCCGTCTGAATGAAACAGAGGCTTCGGTCAGTCTTTTTTCAATATAATTGGCCGCCTCTTCGGTGTAACCGGTCGGGCTGGGGATTTTACACAGATTCAGAATGTCTTTCATAATTGTTTTAATCATTTTTTACCTGCCTCAACAATTTTTC
The DNA here is from genome assembly GCA_016936555.1 of Spirochaetales bacterium. Taxonomy (GTDB): domain Bacteria; phylum Spirochaetota; class Spirochaetia; order DSM-2461; family DSM-2461; genus Spirochaeta_F. Next base: position 4,131 of record JAFGXR010000084.1, on the reverse strand, counting down.
TTATGATTCAGAATATATTATAATTAAGGCATTGGTAACAGAAAACTGGCGGTTTATAGGTTGCGATGCCGATAAAAGAAGGGAAAAGGGATCTCAATGAGAATCAGAACCAAAATAATCTCCATAGTTCTCCCGTTGATAATTGTTACTCTGACCCTCGCCGGATTCAGTGCGTATTTTGCTTCCACTTCGGGTATTTCTGAAATCGCACGGAATTTTCTGGGATTTAAAGCGGAAGAACTGGAGAAATATACGGACAATCAGTGGAAGCTGCTGGTTGATAACAATTTCACGGACCGCCCCGATATGGTTGCCGCGACAAAAGCCGGTGTGGAAGCTTTTGCCTATAGCATTATCCGGAGTGATACGGAGCTGATTGTCGCTTTAAACGGCGATGGAGAGCTCCAGATGAAGACCGGGGATCTGGAAATAACTCCCGATGAAATGGGCCCTGTTCTTCAGCTTATCGCTGACCAGTCGACGGATATGAAAGAAATCTCTCTCGGAAATATCGGACGGGTTGGCAAGGGCTTCTGGTTCGAGCCGTTTCAGTGGTACATCTTTCTCACCGAAGAGAGAGAGACTTTCTACTCATCGGTAAACCGGATAACCACCCAGACAATTTACATTATCGCCATCGGCGTCATTATCGCTGTTATTATGCTCGCCTGGCTCGCCAATTATCTGACCAGGCCCCTTAACGATGTCGTCAGGACCATGAAGGAGATTATCGCCGATAATGACCTGTCCCGACGTGTCAAGGTCGAGTTCAACGATGAAACAGGAGAATTGGCCCATACATTCAATATCATGTCCGAAGAGCTCGAAGGTGCATATTCAAAAATCAAGGAATTCGCCATGGATGCGGTCATAGCCAGGAAAAAAGAGCGGAAAATCCGTAACATGTTCGAAAAGTATGTTCCCCAGGATCTTATTGACAGCCTTTTCGCAAATCCGGAATCCATGCTGGTAGGTAACAACCGGTATTTGTCCATTCTGTTTTCAGATATCAGATCGTTTACAACTATTTCGGAGCGGCTCGCTCCCGACGATCTGGTCAACTCGCTCAACCGCTATTTTGATATTATGGTCGATATCATCATGGATAAGAACGGGATTGTCGACAAATATATCGGCGATGCCATAATGGCCTTTTTCGGCGCTCCCGTGGCCTATGAAAATGACACCATCAATTCAGTGTACGCCGCGCTGGAAATGGTCGACGGCATAAGGAGCTTTAACGAGCAGCAGATCAAACTGGGTAAACCGGAATTTAAAACCGGTATCGGAGTCAACTACGGAGAAGTGACTGTCGGAAATATCGGAACCGAAAAGAAGATGGATTACACGGTCATCGGCGACGCGGTGAATCTGGCTTCGAGGCTGGAAGGGCTGACGAAGGAATACGGCCAGGATCTGATTATATCCGAAACTCTCTTCGGTGAGGTTGAGGGGAAAATACCCTGCCGGTTTCTCGATACTGTTGCCGTAAAGGGCAAAACGAAAGGTGTGAGGATCTATTCAGCCAAAAAATCGCTGAACGACAAGGAAAAAAAGGCCTGGGAAATACATGCCACCGGTATGGATTTTTATCTCGGCCGGAGATTCAATGAAGGTATTTCCTGTTTTCAACGGGTCCGGGAAATCCTCCCCGGAGATAAAGTCTCCGCTATGATGGAAGAACGCTGCAGTGAATACCTGAGAACACCGCCTCCCGAAGAGTGGGATGGCGTAAAAGTGATGAAAACAAAGTGAGGTGGTTTTGGGAAAGGAGTGCCTGCCTGTGAAAAAGACAGCGTTTTTACTCATATTTATTGTCTCTACCGCTATCTCCTTCCCGCTCTTCGGAGAGCAGGCCGCCCTTGTTCTGGAAAACATCAGCATAGGCAATGAAGCCTCGCTGGAAAAAATCAAGGCTCAGGTCAGGGAGAAACTGACTGAAGAACTGGAGAGGCAGAATCTTCTCTACCGGGATGAAACCTATGTCGCCTCCGCCATTGCTTCAGCGAATAACAAGCCCGAAGAATACGATAGGAGCGAAACGGTGCTGCAGCTCGGAGAAGCAGCCGACGTACCTGTCGTCCTGGTGGTTTCCGTTCATGAAAAAGGATCTCTTCTGGAGATAGCCATAACTGCCTGGGATATAGCTGGCAAAAAGGCTATAGCGACTGAGAGAAGCGTCAGCAAATCGGAGATCACCCAGTATATCATGATCGATTCTTCGATAACGCGGATCGTGAGCAAGCTGACCGGAGAGTACGGGGTCCAGATTGCCATGGAAGAGCCGAAAGTCAGAAAAATCACTTTTCTTTCCAACCAGGAGGGAATGGAGGTCTATCTCTCCAGCGGCGAGCTTCTGGGGACCATTATTCATTCTGTCCTGAATGTGACGGACAGAGAGTATGAGATCGGCACCAGATTGCTGATTGTAAAAAAACTGAAGGGTTACAGGTCCTCGGAACAGTATGTTTATCTTGACAGGGAGAGATCAGTTGCGCCTCTGGGCGATCTTGTAAAAGCCCAGACCCTGGCACTGGAGTTTAACTGGACATATACCCAGCTGATGGGTGCGGGAACGGGTATCCGTTTTTATCCCATACCGGACTGGCTCTATGTCAGCTTTGACAGTTACTTTTATCTTCAGAAGGATTTTTCCTCCGATTCAGGCCTCGAGATGACCCATAACGATTTGCGGCTGCTCGGGGGATTGTATCTGGGATTGGGTCCCGGCAGTATTTTCCGGGTCAGCGCTTCTCTCGGGCTGGGGATCATCGTGTCCTATCCCCTTAACAGCAACGAGGTTTATTTTGATACTTATATCAATGCTGTTAACCTGGCTTTGGAACTGAATCTTGATGACTGGAGTTTTTACCTGAGGCCGGAGCTCCGAATTTTTCTCGGAATCGGCGAAAGTTCCCTTAATAAGGGCGGAATATCCCTGTCGGAATGGAATGTCCCGCAGATTTCATTGGGGGTGATGAGAAAATGGTAAATCGCCTTTTAGTTCTCTATGCCGCTGTTCTGACTCTCTCATCCTGCGCATTTTTCGGTTCATCCGTTTTTCCCTCTGCCCTGTCCATGGATTTAAGCTGGTTTATAAAAGAAGGATCAATGAGAAAGTTTTATATTCTTGATAACGGAGAAGATGAGCCCTTGCTGTTTCTTGTAAAGGAAGAGAACGGTTTTACAAAAACACTTATTCTCGACACCTCTCTGAATATCCGTTCCTACCTGACGGCAGATCCTGCTGATAACTCCGACAGACCGACCGATGCCGTAGGGCCCGGTTTTGTGGATCATGCAGGTGATTTTATTATCGGAGCAATCAGGCTGACAAAATCGGGGACACTGCGCGATGACGGACTTGATTCTGTCAGTGTTCCGAATCCGGAAAGCAATTATGCCATTCTCCCCTACAGCGATGGGGAGAAGGATTACTATCTCCAGATTTATCCCGATTATACAACCCAGGAATTGTATTTCTATTATTTCGATGAGAACTGGAATCCTCTGGGAGGGAATCCCGTCCCCATCATGCCGGATTTCATGCTTATACCCCAATCCGATAATTCGCTGGAAGAAATCAAACTCGCAACAATGGACGGTAATATATATTCCCTGACCAAAAAATCAATATATGATCACGCCGCCGGTGCAGTTTCACTGAACATTGTCGATTTTATGCCCGAAACATCAGTGAATTCCGGGTCTTTAACAGAATGGGTAACCCGTTGCAGTCTTGGATACTTCGTTTCCCGTGACGACAGAAATCTCGTGCTTTTCGATTACGGAGGTAATGAAATGGAGTATATCGAGAATAAAGATTCCTCCGGTGAGATCGTCACGATCGATTACGATTGTGAATACTATTATCTGGTCGACTGGGATGAAAACATCATAAGAAAGGAGAGAGCCCCTTTTAGGGATTAGAACCGTGAAGAGTTTGCTGCAGGCTGCTGAAAGCTACAGAGAAGAAAAACTGCCTCCCGTACCGGCCCCCAGAGGGGACAATATCATCTCGGCGGAAGAACAGCAGGATATCATGCAGGAGATAGACCGCCTCTCCGGTCAGAGCCGTATCAAAGTAACACCGGATCTCTTCAGAATCACGGCTTTGAAAAACGGCATACT
>JAFGXR010000012.1 GCA_016936555.1 Spirochaetales bacterium | reverse complement strand
ATGACTCATGATTTCTGCTCTCGGCCAGTACGTCGGGGGAGGGAGCGGAGATAGGAGATGGGATAAAAAAGGCGCCTTTGAGAGGCGCCGGATTAATTTAGATATTTTTTTAGCGGCGGATTTCAGAGAATCCGGTGTAGGGCACCAGGGCTTCCGGGATTTTGATCGATCCGTCTTCCTGCTGAAAGTTTTCCATTATGGAAATGATGGCTCTTGAGATGGCTATGGCCGTACCGTTCAGAGTGTGGGCGTGGATGTTGTTTCCCTTCTCATCCTTATAGCGGATGCCGAGGCGTCTGGATTGGTAATCCGTGCAGTTTGAGGTACTGGTTATTTCTCCCCAGTCCCCTTCTTCGCCTCTTCCGGGCATCCAGGCTTCCAGGTCGTATTTTCTGTAGGCGGGGCCACCGAGGTCTCCGGTACAGGTGTCGACAACGCGGAAGGGTATATCCAGCGATGAGAATATCTCTTCTTCGATTTCCCTCAGCTTTTCATGGAGGGCATCGGACTCTTCGGCTTTGCAGTAGACGAACATCTCGATCTTGGAAAACTGATGAACTCTGTATAGCCCTTTGGAGTACTGGCCGGCCGATCCCGCTTCACGGCGGAAACAGTGGCTGACTCCCGCCATCAGGATGGGGCCATTCGAAAGGTCGATTATCTGGCCGGCGTGATATCCCCCGAGGGTGATTTCCGCTGTTCCGACGAGACAGGTCCCCGTTCCTTCGATCGTGTAGATGTTGGATTCCTCTCCCCTCGGATTGAATCCGATCCCTTCGACGATTTCCTCCCGGGCGATATCCGGTGTCAGGGTCATCATAAATCCGTGCTTCTGCAGGATGTCCAGGGCATATCTGGTAAGGGCCAGTTCGAGAATGACCGCTTCGTTTGTCAGGTAGTAGAATTTGGATCCGGAGACTCTCGTCGCTGTTTCGAAATCGATGAGTTTGAGAGATTCTCCCAGTTCCACATGGTCCTTCGCTTTAAAGGAGAACCGGGGAACGGTTCCGCTCCGCTTAATTTCTGTATTGTCCTTGTCTTCTTTACCAACGGGAGCATCGGGATGGGCCATGTTGGGAATCAGCGAAGCCTGTTCTTTCAGGGATGAGAAAATCTCCTCCGATGCGGCTTCCTTCGCGGCGATCTGTTCCTTGAGGGATTTCCCTTCTTCGATAAGAGCCTGGCGGACGTTCTGTTCCAGCTTTCCCTTCATTTTGGCCGCGTTCTCATTTCTCAGACGGCGCAGTTCTTCCAGTTCCTGGAGCGCTTTGTTTCTGGCGTCGTAAAGTTCCACAACTTTGTCGGCATCGGCCTGAACGTTTCTGTTCCGGATGTTTTCTTTGACGGCGTCAATGTTCTCTTTGATAAATTTAAGGTCTAACATAGATGAGAATATAGCATTTGAGCGCTCTGTGGTGCAAGTGTGAGGACAGAGCGCTGTATCAGTTTAGAATTTTCTGTGGAAGGGGTTTTCTCTTCTCATCCTTATGATTAGAAGTATCGGAATCAGCACGTAAGGGAGGTTGAGGCTCAGGAACTTGGGTATGTTCTGGCAGCGCCATTCCGGCTCGCCGAAAAACTCCACACCGAAAACGATGACTCCCGTAATAACGGAAATGGCCGTTCCGTACATAATCGCCGGGACCTGGATTCTGTTCCAGCCTCTTACGGCGGAGATGATGAAGAAGAGATAAAACACCGGATAGACGAAAGCCGAAAGTCCCGTGACGAATCTCATCCAGACCGGTACGGGGTGATCGGCTGTGAAGAGAAAGAGGGGATCAGTTTCCCAGGCGTAGTTGTAGTTGGCTCTGGCAATGAAATTGGGGCTGTCGGGAGCCATGTGAACGCCTATTGTGGGCAGAAGATCGGCTATGCCCGAGGTGACGATGAACAGGGCGAACATGATAATGAAAAAGATATCAATGGGGCGTTCCCGGAGAGGGAGGTTCTTTGGATCGTTCATGGGGGGATTATATCGGCTGTGATATGTGGAAATCAAGATGGGAGATGGAACAAATAAATTCCCATCTCCCTCAAATTCAGGTAAGCAGCGCTCTCAATTCCTTAAGGAGCGAGGCAAAGTGTTCGAGCGCTATTTTCACAGGTTCCGGCTTGCTCATATCCACACCGGCCAGTTTCAGCGATTCGAGGGGGAAACGCGATCCTCCGGACTTGAGGAAATTCAGGTAGTCCTCCCGTTCCTGTTCGCCGCCGCCCAGAACTCTTCTTGCCAGAGAAATAGAGGCGGAAAGGCCCGTAGCGTATTTGTAGACATAGAAGGCTCTGTAGAAGTGGGGAATTCTGAGCCCTTCCAGATCGCTGGTCTCCTCCAGGATAACAGAGGGGCCGAAGTATTTCTCCAGCAGTTTCCGGTACTCGCTACGCAGCGAATCAATGGTCAGGGGCTGCCCCTCTTCGACCATTCTGTGGCAGATGTGCTCGTATTCGGCGAACATGGTCTGACGGTAGATCGTGGCGAGGATATCGTCGATCTGATTGCCGATCAGATAGGCTTTCATCTCTTTCGAATCGGTGTTTTTCATCATGTATTCGGCCAGAAGCTGCTCGTTGAACGTCGAGGCGACTTCCGCTTCGAAAATAGCATAATTGTAATGCTGGAAGGGGTTGTTTCTGACGGAATACCAGGAATGCATGGAGTGCCCGCCCTCATGAGCCAGGGTAAACATATCGCGGATATTTTCATCGTTGTAATTCATCATGATGTAGGGTTCGCCGTTGTAGGTTCCGTAGGAGAAGGCACCGGAGCGTTTCCCCTTGTTTTCGTAGCGGTCGACCCAGTTCCCCAGAAGCCCGTCCCGGAGCGTCGATCTGTACTCATCACCCATCGGTTCCAGAGCGCAATAGATTTTTTCGACGGCTTCCTCATAGGTGTGCAGGGCTTTTATATCTTTGACAAGCGGTGTTTTCGTGTCGTATATATGCTGTTCTTTCAGCCCGAGCACTTCTTTTCTCAAGGCGTAGTAGTCGTGTAGAGCCGGAAGGTTCTCGTTAACAGCCTTTATCAGGCTGTCATATACCTCTTCGGGAACGTCGTCGGCAAAAAGACTGGCTTTCCTGGCGCTGGAGAAGCCCCTGATGGAGGAGCGGAAAATATCAGTCTGCACGCTTCCGTTGTAGAGTTCGGCGATGGTGTTCTTGTGTTCTTCCAGTTTTCCGTAGAACTGGTCGTAGGTTTTCTTTCTTACATCCGGGTCTTCGTTCTGGAGAAGGAGGTTGAACGTCGCATTGGTCAAAGGGCGCTCACCCTCTTTTGTTTCAATTGTCCCGAAATCCATATCCACATTTGTCAGGGCGTTGAAGGCTTTGTTGGGTGTCGATGTAAACTCCTGCTGTTTCGCCAGAAGTGTTTCTTCTTTCTCGCTCAGAGTATGAGGTTTATAGCGGAGCAGCTTATTGAGTGAAATTCTGTAATCGGCCAGTTTTGCGTCATTCAAATAGCTGTTTATTGTCTTGTCGTCGAGAGAGAGCAGTTCGGGGCGGAACCAGCTCGAAGCAGCTCCCGCCTCTGTGGCGACTCTCGTATATCGGGACATTCTCCCTGTCGAATTGCTGTTCCCCTGATCTTCGGACTGACGGAGAAAGGCGTAGACTCCCAGGCGCTCATCGAGCTGGTCTACATCATTCATGTACTCGAGACAGCTTTTCAGGTTATCCGCTGATTCGGCCAGTTTTCCTTTGAAACTCCCGAGTCCGGGGATTTTATCTTCGAATTCTTTAAGATCTTCTTCCCATTTCTGTTCCGATTCAAAGAGCCTGACAAGATTCCACTGGTCCTCTTTCTTCACATCTTTTCTTTCCGGTATGGATTTTGACATATTTTTTTTACTCCTTTTCTTTATTTTTTTGAGTCGAGGCTATCCATAATCTCTTTTATGGCGGCGCCGGCTTTCCCCCTGTGGGATATCCGGTTTTTCACTTGGGACGGTAACTGGGCGACCGTTTTTCCGTACTCCTTCAGGTAGAAGAGGGGATCGTAACCGAAACCGCCACCTCCGAAAGGCTCGCGGGCGATCTCGCCTGTAAAGGTTTCCTGAACGGTATAAATTCTGTATTCGTCGAGCATAAGAACCATGGAACAGACAAAAAAAGCTTTCCTGTCTGTGATGTGCTCCATTTTTTTGAGAAGAAAGTCGTTCCTCTCCGGGCTCTCCAGCATCCTTCCCGCCTCTTCCGATCCGTAGCGCGCCGAATAGACTCCGGGAGCTCCGCCCAGAGCGGGGACGGATATTCCGGAATCATCTGCTATAACCGGTCTTCCCGTTACTTTATACAAGGCCCGTGCTTTTATCAGGGCGTTATCCAGATAGGTTTCTCCATCTTCGATACAATCGAAAGCGCAGCCGAGATCGGAAGGAAGTAATATTCTGTGACCATTTAAAATTTCGGCAAGCTCCTCTTTCTTGTGGAGATTGCCTGTTGCTAAAACTATTTCCATGGGGAAAAGGATAATACCTTTCAGGGAATTAGACTATAACTTATTTCCCGATGGGAATCGCCGACTCTTTTACGGAAATAGTGCAGACCCGAATCGACAGTTCCTTTGGGAATTCCCAGCAATTCGGCGATTTCGCTGTGAGTCGGTCTGACCGGAACTTTTGCAATTTCCTTACGCGTATCCTCGAGCCGTTTTTTCAATGATGAAATTTTCCCCTTCAGAATCCGGATTTTATCAGGATTGATTTCTTCTGAGAGAAGAATCTGAAAATACTGCATTTTGGAAAAATAATTGTTCCGTTTCTCCCGAAGGTCGGACAGCCTTCCGCTTCTTTCGTGCAGCATGCAGTTGATCCTGTCTTTCTTCTCCAGAAGCCAGTTCAGGTCATACCCGGATATTACAGAAAACCTTTCCATTTCGCTGTCACTGATATTCTGTGTGTCCATCAGAACCAGAAAGAGGAGTCTTTTCCGGGACGCATCGTTCTTCAGTTTTATTTCCATACGGCCGGTTCCCCTGTCTCCGGATTCTGTCCTCAGGAAATCTTTCAGCCGAATTTCCTCTTCCCTTATTTCCATGGCAAACAGGTGTTTCTCTTTTTTCTGTCTGGCCAGATAGGAGATCGAATGCCACTTCAGTGTCTGGATCAGAAGGGCTTCAAAAGCCCGGCCCTGATAGGAGAAGTTATTGATAAGCCCTTTTATTCTTGTGAAGAAACTCAGGTAAAAATCACACTTGTCTTCTTCCGATAAAGAGGCGATACGGTCCGGATAGTTGTAAATAATGAGGCTGATTCTCTCGACCAGCGAATCGTATCCTTCTCCCGTATCCTGATATCTCAGCACCGCCTCCGTAATTGATTCCATTTTTCTCATTCCTCCGATGTCATATTGATGGATATACATTAGCAAGATGTATGCCAGGGAGGATTTCCAATATGAGTCAATTATTTAAGTTTTACTTAAGATTGATTAAGATTGGAACATAAAAAAAGAGCTGACACAGATTTCCTGCGGCAGCTCCTGAATTTCTTTTTTTTTACATCTGAGAGATGAAGAGCTTGATACCCTCATCGGTAAAGTGTTCTTTCACTTCCGCGACCGATTCCCTTATCAGCTCCGCCTCCTCATCTTCACAGAAAATGAGAAGGAGAAAGTTCTCCTCGGGCCAGATATGGTCACCCCTTTTGGGTGTGCTGTTTCCGGCGCCGTGGACCGACGGGATCTTGGTGAACGCTTTTACGATATTGCGCTTTTCAAAGCTCTCGAACAAATCCTCCTCTACGGAGTGATTGGCTATTAGTTCCACCCGTTTCATTTAGCGGCCTCCCCGATTTCCAGTCTGTTGTTTTTGTGTTTCCGGTTGAAAACCGAATAGAGAACCGGTACGAGATAAAGCGTACCCAGAGTGTTGACCGTAAGTCCTCCGATAACGGTCAGGCCGATAGGCTGAACCAGTTCCGAACCCTCTCCCGGGAAGAAGGCCATGGGGACCATTCCCAGAATCGTGGTGAGGGTCGTCATAAGGATCGGCCTCAGTCTGTTTCCGCCGGCCCGGACGCAGGCGTCGCGGATCGTCAGGCCCCGTTCTCTCAGAAGATTGGTGTAGTCGACCAGAACGATTCCGTTGTTGACGACGATACCGGCCAGCATGACCAGTCCGACGGCTGTGAACATACTGAATGAAGTTCCCGTAAGAATATAGATCCAGATAACGCCAACCGCCATGAGGGGCAGACAGAGAAATATGATGAAAGGATCCACGAGCGATTCGAACTGCGAGGCCATGACGGCGAAAACCAGCGCGACGGCGATAATCATAATGACCAGGAATTTGACGATCATTTCCATGATCTGCGACCAGTCTCCGCCGAAGTCGATAATGACATTGTCATCGGCGACGATGTTGGACATGATCAGGTCTCTCACCTTCGCCTCCACACCGCTGGTCGACGCGCCTGGTTTCAGACCGCCCGTTACGTGAAGGACTCTTGACTGGTCCTCCCTGTTGATGCTGATCGGCCCTGTCGTTCTTTCGAGCGTCGCGAAGTTGGATACGGGAATCTTTTCCCCCATCTGGCTCATGATAAAAATATTGTTGAGGTCGTCCAGGCTTTTCCGGTCCTCCTTTTCGAGAAGGACTTTTATATCGAATTCATCTCCGCCGGAACGGTAGGTTCCCGCCGATTTTCCATCGATATTGGCGCTGATTTCGCTTCCGATGCTGTAGATGTTCAGACCCAGAGCATAGGCTTTCTCCCTGTCGACATTGACTTCGATCTGGGGCAGGCCTTCATTCAGGCTGACCGTGGGCTCCGTTACTTCCGGAATGTTTTCCTTGATCAGGTCGCGGATCTGAATCGCCGTTTCCCCGGCCAGTTTCAGATCTTCGGACTTGACGATAACGTCGATGGGGCTGGCCGATCCGCCCATTCCCATCTGGCCGGAAGAAAAGCTGAATTTAACCGAAGGGAAGTCCTCGAAATGGGATCGGAGAAGCTCCTTGATCTCATCGGATGTTTCGATGCGCTCTTCATATTTGGGAAGAAGGATTTTGATCGATCCCTGGTTGCTCGGCGTTTCCCCGAAGAACCCGCCGCCGCTTCCGGTTGTGACGATTATATCCGTATAGCCTTCGATTTCATTTTCCACATAATACTGGAACTGGTTGATGACATCTTCCGTGACATCGAGTTTCGTTCCCACGGGCAGCTCGATGCTGACCTGTACGAAGTCGTCTCCCGCTGTCGGCAGAAAGTTGATTCCCACCGTAGAAAAGAGAGCAACAGATGCAGCGAAGATAATGATGATGATGGAAACTGTCGCGCCTTTGTGGTCCAGAACCCTATGGAGGGATTTCATGTAGAGATTATCCAGTCCCGTGAACATCTTTTCCATAAAATCATCGATGGACCGGAGCACCCTGTTCTTCACGGGCTTCTGCTTTTTCGTGTGGAGCGGAATGAACCGTCCCGCCAGAGTCGGCACAAGGGTTATGGCGATAAACAGGGAGGAGAGGAGGGCGATTACGATCGTAAAGGCCAGATCCTGAAACATGACCCCGATGACGTCGAGCTCCGATTTGAACATGAGCATGGGGAGGAAAACGCAGATGGTCGTCAGGATCGAAGCTGTAATGGCCATAATCATTTCCTGGGTTCCCAGGAGGGCTGAAGCCGTCAGCTTGGCGCCTTTTTCCCTGTAGCGGTAGATATTCTCGAGAATAACGATCGATGAGTCCACGATCATACCGATACCCAGAATCAGACCGGTCAGGGTCAGAAGATTCAGGGTCAGGCCGAAAAAGTACATGGCCATCAGGGTTATAAGCAGCGATACGGGGATGGAAAGTCCGACGATGAATGTGCTCTTAAGGCTCCGCAGGAAGATGAAGAGGATCACCATGGCGAATATGGCGCCGGTCAGAGCCGAAGAGATAACCTGATCGAGAGTCATCCGGATCATCTGCGTCGTGTCGCTGATGACCTCCACCTTGACGCCGTAGGGCAGGACTTTGTTGATTTCCTCGAGCCGGGCTATGACATTGTCGGCTGTCTGGACCGAGTTGGTTCCCGTCTGTTTCTGTACGGAAATATTGACGCCCGGCTCACCATTGATGTACACGGCGCTGGCCTGGTCTTCAAAGCCCATGGTGACATCGGCTATGTCGTCCAGTTTGATAACTTTGGCGGGGTTGACCGGCTGGCCGGGCATAACGATACCGCCTTTATAGGTTACGACCGTATTGCGGATATCGTCGAGCGAATCGTATTCTCCCGACGTTCTGATGAGGAATTTCTTCGATCCCTCTTCAATGCTTCCCGCTCCGATCTGTATGTTCTGGGTCTGCAGGGCCTGCGCCACCTGAGTGAGTGTCAGGCCGTAGGCATCGAGTCTGTTGGCGGAAATCTCCACTTTGACGATGGGTTTTCTTCCCCCGGTCACGGAGGTCATGGAAACGCCTTCGACCTGTTCGATGAGGGGCTGAACCGTATCCTCGGCGATCTGAAGCAGTTCCTCGGGAGTTCTGTCCCCCCGGATAACCAGGTCGAGAATCGGCAGCATGGAGGGATCGAACTTGAATATCTGAGGTGAACCGGCTTTTTCCGGCAGATAGTCTTTAATGAATTCCAGTTTGTCCCTGACTTCGTTGGCCGATTCGGATATATCCTGACCCCAGCCGAATTCCAGCAGAATCATACTGGTTCCCTCCGAGGAGGTCGATGTCATGCCCTTTATATTGCTGACGTTGGTCAGCTGACCCTCGAGGGGCCGTGTCAGAGTGTTCTCCACCTCTTCCGGTCCGGCTCCTTCGTAATTGGAGAATACGACAAGAATCGGGGGATTGATCTCCGGATAGAGGTCCAGGGGGATCTGCGGGCTGATATAGAGACCCAGACCGATTAGAATGACAAAGGCAACGAATATGGTTACCGGCTTGTTGACGACTGTTCGGGTAATGCTCATAATCAGCCCTCTTTATCTGCCGTTTCTGTCAGCGGTGCCACTTCTTTGATTACTTTTACCGGTACGCCGTCTTCGAGAAGAGACTGTCCCTGTATGACAACCTTGTCATCTGCCGCCAGACCTGAAAGAATTTCGGTCACATCTCCCACGGAAATACCCGATACGATAATTCTCTTTTCCGCTTTGTCATCGCTGTTGACGACATAGACGAATTTCTCATCATATCTTTCGCTGATGCAGTCTGTGGGGATTTTTACCACGTTATCTTTTACCGACGTGGTGATTTTAACTTTGGCGAACATTCCCGATTTGATCCGGGTATTGCGGCTGTTCAGGCTCAGTTTTATTTCCATAGATCTTGAGGAAGGATCGACTACAGGACTGATTTCCGTAATCCTCGCCGAGAAAGTCTCTCCGGGATAAGCTTCGAAAGTCAGTTCGGCCGGCATCCCCAGAGCGATCATGGAAATTTTTCTCTCCGAGATATAGGTTCTCACCTGGAGGTTGCTCAGGTCTCCGATCGTGGCGATAGGAGCCTGACCGGCAACGGTCGAGCCCTCATTACCGGAGAAGGACGTTACAGTTCCGCTTATGGGGCTGTAAACGGGGCTGTTTGTAAAATTCATTCCGGGACGGGAGGGGTCGACATAGGCGAGCAGATCGCCTTTTTTCACCCGGTCTCCTGTGGAGACGCGGATATCCGTCAGTTTTCCCGCTGTATCGGGATAGACATCGACAATATCCCCGGAGACAATATCCCCGTTGACATAGAGGTAGTCCATAATCCGCCCGCGGGTCGCTGCCGTCGTATTGACGGCAAATACCTGCTCGATTTCCTCGTTCGCATCGGAGACCAGTTCCGCCTGGGAGGCTTTGCTCCGCTGAGTCAGGACAAAAACTGTCCCGACAGCCAGTACCAGAACCGCCAGAGTTATCAGCAGTCCCGGTATTTTACTCTTTTTCTTTACCGTATCACTCATTGTTATTTTATAATCTCCTCAATTGACGTATTCAGTGTGTATTCCAGGTTCAGAAGCCCGGAAAGGTAATTAAACTGCTCGCCCAGGACTTTAGCTTCGGCGCTGAGCAGGTCGTTCTGGGCCGATTCCACATCGAGCAGTTCCTTTGTTCCCAGATTGTAGGCTTCGCTGGTCATCTCATAGGCTTTGCGGGCCAGTTCGACGTTCAGCTTGTTGGCATCCAGCTGCTCGATGGAGTTTTCCAGTTTGGAAAGGGTGTTTAGTACATTGACTTCCGCCTGTAGAGCCGACTGCTCTATCGACAGCTTCAGCTGGGCGATCTGATCTTTCATATTGCTGATCTCGACGCTCTTCTTCGAGCCGGGGATGTAGTTGTCCAGGTTTATGGAGAGCCCGAAAGTAATCGTTCCGAAATCTTCGGGAAAGGACCATGAGTCCGTCTCCGACGCATATTCTTCAGCCCAGGGGTTGTAGCTGGCGGCTTTCAGGGAATATCCGAGCATGAGAGTCGGTGTCCTGGAATAGAGCGACTGCATCTTTTTTGTGTTTTCCAGAACTTCAAGGTTTTTATTCATGGCTTTGAGGCTCAGTGATTTCCCCAGATATTTCTCGATAAGATTGTCAGCGTCGAACCGGTATGTGTCGATATTGAGAGATCCGTCGAGCTCGACTTCCTGATTCCTGTTAATCCCCAGCATGACTTTGAAACCCATTATCATGTTCTCGTACTGCGTCTCCATTGTAGAGAGGGCGGGCTTCTGACTCTCGTAGGCAACGCGGGTTCTCAGGACATCCAGTTCCGGGATAAGGCCGTTCCGGTAATTTTCCTGGACCTGAAGGTAGCGTTTTTCCGCCAGATCGATTCCCTTGGTCATGATTTTAATCTGCTCCTGCATATTCAGAAGGCTGTAGAACTGGATTTTGGTATTCATCTCCAGCCCTTTGACGGCCATTTCATAGGAGATCTCTCCGGCTTCGTACTGAAGAACATAGTTTCTGATACCCGCTCCCAGTGCCGTGTTGATCATGAGCTGGGCGTTGAAGCTCACATCGAGACCCATTCTTGCGTCGTCCGGTCCGGCGGGTTCGTCGACTTGTCCAAGATAGACAATAGGATCATTAAATGATGGTGTAGAAGAAGTAGGGCCTGTCAGCGACATCGACTCCATATACCCCGGATTCATCATCAGTGCCGATCCGGCAGAGACCCCCAGCGTCGGCAGAAAGTTATTCCAAACCGTCTTCCTGTTCCTCTCGGCGACTTTCAGATCATAAGCCTTGGCTTTGATATCCAGATTATTCGTATGGAGCAGCTGGATCGCCTTATCGAGTGTGATGACTTCCGCTTCGGCTGCAAGGGGCGCCATCAGCAATATCAATCCTGAAATCATTAAGTACATTTTTTTCATTATTTCTTCTCCTGTAATGCTTTCAATCCGTGGATGAAGAGATCGAACAGGTCGTTGACCAGTCCGTATTTGCTCTCCTTGTCCAGATCCTTATTTGTTTGATTATTGACTTCAAAGGTCACACAGAAATTGACCAGTAATAACAATTGATCCGCCGTTATCCCGTGGGTATCGAGATAGCGGCAATTGGCGGCATTTTCGAAAAATACACGGTAATTTTTGAATTCCGTGGGCTTGCGGAAATTGTCTCCGATTCCCCTTCTGACGAACCAGTGGATCATCGATACGGTTCTGGGCCTTTCGATGGTCATGCTGGCTGTGAGGACAAAATGGGCGAAAAGCTGTTCCCCCACATCATCATAGCCGGAAATCTTCCCGAAATAGTATTCCGTAAAAGCTTCTGTCTGCCTGTTGATGGTCTCCGTTATCATCTCCTCTTTGTTGCTGAAGTAGAAGTAAAGGCTGCTCTTGGTCATTCCGGCCCGTTTTGCGATTTTATCGAGAGAGGCGTTATGAGGACCTTCTTCCATCACGACCTCGGAGATGGCCTGGAGAACCTTATTCTCTTCGGTCATATCGGTTTCGGGTATACGGTTTGCCAGGATCAGCTTTTCGGGGTCTGAAGGTTTTTTGAGGAGATCGGTCCCGAAGCCTTCATGGACGAGGGTATAAATCCTGTCGGTCAGTTCGGAGGTGCTTTTTGCAGAATCGATAAAAATGTAAAAAACGATAAGGTTCAGTATGTAGTTGACCGCCGTAGGCTTGACGCTCAGTTTTTCCCGGAGATAACCGGTCTGTTCGGCAATTACATCTATGAAACTCTTTCTTCCCTCGTCGGCGAGACGCATTTTGGAAATGAGAAAGGAGAGATATTCGCCATGGCTTCTGAAAAACTCAATCTGGTTCTTTATAAAGCCCCTGACAATTTCTTCCGGCGTTTCTGTTTCCGCCTTTGAGCGGAATTCCAGAAAATTATTTCTGTAATGATCGGTTATACGGGAGCCCATCTCGGATATAAGGCCGTTCTTGCCCTTGAAATAGCGGTAAATCGCCTGTTTGGTCATCCCCAGGCTTTCGGCTATATCGTTTAGAGATGTTGAGGTAAAACAATTCAATTGCCACACTTTGAAGGCGGTATCGATGATTTCCTCTTTTCTGTTCAGATGTTTTTCACTTTTCATATGTTCTTCTGTTACCGAACGGTTGTTAACAGTTAACGACCGGTTGGTAAGAAAATATCAACAGAGGCCTTAATGGGCAAGTGAATTCATAGAGAAAATTGAATATTAACTGTTATTTAATAATTGGAAAGAATCTATGAGTCTCTGAATGACTTCATTCCGGGAGCCTGTCAGAGTGCAGCCGGCTGCTTTTCTATGGCCTCCCCCTCCGAAGCTTTTTGCAATGGAACCCACATCGATATCGAAAGTGGAACGGAGGCCGACGGAATAGGTGTTTTCACTCTCTTCCTGAACGATGACAACCGATTCGACACCTCCGATGCTCTGAAGCATCTGATACATGGAATCGGAATCCCTGTCTTCTGTCTCCAATTCTTTTCTATCTTCAAGAGTTTCCCAGGATATGAGGAGTTTGCCCTCGTAATGCAGTCTGGAACGGTCGAGAATGCGCCCGAGAAGCCGTCTGGAACCGAGAGTTCTACCGCCTGTCATAACTCTATGGGTCGCATTGGGCGAGACCCCCGCCTCGACAAGGCGTGACACTGCCTGAAAAACGTCGGGCTTACCCGATCCGATATGGCGGAAAAAGCCCGTATCTGTGCAGAATCCGAGAAAAATGAACTCCGCTTCCTCTTCGGTCAGTTCCATTCCCGAAGATTCGATGAGCTGCTGGACAAGGAGTGTCGTGGAGGGGCTGTCGGAATCGACAAAGCGGTAATCACCGAACATCTCTCCGGAACTGTGGTGATCTATAACCATCAGGGGGATTTTTTTCAGCTGATCTCCCAGAGACCCCGTGCGGTCCGGGGAACTGCAGTCTGTGATAATTCCGAGGGTCTTTCCCTTCAGGTCATTGTCATCAATCGTTCCCGAGAAAAATTTTTCCCAGCTCCGGATTTCCGGACGTTTGAAAGGGCCGGCGGAAACGAGCCTGGCATTTTTCCCTTTGCGCTTGAGAAAACTCGAAAGCGCCATTTGAGAGCAGAGGCAATCTCCATCGGGTTCCTGGTGTCCGGCAATAATGAAATTGTCGAATGAATCCAGAGCTTCGAGTATGGGCCGGTAATCTTTTTCCATCAGTATATGATTGTCAGTTCCTCAACCTGGAAGAGCTCTTCATTGACTCCTGTGAGTTGGAAAGCACCCCAGGACGGGTCATTGAAATCCTCTTTCACATACAGTCTGAAATGATCGACTTTGCCGTCTTTGTACCAGACCGACATATAAGGAGCCGAGGGGTGGTTTCCGTATACCACTTCGCCGTACCCCGCCGCTTCGCCGAACCATTTCTGAGGCATGTAAATAGAGTACAATTTCATATTGGAATTCTGGTAATCCACGCGGAACCCCGCATTATCATTGTATACTTTGACTATATAAATCGTTTTGACGTAGAGATCTGATTCCGCTGTGTCCGCAAAAACCGATATCCCCGTAAAGATAAAGAGAACCAATAAAACCGTAAGAATCTTGTGTTTCACCTGAAAGCCTCCTGATATTAAGAAAGGGCGGTCTCCGCCCGGTCTGCCGAATCGCGGATTTTACGTCCAGATTAAATTATCCGACAACTCGGTTTAATTATCAAGCACTCCTCATTTTTTTTCAAAGAGACTTATTTGAAGGTGCCCCGGGGAAACAGTTTTTCCAGAGCGTCAATAACTGAACTGCAGAAATGGAATTTCATGGACTCCTGAATTTCCGCCGGGAGCTCCTCTTTGTCGTTTCTGTTCTTTTCGGGAATGAGAACGGTAAAGAGATTATTTCTGTGGGCCGCCAGAACCTTTTCCTTCAGCCCGCCTATGGGTAGAAGGCGGTCCGTCAGTGTTATCTCACCGGTCATGGCTATCCCTTTTTTCAGGGGAACATCCTTTATGGCGGAGAGCAGCGCCGCTGTCATGGTTATGCCCGCAGAGGGGCCGTCCTTAGGAATGGCTCCCTCAGGAACATGGATATGTATATCTTTGTCCTTGCTGAATGCCGGATCGATCCTGAGAGTTTCGGCGTTGGAACGCAGAAAGGAGAGGGCAATCTGGGCGCTTTCCTTCATAACATCTCCCAGTTTTCCCGTGAGGATCAGTTTGCCAGCGCCCTCGTATAGCTTGACTTCGACAGGCAGGACTCTTCCTCCGAGCTCGGTCCAGGCCAGGCCCGTTGCCATTCCGCTTTTTGCATTGCTTTTCAGATCCGATTCGGAGAATTTTTCCTTGCCCAGATATTCGCTTATCATGTCGGCCGTGACGTGAATACTGACCTGAGACAGATCAATCGGGGTCTTGTCATCGATCTTTCCGGCTTCATTCCCTTCGTGATTCTCCCCGGAAGATTCCGGAACGGTCGATTCTTCGCCCAGGCGGTCCTGATACTCCTCGATCGATTTTCTGGTTATTTTTCTGATTACCTGGCTGATTTCCCTTTCGAGATTTCTCACACCCGATTCCATGGTGTAGGAGCGGATGATCTGCAGCACCGCATCGTCATCGAAGGTGATATCGGCCTGGTCTATTCCGTTCTCTTCCAGTTGCTTGGGGATGATAAACCGCGAGGCGATTTCCAGCTTCTCGAAATCGGTGTATCCGGGAATCTCTATGACTTCCATCCTGTCCAGAAGAGGGCGGGGGATATTGTGGAGCGAATTGGCCGTGGTGATAAACATCACTTTCGAAAGATCGAAAGGCACTTCGAGATAATGGTCGACGAATGTTGAATTCTGTTCCGGATCGAGTACTTCCAGCAGGGCCGCGCCGGGATCGCCCCGGAAATCGCTGCTCATTTTGTCAATCTCATCGAGAAGGAAGACGGGATTTTCCGTTTTCGCCTTCTTAAGAGACTGTATGATCTTCCCGGGAAGAGCCCCCACATAGGTTTTTCTGTGTCCCCGGATCTCCGCTTCGTCGCGGACGCCTCCCAGGGATATACGGATGAACTCGCGGCTCAGCGCCTTGGCGACGGAGCGTCCCAAAGAGGTTTTTCCCGTTCCCGGAGGACCGGCGAAACAGAGAATCGGCCCTTTCAGATGTTCTTTCAGCTGGCGGACAGCAATAAAATCGAGGATTCTCTCTTTCGCTTTTTTCAGGTCGTAATGATCTTTGTCCAGTATTTCCGCCGCGGCTTTCAGGCTCTTGTTGTCTTCGGTTCTGATGCCCCAGGGAAGGTCCGTTATCCATTCCAGATAAGTCCTCAGCACGCCCGATTCGGGAGACATGGGCTGCAGCCGTGTCAGGCGCTTGAGCTCTTTCATGGCTTTGGCTTCAACTTCCTCGGGGAGATCCAGTTCCATGATTTTCTCTTCCAGCTCTTTGGAACCGGAGGAATCGCTCTCCTCGGATCCCAGCTCCTTCTGAATCTCCTTCAGCTGTTCGTTGAGAAAATACTCCTTCTGGGTCTTCTCCATCTTCTTCTTCACACGGCCGTTTATATTGTTCTTCAGGGTGATGACTTCGTTTTCCATTTCAAGCGAGACAGCGAGGTTTTCCATGCGGTCCTTGTTGTCCCGGGTTGTCAGAAACTCCATTTTCTTGTCAGCAGTCAGCTTCAGGTTCGTCACGACCAGAGAGATAAGCCGGTCGGGGGAATCGGCTTTCTCAATATTCGCCACGACTTCGGGCGGAAGCTTTTTGATCAGCTTGCTGTGTTCTCTGAATGATGTTTTTACCGTAGCCATGAGAGACGCCTCCACCTTGGTCGGGGCTCCCGGTTCGGCGATAGGGCGGTAGGAAACATTGGCCATGCCGTCTTTTTCAAAGACTTTCAGGACATCGGCCCGGGATTTTCCCTCCACCAGGACGCGGAGGCTGCCGTCGGGCAGCTTGAGAATCTGGAGTATATGAGCCACCGTTCCGACGGGAAAAAGATCCTCTGGTGTGGGATTGTCGTTTTTATTTTTCTGAAAAGCCAGGAAGATGTTCTTGTCGCCTTCCATGGCTTTTTCTATGGCTTTGATGGTTGCGGGGCGCCCGGCGAAAAAGGGAACCACCGAATAGGGAAAAATAACCAGCTCCCTCAGGGGTATGAGGGGAAGCTGGTTTTTACTGTTATTGTTCGGATTGTTTTTATTAAGCGGAGATTTGCTTAGTAGTTTCATAGAGCTCGTTCTTCCAGGGTTCGTTCATTTTTTCCGGATCGGTAATAATGACCGGTTTGTGATTGTCTTTGATAACATCGCTGGTGACGATCACTTTCTTCTTACCCTGAATGGACGGAAGCTCATACATGATCTCGGTCATCGCTTTTTCGACGATGGACCGCAGGCCTCTGGCCCCTGTCTTTCTCTCCAGAGCCAGATCGGCAATTGCCTCGATTGCTGCGGTTTCAAAATGCAGCTCCGCATTATCCAGTTTCATAGACGCTTCGTACTGTCGGATAATCGAGTTTTTTGGTTCTGTCACTATGCGGATCAAATCATCTCTTTTGAGATTATCCAGCGATACGTGAATGGGGAGTCTTCCGATAAACTCGGGAATCAGTCCGAATTTGATCAGATCGTCGGGATGCATCTGGTCGTATAGTTTCGCCAGATCCTTGTCTCCTGACACTTTTATATCCGCTCCGAATCCCAGAGGGTGCTGGGAAACGCGGGAGTCAATAATGCTGTCCAGCCCGACAAAGGCTCCACCGCAGATTATGAGAATATTGGATGTGTCTATTTTGAGCATTTCCTGGTTGGGGTGTTTTCTTCCGCCCTGGGGAGGCACGGAAGCGACGGTCCCCTCAATTATTTTGAGGAGGGCCTGCTGAACCCCTTCTCCGGAAACATCTCTTGTTATGGAGACATTCTCGCTTTTTCGGGCGATTTTATCGATTTCGTCGATATAGATGATCCCTTTTTCCGCCGCGGCTATGTTGTTGCCCGCTGCCTGGATAAGCTTGAGGAGAATGTTTTCCACATCCTCACCGACATACCCCGCTTCGGTCAGCGTTGTGGCGTCGGCGATGGCAAAGGGAACTTTGAGCCTTTTGGCCAGTGTTGAGGCCAGGAGGGTCTTGCCTGTACCGGTGGGACCGATGAAAAGAACGTTGGACTTTTCGATTTCCACATCATCTTCGATCCTGCCGCTGTGGGTGATTCTTTTATAGTGATTATAGACCGCAACGGAGAGAACCTTCTTCGCCTTGTCCTGGCCCACTACGTAGGAATCGAGGAATTCCTTGATTTCTCTGGGAGTGGGCAGCTCTTCATCGAAGTCGGCGGTGATAAGGTCGTTTTCCTCTGTGAGAATCTTGTTGCATACGTTGACGCATTCGTCACAGATATAGACTCCCGGTCCGGCTATGAGTTTTTTTGCTGAGTCCGATGTCTTTCCGCAGAAAGAGCACACTTTCATATCTTTACTTTTTGATCTGGCCATCTGTCTCTCTTCTTAAAATCCTGTCTACGATTCCATACTCCGTGGCTTCCTCGGCAGACATGAAAAAGTCTCTTTCCAGATCCTGTGAGATAAGTTCCTCGCTCTTGCCCGTATTGGCGGCGAAGTAACTGATGAGCATTTTTTTGAGTCTTACGATCTCTCTGGCCTGAATTCCGATATCTCTGGCCTGTCCCTGTACACCGCCCCAGGGCTGGTGGATCATAACGCGGGACGAGGGGAGGGCGAGCCTTTTGCCGGCTGTTCCTCCCGCCAGAAGAACCGCTCCCATCGAAGCGGCCTGACCCATGCAGATAGTCGTGACATCGGGTTTGATGTACTGCATGGTGTCATATATCGCCAGACCTGCCGTTACCGAACCGCCGGGGGAATTGATATACAGGTTGATATCCTTCTCCGGATCCTGGGATTCGAGAAACAGCAGCTGGGCGACGACAAGGTCCGCAGTCACATCGGTTATTTCACCGTCGAGGAAGATAATTCTGTCTTTCAGCAGGCGGGAGAAAATGTCATAGGAACGCTCTCCGATTCCCGTCTGCTCCACTACATATGGTACCAATGTGCTGTTCTGTTCATTCATACTGCAGGTCCTTGCCTTAATATTTAGCCTTTAATGTAATCGGCGTATTTAACTTTGTCACCTTTGACGATTTTCGCCTCTTTGATGAGCATGTCGTAAACCTTTCTGGTTTTCATATCGCTTTTAAGATACTCAGTAAGGTTGTTATCGCCAAATGATTTTTTCAGGTCCTCTACGGGCATACTGTACATATCGGCCTGTTTTTTAAGTTCTTCTTCAAATTCTTCGTCGCTGATTTCGACTTTCTCATCTTCGAGGATCTTTCCGATAATCAGCTGGCCCTTTACGCTTTTTTCAGCGTCGGCGCGCCAGGTTTCGAGAAGCTGGTCTTTGGTCTGCCCCTGCATTTCGAGGAAACCGAGGAGCTGTTCCTCCTGCATTCTCGACTGCTGAACAAAGTTTCTCCAGCTCTGTTCCAGTTCCACGTCTACCATGGATCTGGGAACGGCGATCTCTGTGGCTTCAACCAGTTTGTCAACAGCCTGCGTTTTCAGTTCGGCGTCGACTTTCTCTCTGGCTCTGTCTTTGCACTGATCTTTCAAAGCTTTTTTCAGATCATCGAGAGTTTCGTATTTCTCATCGACATCCTGTGCCAGCTCGTCGTCCAGTTCGGGAAGAATTTTTTCCTTAACGGCTTTGACGAGAACTTTTACAGCTACCTTGCGGCCCGCCAGGTCTTTCATTTCGAAATCTTCGGGGTATTCTTTTTCGATGATTTTTTCTTCATCTTTTTTCATACCTTTGATTTCTTCGTCGATTTTGTAGTAGTTGTATCCTGTTCCGACAGTGAATACGAAGTCCTCGCGCTTTTTGCCATCCACTTCGTTTTTCTCTTCATCGAGTTCACAGTAATCCACCGTTACGATGGAGTCATCAGTCACTTTGCCGTCTTTTTTGTCCATGACGACGGAGTTCTGCTCCTGGATCGCCTTCAGTTCGGCATCCTCGTCGGCTTTGGTTACGGAAACCTGAGTTTCCTTAAGCTCCAGACCTTTCCAGTCTTTCAGTTCGAACTCGGGGAATACATCGTATTTTACTTCAAATGAAAAATCTTCACCGATCCTCAGTTCCGGTTCTCCGACAACTTCGGGATGTGTGTATCCGAGGGGTTTCTCCTCGACTGTTTCAAATGCTTCTCTGAGGGATTTATCCATTATGTTTCCGGCGGCTTCAACGCGGATACCCTCACCGAATTTTCTTTCGAGAACGGCAGCGGGGACTTTTCCTTTTCTGAATCCCTTGATCTGGGCTTCTTTTCCATACTTGTTCAGAAGCTCGTTGTATTCTTTTTGCGCCTCGTCACCCTTTACGGTGATGGACAGTTTAACTGAGGAATTTTCCTGTTTTTCAACGCTTTTTTTAGCAATCACGGCGTTTTCCTTCTACAGTGAGTTAAGGTGTAAAAAAAAGACGATCCAGATAACATCCAGATCGCCCAAACCTTTAGTTAAGCGAAAGACGGGACTTGAACCCGCGACATCCACCTTGGCAAGGTGGAGCTCTACCACTGAGCTACTTTCGCAAAATTTTGTTTCATGCGAGCGAAGGGACTCGAACCCTTACACCGGAGGCACTGGTTCCTAAGACCAGCGTGTCTACCAATTCCACCACGCTCGCGCATTATACTAACAAATCAACTTTACAGTCAATCCCTTCGATGCAGGAATGAGCCGTAAAGGGTTCGAACCTTTGACCCACAGATTAAGAGTCTGTTGCTCTACCAGCTGAGCTAACGGCCCGCATTCATAATATACAAAGTAAGTTTACGCCCAGCAGGATTCGAACCTGCGACCTACGGATTCGAAGTCCGGCGCTCTATCCAGCTGAGCTATGGACGCATATTACTTCGGGTGAATGACGGGACTCGAACCCGCGACAACCAGAACCACAATCTGGCGCTCTACCAACTGAACTACATTCACCATGTCTTCCGGCGGAATACGTCGCATCCGCTGAACGAAGGCAATAATTATATATTTGCTGATTTTTGTCAACAAGTCCCGTATAAAATTCGAAAAAATCTTTAAGCCCCGGTTTTATATCTGTAGAAGAACGGTCAGGTTGCGTCAGGGCACTTTTTCCCATAGAGTATCAGGCTTGATCTCTCCCAGGAAACTGTTTTACCTGACAGCTGTTTTTTCAGGTCCGAGCATATCAGTTTATAGGATGCCTCATCTGTTTCCCGCAGTACCGCGGCTCCGTAGGAATTTTCCGTATGGCTGTCGAGCCAGCGGTCAAGCTGCTCGGGGAGAATGAGGCGTTTTTCCGTGAGCCGTATTTCCTCTACAGAACTTTCAGCAAAGAATTTTTTCAGATACCGGTCAAATTCCGCTCTTCTGTCGTAACCTTTGGCGTTGTAGAGCTCCTTTTCAATTTCCCTGATTTTTCCCTTGAGTTCCTCATGGATCTCTGCCGAGAGAAAGGCTGATAGTTTGGTTCCCCCGGCGCGGTGCGTTTCCATGATAACGAGACGCCCCCCACTTTCCATAAGCCGTTCTGCTGCAGACAGCAGAGTTTCGATATCCCTGTTCGTTCCGAACAGATCCCTGGCGGCGAGACAGTCGAAAAGAACACCCTTTGTCTCCTCTCTTTCTTCTCCTTTCCAGGACTCAAGGCTCGAGGCGAAAATCAGTGGCCTTTCGTTTTCCGGAAGAGTGCGGGAGTAGTGTTCCGTAAGGGAGAAATCCCTTTCGTCGGAAATGAGTCCGCAAACCAGTCCTTCCGGCGCTCTGCGGAAGGCTTCCCAGAGGAACAGGCCGCTTTTCTCTTCGGGAATCAGGACCCTTTCGTGGCGGACGATACTTAATCGGTCGAAAACGATATCCCGGATCTCCTGCAGGTAGAGGCTTTGTCCAGACGCGATTCTCTTGACCCATTTTTCCCGCGTTTTGTCTCCGGGGGAGTAGGTGAGGACTTCGTCGCGGCTGCTTTCGAGCATAACCGCCATCTGAGCTTCCCGCCGGCGGACGACATCTTCCTGAATGGTCGCTTCATAACCCATCGAGGAGGGCTGGTAGAAGTAACGGCCCTTCAGCTCTTCAGGCAGATAGGCCTGGGCGATCCAGTGGTCCCGGTAGGCATGGGGGTAATTGTATCCCTCTCCGTGGCCGAAACTGTGCTTGTCGCGGCTCGGATCTTTCAGGTGGTTGGGCACCTCCCTGTTTTCCTCCTCCACGACGGACCGCAGGGCATCGAAGTAGGCCATGGCGGAGTTTGATTTGGGCGCTGTCGCCAGGTATAAGGCCGCTTCGGTCATGGGGAACGCGCCCTCGGGCATCCCTATCCGGTCGTAGGCCGCCGCCGCGGCTGTGACGACGGAAATGGCATTCGGGTCCGCCAGCCCGATATCTTCCGAGGCGGATATGATCATTCTTCTTATGATGAATTTCGGATCCTCGCCGGCGCGTATCATTTTGGCCATCCAGTAAAGCGCCGCATCGGGGTCGGAACCCCTGATTGATTTTATAAAAGCGCTGATCGTATCGAAGTGATAATCCCCCTCCTTATCGTAGAGGACGACTTTCTGCTGAATGCTTTCCTCGGCGGTCTGCAGATTGATGCGGATCTCTTCCCCTTCGGGGGGCGGGAAGGATTCCGGTGTCGTTTCAACCGCCAGCTGCAGGGCGTTGAGCAGGGTACGGGCATCGCCGGAGGCAATCCTTACAAGATGCTCCAGGGCTCCCTCTTCAAAGATCACGTTCCATTTCCCGTACCCCCGGGCTCTGTTTTCCAGAGCGTTCGCCGCGACTTTCATCAGATCATCGTCCTGCAGTTCCCTGAGCTGGAAAATGCGGCTCCGGCTGACCAGGGCGCTGTTTACCTCAAAATAGGGGTTCTCCGTGGTTGCGCCGATGAGGATAAAGGTCCCGTTTTCCACCCAGGGAAGCAGGGCGTCCTGCTGGGCTTTGTTCCAGCGGTGAACCTCGTCGACGAAAAGTATGGTTTTCCGGTCGTAGTGATCGAAATTGCTTTTGGCTTCCTCTATGGCTTCCCGGATATCCTTGACACCGCAGAGAACGGCGTTGAGACTTATGAAATTGCTTTTCGTCGTCCCGGCGATAACCCTGGCCAGAGTCGTTTTTCCTGTTCCCGGGGGGCCGTAAAAAATGAGCGACGAGAGCTGGTCCGCCTGAATGGAGCGCCTGAGCAGCCGGCCTTTACCGACTATATGCTCCTGGCCTGCGAATTCGTCGAGTGTGCGGGGGCGCATGCGTGAGGCGAGTGGTTCTCTCTCGGTTTTCCTGCTGTTTTCAAAAAGATCCACGTAAATATCCGGATCAGATTACTTTCTTCAGTTCCGCTTTCGCCTGGGCAATCACTTCGCTGTACTGCTCCTCCAGGGCTCTTCGGTTCCGGCTCAGCAGTTCCATGAATTCGGGATCCTGTTCTGGTTCAAGGGCAATGTCCTGGCCGGTCTGCTGCCGGATCTGGTGCTGCTTCTGCCTCAGAACAGGCATGTACTGCTGCTTCAGAGCTTCGGACAGGTTTTGGATATCTTCCACATATTTTTCGAAGAGCTGCCCGATCTGGCTGAATACCAGCCTGTAGATATCATCTCTTTCGGATATAAGGGCAAAAGCCGCTTCCAGCTGGTCCAGTCTGTTATCGCTGTTGATATAGAGGGGGAGCCTGATATTGGAGAGGATGATTTCGGCGAAACCTTCCTTAATATAGGGCAGCTCTTCCGCTGAAAATTCTTTCAGTTTTTCTTCCCCCTCCTTTTCTGCTCCGCTGATCAGGGATGAGGCCAGCCTCTGTCCTTTTTCCTTCAGATCCTTCTGTTTGAGTTTTTCTCTGTCGATCGAAAGCCCTTCGGTTTTTTCCAGGGCCAGTTCCAGTGCTGATTTGATTTTTGCCATATTATGAAAATAATATCATTGGTAAATTGAATCAAGGAGAGGATTAGGGTTAAGATTTACATATATGAAAAAGAATAGAAGAAGCGAACGTCATAAAGCGGAGAAATTTCAGACACGGGCACAATTCCTTCTGGAGAATTATACCTGGGATAGGGAGGAGACTATCCTTCTCGACGTCATGGCTCAGGGAACACTGTCCATGAGCGACGCCAGGGAGGCTTCCTGGACGGAGGTCAAAAGAGGGCTCCATTCCATAATTATCAGAGATGTGGAATTGAAACTATCCAAAGAGAGTCTTGCCGCTTTCGACCAGGCTATGAAAGAGCTTGTCGATTTTTCGGGAGAGACCATCGATCCCCGAAATACACTCCATAAGGTTTTTTCCCACGAAACGGGAAAAAATATGAGCAAAGAGCTTGCCCAGGCTGACTGATCACTGTCAAAAGAGCAGGAAGCGCTTTTCTGTACATAATCCGTCGAGACGCCGGTCCTGTTCTTCCATAGGAATGTTGTTTCTGAATTGACATTGGAAGGACAGGCCGACCGTTTTGAGGGTATGACCGTGTTGCGTCAGAAAACGGTCGTAAAATCCGCCTCCCCGCCCTAGCCGGGAACCTTCCGGGCCGAATGCAACACCCGGTGTGAGCATCAGCGTGCGTCCCTTTTCGGGATTCCACCGGGGTGAGTCGACCAGAGGCTCCCTTATCCCCCATTTGTTCGTTTCCAGGTTATCATCCAGACTATTTAAATAATGAAAAGCCATGTCGTTACCGTAGATTCGTGGAACAGCAACTGTTTTTCCCTCTTTGAATGCCTGTTCCAGCAGATAGCCTGTTTCAAATTCTTTCCTGAAACTGAGGAACAAAAGAATCTGTTCAGCTTCCTGCCAAAGGGGTTGCTCAATAATAAGACCGGATACTATGCGGCTCAGCTCTGTAAGGACGGTATCATCCATATTTTCGATCAAGGTATTGATTTCTCTGCGAAGCGCTTTTTTGTCCATGGGAAGAGTGTAAAAGCCGCCGCTTCTCTTTACAAGTGGCAAGAGTAACGTTTAATCTGAAAATCTATGGATATAAACGGTAAAAAAGCCCTTGTGACGGGAGGGGCTAAAAGATTGGGCAATGCCATGACCCTTATGCTCGCCGGCGCCGGAGCGGAAGTGGCGGTTCACTACAACCGTTCGGAGACAGAGGCATATGATCTGTGCGATATGATCTGCAATGACGGCGGAACGGCTTTTCCCATAGCCGGAGATCTATCCTGCAGCGGCGCGGTACAGGGTCTCTTTGAAGAACTCGATGCGATGGATTTTCATCCGGAGATACTGATTAACAGTGCTTCGATTTTTGATGCCGGCAAACTTCTGGATGCCGATGAGGAGTCCTTTCACAGGAACCTCGATATCAATGCTCTGGTTCCCCTCCTCCTTTCCCGGGAAATGGCGAAAAGGGTCGGTTCCGGTGTCGTGATCAATATGCTGGATTCGCGGATCACCGATTTCGACAGGCTCCACGCTCCCTATCATCTGAGCAAATTGTCGCTCTTCTCCCTGACCAGAATGCTCAGCGAAGAACTGGCTCCCGGCTTCCGGTTTAACGCTGTGGCACCCGGGGTGGTCCTCCCTCCCATCGGAGCGACGCCGGCCGAAGCGGAACGATGGACAGAGAGAATGAAGAAAAGCAATCCCCTGGAGAGTATCGGAACGGCACAGCAGGTCTGTGATGCGGCAGAATTTCTGATCCGCAATGATTTCGTGACCGGCCAGATTATTTTTGTTGACGGTGGAAGGCATCTGAAAGGGAGTTTTTACGGCCTTTAAAGGCATTTTCTATTGCATTTTTACTATATAAGGTATTTTAATACAAACCATGAATAAAGAACGAGTTGCCCATCTTGTAAAAGAGTTGTTGATAGAAATCGGAGAGGATCCCGAGAGAGAAGGACTGGTGCGGACGCCCCGGAGAGTCGCCGAAGCCTATTCCTATCTGACCAGCGGCTATAATATGGATCTGAAAACAGTCATCAACGACGCCATTTTCGAGTCCGATGCCAACAACATGATCATTTCCCGCGATATCGAGGTTTTCAGCCTCTGTGAACACCATATGCTCCCCTTTTACGGGGTCGCCCATATCGGGTATATCGCCGAAGGACGGGTTCTCGGTGTGAGCAAGCTGGCCCGCATCGTCGACTTTTACGCGAGGCGTCTTCAGATTCAGGAGCGCCTGACAAACCAGATCGCCCGGGCCGTTATGGATGCCGTGGGCGCCGAGGGCGTCGGCGTCGTTATCGAAGCGCGCCATATGTGCATGATGATGCGCGGTGTGGAAAAGCTCAATTCCTCGATGATCACCTCTTCCGTTCTGGGCAGTTTTCACAATGACCTGGCAACGAGGGAAGAGTTTATGAGTCTTATTAACAGCCGCTCCAACTTCTCGATTTAATTATTCAGCCTTTCTTTGGTGGAGAGGAGGCCGCAGGCCGCATCGATGTCCTGTCCCCGGGAGCGGCGGATTGTTGTCGTAATTCCCTTTTTCTGGAGATGAGCCTGGAAGGTTTCCATAACCGGACGTGCCGATCCGTTGAGATTTGAATCCGGTATGGGGTGGAAGCCGATAAGGTTTACCCTTGTGTCGAGTCCTTTCAGGAGACTGGACAGAGCGGCGCTGTGCCGGTCGTCGTCATTGACTCCCGCGAACATGATATATTCGAAAGAGACCCGTCTCTGACCACCGAAATCGTGCTGTTTCAGAATTTCCACAATCTCCTCAATAGGGTATTTTTTCTCCACAGGCATCAGCCTTTGACGCTCTTCGGGGAAAGGGCTGTGAATGCTTATGGCCAGGTGGCATTTGCTCTCTTCGAGGAACCGCTTCATGGCGGGGATGACGCCTATGGTGGAGACCGTGATCCTCTTGGGGCTCATGGCGTAGCCGTAATCGGCGGTGAGTATGTCCAGGGTAGCCAGAACGCTGTCGATGTTGTCCATCGGTTCGCCCATGCCCATATAGACTATATTGGTAATCCGTCCCGCTTCTTCAATCTCCGTGAACTGACTCAGAATTTCCGCGGGAGTCAGGTGACTCTGGAATCCCTGTTTTGCCGTCATGCAGAAGGTACAGCCCATTTTACAGCCCGCCTGGGATGAGAGGCAGAGGGTGTTCCGGTCCCCGTCGGGAATCATGGCCGCTTCGATAAACCGGTTCTGTCCCAGATCAAAGAGATATTTCTTCGTGCCGTCCCGGGAGACGCTCACTTTTTCTGGCTTCACCTTACCAATAGAGCATGTTCCTGTAAGAAGGGCGCGGTTGGCTTTGGATATATTGGTCATCTCATCAAAGTCAGATGCGTTTTTTTCGTAGAGCCAGCTGCAGATCTGTTTCGCCGTAAAGGCGGGGAGTTTGAGGTCGCTGCAGATCTCCTTTAGCTGGGGGAGTGTTTTTCCGAATAAATTTTCTTTGTCTTTCATATTCTCACTATTGGCTGATCAATTCCACGTAAATGATATCTTCGTAATCGCCTGTGCTGATGCCCCAGAAATCTCCGATCTCAATTTCGATTTCATGACGATCTCCTTCGGGAGGCGTCTCGGGACCGGAAGCGACCTGAGTGTAACCCGAACTCAGGTTCACCTGGCTTCCATTGATGTAGCAGTAATAGGGAATGGTCGATCCCGGATCGACGGCATCTGTTCTGGCCAATACGCCATTGTTATCAGAATTCAGACGAAGTTCATAGGGTTCAGTCGAGCGGACTATGATATCTGCCGATTGTTTCTCTCCTGTTGTCAATGTTCCGAAGGCGAAGTTCTTGTCTGTACTGGTTTTGTCGAACGGGGCATTCGTATCGACAATGGATACTTCACAGACCTGAAGGCTGGAAACCGACACGTTGGCAACCGTATTGACTGTTCTGTCATTCCATAGCCGGGTCGGGCTTGAAAGTGTTCCCTGGTAGAGAATGACATTTACGGAATCACTGTATTCTGAGGCCATGGAGGGAAACTGAGCCGGAACCGGTATGACCAGAGAGAATGTGTGGTTCCGGTATTGGGTCGATGCGCTGTAATTGAAACTGCCGCTGAGAACATTGGCATAGCCCGGATTATCGGAAAAATCTTTCAGGATATTTTTATCTATGACGTTATCGTAGATGTGATAATACAATTTTTCTCCGTTCCAGGTGCTCAGGGCCCGTGCCGATGTATTGCCTTCCTTCCCGCCGGTCACAACAATGAAGTAGGGTGTTGCATTTCCGCTGTGCGAGACAGTGACCGTGATATCCAGAACCAGCTCTCTGCTGGCGTCGTATTCAATTCTGTTTGCAATCCATGATCCGCCTGA
This sequence comes from Spirochaetales bacterium, assembly GCA_016936555.1. GTDB lineage: Bacteria > Spirochaetota > Spirochaetia > DSM-2461 > DSM-2461 > Spirochaeta_F. Next base: position 13,385 of record JAFGXR010000012.1, on the reverse strand, counting down.
CCAGCCGAGGTTCTGAGCCTGTATAGGCAATGCCGTGCTCAGAAGGATTACTATTAACAATCTTCTTGCAATTTTCTTCATATTTCTTACCTGTCTGACCGTTGAATCGTCAAATCACCAAGATCGAATATTTTCTCTGTATCTTCGGGAATCCGGAAATCCAATGTGAAGGGGTGGTTGTTCAGATTGATCTCACATTCTCCTCTCTGGAGTCCGTAGATATAGAAGATTCCCTCTCTGTCTGTAAAAAACAGCCTGGATTCACCTTCCCTGTCAGTTAATTTTCCAGTTTCTAAAGGAAGAGGTGACCCCGTTTCATCTATGAGCCTACCTGTTAAATATACATTAAATTTCGTGCCGGTATAAATGACGGTGCCGCTTCTGTAACGGGGGTTGAGGAAAAAGGATGAGTCCCCCAGCTCCGTATCGATATCGGTTTCCGGTTCGGTCACATTGATTATGACTCTTTGAGCATTGTAAGACCTGAGATTGTTGAGAACCGGATTGCCGAGAAAATCCGATTGGCTGTCATAACCATAGCTGTTGGGATTGACGCCCACATCGATATTCGCCAGATTGTACTGCGGTACGATAATAGCGAAACTGTCGGATACCGGCCTTGAAACCGCCAGGTGTTTTCCTGCGAAAACCAGTGCGGAAGAGAGGCGGCTTTGAGCGAAATAGGAGAAGTCTCCTTCGAAACTTCTGTTCAATGATGCGGATAGAGAGCCGTTAAAACGGTTAAACGAGTTTCTGCCTCTTGCGTATAGGGTGCTGCTTGTTCCCTCGTTGAATGGCAGCCCTGATAATCCGGCGGAAAGAGAAGGGTTGCCGGAACCCGGAAAAGACTTGTTCCAGTTAATATCTCCTCCTTGCTGGGATGTTGCGCTTCTGATACTTAAGGACTGGTCTTTTTCCCTGTCCTGAATGGACAGCATCAGCGATGCTGAGAATATGGGGTCGCCTTGCGATGGAAAATCTACTCCGGCGTCCAGGCTGGCCGATATGTTTTTTGAGAACCGTTTTCTCAAGCCCAGCTGTACCGATCCGCTGTTTCCATTGGATTCTCTTCCAAGACGGATCGAACCTCTTGGAATAATCTGGATGAAGTCCGACAGATTATAGGATAGAGAGGCTTTGAATTCGGCAATATCGGGAACTGTTTCGCCGCCGGAGCCCACTGTGTAAAAGGCGGGACTGTTATAGCGTCCGAAAAGACTGAAAGTCGGTAAACGGCGATTGCCCGCGGGAGCGAAATAATAGGAAATGAGAGCTGAAAATCCGAACCCATTGTCGTGAGACCAGCTTTGCGCCGTTTCCAGGTCAATTGTTCCGGCCAGAGTCGGAATGATGAGAGTCAGTCCGGCCAGTTCACTATTGAAATCGCTTTGAAAGTTGATACCACCTGTAAAGAAACTGGTGAATCCGTATATAAAGTGACCGGAGATAAGTGGCGGTTCCAAAACATAGGGCGGGATGCCGGCGGAAGCTGAATATGACATATCTCCCCTTTTAAGACCTCTGACTGCCAGAGGGACAAAGAAATCCACTTCCTCTTTATTTCCGTAACTGTCTTCAATTTTCAGTGTTACTTCATTGACTCCGGCGGCGAGGGGAAAATCGATCAGGCTGTATCGTCCCGTATCAAGATCGGCGCTCTTTACCAGAATGCCATTGATATATATACGAACGGAAGAAGGTGATTCGATTGTAAAATCGTAGAGAGGGTTTTCCCTGCGGGGAGACATACTGATTTCCGGCATTTTTTTGAAACTGATACCCTGATAGCGACCGAAGCTCTGGTAGCCCCGGCTTTCGACTGAATAGTGACCTGCAGTCAGGCGTGAGGAAATTTTCTGAAAGTCCCGGGTGATATCAAATGAAGGCAGCTCGCTACTGTCGGGATAGTTCAATGTGTAATCCGCTGATAAAACCCAATCGCGGAAGTTAAACGCCGTTTCGAAGGTTAATGAGCCGGGAAACTGGTGTTCATTATTGGCTCCGATGGAATCCCAGGACCATTGCTGATTGTGGAAAAGGTTTATATAGAAGCTGAATGGAGCCTGGTTTGTTATATCGCTCGACAGCAGAGTGGAATCTTTTCTGAATGCAATCCTCTGTTCTTTCAGCAAATCTACGGGAATCGTCAGAATCAGAAGCAGCTGTGAATCGCTGTATTCCCCTTCTATTCCCATCCGGCTAAGCGCTTCAATTGTAATATAATCCCCGTCTAAATCAGTTTCAGAGAACCTCGATGCGAAATAATCTGTCACCAGGGGGAGCAGACGTTCAGAAAGTGAATCATAATGAATCTTGATTGATCCATCTCCATTCGGGATGATACTTACCTGACTGTCGTATTTGCTGTTTATAAAAAGAGGAACTTCGATTTCAGGAATCTCCTGCGGAGGCTGTTCTCCGAAAACCGAAAGAAAAATACCTGTTTCATCAGGAGCCCCGGTTTTCTCTTCTTCGATCTCTTTTTGCACATCGATGAGTTTCTGGTTTATTTTCCTGATGATAAAATTGATCTTTGTATCAAGACCCAGGCTGATTGATCCTGAGGAGTTGAGAGTGAAAACAGATTCTCCGTTATCGGCTCTATAAGCGGTCGATTCAATGGAAATGTTGCTGTCGCTGATGGAGAAATTGTTAATGACGACGAAACTGTAATTACTGATGTATGCCTGTTCCAGGTAATAGCTCACGTCCCGGGGCGGGAGAAATCTTTCTTCTGAATCGGGGACTTCAATTTTATGGTTTGTATTGTTCCTGAACGACTGATTGATATCCGAAATGATTTCGGACAACCGGGACAAATACTCAGGTTCGGATTGGTTTACGAGAAGAAGAGTCGATTGTGAGTTCAGATTTTCCAGAATGAAAAGAAGGGCAAAGAGCAGAGATATTGTAAATTTAGATTTAGCTGTCTCTATACGAAATATTGGCATTCAGTTCTCTCTCTGTAAGATCGGGAGGAATATTGAGAGCAAATTCTCTTTTTTCTCCAGCCAGGATGTTTTCGCCTTCGATTCCATCGAGAGACTCTCCCTCCAGAGTCTTTAAGATATTCCCATTTGAATCTGTGAGATTCAGTTTCAGATTATCAAGTATCGCATGAGCCGTACCGCTGTTATAGAGCGTCACCGAGAGCTCATCCTGCCCCGAGAGGCCGGTTCTTCTTTCTACTTTATCGACTTTTACGTCGGATTTCATGATTTTATCGCCGACATATACGGAACCGATGTAGCGGAACATTATTTTCAGACCGCCAGTGACAGAACTTTCCTGAGAGAAATCAACTGGCAGCTGTTCGGCTATGATTCTGAAGGGGCGTTCTACCGCCAATTCTGTTTCGCCTTTCCACTGCACTCTGACGATCTGTTCATCTCCGGGTTTCAGAATTATCTGTGCGGGATAGACGATAAATAAATGATCTGCCGGTTCGTTGATTTCTTCGCCCGTTACCATCGTGGAGCGCGTATGCATGCTCAACTGGACGGCAATTATCTCTCCGGTATTGTTTAATACTTTGAAGTTTTGAATTGATCCGGATCCTGTCGGGGTCAGCTCTGCGGAAATGGGAGTCAATTGAAAAGAAAAAACCGATATTACACCAAATAGCAATAATGTCGTGATCAATATTGTTTTTTTTCTCATATTCCTCTCCGGCTTCAATGGAAAAAGATGGTCCGCAAAGCGCGGACCTCTCAACGTGTAACGATTAAATTCTAAGTTATTTGGCTACGATTGTAAATGTCAGTGTATCTTCGTAGGTATCGGCTTTCAGGTTAACGTTGCCTGTGTAACTTATGGTCAGATCTTTATCGATACCGCTGGTCCCTGTCTGGGAAGTCGTGTCGGTGATAAGGGCTGAACCTGCTGTGAAGTTGACGGCGGCTCCATCGTACTTGAGGCTGTATGCCAGAGTGTCAGGTGTTGCGGCATTCTGTCCGGTCAGTTCGGCAGAGTTGGCCGATGTTACTGTAACTTCGTATCCGGTATTGCTTTTTTCAGTTACTGTTGCGACTTTGAGATCTGTCGCGTCATTGAGTAGATCCAGGTTGGAAGCTGCAGCTTCGGGAGTAACTATGATTTCTACATTTCCGTTAACAGTTCCGGTAAGAGTCAGAGTTCCCGTAGTTGCCGCAACAGCGGGCATTGTCATAAGGGTCGCGATGGCCAGTGTCATAATAAATTTCATATTTTTCATTTTATACCTCTTTTGGTCGTTTTAATTTGTTTACGGGATTCTATATGCATTAAGTGTGCCAAAAAATAAAAAAATGTAAAAATAAGTATAAAAATCCTCGAATCTGTTTTTTTTCTAGCTTTAAAGGAGATTGGATAAAGATTTCGCCTTTGTGTTGGTTGTTAAATTCGACTAACCGGTTCTGTCGTTCGACATTATTGTCGACTTATTTTTCCCATTCAGATGTATCTATGTCGAGAATTTGAATCCTGGACCGTATTCTTCTTTCGCTGATGCCGAGCTTTCTCGCCGCTTCGCTTTTGTTCCCTTCCGATTCTTTCATGGCCTGGACTATGAGATCGGTTTCGTAGCCTATCATCAATTCATCGAAATTTTTGTTCAGGAGGACCCGGCTGTTCTTTTCATCCCTGGCCATATCTATAAGCGGGGGGAGATCTATCATTTTTATCGTATTGGAACGGCTGAAGATAACGGCTCTTTCGATGATGTTTTCAAGCTCCCTGATGTTTCCGGGATACTCGTATTTCATCAGAGCGTCCATGGCGTCATGGGATACTCCAGTTATCTCCTTGCGGTTTTTGTGGCTGAATTTCTCCACGAAATGGTTGATAAGAGGTGTGATATCGGCCTTTCTCATTCTCAGGGGCGGAATATCGATATGCACGACATTCAGCCTGTAATAGAGGTCCTGCCGGAATGTCCCCTCTTCAATCATTTTCTTCAGATCTTTGTTCGTCGCGGCGATTATCCGTATATCACAGGTTTCAAGTTTTTCCGAGCCGACCTTCTGGATCTGTCCGAACTGAATGGTTCTTAAAAGCTTAACCTGGACGGCCATAGGGATGTCTCCCACTTCATCTATAAAAAGGGTTCCGCCATCGGCTATTTCGAAAACACCGCTTTTTTCGCTTACCGCTCCGGTAAAAGCTCCCTTCACATGACCGAAGAGCTCGCTGTCGATAAGTGTCTCCGACAGAGCGGCAATGTTGACCACCCGCATGATTTTATCTTTGCGCGAGCTGGCATAGTGAATGGCATTGGCCAGCATCTCCTTTCCTGTTCCGCTTTCGCCGGTTATAAGAACCGATGCGTCGCTGGCGGAGATCCTCCAGGCTGTGTTGAGTATGTTTTCCATGGTGCCGCTCTGGGAAATGATGGACTGAAATCCGTGTTTCTCCTCGAGCTGCTCTCTGAGCATCCGGTTTTCCCGGACAAGAAGGCTTTTTTCCTCGACGGAAAGCAGCAGTTTCTGAAGCATAGGAGCCGTTACCGGTTTTGTCAGATAATCTCTGGCTCCTTCCTTCATCAGGTCGACCGCAATCTGAATGTCTGTCTGAGCTGTGAGCAGGGCAACATCTATATGAGGGTTGATTTCCTTAACCGCTTTTAGAAGATCCATTCCCGATCCGCCCGGCATCATATAGTCGGTCAGGACCAGGTCTATATTTCTTCTCCTGACGATTTCCAGAGCCGGCTCCATGCTGTCGGCTGAGAATAATTCAAAAACGGGTTGCTTAATTTCTTCGAAGAGAGATTCAATGTATTTTCTCTGGAGATTATCATCTTCAACTATAAGTACGCTCATTTGTGACATATGTATATTATATGTAGATTAATCATTCTTATACAATGATTTTATCCGGAGGAAATACGGGGCAGTTCATTCCAGTTCGTGGTGTAGCAGGGAGACAGCTGCTCCCGCTTCATCTGCCAGTGGCTCGTTTCCCGAATGTTCATACAGTTGACCGTGTTCCGCCCGTACTTCCGGTTTATCCTGTCCACCGATTCCATAATCCGGTATTTCCTCGGGTCTTCCTTGAGGAACAGATCCAGCTGGCCTCTCTTCTCATCCTCTATCCCGGTGAGATAAACGGTTATTTTCTTGTATTTGAATCCTTTGCGGTAAATCTGTTCCAGCCCGCGCCGTGCCGCGCTGATGATATCGGGGGGGTAGGCGCTGGGGACGGCGAGCTCAATTGTGGCGGCATTGGAATACTGACGGTCTCCCTGGCGGAAGTAATTGGTCGAAAGGGATATGTTGACATAGCGGCACACCGATTTCTGCTTTCTGAGCTTTCCCGTCGCCGTTGTTCCGTAATCGGCTGCCGCCTCCATCAGGTCCAGAAGGTCCGTTACGGGATAGCTGAAGCTTTTGGAGGAGAGGATCCCCTTTTTCGGGGGGGGGGCCTGCTCCATATCAATCGACGGTTTTCCCTCGAGCTCCCATTTTGTCCTCAGACCCACCATAGTTAGATTTTTCTTGACCCAGGAGTCGCTCTGCTGTGTCAGCTGAAGGGCTGTAAAAATCCCGTTTCTGTTGAGAAAGGCCTGATACTGGCGGCCTATTCCCCAGATATCCCCCACTTCGAGATCTTTAAGAAAGAGCCGGCTGTCACGGCTGCTGAAGTCGAAATAGCCTTCAGGGCGTTGTTTGGCTACCTTGTTGGCCGCTTTGGCCAGTGTCTTGGTCGGGCCGATCCCCACGGACACAGGAATTCCCGTCCAGGTCATAACCGTTCCCCGAATGAGCCGGGCTATATCGTCCTGACTCTCCCCCCCCAGTATGAGAAAGGCCTCGTCGATGGAGTACACCTCCAGTTCGGAAGCGAAATTGCGCAGGATGTTCATGACCCGCGAGGACAGGTCGTGATAGAGCGTGTAATTCGATGAAAAGACGGCGATATCGTATTTTTTTATGTGGGACTCCACCTTGAAAAGGGGGATCCCGCGGGGAATCCCCAGAGCCCTGGCCTCGCGGCTCATGGCGACGACGCACCCGTCGTTGTTGGAGAGAACGATAACCGGTCTGTTTTTCAGATCGGGCCGGAACACCTTCTCGCAGGAGGCGTAGAAGGTATTGCAGTCCACCAGAGCGTACTTCATAGGAAGCTGTGGATGGCGTGGGTGACCACTCCCCACACCTGGAAATCCATTTCTCCGGTGATTTCGATGACGGGATAGTCGGGGTTTTCCGGGAGGAGGCACCAGCGCCCCAGTTCGCGGTGCAGCCTTTTGACGGTAAACTCGCTATCGACCACGGCTACGACGATCCGCCCCTGTTCAGGCTTTATGGAGCGGTCCACGACGAGAAGATCGCCCGTGTCGATTCCCGCTCCGATCATGGAGTCGCCCTGGACGCGGACTATAAAGGTGGAGGCGCGGTTTTTTATGAGGTACTCGTTGAAATCGAGTGCGCTGTCCGAGTAGTCATCGGCGGGAGAGGGAAAGCCCGCCTTGATCAGATCGCAGAAAAGAGGAACTTCCACAACCGGGGCGATCTGTACCGGAGAATAAATAAAACTAATCATATGTTAAGTATAATTCTGTTTTATTTACCGGTCAACATTCGGGGGAAACAAAGCAAAAAAAAAGAGCCCCGGAGGACTCTTTCCTTGAAAGAAGGTGCTTTTATTTAGAGTAGAACTCGACGACCATCTGCTCGTTGGCAGTGGAGTCAATATCAACTCTGAAAGGAATTCTTTCGACTTTACCCTTGAGGGCGTCTTCGGAGAAGCTGAGCCATGAAGGAACAGTTCTGTCGTTTTTGGAAACGCACTCTCTCAGGAGTTTTTTAGTGGCATCGTTATCTTTTACAAGGATCTCGTCGCCTTCTCTGACTACCATTGAAGGAATATCGGATCTCTTGCCGTTCAGTCTGATGTGACCGTGGCTTACGAACTGTCTGGCCTGAGCGCGGCTCTGAGCCATTCCGAGTCTGTAAACAACATTGTCCAGTCTTCTTTCGAGGAGGATCATCATGTTGTCACCGGTAAGACCTTTGAGTCTTTTAGCGTGAAGGAAGATGTTGTAGAACTGCTTTTCGCTGATTCCGTAAGCAAATCTGATCTTCTGCTTTTCTACGAGCTGTTTACCGTAGTCGCTCTCTTTCTTTCTGACTCTTTTCCCTTTTTCTACACCGGGACCATGAGGTTTCTTTTTCAGTAATTTATCGTATTTATGGTTACCATAAATGTTGACACCGAGACGGCGGACAATTTTACCTTTCGCTTTGGTATTTCTTGCCATTACTATACCTTACCCTTTAAAATATTCTGCCGGTCCATACGAACCGGGTTCACATAATATAACCGATGAGAGGAGCGTGTCAATTGCGCCGGAGCGGCTCGTTAAACCTTTCTTCGATTAATTATTGGAATAATAAGCCGAAGGTATATTATAAATGATAGTAAGGAAAAACTGTTTATGATCAGTCATGTTGTCATGTGGAAGTTGAAAGATATCTCCGATGGAGATGAGGTGGTCCGGAGGCTGAAAAGTCTCGACGGCAGAATTCCCGGGCTAATCAGTATAGAGGCGGGGGCCGATACTAATAGAAGCGAAGCGGCGTGGGACGTGGTTCTGGTTTCGACCCATGATTCGAAAGAGGCTCTCGATTCCTATCAGGTTCATCCCGAACACGTGGAAGTGAGGAACTTTATCGGATCCGTGGCATCGGAAAGGGCCGTAGTCGATTTTCCCGGCTGATAAAACAGATTTTGATCCCTGCGGTCAGGAGATTGCGTTTAGATTATGGCAGTAACGAACAAAATAAAAAGAATTCTCGAAATTGATTCCGATCTCAATCGCGTGCAGGACCTCGACCTCCTGCTGGACCGTGTTCTTCTCGAAGCGAGACGTTCCGCCAACGCCGACGCGGGAACCCTTTATATCAAAGAGAAGGGGAAACTCAGTTTCAAATACTCCCATAATGAAACGAAACAGAGGGAACTGGCTCCCGGACAGAAACTGATATACTCCTATTTTACCCTTGAAATAAACGAAGAGTCCATTTCCGGCTATGTCGCGGCGAATCAGATTCCCCTGAACATTCCCGATATGTACAATATCCCCAAGTCCAAACCATACAGTTACAGCACCTGGTATGATGAGAAATCCAACTATAAGTGCATTTCTTCGCTGACGATTCCCCTCGTTTCCAATCAGGGGGAGCTTCTGGGCGTTTTTCAGTTGATCAATGCCAAAGACGACGAGGGCAACATCGTCCGCTTTAAGAAAACCGACGAATCCTTTCTGATGCATTTTGCCAGCGTGGCCACCGTAGCCATCCAGCGCGCCCAGATGACCCGGCAGCTGCTGCTGCGGATGATACAGATGGCGGAGATGCGCGATCCGAAGGAAACGGGTCCCCATGTAAAGAGGGTCGCCGGTTACGCCGTCGAACTCTACGAAGAGTGGGCCCGGCGGAAAAAGATCGATCAGGGCGAAATTGAGAAAAACAAGGATATTCTCCGCATGGCGGCCATGCTCCACGATGTGGGAAAAGTCGGCATCTCCGACCTGATCCTGAAAAAACCCGGCCGTTTTACCGAAGAGGAATTCCTTATCATGCAGTCCCACGCCTATATCGGCGCCCAGCTCTTCTTCGGGAAACAGTCCGAGTTCGATCAGATGTCCATGGAAATTTCACTCTATCATCACGAGAACTGGGACGGAAGCGGTTATCCCGGACATATCGATCTGGAAACGGGCCGGCCTCTGGACTCGGAAAGCGGAGCCACCCTCCATCGCGGGTTGAAAGGGGAGGAAATTCCCATCATGGCCAGAATTGTCTCTCTCGCCGATGTCTATGATGCTCTTTCCTGCCGGAGGGTCTACAAAGAGGCCTGGGATGAAGAGAAAGTCTATGATGAGCTGAAGAAAACCAGAGGGAAAAAATTCGATCCCGAGCTTATCGATATTTTCTTCGACATCCTTCCCCACATCATACAGGTCAAAAATCAGCATCCCGATGTGGACTGAGTCCCTGATTCAATCAGATCCTATTGCCTTTGACAGGTTCCTCCCGGGAGATTAGTCTTTACAGTAGAGGTGCACCCCTATGAAAAAGATTACATTTCTGGTGCTACTGTTTTCCATTACGGCTCTTCATACCATTTCCGGCCAAAACAGATCTCCAGTTCAGGACGGACCGGTTTATATCATTCCTGTTAACGAAGAGATCGATCCGTTCCTGGTCATTTTTCTCAAGCGCAGTATTGTCAGGGCAAAAGAGGCCAAATCCCCCATGATTGTCTTCGAGCTCAATACCTTCGGAGGGCGGGTCGATTCGGCTCTTGAAATCACCTCTCTGATCGGCTCGGTCAGTTGGGCCGAAACGGTGGCTTATATTCCTTCGGCATCGGGAGGGACCGGCGTCAGCTGGTCCGCCGGGGCTCTCATTTCCTTCTCCTGCGACAGAATCGTAATGGACGCCGGAACCTCCATGGGGGCGGCGGCCCCGGTCTATCAGTCGTCGGAGGGCATGGTCATGGCCGAGGAGAAAACCGTCAGCGCCGTAAGAGGTCAGATGGCAGCTCTCGCCGAAAAAAACGGGTACCCCCGATCCGTGGCGCTGGCCATGGTGGACGATGACCTGGAGCTCTATGAAGTGGAAACCGCCGAGGGGCTCCGCCTGCTCACACCCGATGAAATCATGGAGATGGAACGGGTGACCGGTCGCGAAATCCTGCGGGGGCGCCTGCTTTCGGCGGGCGGCAAGCTATTGACTCTGACAGCGGGGGAGATGGAGCGGTATGGCGTTTCATCGGCCACCGTTTCGGGACGGGACAGTCTCTTCGGCTATCTGGGGATTGCCGGATCCTCCGTCGTCATTCTTGAGAAGAACAGATCGGACTGGCTCGTGGCTTTTATCAGCAGCGCCGCTGTGACCAGCCTCCTCGTCATGGTCGGTCTGGTGGCTCTCTATCTGGAGGTGACCAGTCCCGGATTCGGCATTCCCGGCACCATCGCCCTGATCTGCTTTGCCGTGGTGTTCGCCGCCAGCACCATGATCGGCAATATGGGTTCGCTGGAGCTTCTTCTGTTCCTGGCGGGAGTCGTTCTGCTTCTCATCGAGATTTTCATCATACCGGGGTTCGGTGTGACGGGCATCAGCGGCATTATTCTCATTCTTCTGTCGCTGGTTCTCTCCCGGCAGGATTTTGTGGTCCCCGAGTTTGTCTGGCAGTGGGACCTCTTCCGGAAAAATCTTCTCTATGTCTCGCTGAGCCTTATCGGCGCTCTTATTCTGATCGGCGTTCTGATGATCGCACTTCCCCAGTCCCGGTTGTTCAGCCGTCTCGTTCTGAAAAGCGATGCCGAACTCCCGCCGGACGAAAAGAAACACCAATCGCAGGAATCTCATGACCGGATCGGCGAGAGGGGAACGGCCCTGACAGATTTAAGGCCCGTGGGAAAGGCCAGGTTCGGCGAAGATGTCCTCATCGTCCAGACCGACGGCGAGTATATCGAAAAGGATTGTGACCTTATCGTTATCAGAAATGAAGGACTGCGTGTCGTAGTCCGGAAAGGAGTGTAGAAATGTTTATAGCTCTGTATATAGTTGCGGGAATCATCAGTCTGATATTCCTTTTCATATTTATCATGTTTTTCGGCCTCTGGTTCCGGGCCCTGCTGTCCGGTGCATCGGTCAAGATGAACCGGATTATCGGAATGTGGATCAGGAAAGTCAGCGCCAGGCAGATCGTCGACAGCCGGATCATGCTCGTAAAAGGGGGACTGGCGACAAGTTCCGATCTTCTGGAGACCCATTATCTGGCGGGGGGGAATGTCATCAATGTCAGCAAAGCCCTTATCGCCGCCAACAAAGCCGAACTGGACCTTCCTTTTTCCAAAGCCGCGGCCATCGATCTGGCGGGACGGGACGTTCTCGAAGCGGTCAAGACCTGCGTCAATCCGAAAGTGATCGACTGCCCTCATCCCGATAAAGGGAAAACCACCATTGATGCCGTAGCTAAAGACGGGATTCAGCTGAAAGCCAAAGCGAGGGTAACCGTCCGCACCAACATCGAAAGACTGATCGGGGGGGCTACGGAAGAAACTATAATCGCCCGCGTCGGCGAGGGGATCGTCACGACCATCGGTTCGGCACAGACCTACAAGGATGTGCTGGAGAATCCCGATAAAATTTCCAAAACAGTTCTGGCCAAAGGACTCGACGCGGGGACGGCATTTGAAATCCTCTCCATAGATATCGCTGATGTCGATGTGGGCTCCAATGTAGGGGCCAAACTTCAGGCCGATCAGGCGGAAGCGGATATGCGCCGGTTTCAGGCCGTGGCGGAGCAGAGGCGTGCCGCGGCGAAGGCGAGGGAAGCGGAAATGCTGGCGGAAATCCAGGAAAACCGGGCCAAGGTCGTTCTGGCGGAAGTGGAAATTCCCAAAGCCATGGCCGAATCGTTCCGGTCGGGAAATCTGGGCATCATGGATTACTACAGAATGAAAAACATTCAGGCCGATACATCTATGCGGAACAGTATCGGCGGGGAGACGAATTCCGGTAATACAGGGGCAAAATAAATGAAGCTGGGCGATCTTATCTATAGTATAATCACCCTCGTTCTCATGGTTCTCTTTATCGCCGGACCTGTTCTGCGAAAGCTTTTACGGTCGGAGGGAACGTTCCGCCATAACGGTGTGACGCCCAGTGAAGACTCGGCCTACGGCACCGTAGATTCGGCAAGAGTCGTCGAGAGGATGTCCGTTCATCATGATACGGGAGAACAGTGGGAATTTTCAGAGCCGTCAGCCGGTCTCTCTCCCACTGTACCGGCAGAAATAAATCCGCTACCGGCCCGTGAGAGAATTGAAAGCCTTCCCCCCTTGAAAAAAGCGCTGATATGGAGTGAAATCCTGGGAAAACCTACAGCTTTGCGCGATTTCGAGGAGTGATCTCAGACCGATGGATAAAACTCTCTATATGGCTCCCATGCTCGTTTATACGGACTGTATTTTCCGTGAAGTTTATTTCCGCCATTTCCCGGGAATCGACAGGGCTCTCGCGCCCTTTATCGTCGTATCGGAAAACAGCCGCTACAGGAAAAAATCGGTTCAGGGCTTACTGCCGGCTCTCCACGAGAGCATTCCCGTGGAACCGCAGATCCTCAGCAAGGATCCCGGGGCTTTTATTGCTCTGGCTAATCTTCTGGCCGATGAGGGATTCCAGTCGATTAATATCAATATGGCCTGTCCCGCCGATGCTGTTGTGAACAAAGGGCGCGGCGCAGGGTTCCTGCCTCATCCCGAAAGAGTCGATGGGTTTCTCGATGCGGTTCTGCCGAAACTGCGGCTCCCCCTGTCGGTCAAAGTGCGAACGGGACAGTTGAATCACAGGGAGATCGAAAAGCTCATACCGGTTTTCAATTCCTATCCT
>JAFGXR010000083.1 GCA_016936555.1 Spirochaetales bacterium | reverse complement strand
GTTCGAAAATGGACTCTGGAAAAAACAAAATAAAAAAGCCACGAAACTCCAATAGGAATTTCGCAGCTTTTTCAGTGGCCTCCTAACCGGCAGGCTTTTCTTTTTATATCCTGATTAGGCTTCAGTTTTAAAGCGGCTTACTTCTTTGTTGAGGTTTTCCGTTACAGATCCCACGCTGCTTGCCAGCTGGTTAATGGAATTGACAGATTGTGAAACCTCTCTGACACCCTGCGATACTTCATTTATTTTCCAGTGAACTTCTTCGGTGATATTCTTTACGCTCGACATCTCTGTTTTCATGCTTTCAGAAGCCTCGGAAAGGTCACTGGAGCTGTTCTTTACGTTAATGGAAACGTCCTGGAGCGATGTCATTGCTTCGAGAATCTGCTCTCCACCGCTTTTTAACTCAGTAATGCTTGTTGAAATCTCATATAAGGATTGTGCGAACTGGGTGATTTCACTATCCACTTCGCTGTAGGCCAGACTTGTAACGCTGCCGGATGCTTGTGCGTTTTCAATATTACTCACTATTTCCTTCAGATTCGAAGAGATTTCATTGGACTGCTGTGATGATGCTTCCGCCAGTTTTCTGATCTCATCGGCAACAACGGCAAAACCTCTACCGGAATCACCGGCGTGAGCTGCTTCAATGGCCGCGTTCATGGCAAGGAGGTTCGTCTGGCTGGCTATGCCCTTGATGATGCTGGCCATTTGGGAAATATTATCAATCTTATCATTTATCTGATTGATAATTCCCGTCGTTTCATGAAGTCTTTCAGAACCGTTCGCAGAGGTTCTGACAAGCTGATCCAGAGCCGCGGTTTTCGATTCGGTAATTCTGGCAATGCTGTCTATGGAGGAGATCATTTCCGTTACGGAAGCAGTGGATTCCTCAACCATGGCCATCTGTTCGGCTACCTGATCGTTAAGGGTTGTAAATACCCTGTCAACTTTGCCTACGGCTTTGTAGGAGACATCGATGTTTTCCTTTAATGCATCTATTCTTCCGGCTATTTCATTGGCATTCCTGTCTATATCAGTCGAGGTCTCATCGGTCAGCTTGACGGTTTTTATCAAATCATTTTGTACAGATATATTTTTGTTGGATATTCTCTGAATGTTTTTAATCGATTCAGAAAGCTCGTTCTGAAAGAGATTTAAATCACTACAAAGAAGTCCGATATCGTCTTTATCTCTGTCATCAAATTTAACAGTTAAATCCCCGGTCTTCATCATCACGATGTTCTCAACGATCTTCCCTATGGATTTTCCGATCCGGTTAGATAAAAGCATGACGATAAAAATCGTAACAGCGAACATGGCAGAAATCATAATTGCTGCGATTGTCAGGCTTCGGATCTTCAGCCTGTTGATTTCCATGTCGATTATAGCTTTCTGTTCATTCAATATATTCAGAGAAGACTGGAGGTTGAAGTCCATGCTGAGTATGGCACTGTTGAGGTTTGTAAGATGATTGTAAATCCTTCTGATATCGGGATGGTCGAGCGCATCTTTTTTGGAATACAAATCGGGTATTTTAAATCCGGCCGTCGTGCCGAAAATCAGAACAGCGTCATTTTCAAGCTGCTGCATTTCCGATTCAAGCCTGGTAAAATTATTCTGAACGAGAGAGAAGATGTTTTCGATTTTCCCTATGGCTTCCGCAATGGCTTCACTAGCATTGATCATGGTCGTTAATTCCGTAATGGATTGAAAAGATTCCATTGTGGTTTTTCCAAGATCCTGGACAACTGTTCGCTGTTTTATAAATAATGTGTAGGGAATCTGGTTTATCGCATTTCGGTACTCCATGAAATCCAATTCAAGAGTATTGAGAGTCTGCTTTTCATTTTCGATTCTGGCTGACGGAATTGTCATGATTATGTAGATTGCCAGAGAGAGAAAGAAAGAAAATAGTAATCCGCTGTTTATCAGAATCAGCTTGGATTTAATTCTCATGATTAAACTCCATTAAATTATTTATTAATTGATAAGATATTAACATAGTTGAATGAGTTTATATATATTTATATCGATGGATTTTTCAGTTTTCACCATTTAGCTACAGAGAATAGGAAGGCATTAAGAGGAGTTGCATGCTACATAATATTTATTCGTATATATTCGTTGCGTCTTTGATCTGGGGAGCTGTATTCGCAAATCTAATCAGACTCCTCAGGAAACCGGGGCGTCGCGAGAGATGGGATGCCTTGTCCAATAAGTTCCTATTGCAAATCATACTCGCCATAATCACTGTATTTGCAGGATTGCTGATCTCCGATGTCAAATCCTCATCGCTGATCAGTATTTTCTATTTCTGGTCCGGCTTTACGATTCTCTTTACATTCCTGTTTTTAATTATTGAAATTTTTACACTTGTTTTGTCCGGTCTTATTCTGTTTGGTCTTTCCCTATTCTTACAGATTAATCTTTCAGAATACATTCCTGTCAAAAATAAAGTGACTTTTAATTTTCTCGTGGTTCAGAATAAAGCTGAAGAGTATGTCATAGAAGTGAGAGGAATTGATTCTGATCCTGAATATTATGGAGGGAATAAAGAGGGAGCCATTCCTGTTATTGAACAGTTGCATTTTTCTCCGATACTTTTTTGTCTTCCCTCGAATGTTTATGTAAGATTTATTCAAATTGCACAGGATACGGATTCTTTAAACACTTTGCCCTACGATTCGATCAGAATTCCTCCATTTTTATTCAGTAGAAACGTAATTTCCGGAAATCCGATGCCGAAAGAGCTTCTTGAAGGGTATTCTTATATCTTTAACCGCAATGGTTCAGTTGATGTTAAAAAATGAACTATAAATACTGACCGGTTCGGTGTATCAAAAAAAGAAAACTTTTTTTGAAAACCTGTTGACACATAACTTCAATAAGTACTAATCTCTCAGAGCACGCCGGATGGCAAAGCCGTCCGAAGCATGGTTCTTTAACATTAAAATG
>JAFGXR010000082.1 GCA_016936555.1 Spirochaetales bacterium | reverse complement strand
TTTTTTATATATAGGCTGGTCGTAATCTTCGATTACTGCTCGCCTATGCATCCCGAGGCTGGTCGTAATCTTCGATTACTGCTCGCCTATGCATCCCGAGGCTGGTCGTAATCTTCGATTACTGCTCGCCTATGCGTCCTAAGGAGATTTGTTATGGGGTTCCGTTTTTACAGGATGCTGTTACTGTATCTGCTGTTTTTTCCTCTCTGCCTTCAGGCTGTGGAATTCCGCTTTACCTACAGTGAAGGGGATCATTACCGCATTGTAACAGAAGTCAGTGAGACGGTTAAGGAAAACGATAAGATCATTTATGCCACGGAAATCCTGAACCGCATCGCGGCGACGATAAAAGGTGTATCCGGAGACAGCGGGGATCTTGAAGCCCTGTATCAGATCTCGGAACACCTTCATGACGGGAGCGGATATCAGTGGAGTTCCGAGGATCTGGTCCGTTTCACCAGAGATGCGGCAGGGGTCTATTCGGGACTCCCCGACGATGCGGCTCTTCCTTCGGTCAGAGATGTCCCCCGCTTTCCCGATTTCGACATATCTGTGGGCGAATCCTGGAATTTCCCGGCTGAGGAAGTTCATGATCTCCTCCCTTTTTTCGGCATAGATTACAGGCTGCGCATACCCTTCAGGGTTTTTTACACCTACAGCGGCACTGAGAGGAGAGGAGAAAAAATACTGGATAAAATCACGATCAATTATCATATCTTTTATGAACAGGACCCTGTTATGACTGTATATGAGCATCCCGACTGGGGAGATGAGTATCCGGAAAAAATAGTCGGTTCCTTCTATCAGGAGTATTTCTGGGACCGCGAGGCGGGACGGCCCGCTGAAGTCGAAGACCGCTTCGAGTATAAGTATTATCTGTCAACGGGCAACACCTATACCTTTTCCGGAGTATCCCGGGGGAAAGTTGTGGAAGCCCGGGAAATGGATCGGGAAAAAATGGCTGAAGAGATCAGCCGGGAACTGGAGGAGAAGGGAATCGATGATATTGCCGTCACCCCCGATGAGGGAGGTGTCCGCATAACCCTGGAAGATATCCGTTTCCTTCCCGATTCTCCGGTGCTGGAAAAAAGCGAGATAGGCAAGCTGGAAAGGATTTCGGAAATCCTCATGCGGTACCGGGACCGCGATATTCTGATCGAAGGCCATACGGCGAGATTCGGTACCGAAGAGAGCTGCCAGATTCTTTCGGAGGAGAGAGCCGCTTCAGTTGCTTCCTATTTTCAGGAAATGCACATCCGCGGCGAGTCGGAAATCGTGACGAGAGGATACGGCTCGACCAGGCCTCTGGGAAGCAATCTCACGGAAGAAGGCCAGAAGCTGAACCGCCGTGTTGAGATCACCATTCTGGAGAACTAGAGAACTTTGACGATACGGAAATATTCTGCGACGATGGGAAGATCATCGGTCACTTCTATCTCATCGCCCCAGTAGAACCGGTGGGCGTCGCGGAAGTCCTGGAGATCGCAATCCAGAACATCAGCGGCAAGTTTCTCATCGGCCTGGCCGAAGGTGAGGTGTCGCACCTCGGTGATTTCCGCCAGAACCCGTTCTTTCCCCGACGGATCCTTGAGAATCATCTGATCCCCCTGTTCTGTTTCAGGTTCTCCATCCACTGTTCCGAACCAGGCTTCGGGTGTGCAGAAGGCCTTTTTCCGTCCGGCAATAATCTCATTGATATGGGAGTTTTCATCTCCCTCTTCACCCCAAATTATCAGACTTTTCATGAGATGGAATTGTACTCCATTTTAAATGTTGGATAAAGGCTTTCAAATGTATTAAATTAAAGGTGTACTGAACATCCGGAGGGATATATGGATCAGAATGAAACCCGCATTGAAGAATTACAATCCCGTATAAAAGAAAACCAGTCGGAATTGAAGGAAATTTTCCGTGAAGCGGGAGAACGCGTCGTGGGAGAAACGCTGTATACTGGTGATAATGAAGCCATTGCTGAACTTCTTCAAAATCTCGGAGAACGGGAGGAGCGGCTAAAGAGTATTGATAACCAGATGGACGACCTGAGAACGTCATACAACCGAATTTCCGAGATTGCCGAAAGGGAGAAGGAGATCGGCGAAGAATATGCGCTTCTGGAAAAAGAGAATAAAAAACTGTTCGTGCCTCTGGGGCGTGCCGCCTTTGCAAAACTGAAGAGCGGAGGAGACCATGATTTCGGTAAATCATTCGATTCGATCGTCGAGGCGGAAGATAGTACGAGAGAACTGGATACCGAAATATTCCGCCTCGAGAGTACCGGTGGAAAAAAGAAGTTCCTCGACACCCTGAAGGATAAAGGCCGCATCGCCATTCTCCGCTCTAAAAAAAAGAGACTCGAATCCTCCATGGAGCAGCTCTTCGGCAAGCTCGGAGAGAAAATCTACCGCAAGGATCCGGCTTTCCTCGATGCCATGGAAGATGTTCCGGTTGCCTCTTTCCGGGAAAACAGGAAAAAGATGGTGGATCTGGACAGGGAAATTTCCGATCTGAAAGAGGAAAACAGCAAACTTGAGAAACATCTGAAATCAGAATACAACAGCAGCCGCCAGAAAAAGACGGAAGAGAAAATGCAGTCCATGAGGGATCTGGCACTTTCAGATAAAATGGCCGGTGTCTACGATCTCGGGGCCTATCTTTACAAAGAGAAGATCGAAATCAAAGATAAGGACGTCGAGCAGTTATTCGCCTCGGCCGCTGAGATCTACGGTAAGATCGGAACTCTCGAGCAGGAAGTCGAAAAGCTCAATGCGGAGCTGGAGATTGTAAAACTGGAAGAAGAAGTCTCGGAAATGAAGAAAAATATCAAAGATCTGGAAATGACTATTGAAAAATGCAACAGTGATATTTCAGAATTCAATAATGAGATCAAAAGGGCGCGTGCAGAAATCCGCAAGTTGAAGAAACTGTCGGAGACGGCATCCGCATCCGAAGAGACATAAGGAGTCCCAAATGAGTTCAATCGGAGAGACTAACGAATATCTGACCTTTATTCTGAGCGGAGAGGAGTATGCCATTGAGGTATCGAAGATCGAAAGCGTACTCGAGTATACCAAAATTACGCCTCTGCCCGGTACGGATGATACGATAAAGGGGGTTATCAATCTCCGGGGGCGGGCTCTGCCGGTTGTGGATTTGAGGATGGTCCTCAATCTCGATGTCGGAGATATCACGCTCAATACATCCATCGTGGTGATGTTTATCGAATCGCAGGGCGAAATCCTCACAATGGGCGGCCTGGTCGATGCGGTCAAGGAAGTTATCGAGATTCTTCCCGAGAATATACAGGAAGCCCCGAAAGTGGGAATCCGTATCAAAGAGTCCTTTATCGTGGGAATGGCCAAGAAAGAGGACAATTTCATTATAGTTCTGGACATTGATAAGATTCTCAATGCCGATCAGATGGCTCTCGCCGCCGATGCCGATAAGCTGGCCCTTCCCGACGGAGAGGTCGGCACATCGGACTCAGAAGAATAATTTAGTTATCAGATGTGAAAAAACTTCTCGGCTTTCCTGGTCTTTTTCGTTTTATGGTGCAGATAAAGCAGTAGGCCGCCTGTCGGTATTGTCGCCGACAGGACCATTATGGACCACCAGATCATCAGTGTTTCACTCAGAAACAGGGAAACGGCCATTTCTATTCCGACACATTCCAGCCCCAGGGAAAAAACGGCGTAAGCGAAAATATTGATCCCCTTGATCGGGCTGCGGCTGATGACGTATATGTTCAGGGCAATCAGCAGGGCTGTAAAGGTTATGATGGGAAGCGCCAGTTCCCTGAACCAGGATTCTCCTCCGCTGAACACTTCTATGGAGTAGAGAAATAGCAGCGTCGACAGATAGTAGGCCATCAGGGTCAGAACAGGTGTCTTGTAATAGAGGAGCGGGAGAAGAATAATCGCCCAGATGTAAATGAGCGCGCTGATCGTATATGTCCCCCAGGTTATATGCTCATTGATAACTACGTCGGCCGCGATGGCTATGGACGCGGGAATCAGTAATCCGAATGTGATGATGATGGCAGCCATTCTGCGCTGTTCTTTTCTATTCCTTTTCGGAGGGGCCGGATGAGGGGCCGGTTTGTCCGGGTACTTTCCAATTCTGATATTTTCCGGTTCCAGAACCTGTATCGGGGTGGAACAGAGAGGGCATTTTTTTACATCATCATCGACTTCGACACCGCATCTTGAACAGTATGGCATTCTGTCTCCTTAATTGCTTTCTATTTTAACAGGAATTCCCATCTTTCTCATCTTGCGGAAAAAGATTCTTTCAATGGGGCTGTCTTTTGTCAGTCTTCCGAAAGAGATACAGATCTCATCATTCCACGACAGGAAGCCCGCTTTTGTTTTCAACCCCGTCGAAGGGGCGGGGATGAATTCAAAACGCTCAATCAGGCCTGCAATTTCTTCCGGCATGGTTATTCTGCCCAGATTGGAAAGGCTTCCGGAGTAATTGTTTTCTCCCAGAATGTTGTAGATGACCGGGAGGACCATGTTTTTAAGGACCAGGGGCATCAGTCTCACAAAAGTATTCATTTCCCCTTTGACGTTCCGGGTAATCTGCTGATTGAGGACTTTGCTGTCCACTTCGTGTCTCATGTAATGGTGGACTTTGCTGACGATCTCTTCAAGGGTGTATTCCCCCAGCCGGGGATCAATGGCCGGTTCCATGGACAGGAAGAAATTTTTCATGGTCCGGCTTTCGAATATTGTCCTGAGATTGACCGGGACGTTTATAACGATAGGTTTCCAGCGCCGCGGTTTGAGATGGTCGGCACAGTACTGACGGTATGATTCGATGAGGAGGGCCGTCAGGAATTCCGTCAGCGATACTTTGTACTCCCTGCTTTTCTCCAGCAGTGTCTGAGCCGGGATGATGGCGGTTATGATATGGTAGTGCCCCGGTTTCTCCAGTTTTTCCGGCAGGTGAAAGGCTCTCTGCTGTTTTCTGTTGAAGGGAATCTTTTTGTTATAGACTTTTTTAAAGGAATCCTCATATTCGCCGGGATCCGGTTTGGCATCGGGTTCGAAGAGGAGATTGTCTTCTCCCGGGACCGCATCGAATCCCAGTTCCCTGAAATACTGGAGCAACAGGGTCTTCAGGAAAATGAGCGCCCCGGTTCCGTCGGTGAGAATGTGGGAAAATTCTACAGCTATCCTCCTGTCGAAGGCTCTGACTCTGAAAAGGTACATTCTCTCCCGTTTGACATTGGCCGCCATGCAGGGGTAGAGGGAATCACGTTCCACCAGGGGTGTGTGTTCATTGGTCTCGAAAAAATACCAGAAGAGGCCCCGCTGTATCTGCACGTTGAAATAAGGGAAGCGTTTCATGATTGTATCCAGAGCTGATTGGAGCTTCCCCGCGTGAACCGGTTTCATCAAGGTCGCGCTGATGCGGAACAGAGAGGTTCTGTAATGTGTGATGATGGCCGGATAGACCTTTCCCGCATTGTCCAGGCGGTACCAGTTTTTATCTTTCATAGCTGTCGATTCCACTATATTGATTTACAGAGGGGTGTTCAATATGCCGGGATATGCTCATAAAAATCAGAACAGTCAGTCGATTGTAAGGATTGTCAACTCATTGAATCTGCTGAGTTTGAGATCATTTGTATAGAAAACATCAGCTCCGGAATAAGCGGCTGTTGCGAGCTGGATCGAATCCGGGGTTTTAAAACCGTAATCCGCTCTGATTTCAGCGGCTTTTTCAGCAATTTCCTGATTCAGTTCAATCAGCGGTTCAGAGACGAGTCCGAGGATTAAAGCCCTGTACTTATTCACCATATGAGAATCTCCCTGCCTTTGGGGAGCAATGAGCAATTCCATTAGAGTTAAAGTCGATGTGGTAAGTGTCGTGTCCGATGAAATCCACTTCCTTAGCTGTATTTCAGTTCTATCAGCGTATCGGGTAGTTCCTTCTATGAGGTAAATCAGCGGAGAAGTATCGAGGAATATTTTCATCTAGCTCCAATCCTCTCTTTCTCGCTCCAGCCATTCTGATGGATTCCCGCTTCTCTCTGTGTGAGGATTCAGACCTTTGAGGTCTCTGAGGGCTTTCAGACTCAGCTTATGGGAATCGCTTTCCTTAAGGGAGTGAAGAGGAGATAGCATAGCGATTGGTTTGCCCGCTCTTTCGAGAATGAACGTTTCGGATTTGAGGTTGACCTCATCGAGGATTTCTCCCAGGCTTTTTCTTACCTTCATAACTGATATGACTTTCATTTTGTCCCTCTTGCTTCAAATATAAGACTTGATGTTATGATAATCAATATAACGATTATTATATTTATTAGAATGTGACTCTGACTGTCAAATAGAGCTTCTGCAGAAAATGGTAATACTTGAACTGTCTCATCTTGTCTGAGAAAGCCGATTCCCTGCATAATCAGTTCAATGAAATTATTCAAATCCGTTCAGGGAATCCTCGATTCCGTTAAAGTAAAAACCGGCAAGGAAGCTCTGCTGGTGCCCGTTCAGGGCATGGCGACCATGGCGGAAGTCAAAATCGCCCGAAAACACAACGATGCTCATAGAATTTTCTACAACAGCGACAGTCCCGATGAGGTCAATCATCTGATCGGCTGCAAATGCCTTCAGATCATCCGGACCTTCGAAGTACCCGGAGAGAACAGGCTGATGGGCGTTTCCTATCAGGACAATTACAACAACGCGAGAATGCAGATCGAAGCGGAAGCCAATGTCAAGCCTGAGCTCCGCGAGGTTCTCAATAATAACGAGCTTGTTTCCTCCTGGGTTCTGGGGCTGATCAATCAGCTGATCAGTCAGCCCGCCGATCTCGTCGTGGAGAAAATGCTGTACGAAACCTGTCCAGATCTGAGAGAACTGCAGAAGAACGTTCTGGAAAAACAATTCGTCGATTATACCATGACCCTGAATCCCCAGGTGAGGGACCTCTCCCCGTCGGTTGTCTTTGATGCGTCGGCTATAATGAATTATGTCTATCTGAGAATCCTTGACGATGAGATCGGCACGGACTTTACGGCCCGCACCGAACATGTCTACAAGAAAAAGCGCGCCGAGGCGCTTTATGAATTTACGAAGGCCAATACCGGCGGTACGGTGGAGCAGGACCGGCTGATCATCGATCACTGGGCGGAAAAGCTCAAAATCCGCACCTGGTACGAGTGGGCGGATTTTGAGGATGTCCCGAAGGACTATTAAATCGCTTTTCTGAAGTATTCCGTATCTTCGATGCGTTCGAAGCCCATTTTCACAAGGTATTTGTCATGGGCTTCCACTGCGGAGCGGACCTTGAAGTATTTCTTCTCTGATGTGTCGATGTCCAGGTGGTGAACGGCGTAGTCGAAGAAGTAGCTCGAGCTTTTGAAGTCGCGGAACTGGGGCGTCGCGTAGTCCATCAGGATTTCGATATCTTCTCCTTCGGTGTTTCTGAAAAGGAGAAGCAGAGCCGGAACCATATCCCTGAGAATGTAGGCGCTGCTTAATTCTTTGAGCAGATCTTCTGAAAAATCCGGAAAAAACCGGATTATGTCTTTTTTGTAATGCTTCAGAAAGAGCTCGCTGTAATATTTCGTTTCGCTGCTGTTGAGGATGAAGTCGAACTTCTCCTTGTTTCTGACCAGGGGGATGTAGAAGTAGATATCGATCAGCGCGATAATGGCATTGACGATAATGACCGGAAGAGCCCCGATAAAGCCTCCGTAAACCGAAAACATGACCGCTCCGATAAAATTGACGATTCTGAGAGTTTTCAGATTCTTCATGGTCAGTGAGATGGCGATAATGACCGAAGCCACCGTACCGAATAGTGTTATAAAATCCATCAGGATACTCCTTAACGTATGAAATAATTATAATCATTCCGAACTTTTCTGCCTGAAAAAATATGTGGACAAAATTGAAAATGGGTCGGATAATGACAATTGCAGCGCTATTGTATGACAAACATACAATTTAGGGAACCCGGTAAGGCTGCCGGCATGAAACTGAGCTTCGGTGAAGAGACAATTTCGGGCTGAATCCACAATTCCGGGAGACAGAAATAATCCACGCCAAAAACACTGTGCAAAAAGTTTATGATAATTAAAGAGCTGTCTACTATAGTGGTAGATAGAGTATTGTCTGAAAATATGAAGTAAGGCTGAACGGTAGTTTTAAGGCCGCGCGGCCGTATATCAAAGGAGTTTTCAATGGGTGATATTATGAGACCGGTGCCGTTCGAAGAGCTGATAAACAGAATCTTCGATGAGTACAGAACTCAGAAGTCGATTTTCGGTATAAGCGAATCCTTCTTCTTCAGGAAGAAAAACGACAGGACATACGACGTTTTCGGGGAGACCTGCGAAGTTCCCCTGGGACCGGCGGCGGGACCTCATTCCCAGCTGACCCAGAATATTATCGTTTCCTATCTGACAGGGAGCCGCTTCATCGAGCTGAAGACCGTTCAGATTATGGACACCCTGGAAATCGAGAAACCCTGTATCGATGCGGACGATGAGGGGTTCAACACCGAGTGGTCCACCGAGTTTACTCTGGAAAAAGCCTATGACGAATACGCCAAGGCCTGGATCATTCTCCATCTGATTGAAAAGCTCTTCGGCTTCTCCGCTTCGGGAGAGCGTTCCTTTATATTCAATATGAGCGTCGGCTATGACCTGAAGGGAATTAAAACCGACCGGATGCAGACCTATATCAATTCCATGATGGATTCTTCCGGAAGAGCCGAGTTCAAGGCTCACATCGCTTCGCTTGAAAAACTTGTTGCTGATGGTTCTTTTCTCAAGGGAACCGGACTGGAAGGGAAACTGGATTCTCTGAAAGGGCTGGCTTCGTCCATTCCCGCCGACATCTGTAAATCCGCAACGCTGTCGACCATGCACGGCTGCCCGCCCGATGAAATCGAAGCGATCTGTATGTATATGATTCGAGAGAAGGGGATTCAGACTTTTGTCAAGCTGAACCCGACCCTGCTCTCCTTCCCTGTTGTCCGGAAAATCCTCGACGATGCGGGATTCTCCTATGTGGGGCTCAAGCAGGAGTCTTTCGATCACGACCTGCAGTACCCCGATGCCATCGCCATGCTCAAACGGCTCCGCGCTGCGGCCGATGAAACGGGACGGAGATTCGGAGTAAAACTCACCAATACCCTCGGTTCCGTGAACAATCTGGGTCGGCTTCCCGGTGATGAAATGTATATGTCGGGCCGTGCCCTTTTTCCTCTTTCCATTAACCTGGCAGCCAAACTGTCCCGGGAGTTCGACGGCGATCTCCCCATTTCCTTTTCCGGCGGGGCAGGGGCCAAAAATATCAGACAGATTCTGGAGACAGGTATCCGCCCCGTGACGATCGCCACGGAAATGCTGAAACCCGGCGGCTATACCAGAATGGTCCAGTGCGCCGAGATTTCCGAGGACTGCACCTATCCTGACAAGATTGATGTTCCCAGGCTGAAAGCTCTGGCCGAAGAGGCGCTGACGGCGAAATACACTCTGAAGAAGAGCCGCGGCGATGACCGTGTCGAGGTGAAAGAGCCTCTTCCTCTCAACGACTGCTATATCGCGCCCTGTAAAGTAGCCTGCGCCATCCATCAGGATATACCCGAGTACATCCGCCTTGTCGCCGAAGGCCGCTATGCCGATGCCCTTGACGTTATCTACGAGAAGAACGCCCTTCCCTCCATTACGGGACACATCTGCGACCATCAGTGCCAGTACAACTGTACGCGCCTCGATTACGAAGGGGCTATTGAAATCCGCGAGGCGAAAAAACAGGCCGTTCTCAATGGATTTAAAGAATATAAGGAGCGCTGGGAAAAACCGGAAGTCCACAGAGACGGCAAAGTCGTGGTTATCGGAGGGGGGCCGGCCGGGCTTTCCGCCGCGTACTTCCTGGCCCGCGAGGGGTTTGATGTCACAATCCACGAGAAGCACGAAAGCGCCGGTGGGGTTATCGAGCACGTCATTCCCAAATTCAGGATTTCCTCCGAGGCGATATCCCACGATATCGATTTTATCAAGGCTCACGGCGTCAAGTTCAAATACGGGGTACCTGTCGGATTTAAAATCAGTGATCTGAAGGCAGAGGGATATAAATACGTCGTAATCGCCACGGGAGCGGAAAAAGTCAAGGCCTATAATATCGAAGGAGCGGAAAGCAAGGTCCTTCCCTCTCTCGAGTTCCTGAAATACTACAACACCGATCCGTCCAGACTCCCCTCAGCCAGAAAAGTCCTGGTTGTCGGAGCGGGAAATACGGCTATGGATGCGGCAAGGGCCGCCCATAAGATGCCCGGTGTCGAATCGGTGACAGTTGTTTACAGACGGTCTGAAAAAGAGATGCCTGCTGCCCGGGTCGAGTACGATGAAGCCCTGGAAGACG
This sequence comes from Spirochaetales bacterium, assembly GCA_016936555.1. Taxonomy (GTDB): domain Bacteria; phylum Spirochaetota; class Spirochaetia; order DSM-2461; family DSM-2461; genus Spirochaeta_F. The sequence goes on along the minus strand of JAFGXR010000082.1, from coordinate 13,534 downwards.
GAATCGATTTCCAGTTCCTCACTGACCCCGAGACATTCAAAGCCGACGGCACGGTTGTCTGCCGCGTTATGGAACTGGGCGAACCCGATGAAAGCGGACGGAGACGGCCTGTTCCCACAACACGGACTATCACTCTCGAAGCGGATCTGATCATTCCCTCCATCGGCGAATCGGCCGATTCGAAAATCCTGATCGAAAGCGGTCTGCCCGCTGAAAGCGGCTGGGTCACGACTGATGAAAACCTGGAAACCTCCGTTGAGAATGTCTTCCTGATAGGCGACGGACGGACCGGTCCTTCGACAATCGTTCAGTGTATTCACGAAGGGCGTGTGGCTGCCGATGCCATCACACTGAGAGAGGAACCGGAATTCGACAGAGTCGAAACCTTCCCCTGGGTGGATCCGGATCAGCAGCTGAAGCAGATCGAGATGAAAAAGTCCGTGATCCAGGTGGATACGAAAATCAAGCGCTGTATCGAGTGCAACTTCCTCTGCAACCGCTGTGTGGAAGTCTGCCCGAACAGAGCCAATGCCACCATTCCAGTTACTCCTGAAGACGGATTTTTCGATCCCTATCAGATCTATCATATCGATGCCTACTGTAACGAATGCGGTAACTGCGCCCGGTTCTGTCCCTACGAAGAGGGCCGGCCTTACAAGGACAAGTTCACCGTTTTCAGTTTCAAAGAGGACTTCGACAACAGTACTAATCCGGGATTCTTTCTCGACGGCACCGATCTCTATCTGAGAGCCGAAGGTAAAGTGGAAACCCTGAAGATGGAGAATGGAAAGGTCATCGGAGCGCCTGATAGGCTCAGAGCTTCGGTCCGTATGACCGAGCTGATTGCCGAAAGACAGCCCTGGGTTCTCGGGGAGGTACAGAAATGATCATACTGATAAAGAATGCGACAGCTGTCGAGTTCGAACCGTCCCGCGTCCGGGAAGGCATGGATGTGGTCATCGAAGATTCGAATATCAAAGAGGTGGGGAGCGGTTTATCCTCAAAATATAAAGCTGACAAAGTGATCGACGGATCGGGGAAGCTGGTGTATCCGGGAATCGTCTGTTCCCACAACCACTACTATTCGGGGCTGGCGAGGGGCATTATCGCCAATATCAAACCTTCCCCCGATTTCGTCTCTATTCTGAGGAACCTCTGGTGGCGTCTCGACAGGGCTCTGGACCGCGACAGTCTCTATTCCAGCGGGCTGGTCTGCGCCCTCGACGCGATCAAAGCGGGAACCACTTCGGTTATCGATCATCATGCTTCACCGAACTTTATCAGGGGTTCGCTGAAAACCCTGAAGGACGGTTTTGAAAAAGTCGGGCTGAGGGGGATGAGCTGCTACGAAATAACAGACCGGAACGGCCGCGACGGCATGATCGAAGGGGTGGAGGAGAGCCTCGAGTTCGCCGCCCTTATCGACAGCGAAAAAGGTTCGGGAAAAGGACTGTTTGAGACCCATATCGGCGGACACGCGCCATTTACGCTGAGCGACGAAGCTCTGAAACTGATGGGAGATGCCGTTGAGAAAACAGGCCGGGGATCCCATATTCATGTGGCCGAAGGGACCTATGATGTTTCCTATTCCCATGCGGAGTACGGTAAGGATCTGATCGCCCGTCTCGACGAGTTCGGTCTGGTCAACAGCAAGTCCATTATGGTACACGGCGTGTATCTCTCCGACGAGGATATCCGCATCATCAATGAGAGAGACGCCTATCTGGTTCACAATGCCCGTTCCAATATGAACAACGGCATCGGTTACAATCACCGGTTGGCCGATTACAAGAACGTGGCGCTGGGGACTGACGGCATCGGGAACAATATGTTTGACGAGTTCAAGTTCGCCTTCTTCAAGCACAAGGATGCGGGCGGTCCCATGTGGCCCGACAGCTACCTGAAGTTCCTCTATAACGGAAACGATATTCTGGAACGGAATTTCGGGCAGAAGTTCGGAAAGCTTGAAGCGGGATACAAGGCCGATATCGTCGTGGCGGATTACAACAGCCCGACGCCTCTGGTGGGGGATAATATCGCCGGTCATATCGCGTTCGGCATGGGGTCCGATACGGTGCGAACCGTTCTGATCGACGGGAATGTCGTACTGGAGGATGGTGCGTTCACCTTCGATGTGAGCGATATTTATGCCGAGGCGAGAGAGCAGGCTGGCCGTTTATGGAAGCGGATGGATAACCTGGATTAGTACACAATCGGGACAGTCGCGACTGTCCCCATATCCGGGGCATGCCCCGGGATACACAGATACACAAATAGGAGAATGAGTGAAAATGGATAAAAAACAGATTCTGGAACTGGCGGAAAAATACAGAGATTACACGGCGGAAAACCTTTCCAAAATGATTAAGATTCCTTCCTACAGTGCGCAGGAAAAAGAGGTCTGCGAAGCGATTATGGAAATGTGCAGGGAAGCGGGATTCGATGAAGTCCGCCTCGACGGCCTTGGCAGCGTTATCGGCCGGGTCGGAAACGGTCCCAAGATGATCGCCTTCGATGCTCATATCGATACGGTTGAAGTGGGAGATCCCTCTCAGTGGAAGACTGATCCTTTCTCCGGTATCATAAAAGACGGTCTGGTTCACGGACGCGGGGCTTCCGACCAGGAAGGCGGCGCGGCTTCCATGATTACAGCCGGACGGATCCTCAAGGAGCTCGGTTATGACGGCGAGTACACCTGCCTGTTCACTTTCACCGTTATGGAAGAGGACTGCGACGGCATGTGCTGGAAGTATCTGATCGAAGAAGAGAAAGTCGTTCCCGATCTTTTCGTTTCGACCGAGCCCACATCCTGTCAGCTTTACAGAGGACACCGGGGAAGAATGGAGATGGAAGTCATCATTAAAGGTGTATCCAGCCACGGATCCGCTCCGGAAAGAGGCGTCAGCGCTGCATACAAAGCAGCCAAAGCCGCGCTGGCTATGGAAAAACTCAATGCCGACCTTCAGCCCGATGATGATAATTTCCTCGGAAAGGGAACGATCGTTGTTTCCCAGATTGAAGTAAAGGGACCCAGCCAGTGTGCAGTTCCCGATCAGGCCAGGCTGTACCTCGACAGAAGGCTTACCTGGGGCGAAGATGCCGATCTGGCTATCAGTCAGGTCAAACAGTATATCAAAGAGGCAATCGGCGAAGAGCCTGAAAAGGTTTATATGCCGAATTATACGAGAAGAGGATACCGGGATTTTGATTACGGCCAGGAGCTTTACTTCCCGACATGGAAGATCGAAGCGGATCACGAACTGGTTGTTGCCGGCCAGAAAGCCTATAAAGAGCTCTTCGGCGGTGATGTCAAAACCGATAAGTGGACATTTTCCACGAATGCCGTAGCAACATGCGGCAGACATAAGATCCCGTCTATCGGGTTCGGGCCCGGAGATGAGAATCAGGCTCACGCGCCGAACGAGATCACCCGGGTAAAAGACCTTGAGATCTGCAGCGCTTTTTATGCCATGCTGCCCCTGATGCTGGAGAAATAGGAGATATAATGGAAGGGGGAGAAGTAAAAAAACTTTTTCCCCTTTCCTTTTTGTGATTACATTATAGGAAGCCGGCTTCGGTTTTGCCTCTTGTTCGGCAGCGGGCGGCTTCATGGGAGGAGATAATGAATAATATCAGCACTCCCGTCAGAAGACTGGATGCGGTTGAAAAAACCGCTGGATATACGAAATATATTGCTGACAGGGATTTCGGAGACCTTCTTTACGGAAAATTTCTCCGCTCCGAAAGGCCGCGCGCCAGGCTTGTCAGCGTCAGAAAACCAGCCCTCCCTGACGGCTACTACATTATTGATAAAGATGACATTCCCGGTGAGAATGCCATCCATATGCTGGGGGCCGACTGGCCCGTTTTCGCCGATGATGAGGTCCGCTTTATCGGCCAGTCCATTGCTCTGGTGGTCGGTCCGGACCGGAAAGTTCTCGAGGAACTGGTCAATCAGTTTGAAGTGCGGTACGAAGATCTGCCGGCTGTTTTAAGTCTGGAAGATTCCATGGCCCTGAAAGGCGGGGCGCTCCACAACGACGACAACTGTTATGCCGACTATCATCTGCTCAAAGGAGATCCCGACCGGGCTTTCGAAGAAGCGGATCATATATACGAACATACCTATGAAACCGGACCTCAGGAACATGTCTACATGGAAACCCAGGGGTTCGTCGGGGTCTGGGAGGACGGCAAAGTCCATCTCCACGGTTCCCTTCAGTGTCCTTTCTATGTGCGCCATGCCGTAACGCCGGTTCTCGGGGTCAAAGATGACGGCGTGCGGGTAACCCAGGCTCCCACCGGCGGGGCTTTCGGAGGAAAAGAGCACTATCCCGATATCATCAGCACGGCTCTGGCTGTGGCTGTCGATAAACTGAAAAAATCAATCGGAATCTTCTACGAAAGGGGCGAGGATATCGTCAATTCGGTCAAACGCCACCCTTCCCGGATAACCATAAAGACAGCCCTGGATAAAGAGGGAAATATCACCGCTATGGATTTCGATTCCATTCTGGACGGGGGCGCATTCGAGAGCTGTTCCTGCATCGTTCTCCAGAGGACGATTTTTCATGCGACCGGTGTCTATGATATCCCCAGCACGAAGCTGAGAGGCCGGGCTCTGGCCACCAACCATATCCCCTTCGACGCGTTCCGGGGATTCGGAGCCCCCCAGGCCATCTTTGCGCTGGAAACCCATATGGATCATCTGGCCGAAATGGCCGGCGTCGATCCCGTCGCCTATAAAGAGCGCTACTTCATGAAGAAGGGGAGCGTGACCATCACCAACGGAAAAATCCATGAAGAGGTGAAACTCCCGGAAATCCTGGCGCGGGCGAAAGAGATGTCCGATTACGACAGAAAGGCGAAAGAATACGGAAAAGGCGGAAACCGGGGAATCGGTCTCTCCTTTTTCAATCACGGCGGGGCGTTCACCGGAAACGGGGAAAAAGCCATTATCAACGCCCACGTGAAGGTCCGCAAAAGGGCCGACGATGTGGTTGAGATCTATGTCTCCAACGTGGAAATGGGACAGGGGCTGATGACAACGTTCTCGAAGATCGCCGCGCAGACTCTGGAAATCCCCATAGAGAAAATCGAGTTCATTCAGCCCGATACGGATATCGTTCCCGACTCGGGGCCGACAGTCGCTTCCCGTTCCATCGTCATCGTCGGAACTCTCGTCGGCAAAGCTTCGGCCAAGCTGAAAAAACAGTGGGTCGACGGTGAAGAGATTACGGTCTGGCAGGAGTACGAAGAGCCGGATTTTGTTATCCCCTGGAATCAGGATACCTTTCAGGGCGATGCCTATCCCTCCTACAGCTGGGGAGTCAATGTGGTGGAAGTGGAATACGATCCCGTCACATTTGAAGTCTCCATCGTCGGTCTGTGGAATGTTTATGATGTAGGCGTTCCCATAGACCGGATGATTGTCGAGGGACAGATCGAAGGCGGTCTTGTTCAGAGTCTCGGCTGGGCTTATCTTGAAAAGATGGAGTTCAAAGAAGGCCGGATCCAGCAGCGGACCATGGCGGACTATGTCATTCCGACGACCCTCGATGTGCCGGCTATCGAAAATGATTTTATCCTCAATCCCTATCCGGAAGGAGCTTTCGGCGCCAAAGGGGCAGGAGAGATCGTTCACAACGGCGGAGCTCCGGCTTTCGTCAGCGCTGTGGAAATGGCTTCGGGAAAGCGCTTCGATACCATTCCCCTGACGCCGGAGAGAATCATGGAGGCCGGAAGATGAAAAAGAAAATTGACTTTGTCCTCAACGGAGAGAAAATTTCCATGGAGATAGATCCTCTCAAGAGGCTTCTCGATGTTCTCCGGGAAGACTGTTCCCTCACTTCGGTCAAAGAAGGCTGCGGGGAAGGGGAGTGCGGCGCCTGTTCGGTTCTTCTCGACGGAGAGATCGTCAACAGCTGCCTGATCCCCGTGGGGACTGTTGAAGGGGCGGCTGTCGAGACCGTCGAGGGAATCCGCGAAAGCGAAAACGGCAAACGGATCATCGATGCTTTTGCCGAAGAAGGCGCCGTCCAGTGCGGTTTCTGCACCCCCGGCATGATGGTCGGGGCCGAGTGGATCCTGAGAAAATACGAAAACCCCACCAGCGATGAGATCCGGACGGCCCTGTCGGGAAATCTCTGCCGCTGTACCGGTTACGATATGATAATCAGCGCTGTCGAAGCGGCGGCGAAAGGGGGCCGGAAATGAGTGAAAGCTACAGGCCCGAATCACTTGATGAGCTCCTGAAGCTGATGGATGAGAAAGATCTGATCCCCTTTGCCGGCGGAACGGACCTGATGGTTCAGAATGCCGCTCCGGTACTGCCCGGGTTCAAAAAGGATGTGGTTTTTCTGGGACATCTGAAGGAGCTGCAGCAGATAAGGAAAGAGGGGCACGATCTGGTGATCGGAGCGGCGGCCACGCTGTCGGCTATTGAAAGCCATCCCGACACGCCCGGACTTCTCCGGGAAGCGGTCGCCCTGATCGCCGCTCCGGCTCTCCGCAACAGGGGAACCATGGGCGGCAATATCTGCAACGCCTCTCCCGCGGGAGATTCGATACCTCCTCTCTATGCGCTGGATGCGAAGTTCCGCCTCCAGTCCCGGAAGGGGGAGCGTGTTGTTAAAGCCGAGGACTTTTTCAAAGGTCCCGGCCGGACGGACCGGAAAAAGGAAGAGATCCTTAAGGAAATCATCGTTCCTCTTAAAGAGTGGAATATAAAGAAATACAGAAAAGTGGGGACGCGGGCTGCCAATGCCCTGACCAAATGCTCCATCACCGCCGCCGCGAAGGTCAAAGGCGGCAGAATCGACGATATCTCGATCGCCTTCGGAGCCGTCGGTCCGGTCATCGTCCGGGACAGGACTCTGGAGCAGAATATCAAAGGGCTGACCATGGAAGAAATGAAAGAGAAAATCCCTTCCATCCTCAGTGACTATTCCGCTATCATTGTTCCCATAGACGATCAGCGTTCCACCGCGGTCTACAGAAAACAGGTATGCCTCAATCTTCTGAAGGATTTCCTTGAGCAGGATATGAAGGGGTGACAGGAGATAATATGATAAAAGATTTTTTTAAACCGTCCAGTATCGCGGAAGCTCTGGAGTTGAAAGATAAAACCCCCGGCGCCTTTTTTCTGGGCGGTGGCACCAGATTGAACAAAAGCGGGGAGAACTTCCATGCCGAAGCCTATATCTCTCTTGAGCAGCTCGGTCTGGATTTTATCGCTCTGGAAGGCGGCGTTCTGAAAATCGGCGCCATGGTGACGCTGCAGAAACTGATGGATTCGGAAGATGTTCCGCAGTTTCTTAAAGACAGCGCTGGCGGCGAATCAAACAGGAATCTGCGCAACGCCTCCACTTTGGGCGGCCGGATCGGATACTGTGACAGCAGTTCAACCGTTGTAGCCGGTCTTCTGGCTATGGAGGCGGACGTGGAGACCGCCCGGGGCGGGAAAATGGCGCTCGATGAATATATCGGCGGGAAAATGGATGATCTTGTTACCGCGGTCATTCTGCCCTCATCAAAAGCCGTTCTGATTCAGAAGGACCAGAGGGTTACGGCCAATAGCCGGCCCGATCTTACTGTTGCGGTTTCTGTTCTGAAAGATGGCGGAAAGGTTGCAAAGGCCGTGCTTGCTATGGGCGGCGTCTCCGATAAACCGATCCGGCTTAAAAATGTGGAAGCCCGCCTGATTGACGGATCTCTCTCCAGTGCCGACGCCGTTCAGGATGCGGTTCAGGACGAACTGGTACCCTATACGGAAAAGCGGGAGAGAGGAACCTACCTCAATTATATCGGGGCTGTCCTCGCGGCGGACTGCGTCGGAAGGGCTATGAAAGATATTTCGGGGGACGCGTAAGCGTCGGGACCCGAATATAGTCGAAAAAGGTGATGATATGAAAATACAGTTTAAACTGAATAATAAAACCCGTTCATTCGATGTGGCTCCCGGCCTTTCGGCCCGGAAACTGCTGAATGATGCCGGTGTCAGGTCCGTCAGGAACAGCGATGACGGATGGGGGAATACCGGTTCCGATACGATCGTTCTGGACGGTTATCCCGTTAATGCCGGGCTGCTTATCGCTGCCCAGCTCGACGGCAAGGATATTAAAACGGTCGAATCTCTCTCCCGGGGAAGAACTCTCAGCGCCGTTCAGTCCGCCATGGTCGATATGGGCCTGGTTCAATCGGCTTACAATTCTCCGGCCGCCGCCCTGATTCTGACTGATCTTCTCGACAGAAAAGCCGATCCTTCCAAAGAGGATATCCAGGATGCCCTTTCGGGAGTCCTTCACCGCGACAGCGGTTATCAGCCTTATTTCAAAGCGGTTGAGCTGGCCATTGCCAGAAGGAAAGATGAAACCTTTCAGGGGGATATCGCTCCGGAGTTCCGTGAGGATCTCCGCGATGTCGGAACGGCCCGGCGGAAAGTGGACGGACCTATGCTGGTTCGCGGCGAAAAAGCTTATGTGGAAGATAAAAAAGCTCCTGACGCCATGATTCTGAAGATGCTCAGATCTCCCCATGCCCATGCCTGGATCAGATCGATTGATACGTCAGAAGCCGAAGCGATGGAGGGGGTGGAAATCGTCCTCACCTATAAAAATACGCCGGAAAAACCTTATTCGACAGCGGGGCAGGGTTTTCCCGAGCCGTCCCCCTATGATAAATCGATGTTCAACAAGAAAGTGCGCCATGTGGGAGACCGCGTCGCCGCTGTCGTTGCGGTCGACGAGGAAACCGCTCTGGCAGCCATTGCAAAAATCAAAGTGGAGTACGATGTTCTCAAACCGGTTTTCACGATCGAAGATGCGGCTGCCGACGGTGCGCCGCTTGTTCAGGGCGGACCGATGGAGTATGTCGTCGGAGCCCCCGATGATATCAATGAACTCAATAAAGGGACTGATCCCGCAGAGGGAACCGTTATTTATCAATTCCCCATAGGCGGAAATACGAGAAAGAACATTGCGGCTTCCGTTACGGGGGGGATCGGTGACATCGATAAGGGACTGGCTGATGCCGATGTGGTTCTCGAACGGGAATATAAAACATCGCAGATTCAGTGCACCCCTGCCGAAATGCATACGGTGCATACCTATATGGAGGGAGACCGTCTTATTATTGATGCTTCGACTCAGGTCCCCTGGCACCTCAGGCGGATCGTGTCCACACTGCTGGGAATCCGCGAAAACAAAGTGCAGGTAAAAAAAGCCCGTGTCGGAGGTGGATACGGCTCGAAGCAGGACATTCTTCTCGAAGATGTGGCCGCCTATGCCACCTGGGTTACAGGGAAACCTGTCTTCAGCCAGTACACGCGGAAAGAGGAATTCGAAGCCTGCAGCACCCGCTTCCCCATGACCATCGGTGTTAAGCTCGGTGCGAAAAAAGACGGAACGCTGACGGCTGTATACATGAACGTTAAAGCCAATAACGGACCGTTCGGAAACCACTGCCTTACAGTACCTATGAACGCCTGTTCCAAATCGCTCCCCCTGTTCCTCTGTGACAACTTCAAATTTGATGTGACAACATATTATTCCAATATTCCCCCGACCGGCGCCTATCAGGGCTATGGAGCACCCAAGGGGTCCTATGCCCTTCAGACGGCCATTGCCGAACTGGCGGAAGAACTGGGAATGGATCATCTTGACCTTATTCAGAAAAACAGAGTCGGCGAAGGCGTTATGCTTGAAATTCTCCGCTGTCTCGGCGAGGGAAGGGAGGGAACACCGGCTCTCGTGGAAAGCTGCGGTCTCGAAGAGGCTCTGGAAAAGGGCTCTGAGATGATCGAATGGGGCAAAAAGGAAGAAAGCGAAGACCCCGACTGGAAAATCGGAAAAGGAGTCGCCATTATTCAGCAGGGATCGGGACTGCCCGGTCTCGACCAGTCCAACGCCGATGTCAAGCTTATGGCCGACGGAACCTTTATGGTCCATTCGGGAGGAGCCGACCTGGGAACGGGACTCGATACGGTCTGCGTCAAAATGGCCAGCGAAGTTCTTCATGTCGATATGGATCTCGTCTCTATTCTCTCGGGCGATACGGACAATACCCCATTTGATACGGGGGCCTATGCTTCCAGCGGAACTTTCTTTTCCGGTAATGCCGCTAAAAAAGCCGCGGAAAAACTTCTCGAAAATATCCTGGCCGTGGCAGCTGAAATGCTTGAAGAACCTGTTGAGGATCTGGAGCCGGAGTATCCCGGTTTCATAGCCGGTAAAAAGGGAAAAGTTTCGTATCGAGAAATCGCCCATCACTGTGAAACGGGAGAAGGCGACGGTCCGGGACAGATGATCGGCCATGCCCGATTTGTGACTGATGATGCCGCTTTCCCTTATGGAGCGCATTTCTGTCAGGTCGCTGTCAATGTGAAAACAGGAGAGGTTAAGCTCCGGAAATACTACGCTCTTCAGGATGCTGGTACTCCGATCAATCCGGAACTGGCGCTCAGCCAGATCTACGGAGGCGTTCTCAAATCTATCGGGCATACCATGTGGGAGGAAATGCTTCTCGATGAAAAGGGACGGTGTCTCACGACCGATTTCGATACCTACCATGTGCCCATGATCAAAGACCTTCCGGAAGACTTCCGGGCCGAGCTGATCTTTACCGATGATCCCTTCGGTCCTTTCGGCGGGAAATCCGTTTCGGAAATCAGTACCAACGGAGCGGCCCCGGTTATTGCCGCGGCCATTCATGACGCTATAGGCGTCTGGATGAGAAGCTGGCCTTTCAGCCGTGAGAAGGTTCTGAAAGAGCTCGGCAGGATTTAGATTTCAGGAGCAGCTTTCCGGTCGGAGAGCTGCTCTTTTTTTGCGGTGCGAAAATGGCCGGTCAGAGCATTGAGAATAAAGACCAAACCCAGGAATTCGAGTCCGTGTATAAAGTATATGAAATACTGGAGAATCATAATTACCCGGATCCTCGAAATCGAACCGATCCGGATAAATGTGAATATGAGTAAGATGATCGTTCCCGTCAGGGCTGTTTTCTCCCGGTTCAGAATCTTCCGGGTTTTGATCAATATAATAACGATGTAGGTCAGAAGCAGGAGGAAAACAATAAGGGCGACTGTTTTCTGAATCAGCCTGTTGTAGGATGCCAGCCCCGATATTCCCGTCAGGTATTTTCCCGACATGATGAACAATGTCTGGAAATCCAGTTGTTTGTTGATGCCCATGGCCAGCAGAAATGTCGATATGCTGGCCCAGAGCAGATGGCGAGGTTGCTCACCTTTAATTTTTTTCGTGTAAATGAGCGATAGTACAATAGCTATTCCGTAGAGGAAGGTGATCACCCATGACCAGAAAGTCATGTCTCCGCTCCGAGAGAGCCATCTGGCAATAAAAACATCCAATCGGTTCATGGTACATCAGTATATCATTTCAGGTGAGAAAGATCAGGTTTTTTAATCAGTAATCGACCATCCGTACAGCATCATGCGCCAGATTGAAAAAGTCTCCTTCCAGTTCCATATTCGCAATCGTAGAGGAAAGTATTTCAGCTGTCTCTACTTCTATCAGTTTCAGATTGAGATAGATAACTCCATTCAGTTCACTGAGAGAGGCTTTTCCCACGAGTTCCGCCCCGATCAGCTTCCCGAGTTGGACGGCTGTTGCTTCGTCAACCAGTCCCGATGCCTGAAGGTTCATCTCTTCTGTAAGGGCTCCGAGGTTCTCCCGGTCCAGAACAGGGGCTCCCCCTCTGTTGATAAAGGCGTTTTCAATAAAGACCCTTAAAATTTTTCCTGTTTCAGGAACCACTGAGGAATTTTCCGTATCCACATCCAGGACGACAATGCTCTTTCCGAGGGGCAGCTTTTTTTTACTGTTTCCCTCTGATCCGTTATCTTCTCTGAGGCTTAAGGCCGTTATCCGCTTGTCTATCGTAGAGACAAGTGATCCGCCGGCATATCCTGCAACCAGTCCCACTTCCTGTATATCGATGTATCCGTTACTGTCGGCATCACTTTCATAATCGATGGTATCGCCGGGATTCACTGCCCGGGGATAAAAATAATCGGCTTTGAATCTCTGAATTTCATGGCTGGCAATTTTGTGGTCTCTGTCTGAATCAATAAGATTCCGCAGAATCCCTTCTGGAAGAAGGTTGCCGTCAGCCGAAACAATCAGCTCTGTGAGAGTTTTGATTTCATCAGCATCGATCATGGCGTCACCTGACAGGTCGAGGAGCTTATCTAGAGGAGTGTTCGCCGGATAGGGGGGTGCTGTCAGGTCTATATAGGATCTGTTCTTTGCGGAAATCATCATGGCGAGATTAAGTTCGTTCCATTGGAGTTCTCCGTCTCTGTTCCGATCCAGAGCATCATGGAAATAATTCCTTTCTGTTTTATAGATAGTAAATGTCGATTCCATTAGCTGCTGTTCCTCCCGGGAAATCAAACCGTTCCCATCTCCGTCTCCGAGGTAATCGAGATAGGAATTGACTTCCCTGGGAGTGGAGGAAAGGAGAAAATCAGGAAGTGCCACCCACCAGAAATCCCTGGCCATCTCGTGAAAATCCGGTTCTGAAAGATTTCCCCGAAGGACCAGGTTTCTCATGGCATAAATATCATCCTTATCTATGACACTATCACCGTTGTAATCTTTCTCCGGCACTTCATAGCCGAAAGCCTGACGGGAAAAAACCATAGCTTTGACAATCAGTGTGTCCGCTGCATAGACCAGTTCGTCAGAAGAGATAATCGAATCCCTGTTCTTATCGAAATATTCATCCATGAAGCTGTCGACAGGATGGGGTCCTTTGAAAAGCTCCCACTGGAGCCGGCCATAGAGCCAGTCATCCTCTTCTGTCAGGAATCCGTCATCGTTCAGGTCGGCGCAGGCTGCCAGCTGGTTCGTTACATAGGGACCTGGAGTTAATGCGATATATTTTACCCAGTCAATACCCCACACACCCATATTGTCCCTGGATATTGATATCATTTCCAGTATTTCATCGGGATCGTGATGAGAAAACTTATAGAAATACCCCCATTCCCCTCCATTGAATTCATCCGGCTTTCCGGGAAGCTGATAATCTTCCGGGTTCCCCAGATCCCCGAAATATTCAAATCTGAAATAAGCAACATTTTCACGATTTGTAAAAACGATCTCATCCCCTAAAGAATTTATATATTCAATAACCGGTTGATGAAAAAGACTGAGAAAGAGATCTTTGTTTTTATCAACAATGGACTTTTCCCATGAAATCAGAATCTCATTTGCTTGTGCCGGACCGGGAAACCGTAGGGTATGTTCGCTCTGTTTCTCCTGCATATCCGTAGTAACACAGGAAAAAGAAAGCAAGATAAGAGAGATAAAGAAAATCCCGGAAAACAGAGATCTCATAATAGCCTCCTGGTATATACATTCATTGCCATATCCTGGAGAACAACTTTCTGCAAATTAATTATAGAGAAATTACAGTTTATTTTTCACCTGAATCCGTATAAATATTCTTGTTTTTATAATTAACCCCTTAGTGTAAAATGATTTAACCACAAATCAACAATCACCTAAGG
>JAFGXR010000011.1 GCA_016936555.1 Spirochaetales bacterium | reverse complement strand
CTGATCATCAACGAGCTGATCCGCGCGGCCGGTGTCCAGTCCAACTATCAGGCGATAATCAGCGGCTTGCTGCTCTATCTTTTCATCGTCCTGCAGAGTGTTGTTATGTCCATGCGCGACAGGAGTAAGTTCTCCCTTGTTCTGCCGTCCTGGCTGAAGTTCGGACATAAGGCGCTTTCGGAATGAGTATTCTGTCCATCCTGACGCTTTCAAAGTATCGATTGCGCTCAGGATGGAGCGCATTCAGCCAACCTTTCCCGTATTTATAGTATTTCCAGTCGGAATTCAAGATTTATAATGCCCTTAGCAGACTTCTTCTTTTGTGCAGCGGAATCCGACCCAAACAATAAGCCGGTTATTTAATCCGCTCCATTGCCAGAATGTACTTTGAGCCTTTATACTTTGAATATGAAGAAAAGTGCTGACTCCTACTCTCCTGTTCTCACTCCAGTCACTTATATTATCCCTTTGCTGCTCGTAGCATTCATTTCGGTTTTCTTTGCCGTTTCTTCCATATACCACTCCCGGAAAATAGAAAGCACAAACTTTCTCTCTACACTCAGAAGCCTGACCGATGAAGCGAAACTGGAACTTCAGATCGATATTGTCAAATCATTCGATGCCGCCACGACTCTTTCTCAGAACGAAGCGCTTATCCGGTGGTTTTCCGGCCGAGGTTCTGAAACGGAGCGGGAACTGGCCCTGGCGGAGCTCTCGAATTTAATGGAGGACAACAGGTATGATCAGGCTTTCGCAGCCAGTGCCATCCAGCAGGTTTATTACCTGGGAAACGGTCAGCGTGAGCCTCTCAGCGAGAACGATCCTGACGACACCTGGTTCTTTGAGGCTATGGAAATGCATACCCTTATCGATATCAATATCGATAATAACAACGATATAGGCCACACGCTCCTCTGGGTCAATGCAAAAGTTATTGATGGGGAAACCCTTCTGGGAATGGCCGGTCTGGGTATGAACATTGAGAGGATTCAGAAGGAGCTGGCTGATCTCATACCGGGAGAATCGGGAGCTATTTTATTTGCCGATGAGATCGGCCGTGTGCGATTGAGTTATCCAATGGAAATGAACAATAAAAATCTCAGCGAGATACTCAACAATAAATCAACAAAATATATCGATTTGGATGGCAGAAAAATACAGTCCTTCAAAAGAGGAGAAACAGTCTATACCGTATCATATCTTCCCGACCTGAACCTGAATATGGTTTACATGGCTCCGACAGAAGATTTTCTTTCACCGGTATTCTCTCTGACCCGTCTGTACTCTATCCTGAGCATTGCTTTGATCTTTCTTCTGATTATTGTTTTTCTCATAGTATTTCAAAGATTGCGATCCACTATCATCTATCAGAACAAGAGCCAGGATATGACCATTCATTCCATGTCCATGCTGGCGGAACTGAAGGATAATGAGACGGGAGCCCATATTATCAGAACCAGAAAATACTGCCGGATTCTATCGGAGGAACTGAGCCGGGACTCGAAATACAGCAAATATCTGACTCCGGCCTATATAGCCGACCTGGAGCGTTCGGCACCTCTCCACGACGTCGGCAAAGTGGGAATTCCCGACAGCATTCTGCAGAAACCGGGTAAATTGACGGTACAGGAATTTGAAATCATAAAAACACACACGGTTATGGGCGCCAATGTACTGGAAGATGCTATCAGGAATTACGAGTTCCAGTCCTATCTGACCATTGGTGTTCAGCTGGTCCGCCATCATCACGAGAAATGGGACGGAACCGGATATCCCGATGGACTGAAGGGCGAGAATATTCCCCTCTCCGCCAGAATCATGGCCATTGCCGATGTCTATGATGCCTTACGGAGCGTCAGACCCTATAAAGATGCCATAAGTCATGAAAAATCCCTTTCGATCATTAAAGAGGGTTCGGGAACTCACTTCGAACCCGATCTGGTAGAGGCATTTCTGAGAAGAGAGAAAGAGTTCGAACTGATATCTCTCGATTATTCTGATAATTAAGACTTTTATAGAACGCCGGCGGGATGATACAATCACGGTGAAAATAATAATCAATACAAGAGGTAGCATAAATGCCCATTCTGAAAAACGAAGATATGAAAAGAGTCGAGCTGAATATGGAAGGTGTAAAAAACGCCGTGAAACAGGCGGCGATCTCACCCGAACAGGGATGGGACGGTCACGTCATGAGAATCTTCACTCTGGGAAAAGAGGGATATACGCCGAAGCATGAGCACGCCTGGCCCCATATCAACTACATTATAAAAGGACAGGGAACCCTTTTTATCGAGGGCGAGGAGAAATCCGTAACAGCGGGAGATACGGCTTATGTTCCCGGAGGGGAAAAACACCAGTTCCGCAATACCGGCGATGGGGATTTCTCCTTTATCTGCATTGTTCCCGAAGAGGGCGACAAATAGTTCAAGCCAGATGACGCCTACCGATCCGGAAGGCGTACAGTGCCGTCAGAATCTGACCGAATGCCAATCCTCCTATCAGACCGGCGAAACCGAAAAGGAATGTCCCGGCGGCGGAAAGAGGTATCATAAAGATCATGGCGCCCGTCAGGTTCAGCCTGGCGGAAGGTTCCGGCTTACCGGCCGCATTGAGAGACTGGCTGGTCTAGGAATAAAAAGCCATGGCGGCTGATGAAGCGGCGACAATTTTAAGATAGAGAGCCGTCATTTCCTTTACAACCGGATCCTGAGTCAACAGGGTGGCAACCGGTCCTGAGAGAAACAGGGCTGCCAGAAAAAACAGACTCCCGTAGACCCCGGCCATCCGGCGGCTGACCAGACTGATCTCTTTGATCCGTTCCATTCTCCCTCCTCCCCAGTTCTGTCCGATAATCGGGACAAGAGCCATACTGTAGGACATGACGAATATTCCGGCGAATCCTTCTATGCGGGACCCGGCAGCTACCGCGGCCACTGAAAGGGCTCCTCCCGTATAAGCGGCCAGTTTCGTCACGACAGCCCGGGTCAGGGGAACCAGTAGCTGCGTCATAGCGGAAGGCAGTCCCACATGAAGTATCAGTTTCCATGAATCGATTCTTTCTCTGAATGAAACAAATGATAGATCGAGCAGACCGGCATGGCCCGATGCTCCGAGCAGTAAAAACAGGGGGTTCAAAGTCAGCAGCCCCGCTCCGCTGATCACTGCGACGAAGATGAGGGAAAGGATGATACCGTCCGTTGCGGTCCGCTTCATTTTTTTTCTGTCGCCGCTTCCCAT
>JAFGXR010000081.1 GCA_016936555.1 Spirochaetales bacterium | reverse complement strand
GCTACAAGGAGTATCTATTAATCAATTCGCATTATACTCATTTACTAAAGAATTAGCAGAATTAGAAGCAAATCAGTTTTTTAGAAACGAGTTAAAGAGCAATAAAAAAGAAATATTGAAGAAGTTTGATGCTATAATGGACTCTGTTCCTGAAAGAAGTGATCCCGATTGGGATAGAATTAATTAATTCTTTAAATTCGGTTCAGTTGTACTGTAAAAATCTATAGAACCAAAAAATGCACCAGACAGCCCTACTGTCACAATTGCTGCTTTTTACTTCGCGGCAGTATAGTTTAGTGCTCTCAAGGAACTGTACAGTTTCTTCGGAGCAATCTATATCCAGTTGAACAGTTCCCTTTTTTTAATCCTGAAAATTCTCTTGACCGGGAAGTAAGGATGAATTACTTTTTAAGCCAAACGTTTGCGGCAAACGTTTGGCTTTATTTCAAGGAGATCAATATGAAGGGAATAAATAAGAAACTCTGGGCCATAGCCTTTCCTCTACTTCTCAATATGCTCATTTCCCAGGTGCAGATGATCATCGACCGGGCTTTTCTCGGGCAGATTGATGTGGGATATATGAGTGCGCTCGGGAATGTCTCGGCTCCTCTCTGGACCACTATTTCCATACTCTTTGCTCTCTCGACGGGTGGGACGATTCTCATGAGTCAGGCCTTGGGAGCCGATGACAAGCCGAGAGCCTCTCATATCGCCCATGCCATCTTGAAATACAATAGCGCCGTCGCCCTTCTGCTCTTTTTCTTCTGGCTTTTTGCCGCCCGAGGCATCTTTATGCTTATGGGCGTCGAAGGGGATATTCTCTCCTATGCGCTGCGTTATGTCCGCTATCTCATCCCCATCTTTCTTATAATGGGGATAAACTCTGCCGGAGCCAGCATTCTCCAGTCGGCCGGGTACACCAGGCCCATTCTCATATCCGGAGCTCTCCGTTCAGGCCTCAATATACTTCTGGACTGGATTCTGATTTTCGGCCGTTTCGGATTTCCCGAAATGGGCATAGAAGGGGCGGCTCTGGCTACCTCCATCGCCGAACTGACGGGGACCGTCCTGCTTTTCATCCTCATCCTGGGAAGCCGGAAACTGCCTTTCCGGATCTCTATCAGAAAAATACTCAGCAGTCCTTTCAAACTCTACAAAGAGGTTTCTGCCAAGGGGATTCCCACGGCCGGTGAGGAGCTCCTCTGGAACCTGGGGAATCTGGGACTGATACGCATTCTCAACGCCATAAGTCCGCTGGCTACCGGTATATATACGATCATATTCACTGTAGATATCATTCCCGCGCTGATCATCATTTCCATCGCCCAGGGCGTTACGGCGCTGGCGGGCCGTAATACAGGAGCCGGCGATGTGGAGGGTGCCAAAAGAGTGGGGCTTATCGGACAGCTGAATTCCTGGGGAATAGCCGCCTTGTTTCTTGTTTTGTTCTTCCTGTTTCCACGCTTCATTCTGGGAATCTTTACATCCGATGCCGCCATTATCGAGTCTTCGGTTATACTTCTTCTGGTGGCGGCGGTGAACTTCTTCCCCCGTTCGGTCAATCTGATCATGGGTTCCGCCATCAGAGGATTCGGCGATACGAAGTGGATGCTCAAAACTCAGATTCTGGGAACCATATACATACTCTCCATGGGATCTCTGGCGGTCTTTGTTTTCGATCTCGGATTGCCCGGAGTCTTCCTGACCATTCTCTCCGACGAGACCATCCGGGGCGTCATCAACTACTTCAGATTCCGCCGGGGGCCTGATCTTACGCCGAAAGCGGTACAGCTTGAGGAGACGGCCTGATATGCCAAGCATCAAGGATGTGGCCAGGCTGGCGGGCGTCTCCTATACCACAGTGAGCCACGCCATTAACAAAACCAGGCCGGTCAAAGAGGAGACTGTCCGCAAGATAGAAAAGGTCATTAAAGAGATCGGTTATGTCCCCAATATGACGGCCCGCTGCCTGCGGGAGGGGAAGACGAAGACGATAGGGGTCATCGATGCCAATATCTACGATATGTTCTTCGGCGAGGTGATGCGAAGCGCCCAGAACGAATTGGAGGCCGCCGGTTACTCCCTTTATTTCTCCTACAGCTTTATGGAGGATGACCACTGCGGAGAGGATTGCTTCGACTTTTTTGCGGAAAAGGAGATCTCCTATCTGGAGAAGCTGATCGCCAGAGATGTGGATGCCATCATCATCAACCCCATCAACCGCGATGATGTCCTGGCCGACTTTTTCAGCAAGGTACAGATTCCCGTCATCCTCTTTCAACGGGACCTGCCGGGACAGAACACCTTTCCCATCATGTCCGATGATTACGCGGGAGGGTATAAAGCGATCGAACACCTGGTCTCTCTGGGGCATAAAGATCTGGCCGTAGTCTACGGATTCTCCTATCCCACTCACAGCGTGGTCAACCGGCGGACCGGTGCGGAGAAAGCCGCTTCCGACGGCGGTATCGATCCCCGATCCATACAGTGGCGGAACGGGGATTACAGCATGGAGGGCGCTTATAAGCAGACTGTTGAGCTTTTGAACAGTCCCCATCCCCCGACAGGCATTTTTTATTATTCCGATGCCATGGCTATGGGGGGCTTGCGGGCTGCCGCCGACCTGGGCGTCCCGGTTCCCGCAGATCTGTCCATCGTGGGCTATGATGATATTCCCCTGACGGCTTATTACATCCCCCGCCTGACCAGCGTTCGGCAGGACAGCGGTGTTATGGGGCGATATATTGCAGAAAAAACCGTTAATCTTATTGAAGGGGTAGAAATGAAGAACAAAGCGGGCACAGTTCTGCCGGTCGAGCTGACGGTCAGAGAATCATCGGGACCTGTTAAGTCTGTTTCGCCATAAGGAAAAACCGTAATTCAGGGGAAGGGATGTCTTACCGATTATCCTGTCACAGGGCTCCCGGCAGGAAGACTATGCCTGGATATCCCTATTCCGATGAAAACATTCTACAGAACAAGGCTTGCCAGAAATCTCTTCAGGCCTTCCATAAAAACGGGGAAACCGTCAAAGTGTATCAGGTGCCCCACGCCCGGGACCTGAAGCGTCATGGCGTCGGGTCTGATTTCTTTCACCCTGGCGCTGACTTCCGGCGTAATAAAACCGCCTTTTCCGGTCTCTCCGGAAAAAAGCATGAAGGGCTGCGGGAACTTTATCACTTCCTCCTGCCAGTCCCGATCCTGTCTGTGCATTTTTTCGGACAGAACGTCCACGATACCCCTGTCCAGCTGCTTCTTGGCCACGCACATGAGGCGGATCAGCTCCCCGGACCAGGCCGGGTTGTCATCACTATAGCCTTTTATCAATTCCTCCAGGGAAGTGGTTTCCAGAGTTTTCGCCCAGACCGCTATGGGGTTTTCTTCGGGTTTTTGACTGCCGGAATTTCCAAAAGGGAGACCGAGCCACCAGAGCGGATCCACGAAAAACAAGGCTCCCGGTAATTCCCTGTAACGGATAGCCAGCTCAAAAGTGACCATGGATCCCATGGAATGGCCTCCGATCACAGGTTTTTCCAGACCCAGTTTTTTTATCAGTTCCGCCAGGTCCGAAGCCATATCCGGGCTCTCATTCCCGGAGTATCGGGAAGAGAGGCCATGGCCGCGCATATCGGGCATAATGACATCGAACTCATCTTCCAGCTCGCGGGCGACCGGAGTCCAGCACAGTCCGCTGTCTGAAAATCCATGTACGAGGATCAGGGGCTTTTTATCGCCTCTGCCTGTACGGTAATAGTGCAGATTGATGTTATTTACTTCGATGTCATGGCCGCTCCAGTGCTTATCCATAAATATCTCCCAAGTTGTATTTCTGTTCGTAATAAATTAAATCCCCGATGGAATCGGAAAGAAATCCGGAGACCCCCCAAGGGGCCTCCGGATCTCTTTTTTCCATTTTTCGATAAAAAAAAGCAGAAAACCTGTTTTGAAATTCCGGCCGGCTTCAGCCTTTTACCGCTCCGGCCGTCAGCCCGTCTATGACATAGCGCTGGAGGGCAAAATAGAAAATAATGACCGGAAGAATGGACAGCGTGATAAAAGCCATTATCTGGTTCCATCCCGAAGCGTACTGCCCCTGATACTGCATGACTCCCAGGGGAATCGTAAAATGCGACGTATCGGAAAGGACCAGCAGGGGCAGCATGAACTGGTTCCAGCTGGCGACGAAAACGATTATTGTCACAGTGGCCAGAACGGGGGTGGAAAGGGGGATCATTATCTTTCTGAAAAATGTGAGAATCGTCCCCCCGTCGATGCTGCAGGCATCCTGGAGCTCAAAAGGGATCTGCCGGAAAAAACCGGTCAGGATGAATATGCTTATGGGCAGATTGAATGCGGCCTGTGTCAGGATAACTCCCCAGCGGGACCCTATCAGTCCGAATGATCTCAATTGCAGGAAGAGGGGGAGAATGGCCACTGTCAGGGGGAAAAGCAATCCCATTATAAAGAAGTTGAACAGGGCTTTCTGTCCCCGGATGCGGATTCTCGAGAGCGCGGCGCTGGCCAGCATGGCGAAAACGATGACGATGGCTATCGTCGCGCCGGTTATGTACACTGAGTTGAATATCAGGGTCCAGTAGGTCCCTGTCGCTCCCAGTATTTCCCCAAAGGTCTGCAGGGTGGGTGGATTGGGGATTCCGAAAGGATCGGAAAAGATCTGGCCCTTTTCCTTGAATCCGCCCATCAGGACCGTCAATATGGGATAAAACATTATAAAGGCGATAATGGCGCTTAAAATAAATCTTATGACTTCATATCTTTTTTTCGTTACCATCAGTTTTCCTCTCCTACGATATATTTCTGGTAGAGAAAATTAAATGCCAGACATAGCAGAAAAATAACTATGGCCACGGCGCTTCCGTAACCGAAGGCGAATCTCTTATATCCGAAATTGTAAAGATAGGTTACGAGTGTTTCCGTTGAATGGACCGGTCCTCCCTGGCCCATGGCCCAGACGACGTCGAAAACGTTGAAAGCCCCGGTTACCGAAAGGAAAATCGATATGGATATAACGCCTTTCATGCTGGGGATTATGACATTGCGGATTACCTGCAGCCTGTTGGCTCCGTCGATTACGGCGGCGTCTTCCAGTTCCGTCGGGACATTCTGCAATCCGGCGATATATAGGATCATATGAAAACCGATATATTTCCAGAACAGCACGACGAAAATGGCATTGAAGGCCGTCGATGGATCGGCCAGAAGGGCGATTTCCCTTTTCGTGTCGGCAAAAAAGCTGGCCAGCTGGGTCATGAGTCCGAACTGGGGATTATAGATAAATTTCCATATGACTCCGGCGATTATTTCCGTCAGAATATAGGGGAAAAAATAGAGGCTTCTGAATAGAACCGATCCTCTCGTCTTGCCCCGGCCTATGAGCAGAGCGAAGATAAACGCTGCGGGAAGCTGAAAGATCAGGGAGAAGATGATAACTTTCATATTGTTCCACAAAGCGGTTTTAAAATATTTGTCGGCGAACAGCCTTGTGAAATTCTCAATGCCGGCGAAGTTCTCCCTGTTCAGAGGCCCGGCGCCCTTCCAGTTGAACAGTGAATAAAAAGCTCCCTGGAAAACAGGAGCCACGACAAAAACGCTGAATAATATAAGCGCCGGCGCTATAAACAGAACAAACATAATGAGGTTCTGTGTCGCTCCGGCTTTTCTTTTCGAAATCATGATCTGGTTACATCCACTAAAAAAAGATAAAGGTTGGAGAATCCCCAACCTTTACCTTAAGGTCTTATTTTTCCATCTGCCAGGAATCGTCAATCATGGCAGCGGCTTCTTCAGGAGTCGCTCCTCCCGCCAGCAAGGCGGCAACGGCGTCCTTAACCACTTCTCCGACCGCGGGGGGGAGGAACTGATCGTAATAGAGCTGGTAGTAACCGGCCTGTCCGACAGCTTTGGCCAGTTCAGCCGTATTGCCGCTGAGCGCGGCGTCGGCGCCTTTGACGACCGGTATGGCCCCTTCGATATCGACAAGTTCTTTCTGGCGGTCAACGGACAGGTAGAAATTGAGGAAATCGAGAGCTTCATCGGGAGCGTTTTTACCGAAGATATAGCCGTTTCCGCCGCCCATTACATCTTTCAGATCGCCTTTTCCGCCTTTAACCGCGGGAAAGGTAAACATGCCGAGATTGGTAACGCCTTCGCCGGAAGCGGAGTTGTTGGTTTCTACGGAGGGGGCCCACTGTCCCATCAGCTCCATGGCCGCTTTTCCATCGCCCATAAGTCTTGCCTGATCATCGTAGCTGGCGCCGAGGAATCCGGTCTGGAAAGGGTTGATTGCGGCAAGATCCAGAAGCAATTCGCCGGCTTTGACAAATGTCTCGTCTTTAAAGGATCCGTTGCCGCCGTAAGCCGCGTTGAAGGCATCGATTCCGCCTATTCTCATGGCGAGATAGACCCACCAGAAATGAGCGGGCCATCTGTCACCGGCGCCCATAGCTATGGGAACGTAACCGGCGGCCTTGATTTTTTTCGATGTTTCTATCAGTTCGGCCCATGTCTTGGGGACAGCGACGCCTACTTCATCAAAGATGTCTTTGTTATACCAGAATACGACGCCGCCCATATCGTAGGGCGACCCGTAATAGGTTCCCTCGTATCCGTAAACGCCCAGGGCTCCCAGACCGATTTTTTTCGAAAGAGTGCTGTTAACGAAGTCGGTTACGTCTCTCAGCATGCCCTGTCTGGCATATTCGACCATGACGCCGCCGCCCCAGGAATGAAAAATATCCGGTGGATCGCCGGCCTGTACGGCAACCTGAATCTTCTGTTTAAAAGCTTCATTCTCCAGTATGGTCAGATTGATTTTAACACCGGGATGTGATGCTTCGTAGTCGGCGACAGCCTGCTTCTTGAATTCGGAAGCAGGATCCTGGGCGCCTCCTCCTCCGGAAAGGGCCCACCATTCGATGACAACAGGTCCGGAATCGGCCGGTTCCTGCTGTCCATTGGCGCTCAGAGCCGTAACCATTGCAAACAGCAAAAGCGAGCTGAGCATCAGTCGGAAAACTTTCTTCATTTTAAAACTCCTTATTTTTTTTGAATAATTATTTTCAAGTTGACAGTACAAGTACGGACAACAACTTCAAAAACATCTTTTGCAGAAAATACAAATTACGTACAACTAGCGTATAAAATATAATAAACCGAACATCATTCCTTGTCAAAGAAAAATAAATGCCTATATAATCTATTTAAATTGATCTATTTCCCAATGTATTGTTTGATGTTTAAATATGTGATGTTTGCAGTTGTATGGTATTTGTTGCAAAGGAGTTGCTTGTGTCAAAAATAACCAATCCTATTCTCAGAGGTTTTAATCCCGACCCCTCCATTGTTTATGCGGGAGGATACTACTATATCGCCACTAGTACGTTCCATTGGTTTCCCGGCGTACAGATTCACCGCTCGGAAGATCTGGTCAATTGGGAGTTCCTTACAAGACCTCTCGCCGACAAATCACAGTTGGATATGTACGGCATTCCCGATTCGGGCGGTATCTGGGCTCCCTGTCTCACCTATGATAAGGGTCTGTTCTATTTGATTTTTACAAACGTCAGATCCCTTGAGGGGATTTTTAAAGATACCCATAACTATCTGGTTACGGCCTCTTCGCCCGAAGGCCCGTGGTCCGAACCGGAATATCTCAATTCGCTGGGCTTCGACCCTTCCTTGTTTCACGACAGCAACGGA
This sequence comes from Spirochaetales bacterium, assembly GCA_016936555.1. Classification (GTDB taxonomy): domain Bacteria; phylum Spirochaetota; class Spirochaetia; order DSM-2461; family DSM-2461; genus Spirochaeta_F. The sequence goes on along the minus strand of JAFGXR010000081.1, from coordinate 40,501 downwards.
AAGAAATATCTGCTCAATACTTTCTGGGATCACAGGCCCTGGATGGAAAACCTCTTTTACGGGATTTCCCTTCAGGAATACGATTTCGAAAATAACAGACCTCTCGGCCAGAGAAAGATCATTTTCAAAGGAACGGGAAAGAAGCTGACCGAAGGGCCCCATCTCTATCAGAAGGACGGTTACTATTATCTCTTTACCGCTGAAGGCGGCACCCGGGACAGCCATTGCGAAACCGTGGCCAGAAGCCGGAATATTTACGGCCCCTATGAAGTTCATCCCCGGAACCCCTTTATCACATCGAGGCCCTATCCCGATCTGGTTCTGCAGAAATCGGGACACGGCGATATTATCAAGGGGCATGATGGCAACTGGTATTTTGTCCATCTCGCCAGCAGACCGTCGGTTTGCAACGGGCATTCGGTCCTGGGCAGGGAGACGGCCATACAGAAAGTCGAATGGCCGGAAGGGGAATGGCCCCGTCTGGCGTCGGGAGGGGACGAACCGGCGCTGGAGATCGAAATTCCGGGAAATGCCGTTCAGAAAGAACCGGAACTTCACAGCCGGTACGAGTTCGGTCCCGAAGGGCTGCACAATGACTTCCAGTCTTTGAGAATTCCTTCCGGCGGTTTTTACTCCCTTGCGGAGAGGCCGGGCTGGCTGAGGATGTACGGCCGGGAGTCCATGAGCAGTCTTTTTTCCCAGAGCCTGCTGGCCGTCCGTCAGAATAATCCGGTTTTCGACGTGTCTGTTTCTCTGGAATCGGAGCCGGAAATTTTTCAGCAGATGGCCGGATTGGCCGCTTATTATGACACGGCGAGTTATTTCTATCTCCATGTTTCCTGTGATGAAAACCGCGGTAAAGTCCTTCATCTTCTGGCGGCCGGCCATGGAAAATTCGAATATCCCGTTTACAATATCGATTTGCCGGAAAAAGGGATTATTAATCTCCGCTACAGAGTAGAAAAAGATTTGATACAGTTTTATTATTCTACAGATAAAGAGAAATGGATGGAAGTCGGCGATAAAATGCCCGCCCGTGTCCTTTCCGACGAATACTGCGAAGACTTCCGCTTCACCGGAGCCTTTGCCGCGTTGGCCTGTCAGGATCTTTCGGGTAGTGGAAAGCATGCCGACTTTGCCGGGTTTTCGATAAAACGATTTTAAAGCGGTGAATATATAAACATGTCCCTGAAATACAAGATAGTTAAAGATGCTCTGCTGAAGATATTCGATGATGAGAATTACAGTAAAGGCGATCAGCTTCCGACTGAATTCGAGCTTATGGACAAATACGGTTTCAGCCGCTATACCATTCGTCAGGCTCTGGAGGAGCTGGAAAAGGACGGCATCATCGAAAGGATTCACGGAAGGGGGTCCTTCTTCACCGGCAAGCCCGATGTTTCCCGGGAATCCCTTTCCGGGGAAAGACAGGAGCAGAAGGGATTTATCGGCATGGTGAATTTTTACTCCCATGATTATATCTACCCCGATATTATGAGGGGCATAGAAGATACGATTTACGCCAACGGCTATTCTCTGGTCCTTTCCAATTGCAATCAGGATTATTCCAAAGAGCTGGAGTCGGTCCGCAGGCTTATTGATCAGGGCGTAAAGGGGCTTATCATCGAGCCTTCGAGAAACTCGCAGATTACCGACAACCATCCGCTGCTCTCTCTCCTGAGGGACGCGGGGATTCCCGTCGTCACCACCAACTGGAACTCGAAAGTGAAAAACTTTTCCATGGTCACGATTGATGATGTGAAATGCGGATACGACGCTATCAACTATCTTCTGGGAAAAGGGCACAGAAAAATCGGCATTATCTACAAATATGATGTCCAGGCCGGTCGTGACAGATTCGACGGCTATATCAAGGCTTTGAATGATGCTGGTATCGAAGTCAGGGATCAATACATTCAGCACTATTCCGACCTGGAAGAGTTCCAGGATTCCGAGCAGGGGTACAAACTGACCAGTCAGATGTTATCGGGATCCCCCGATCCTCCGACGGCGATTTTTTATTTCAATGACAACGTGGCCCTTCAGGGGTACCGGGCGATCAAAGACTGCGGTTTCCGAATTCCCGAAGACATTTCCGTTGTCGGGTTTGATGATTATAAATCGTCCACTCTTCTGTCGCCGCCTCTCACCACTTTCGAACATCCGAAATACGCCATGGGCCGCTGGGCCGCCTATATTCTTCTCGAAGAGCTGGAGCCCTCTCACCGGCCCATGCCCAAGCAGATGATTTTCGAGCCTCCGTTCATTGAAAGAGAAAGCGTCAGAGATCTTTTCATCTAAAAAAATCCGGATGGAGATATCTCTAACCCATCCGGAATCATAACATCCGCTACTCCTTGACTCCGCCGAGCTGCACGCCGTGAACGAAATAGCGCTGCAGGAAAGGGTATACGATCAGTATGGGCACAGCGGCCACTACCGTTATGGTGGCCCGGATGGTCTGGGGCGTTACCATGGAAAGGCCCATTCCGGCCTGGGCCGCCTGTGAAGACTGGCTTGACTGCTGGCCCTGCATCATGGCGGAAGCGAGTACTCTCTGGAGTTCGTACTGGAGGACCGAGAGGCGCTGGGACCCCGAATTGTAGATAAAGGCATCGAACCAGGTATTCCAGGCGCCCACGGCGACAAAGAGAGCCACTGTCGCCAGAACAGGTTTTGAGAGGGGCATGACAATCTGCAGATAGATGCGGAAATCGCTGGCCCCGTCCAGTTTAGCCGATTCGAGCAGCGCTTCGGGGATGGTTCTCATATAGGTCCGCATGATTATGAGATTGAAAGCGGAAATCATGGTCGGCACCCAGTAGACTGCGAAGCTGTTGACCATGCCCAGGCTCTGGATGAGAATGAAGTTGGGGATGAGTCCCGCATTGAAGTACATGGTCAGCACGAAAATCAGAGCAATGGGTCTGCCCGGTTTGAATTCTCTCCGGCTCAGAGCGAAGGCCAGCATGGAAGTCACCACTATGTTCGTTACGACCTGCACGACCGTCCGGTAGACGGACATCCAGAAGGCGTCCAGTATGGTGTGCATTCCCAGTACAGTCCGATAGTTGTCGAGGGTGAAGGCGCGGGGCCACAGACCAATCCCCCCCCTGACGGCATCGAGTCCGTCATTGAACGATACGGCGATTGTATTGACAATGGGATAGAGCATGGCGATGCACAGGAGTGCCAGGAAAACATAGTTGAGCGTATGGAATATCAGGGGCTCGGCATGGAGTTTCCCTCTTCGGATTATTTTACTTTTCATTTACATTTCCTAGAATAGCGTTTCTTGTTTGAGCGATCGGGCGACGAAGTTGGAACCGGTCAAAAGGATAATGCTGACCACGGTCCTCAATATGCCGGCTGCGGTTGCCAGGCTGAAATTCCCCATCTTGATACCGTATCGCAAGACGAAAACATCGATATTCTCGGATCGCACGATGTTGACGCCCTGACCGAGAAGCCATTGTATTTCAAAACCGCTGGTGAGGAGCATCCCGATATTTATAATGAGCAGAAGCACTATGGTGGGGCGGATCGAAGCCAGGGTCACATGCCACATTTTCTGATACCGGTTCGCTCCGTCTATGGAAGCCGCTTCGTAGAGATTGGGATCTATGGAAGTCATGGCGGCCATGTAGATGATGGTGTTCCATCCCAGGTTCTTCCACAAATGGGTTCCCGCCACGATTCCCCAGAAGTAGCCGGGATCGGCGAGAAACTGAATGGGGCGATCGATAATATGGACTTTCATCAGAAAATCATTGAGGAATCCGCCGGAGCCGGGCAGGGATAAGGCCGTAGAGGCCAGCATGGCCACGATAACCCAGCTTAAAAAGTGGGGGAGATACAAAACGTTCTGTACAAAGCGCTTTACGCCTGTCTGCCGCAGTTCGTTGAGCAGGAGGGAAAGCATAATGGTTAAAAAGAAGCCGAGAACGAGAATCAGCAGGCTCTGTCCCAGCGTATTGACTACCGACTGGAGAAAACGCTGTCCCAGAATGGTCGAATTATCCAATAATGTTTTGAAATTTTCCAATCCGACCCATTTGTTGCTCATAACCTGGCCGATGGGCGAGAGCCCGAAACGCGGCCGGAATTCCTGGAAGGCCATAACCCAGCCCAACAGAGGCACATAAGCAAATAAAAGCAGGTAAAAGAGCATCGGAAAGCTCATTAAATACAATTGCCACTGTTTCTTGAATGTTACCCGCCAGGGGCGCTTTTTCGCTGAAACGCCGGGCGATGTCGTTATTCCCATTAATCAACCTCTTCTTGTGATGAGACAAAAGCGGGTGGGGGCCCTCAGGCGCCCCACCTCTTTCATGCAGCTTAAGCTCTATTTTATTCTCCGCCTGCGGCTCTGATGCGAGCCTGCACGCCTTCGGTTATCACAGCTTCATAAGCCGCGACATCGATGCTGTCTATGGCAGCCATATATTCATTCCAGACGCTGTCGAATCTGGCAGGACTGGTAAGGACTGCTTCACTCAGGTATCTCTGAGCCGCGTCTTCCAGCTGCTGATTGGCGACCTGAGCGGCACTGCCGTCGGGAGGAGATATCTGCCACGCGGGATAGTGGGCGGGGTTGGGGGGAGGATCGTTTACGAACTGTCTCCAGGTCTTCAGTCCGTAGGCCGCGAGGAAGTCCTTATCGTACTGTTTCAGGCTGTCGAAAAACTCTCCGGGCTGATCCCCGGCGGCGAAGGCATTGCCTCCGGGCAGCTCGCCCTGTCTCTTGACCATGATATCGAGAAGCGCTTCAAGCCGGTTGTCCTGTTTCCAGGTCAGGTTGTTGAAGTTATCGCGCATTTCCTGAGTCTTGTAGAAGAGGCCGTTTTCATCGACCAGGTAGTCTTCGCCTTCGATACCCCAGGAAAGAATGGTCTGCAATTCGGGAGTCAGCATGATCTCGAGGAAATCGAGAAGAAGTTCTGGGTTTTCCGCGTTGGAAGCGATTCCGAATCCCTGATTGATATTCAGTACGTCTCTATCTGCATAATAAGGCTTCTTGCCGGGGAACACTGGCATGGTCGCCGCGTAGGTCCGTTCGTACTGACCATTGGCGACAAGGGCGTCGTTGGCTGTGCCGAAACTCCATCTCTGGTCATGAACTCCGAGAACCCGTCCGCTGGCGACTTTCGCCAGGTACTGGTCCAGGGTCTGGGTGAATGATTCGGGATCGACCAGACCGCGGTCATGGGCCATGTTCAGGAACTTGAAGTAATCATAGGCATATTTGGAGTTCGCGTAAATTTTAGCCTGGCCGTCATCGACCATGACGCCGCCGTCATTGGGGTATCCCGCAAGAAACAGGGGAGGATTGGTAAGTCCCCAGACACGTCCCTGCATGGGGAAGGAGAACCCGATTGTTTTAGCGCCGTCGATGGTGGGGTTGGCTTTCATATAGGATTCGATCAGATCGAAATAGCGCTCGAGCGTCATGTTTTCCAGAGAGGGGTAATTGTGGAAAGCGAGAACGTCTTTCTGGATCCAGAATGCAGAACCCCAGTGGATAGGAGACATTATGGGGGGATTGCCGTAAAAGCGGTTGTAATTGGGGAACTGGTACAAGCCGTCTTCAACGCCGCCGCCTGTCCAGGTCAGTTTTTTCCGGACCGGTCTGACGTGCTCCGCGAGGAGTGGCCACCGCCCGCTGTCGAGGTAATCGTCGAGACGCAGCATAGCTCCGCCCTGAACGAGTCTGGCGTTCTGGTCGGTCGATCCGACGAGCTCGGGAATCGTTCCCGCAGCCAGCATGATTCCGATGCGATCCAGTTGCTGATCGGGAGTCGTTATATCGTAATTAAGCGTAACTCCGAGTCTCTCCTTCAGCAATTTCGAAATTTTGTTGTCCGGTGAGGGAGCTGTCTGGCTGGTTACGATCCAGGCATCGATCGTGACCGGATTGTCGGGAGAGAATACATGGGGCTCTCCGTTTCCTTTGGCACCCTTCGCTTCATCTGCTCCACTGGCGAAAAGCACGGTGGATAAAATGACTGATAGAAAAGCAGTTAATAAAGTGCGCTTCATTAGTGCACCTCCATTGAGTAGGTATTCCGGAGGAAAAGCATCAAAGAAGAATTTTGTTTATCCGCCGGTTGAAAAAAGTATAAGGGCGGTATTTCGGTACAACATAGCGGGGGAAATACTGATAATATGGTCGGTGATTTGACCTATACTAAGAGGGCCTTCCTCTCTGGTATACTTGATTTCATAACGGGGGGCCGCGGCGCCCGTTGGAAATGCCGCAGGGAAAGGAAGAAGGAAGACAGATACATGCCGATAGAGCCTATCATGCGTTCAGATGATCATCATAGTGAAAAGCACAGACGGATTATGGACATGTCCGGAAAGGACCGTGTCGGCGTCCTCTTTATAGGCGACAGCCTGACGCGGCGGTGGGAGGACAATCCCGATCTCTGGGATGAGTTCTTCGGGAGCTTCCGTCCGGCGAATCTCGGCTTTGGCGGCGATACACTGGAGAATATTCTCTGGCGTATGGAAAACGGCGAACTGGAGGGGATGAATCCCTCTGTAGCTGTCATCCTCGCCGGGACAAACAATCTGGGAACCCGTGACAACGCCTATATCCTCGACGGCCTGGCAGATCTAGGCAGGAGCATAGAAAACCGGCTTTCCGATGCGAAGCTTCTGGTCCTTGGAATTCTTCCGAGAGACCTCGATGAGACCGGCATGGATTACTGTTCCCGCATCATTGAAATCAATAAGGGATTGCAAAGCTTATGCGCCCGCAGGGGATATGCGTTCCTGGACCCGGGAAGCTCTTTTCTGACTGACGGGGGCCGGCCGGACCGCAGTTTGCTTCCCGACGGGCTTCACCTGAACGCCGCAGGATACAGAATCCTCGGTCCGATTCTCTCGGCGGAGATCTCAAAGATCTTTCGCCCCGCATACACCTAACCCGGAAATAATGTAGACAAGGAGATTTCCCCCATGAGTTTTATCAGACTTGCCGGAGAGCAGGAACAGGAAATTGCAGATTTAATACAACAGATGACCATGGAGGAAAAAGTCTCCCAGATGCTTCACGGAAGTGCGGCCATCGACAGGCTCGGAATTCCCCGGTACAACTGGTGGAACGAGGCCCTTCACGGCATAGCCCGGGCGGGAGTCGCAACGGTCTTTCCCCAGGCGATCGCCCTGGCCGCGACCTTCGACCCCGATCTCGCCGAGTCCGTCGCTTCGTCCATCGCCGACGAAGCCAGGGCCAAGTACGAGCAGGCTGTTTCCCGGGGCGTGAGGGAGCAGTACCACGGCCTCACTTTCTGGACGCCTAATATAAATATCTTCAGGGATCCCCGGTGGGGGAGAGGTCAGGAGACCTATGGAGAGGATCCTGTCCTGACGACCCGGATGGGCCAGGCCTTCGTGCGGGGACTTCAGGGCGATGACCCGCGCTATTTGAAAACAGCGGCCTGCGCGAAGCATTTTGCGGTCCACAGCGGTCCCGAAGCCCTCCGCCACAGCTTCGATGCCCGGGTTTCCCTGAAAGACCTCCACGAGACATACCTTCCGGCCTTCAAAGCGCTGGTGGAGGAAGGGGTGGAATCGGTCATGGGCGCCTATAACCGCACTCTCGGAGAAGCGTGCTGCGCGTCGAGCTTCCTTATGGAAGAGATTCTCCGGGGAGAATGGGGTTTTGAAGGCCATTATGTGTCTGACTGCTGGGCCATCAAGGACCTCCATGAAAACCACGGCCTTACGCGAAACGCCGAAGAATCGGCGGCTCTGGCGGTGCAAAGAGGCTGCGATCTGAACTGCGGCAACGCCTACGAAGTCCTCTGCAATGCTGTGCGGAACGGTCTGCTCGACGAATCCTATCTCGATCTCTCGGTGTCCAGGCTTTTAAGAACCAGATATAAACTGGGGATCCTGGGGACAGATGATCCTTCAAACCCCAACCCCTACAAAGGTACGGATCCTGAGGTCGTCCGGTCACCGGAGCATCTGGATCTGGCCTTAAGAGCCGCGAGAAAATCAATTGTCCTATTAAAAAACTCCGGGGATCTTCTGCCTCTGGACGATTCGCCCAAACGCATCCTGCTCATAGGCCCCGCAGCGGCGAACCTCCACGTTCTTCTGGGCAACTACCACGGCCTCAGCCCCGACTTGATTTCCATACTGGAAGGGATGAGCGGGGCCCTTTCGGAACGGCCGGGAATCAGCATGGACTATCACCCGGGAATCGGGATGTACGGGCCGAACAAGAACACGGGGTGGACTGTGGGGATGGCTGAAAAAGCCGATGTGGTTATCGCGGTCTTCGGCATCGACAGCGCCATCGAGGGGGAAGAGGGCGATGCCGTAGCTTCGGACTGCAAGGGGGACCGGGACAGAATCGAACTGCCGCCCTGGCAGCTGGAATATCTTCAGGCCCTGAGAGACAGAGGCAAGCCGCTGGTTCTCATTCTCACCGGCGGAAGCCCGATCGCCGTACCTGACAATATAGCCGACGCTATCCTGTTTGCCTGGTATCCCGGAGAACAGGGCGGGCGCGCCGTAGCCGATATCGTCTTCGGAGAGACGAACCCCTCGGGCAAGCTTCCCCTCACATTTCCCGTTTCCACCGAAGACCTTCCCCCCTACGAGGATTACTCCATGGCGGGACGGACCTATCGGTACATGGAAAAACGGCCGCTCTTTCCCTTCGGATTCGGACTGAGCTATAGCCGTTTCGCCCCTGAAAACAGGAAAATATCCGGCACGGATATAAGAGCCGGTGAAAACATTAAAATCCAGGTGGACATTGCCAATAAGGGCAGCAGAGAAGGCGAAGAGGTTTGCCAGGTCTATCTGAGGCACAGCGGAGAAGGGCGCAAGGGACCGGACTGGAGTCTCAGGGCCTTTAAGCGGCTGAGTATTGCCGCGGGAGCCTCCGGCAGGGTTGAGTTCGTTCTAAAGCCTGAAGATTTCGAAACCGTTGGCGATGACGGTATCAGACGTCTCGTTCCGGGAGTTTGTCAGGTGCTCATCAGCAATTGCTCTCCCCGGTTCATCAAAGACTTTCCGGAAACATGGTCGACGGGAATAGTGGAAATAAACATAGAAGAATCAAAATGAATAGAATGAAAGACTTCAGCGGATATGATTTGTGGATGGCTTATAATCGTTTAGACAGCGAAAGACGGGCTATCGCTGAAGATTTGTCCAGGGAAATCCATGTCTACGGAGATGGACCGGTCATTGACAATGCCGCAGATGAACTGGAACGGGGGTTCTCCGGCCTGACCGGAGAAAAGGTGAAAACAGTTCGCCATATCGATTCTAAAAGAAATGACAACTCCCGGTTCCGCCCCTCAATAATTGCGGGAACAAAGCATTCCCTGGGCGAAATGATTCCGGGAACAGGGCTTGAACCTGATGACAGCGTGAAGGGTAAACCGGAAGCTTTCACCCTGATCATGCCCGGAAATTCTGAAAGGGGTTATGAAGGGGAAAGCGATGCCCTGTGGGTTATCGGCGAAGATGAACCGGCTTTAATCTATGGCGTTTTTGAGCTGCTGCGGAGGATAACAACCGGCCCTCTTCCCGAACCGGGCAGCGCATTTGCCGGATCGCCGGCTTTCAACTGGAGAATGCTCAATCATTGGGACAATTTCGATGGATCGATAGAGCGGGGATATGCGGGAAAATCTCTGTGGAAGTGGCAGGAGCTGCCGGACCGGGTGGATAACCGCTATGAAGATTACGCCAGGGCCTGCGCATCGGTAGGCCTGAACGGCACCGTGCTGAATAATGTCAATGACGCCCAGACGGTTCTGCAGAGCGAAAATCTGAAGAAAGTGAAAGCCATAGCGCAGGTTCTGGCGGGCTGGGGAATCAGGACATTTCTTTCGGTCAATTTCGCTTCTCCGATGATTATCGGGAATCTGGATACGGCGGACCCTCTGGATCGGGAGGTCCGGCAATGGTGGATGGAAAAATGCGACGAGATTTATGGGCTCATCCCCGATTTCGGAGGATTTCTGGTAAAAGCCGACTCGGAAGGGCAGCCCGGTCCCTTCAGTTATCACCGGAATCATGCCCAGGGGGCCAATATGCTTGCCCGGGCTCTCGCTCCCCATGGAGGGGTGCTTATCTGGAGGGCTTTCGTCTACGGCCACGGTGAAGCGGATAGAGCTAAAACCGCCTATTCGACCTTCTCGGCGCTGGATGGAGAGTTCGATGACAATTGCGTGATCCAGATTAAGAACGGGGCGATCGATTTCCAGCCCAGAGAACCGGTTCACCCCCTGTTCTCCCATCTCAATAATACGAATTCCTTTATGGAATTCCAGATAACCCAGGAATACCTGGGCCAGGGGAATCATATCGTCTACCTGGCGCCTATGTGGAAGGAGATCCTGGATTTCGATTTCGCCGGCGGCTTTTCGAATCCGGAATCGCCCTCTTCGGTTGTTTCCCGCCTTACGAATGAACGGAACGGCAGAATCACAGGCATAGCGGCGGTGTCGAATATCGGTGATGAGGCAACCTGGTGCGGATCTCATTTTCATCCGCTCAATTGGTACGCCTACGGCCGCCTGGCCTGGAACCCCGGCCTGAGTCCCGAAGCCATCGCCGGAGAATGGATCGTCCAGACCTTCGGTTCCGACGAAAAAGTCTTCGATGTTTGTATGCGGATGCTCCTTCCCTCATGGGAAACCTGCATCAATTACATGACGCCCCTCGGCCTCCATCATATCATGAAAGAGGGGCACCATTACGGTCCCGATCCCGGTTTTAACGGCGGGGAAAGGGAGGATTGGCGATCGACCTATTATCACAGAGCCGATGGAGCCGGTCTGGGTTTCGACCGCAGTCCAGGGGGAACAAAAGCAACCGGGCAGTACCCGGAGCCCTGTTCCTCTCTTTTCGGATCGATGGATACCTGCCCGGAAAAATACCTCCTCTGGTTTCATCATGTTCCCTGGGACAGGGCGCTTTCCTCGGGGAGAACGCTCATGGATGAAATCGAGGCGCGATATAAAACAGGTGTGGCTGGTGTTGAAGAAATGATCCGGCTCTGGGAAGACATTGGGGACAGGATTGATCCCCTGCGATTCAAGGCTGTAAGAGAAAAGCTGAAGATTCAGCTGGCCGACGCCCGGGAATGGCTCGAGGTCTGCGTGCCTTACTTCCGGTCTTTCTCAAGTAAGAAATAGCGGAGCAGGATATTGTGATATATACATGTTTTATCTGTTTAAGTCATAACTTTATATAAAAGGAAGGAACGGCCATGAAAGCAAAAATATACGCTAACAGGAATTTATCCATAGCAAAAATTGACAAGAGGATTTACGGAGCCTTTATCGAGCATCTCGGCAGAGCTGTCTACGGCGGTATATATGAACCGGGCCATGAAACTGCCGATGAGGACGGCTTCAGACAGGATGTCCTGGAGATGGTGCGCGAACTCAATGTCCCTGTCATCCGCTATCCCGGGGGAAATTTTGTCTCTTCCTACAAATGGGAAGATACAGTCGGTCCCGTCGAAGAGAGGCCCAGGCGCCTGGATCTGGCCTGGAAATCCACGGAGCCCAATGAAGTAGGGCTTCATGAATTTGCCAGGTGGGCCGAAAAAGCCGGATCGGAAGTGATGATGGCCGTTAATCTGGGAACGAGGGGACTGCAGGAGGCGACAGAAGTCGTCGAGTACTCCAACCATTCGGAAGGATCATACTGGAGTGAGTTGAGAAAAAGCCACGGCCGGGAGACCCCCCTTGGCATTGGCATCTGGTGCCTCGGCAATGAGATGGACGGTCCCTGGCAGGTCGGCCACAAGACGGCATACGAATACGGCAGACTCGCCAACGAAACGGCCAGGGCTTTGAAGTTATACGATTCGAACCTGGAGCTCGTGGTCTGCGGTTCCTCGGGCTGCGGCATGCCCACATTTCCCGAATGGGAGAGACAGGTCCTGGACGAAAGCTACGAGAACGTCGACTACATTTCCATCCATATGTACCTGGAGAATGCCAAGGACGATCTGGAGGCCTTTCTCGCTTCCCCGACAAGCATGGACAAGTATATCGAGGAAGTCATTCATGCCTGTGATTATATAAAGGCCAAAAAAAGATCGGAAAAGACGATCTATCTCTCTTTCGACGAATGGAACGTCTGGTTTCATTCCAATCAGCAGGATCAGAATATTTACAAAAACAAGCCCTGGCAGGTCGGTCCTTCGCTTCTCGAGGATATATACACTTTCGAAGACGCCCTCGTGGTGGGGATGATGCTGAATACTTTGATCCGTCATTCCGACAGGGTGAAAATAGCCTGTCTCGCCCAGCTGGTGAATGTCATCGCCCCGATCATGACGGAAAACGGCGGTCCCGCCTGGAAGCAGACAATCTATTATCCCTTCCAATATGCTTCCCGGTACGGAAGGGGCACCGCCATCCGGCTGATGGTCGACTGTCCATCCTATAAGAATGACAAATACGGGGAAATCCCCTATCTCGATGTGGCGGCGGTCCATAACGAAGAGGCCGGGGTTCTGGCCCTGTTCGTGATTAACCGCAACCGGGAGTCCACACTTTCTCTCGATTTTCAATTGGATGGATTCGAAGAATTCCGGCTGGCCGAACACAAGGTTATGGTTCACGAAGACAATAAGGCGGTGAACAGCAGGGACAACCGGGATAATGTCATTCCCCGGGACGGTTCGGGTATCCGCTATGAAAAGGGAAAGATTGCCGGTGAGGTCCTTCCCCTGAGCTGGAACTGCATCGTCCTCAGCGCCGCGACCTGAAGGGGAATCAGGTCCGTCTGCTCTGCCACCATTTGACGGCATAGCGGCGGACCTGTGCGGCCGAGGACAGCTGAAGTTTTTCCTTGATGTGATCGCGATAGGTGCTGACGGTTTTGACAGACAGGTTCATCGATTCGGAAATCTCTCCTGTGCCGTAGCCCTGGCCCATGTATTCCAGGACTTCAAACTCCCTGTCGCTCAAAAGCTCTTCGGGCAGGGTCTCATCTTTCTGCGTATACATTTTCGAAAGCAGGCGCTGGTTTATGTTCTGCGATACATGAACTTTGCCGTTCAGCACTTTCTGAATGGCTTCCAGAGTGACCGCCCAGGCCTCTTCCTTCATGATGTAGCCGCTGGCGCCGGCTTTCAAGACCCGCTCGGCGTAAATCAGCTCGTCGTGCATGGATATGACCAGTATGGGGATAGACGGGTATCTGCTTTTCAGATCCCGGATAAGATCGATGCCTTTGCTGTCGCCGAGGGACATATCGAGCAGTATGATATCGACCTTGTCGCCGGAGAGAAATTGCTCGGCTTCCCGGGCGCTTCCCGCCTGTCCTTTGACTTTATATCTCAATTCGCTTTCGAGAAGAGCGACGAGACCCTGTCTGAAGATCGGGTGATCGTCGACAACCAGAAACTCGATTATTCCTTTATTAGGCATATCTATCTTCCTTCATATTTATTGAATCAGCAGATGGCGGTGCACAGCACCGTCGTACCCCCTCCCTTGGTTTTCTGGAAATCGAGGGACATGCAGGCTTTTTCGGCCCGGTATTCCATTATCTGCAGGCCCATTCCCGAGGACTTTGCGGGTTTTACAAATCCCACGCCGTCATCTTCGATACGAACATAAAATCCCGGTGCGGGAAGGTCCGCCGAAGGACGGTGGCCGGTCCGGGCCTTTATCATTCCCATATCCACCACGATTCTGCTGCAGCCCGAGTGCTTTATGGCATTGGAGAGGGCTTCCTGAATAATCCGGTAGAGCTGGATCCGTCTGTCCCCTTTTTCAATGGAGAACTTGTTCCCCACGATGAGAGATATGGGTAATCCGCTGCTCTTTTTCAGTGATTCTATAAGGCTGTCGATCGTCGCGACGAAATCGTTTTCCGCAAGGCCGATGGTAACGAGCCCCCGGGATATGTTTCTCGCCCTTTCAATGGAATCTCCCAGCATATTCGCTATTTTCTCAACCGTGTCCGAGGCCGCTGATCCCTCGGGCAGACTGTTTCCCAGAACCTTGGTGAGCATGGAAATGCCGGCCAGATGCTGGCACAGATCATCATGGAGATCCTGGCCGATCCGGTTCATGGTCTCATTCGATATTTCTATAAGATCCCTCTCGAGCCTCGTGCGCAGTTCCACTTCGCTCTGGAGCTTCGTGTTGGTTCTGATCAATTCCCCGGTACGCTTCTCCACTTCCGCCTCCAGACCCCGCTCGTGCTGCTTGACCTGTTCCATGAGATGATAGCCTTTGAGGGTGCTCGCGATCTGCTTGGATATGATGTCGTAGAAGCCCGGGTCATCGGTTTTAACCGGCAGAATGATGATGCCGAAAATATCCGACTCGGACACAAGGGGCTTGATGACGCAGCGGCTCCTGCCCCAGGCCTCGTGCAGGGCGTCGGGAAGCTGCCGGATGCCGCCGTCGAAACTGTTCAGGTAGCGGACTTCCTCGGACAGATGGAAGAGCTCCCATCTGTCGCGGTTTTGCCGGTTTTCCTCTCCCCAGCCTGACATGATTCCCATATAGCCTTCGGAGTACCCGATAAGGGACAGACCTTCTTTCACCCTGTTCAGGATGGAATCCTTATCAAAGGCTTCCGATATATAGGCTCCGAAAGAGCGGGTTACGGAATTCTGCTCGTATTCCTTCAGTCTTCTCGAGGAGAGGGAAAAGACCATTTGCCGGTTCAGATACGAAACTCCCCTGGCTATTAAATCGGAAATGCCGGCCATCCGGTCCCGGTCCGAAGCTCCCGCGGAGAGAAGAAGTTCCTTCTGGGCAGCGAAAAGCATGGACTGAAGCGATTGAATGGCCGACGGGGACTGCAGGGAAGAGCCCAGGCTTTCGGAGAGCAGTTCCAGGAGATCCTGTTCCCGCCCCTCGAGTACGGTTTTTTTCAACTGATTGATTTCCGATTCGGTATAGGTCCGGCTTTTCGAAGAAATGGCGAAATCCCCGTCGCCGAAAGGTCTTTCATGGCTCTTGCAGCCGCAGGATTCGCCTATGAGCGGAGAACAGCTGAGCCTTATATTCGATAGAGGCTTCCCCTCCAGCTGCTGGAAGAGCATTTCCACCGCCTTGGCTCCCATTTCGAAGAGCGGCTGGCGTACCGTGGTAAGGGGAGGATTGAAAAACTGAGCCTCCGCAATTCCGTCAAAACCGAAAATCGAGATATCCTCCGGTACGCGGTACCCCCGGGATATCAGCTCTTCCATGGCACCCAGGGCCATATTGTCGTTCAGGCAGAATAAGGCGTCGATCTCCGCTTCCGAATCGAGCAGGGCGGAAACGCATTGTCTGCCTGATTCGGTATTGAAGTCTCCTTCGATCCAGGGAACCGATGCGGTCGGGATGCCTTCGCTTTCGAGGAATTCGTAGAAACTTTTCATTCTCAACCGTGATTCCTCGTGGTACCGGGGACCGGAGATCAGACCGAAGCAGCGGCGCTTATGGTCGTGGATCAGGTGCTTTACAATTGAGCCTATGGCTTTCCGGCCTTCGACGGTTACGCTGGGAATTCCCGGTATGGCAAGCCCCAGCGACACTCTGGGAATATCCGACCATGGCTCCAGAAGCCTGGCCAGCTGATCGGGCTCGACATAAGTTGATATGGCTGAACTGATAATTATCAGACCGTCGATCTGATTTTTGCCGACAAGGGAGTAGACAATGTTGGAATTGTTCTCGTCGGGATGGGGGGAATTGATGCGTGATCCGAGGAAGCTAACCAGTCCCGTGCCGGATTCCTCCGTTTTCGAGACGATTCCCCTCCAGATCCCCGCCTGGTAGGAGTCGTTAATTCCCGCGGTTATAACACCGAAGACCTTGTCGAATTCACGCATTGTCACAGCACTCACAACAACTTTCCATAACCCGGTTATAGTACTATATATGCCGGCGAATGGTAAGGGATGATTTCATTGACCAATCGTGGGGAAGCTGCCGCTTTTCGCCCGTCACATGTATGACCGAACTGAATGCGACGGATTCGGCGTTTCCGGCCAGCATTATTTCAAAGTCGCCCGGTTCGACGATCCGGACGAAGTTGTCAACTGTGAAATTCAGCATGTCCACAGGAATTTCAAAATCCACATCGGCGGTTTCTCCGGGCTCGAGAAATACCTTTTTGAATCCCTTCAGTTCTTTAACGGGACGGACCCTGCTCGCAAAGAGATCCCTCACATATATCTGGATGACATCGGCGCCCTTCACTGGGCCGGTATTGGTAATTTTGAAAGAGCCTTTAACGGAACCGGTTATCTCAACAGAACCAGCCGGAATTTCCCAATCGGAGTAGGAAAAAGACGTATAGCTCAAACCGTGTCCGAAGGGGTAATCCGCCGCAAAATCGGGATGGAGCGGCGTGCCGGCCGATTTCAATTTGTGATTGTAGAAGTAGGGCATGACGCCCGCCTTCTCCACAATCGAAACAGGCAGTCTTCCCGAGGGGTTCTCCCGGCCTGTTAGTATATTGAGAATGGCTTCGGGCCCGTACATTCCCGGAAGCCAGGCCTGAAGCAGGGCCGCGCATTTCTCACCGAGGCTCCCCAGGCTGTAGGGCCTTCCGCTGACGAGCACGGCAATGACCGGCTTGCCCGTGGCGAGGAGAGATTCCAGAAGCTGATGCTGGACTCCCGGTAGGTGCAGGGAGCTCGCATCGGAACCTTCTCCCACGGTTCCCGTGAGGAACAATCCGGCCAGATCTCCCAGGACGGCAATGACCGTATCGGATTTTCCGGCGAGATCGACAGCCTCTGAAAAACCGGCGGTGTCGTAGCTGATATAGCTTTTCTGACTCCTGCCGTCCAGGGACAGGTCTCCCGGGAAAACAGCCGCTTCTTTGGGACGCTCTGTCAGGACATCGCATCCCTTTGAATAGCTGACTTTGCCGGGAAAAAACTCTTCAAATACGTTTCTGACTGTTTTGAGTTCCGGATCTTCCCCCTCCAGCCCGCTGAGAATCAGGTGGACCGGGAAGGAATAGCCGCTTAGCATAGCCATCTTGTCGTCCGCCAATGGTCCGATCAGAGCGATCGAGCCGGGATTGTCCAGGGGCAGGATGCCGTTGTTCTTCAACAGAACGGCCGATTGCGCCGCAGCCTTATAGGCCGTATTCCTTGTCGATTCACTGCGGAGGTCAATGGCTTTTTCATCAGTATAGGGATTATCGAAAAGCCCGAGCCTGATTTTTTCCTTCAGCACCCGCCTGACGGCCCGGTCTACCAGGGCTACGGGCAGTGTGCCCTTTTCAATGGCTCTCAGGGCGGCTGGCCCGAAGCACTCGTTACCGGGAAACTCCACGTCGACGCCGGCTTCGAGAGCCAGAGCGGCCGCCCCTTCCAAATCTTCTGCGACACCGTGTTCGTTGTGAAGCTGGCCTATTCCGGCGTAATCGGAAACAATGAGTCCCCGGAATTTCCAGGCTTCTCTGAGGACATCGCCCAGATATTTGCGCGATGCGTGGAGAGGGACGCCGTCTATGTCGTGATAGGCGGGCATAAGAGCCCCCGGGGAAGCCAGCTTCACCGCCATCTCGAAGGGCAGCAGCATCGTGTCATTCAATTCCGATTCTCCGATCCTGACCGGCGCGTGGTTCCGCCCGCCTTCGGGAAGGGAGTGCCCGGCGAAATGCTTGAGGGTGGCCATTATATCCTCATCGGGCCCCTGGAAATTGCGAACCCAGGCCGTAGCTAAAGAACCGACCAGATAGGGATCCTCTCCCATGCTCTCTTCCAGCCTCCCCCACCGGGCATCGCGCGCCACGTCAAGGACCGGCGCCAGCCCGAGCTTGCTGCCGACGCTTCGCAGTTCATGGCCGATAGCCTCTGCGATTTCGCCGACGAGATCTTCATCCCAGAGCGAGCCGTTGTTTATGCCCGAGGGAAACAGCGTCGCGCCTCTGGCCATAAGGCCGGTCAGGCACTCCTCGTGGGGGAGTGCGGGAATCCCCATGCGGGTGTGCTTGACCAGGTAGGCCTGAATGGCATTGAGCGCTTTCACTCCGGCCGGGGCGGAAATGGGCTGACTGCCGAGGGGCCTGACGATATGGCCGATTCCATGCTGTAAATCGCGCTGCATGTCCAGCTTGCGGTAGGAATTCTTAAAACCTTCCATGCTTCGTATTTCTATGTTGCCGTTTTCGGAAAAATTGCACCAGATGGAGTAGAGCTGAGCGAGTTTTTCTTCGATCCGCAGTTGGCGTACTATTTCTTCCGCCTGTTTGTCCAGAGATTTCATGGCTGGTTCTCCTACCTTATTTTTAATTGATTTTAACCTGAAAAATCAAATCCGGAAGCGGCGTAAACACCCCTCGGCGCATCGGTCATATTACCTATCCATATCGGCTAAAAGACGGATTGATTTTTATATAAGGCGATTGGACAATAGCTCTATGAAATACAGCCCTGAGAGGGGCCGGCTGCAGGGAGGCCTGACCATGGCAAGTGAATCTTCTATCGCACAACGGGGAATTAATCCCTATCTTCCGTCCTGGGAATACGTCCCCGATGCGGAACCCCATTTATTCGAAGGAAGAGTTTACATATACGGCTCCCACGACAGATTCAACGGGCACGGGTACTGCCTGAACGATTATGTCTGCTGGTCCGCCGATCCCGGCGACCTGACCAGCTGGCAGTACGAGGGCGAGATCTATAAAAAAACCGACGATCCCCTCAATCCCCACAGCAAAATGTGCCTATACGCTCCCGATGTCACCCGGGGCCCCGATGGGAGATACTACCTTTACTATGTGCTTGATAAAGTTTCCGTGGTATCGGTCGCCGTATGCGACAGCCCGGCGGGCAGATACAGCTTTTACGGTTATGTTCACCATCAGGACGGTACTCTTCTGGGAGACGGACCGGGTGACGAGCCTCAGTTTGATCCGGCCGTCCTCACCGAGGGATCCAAAACCTACCTGTACACCGGTTTCTGCCCCGCTGATGATCCGTCCCGGACCGGTCCCATGGTAACCGTCCTGGGAGAGGATATGCTGACGGTTCTCAAGGGGCCGGAAAACATAGCTCCGAGCAAGCCCTATGGGGAGGGAAGCTCCTTTGCCGGTCACGAGTTTTTCGAAGCGTCTTCCATCCGCAAAATCAATGGCCTGTATTATTTTGTGTACTCCTCTGTGGTCTTTCACGAATTGTGTTATGCCGTCAGCCCCAGTCCGACCGAAGGGTTTGAATACCGGGGCGTGGTGGTCAGCAACAGCGATCTTCATATAGACAGCTATAAGCCGGCGGAGAAACCCATGTATTACGGCGGTAACAACCACGGGGGCATCCTCGATCTGGGCAAAAAGAAATACATTTTCTACCACCGCCATACGAACGGGACGAATTTCAGCCGCCAGGCCTGCGCCGAGCCGATAATCATGGCTGCCGACGGGACGATCGAACAGGCGGAAATGACATCGTGCGGGTTAAAGGGGGGAAATCTTCCGGCCCGCGGTGAGTATCCGGCGCACATGGCCTGCAATCTTTTCTGCAGGGAAGAATCGGTTTACACCGGCGCCAATGCCTATATGGACAACCGCTTCCCTAAAATCACCCAGGATGAATGGGATGGCGATTCCGGAGTCGGCTATGTGGCCAATATGATGGACGGCGCCGTGGCCGGCTTCAAATACTTTGAATTCAGCGGCGTCAGCCGCATGGCCCTCAGCGTCCGGGGATATTGCAGGGGAAGCTTTGAAATCCTGACCGAATGGAACGGCCCGGTCCGCGGATCAATTGAGGTAACCGACTTCTCCACGGCATGGGAGAAGTACGAAGGGGCCGTCGATATTCAGGACGGAATCCATCCCCTGTATATCCGGTTCCGCGGAAACGGTCTGGCCAGTCTGCTCGATTTTGGATTTATCTGATATCGAACCGGTAACCGGTTGTTTTAAGGCTCCATAGGTCTTATTCTCAACGGTTTATAGGTGTAATGACCGATTTTCATCACCTGTCATCCGGCCATACAATCATTATGTAATAAATATGAGGAGGCTTCGTTTTGGGAGCATTGGATAGGAAAATACACAAAAACCGCACTGGCTCTGTCAAAATAAAACTGACACGGGGGGGCAGGCCTGTCACAGGGTGCGCCGTTCGTATCGGTCAGAAAAATCACAAATTCCAATTCGGTTCAAACTGGCAGGATGACATAATCCGGTTTGCCGGAAAGGAATTAGACGGACCGGCGGGGGAGAAGGCGGAAATCCTCACCAATTTATATCTGGATCTTTTCAATCAGGTGACTCTGCCTTTTTACTGGGCCAATTTCGAGCCGGAACAGGGCAGGCCCGGTACGGAAAACATGAAGAAGCTTGCATCCTGGTACCGCAGCCACGATATTGCGCTCAAAGGGCATCCGCTGTGCTGGCATACTCTTGCCCCGAACTGGCTACTGGATATGACCAATGAGGAAATCCTCCGGACCCAGATAGACCGCATCAAGCGGGACGTTTCGGATTTCGCCGGAATCGTGGATACCTGGGACGTGGTAAACGAAGCGGTCATCATGCCCATCTTCGATAAATACGACAACGGATTGACCAGGCTGTGCAAAGAGAAAGGGCGTATCGAACTGCTTAAAATCATGTTTGAGACGGCCAGGAAAACCAATCCCCGGGCCCGGTTCCTCATAAACGATTTCGATACCTCTCCGGCCTATGACATCCTGGTGGAAGGCTGCCTTGAAGCGGGAATTGAAATAGACGTAATAGGGATTCAATCGCATATGCACCAGGGATACTGGGGCGTGGAAAAAACGGAGAGAATCCTCGAGCGGTTCGAAAGATTCGGCCTGCCGATACATTTTACCGAAAACACCATTATCTCCGGGGATCTGATGCCGCCGGAAATTAAGGACCTGAACGATTTTCAGGTGACCGACTGGCCCAGCACTCCCGAGGGGGAGGAACGGCAGGCCGAAGAAGTCGTCACGCACATCAAGACCTTGCTGTCCCATCCTCTGGTCGAATCCATCACGTGGTGGGATATTAAGGACGGTGCCTGGCTGAACGCTCCGTCCGGTCTGATCCGCCGGGACAACACACCGAAACCCTCCTATCATGCCCTCAAAGATCTGTTCAAAGGTGAATGGTGGCTCAAACCGGCAGAATTTGTCTCTGATTCAAAGGGAGAGATTGAAGTGAAAGGCTTTCTCGGAGAATACGAACTGGAGTTTGAAGGCAGACATCAGAGATTTCAGATTCCCTCATCGGAGGAATCGGAAATCCAAATCGATTTATAGTAAAACACAATTTCTTTGAGGCTTAAGATGAATAAAGCAATATTTTTTCCAACTTTTTTTTTGATAGCGATTTTTTTTACAGCCTGCATGACAGCTTCAGGAACCGGTGATAAGATCGTGTTTGATCTGAATGATTACATTTCCGGTGACAGTTTTAATCTGAGTGCGCCTCTTCAGCAATCGGGAAGTCCCCGGTTTTCTCTAGAGAACGGTGAGCTCCGTCTTGGCAACAGGTCGGAAAGCTGGTATGCCATCGATCTTATGAGAGATTTTGACCCATCGCCGCTGCAGCCGGGAGATACGGTCACCATTGAGGGGAGAATTATCGATGCGCCTTCCGGTACGGCCATGGTCCTGGGTGGGGCGGAATCCCCCTGGAACTGGATTATAAGCACCGATGTGGAAGGCTCTCAAAGCTACTCCCTGCAGACCGTTCTTACAGAGCAGCACTTCAGTGAAAATCAGTTTGTCCGCCTCCGTCTACAGACCAATGAGACGGGAGCGAACTGCGACTTTACCATAAGCAAGTGGATCGTTACACGGACAGCCGGTTCGGCAGCTCCGGCTGTTTCGGCTCCCCGGTGGGATCTGACTCTCCCCGGACTCAGCGAGCTCTTCTCTTCCTATTTCAGGATCGGCAATGTTTATTCCGGTTCGTCCATGATGAGCCTTTTTAACACCGAAGAGGCATACAGGCACCACTTTAATGGTGTGACCGCGGAAAACGGACATAAACCGGCGGGGATTGCGGGCCCTGAGAACCGAACGGTCCGCCCCGATGCACAGGAATTCAACTTCACAGAAGCGGATGCCATCGTGGACTGGGCGGTTGAAAACGACATGGAACTCTTCGGCCATACCCTTGTCTGGCACAGCCAGACTCCCCGGTGGCTCTTCAGCTCTTCGACGGGAGAACCATTGACCCGCAAAGAAGCCCTGGAAAATATGGAGTTTTACATCAGCACTCTCGCGGATCATTGGTCCGAAAGAGGGGTTATCGACCGTTTTTACAGTTGGGATGTGGTGAATGAAGCCCTTTCCAACAACGGCGGAAGCTGGGGAGGACCTCTTGATGACTGGGAGGCGGGTGACTGGCGCACCCAGCTGCGAACAGAGAGCGGCTGGTACCGGGCTTTTGAAAACGGTTCCGACCGGGCCGCCGGAGAACATCCCTCGGACTTTATATTTTATGCCTTTTACTTCGCCCGGAATTATTTCCCGGCCAGCGTGCTCTACTACAACGATTACAACGAGGAAATTCCGGCCAAACGCAATGCCATCGGCCAGATGGTCGATGAGATCAATCAACGGTGGAAAAGCCATCCCGAATACGACGGGAGACTTCTCATTGAGGGAATCGGCCTTCAGAGCCACTATCACCTGAGGGGCTGGACAACAGACCTGGATAAGGTGCGGGCCGCTCTTGAACGCTTTGCCGCAACGGGAGCCGAGATGTCCGTTACGGAACTCGATGTGACGGTAGGCGGATACGGCGCGGGTGTTCCGGCTGAATCGGAACTGCCCGCCCTTTACGAAGAACAGGCTGATGCCTATGCCCGGTTATTCGGCTATTACCTTGAGTTCGCAGAACAGATCCACAGAGTCTCTTTCTGGGGGCTGGCCGATTCCCGGAGCTGGAGAGCCCCGGGCCATCCGCTTCTTTTCGATAGAAACTTTATGGCAAAACCGGCATTTCATGGCATAGTGGATAAAGTGATGTTTTTTGAATCATAATCTGGAGGATTTTTATGGCTTTTTTTGATATGGGGCTGGACGCCCTGGAAAAATATAAACCGGAAGTTCATGAGGAAGCGGATTTCGACGCTTTCTGGGAAGCCACCCTTTCCCAATCGCGGCAGGCGGTCTGGGTGCCGCGGTTTGAAGAAATCGAACATCATTTCCGCCATATAAAGATTTATGATGTCACTTTTTCCGGATTTGCCGGCCAGAGCGTGAAGGGCTGGTTTCTCCGGCCCGAAGGGGAAGGCCCTTTTCCCTGTCTGATCGAGTTTATCGGTTACGGCGGCGGGCGCAATCTCCCCCACGAATGGCTGACCATGGTGAGCACGGGAATGGCGCATTTCATCATGGACACGAGAGGGCAGGGGAGCGGCTGGAGCCCCGGCGACACACCGGACCCCGAACTCTCTCCGGGTAACGGGCAGTTTCCCGGATTTATGACGAGGGGTATTCTCGACAAGGACACATATTTTTACCGCAGAGTTTTTACCGATGCGGTCCGCGCCTTTGAAACTGTGGCAGAACGGGCGGATATCGATTCGACCCGAATCGCCGTAGCGGGCGGGAGTCAGGGGGGTGGAATCAGCCTGGCGGCAGCCGGTTTGATTGAAGGGCTCGATGCCGTTCTGACCGATGTTCCCTTTTTATGTCATTTCCATAGAGCCATCCGGATTACAGACTCATATCCCTATAAGGAGATCGGCGAGTACCTGCGGATCCATCGCGACCAATCGGACAGGGTTCACAGGACACTTTCCTACTTCGACGGAGTCAATTTCTCCAGGAGGGCCCGATGCGACGCCTTTTTTTCCACGGCCCTGATGGACATGACCTGTCCCCCTTCCACGGTTTACGCCGCGTTCAACCATTATGCCGGGCGGAAGGAGATTCACGCCTGGGAGTTTAACGACCATGAAGGCGGCGGTCCCTATCAGATGAAGAAGAGAATTGATATCCTCTGCGATCGATGGGGGCTGTAGAAGAAGAAAGAATATCAGGATATTTATCCCGAAAACTATAGGAAAGCACCTTAACGACTTCTTCGATAATTTCAAAACTTCGAATCGGATTTTTCTTCATCCCCGTAGATACTGTGAGCCATTTCCGGGGCTGAAGATTTTTCTGTTTTTAGTTCTCAGATTGTAAAAATTGATTTACAATAATGAGCGAGCAATCACTCTACAAACTAAAATAGAGGTTTTTTAATATGAAAAGATTATTCCCGTTTCTGATAATTTCCCTATCCTGGGTTCTCTCCGCCCAGTCCGGCGAAATTTCGATCGGCAGGATCGACATTGAGTTCATAGGAAAAGTCCGGACAAACGAGCCGGCTTTGCGGAAGTATATGGATTTAAAAGAGGGAGACATTTTTCCGTCCCCGGAAATTCTTAATGAAGCTCTGAATGAGCAGATCAGGATTCTGAAAAACACCCGATATTTCAACTCTGTTGAAATGACCGCACAGGAAGGGGAGGGCGAATCGGTATACGATATTCTGCTTACCCTAGAAGACGGCTGGACATTTGTCCCCATACCCTATCCGCTTCCCGATTCATCTGTAGGGCTGAACGGCTGGTCTTTCGGTATGGAAGTAAACTATGACAATTTTTTCGGATCCATGGCCGATTTTTATTTTGACGGATATGCCAATATCGCCTTCGGGGAGGAAACCCGACTCAAAGCCTGGAAGCTGACACCGCAGATCAAGAATATCAAGATCGGGGATCTCAAGCTGAATGGTGAATACACACAGGAATACAAGACGACTGAAGTCACCGATCCTTCGGAGCCGGAGGGACAGCAGGTCCGTCAGCATTACACGAACCATGCCAGCGTGCTCGGTGTTTCAACAAATTTCAGGCTCGGGGGAAACTGGTCTTATGCCGTCTCTCCGAAATTCGGATTCAAGTACGGTTATGATTATCATGATGATTTTGAAGGGGATACGGTACAGGACAATATCAGCGTTATAGAGGATCCATTCTATTTCTCTTTTGAGCATAACCTGACTGTCGGTCAGGTCGACTGGGTAGGTCCCCTGAGAAAGGGATATTCAGCCGGGTTGAGCAATACGCTCAGCCTGATGAAATCTTATTACAGGGATAGCGATGAAGAGAGCTTCAGGTTTGTACCGGAACTGAATCTGTCCGGAAGATTCTACATTCCTTTTCTCAAGAGGCTGAATTACTACACCAGGGCGGAAGTCCTCTGGTCCATCAACAATCAGAAGTACGGGCTTGGATCCAAGCTTCGCGGCGTTCAGAACAGTTCCATGTACGGAGACCTTGGATTCTTCTGGCTCAATACGCTGGGAATCGAAATATGGGGGAATGATACGATTCATATTCAGCTTCATCCCTTTGCGGATATGGGAATTGCCATCAGTACAGAAGAAAGTAACAGTTTCATAGACAAATTCCGGATCGGATTCGGAACGGAGCTGATTGTCATGATCGGCAGCGTGGATCTGAAAGGAAAATACGGATACGATCCCGTATCCCGGTATCATGACTTCAGCTTTGTTACGGGATTCTCCTATTAGGAGGGCATATCAGAATCCCGGTAATCCTCACCGTTGATTTTCTCTGTCTGACAAGAGCGGATCCGCGTCGGAGCAGTGCTTCGTGCGGTCCGCCGGCTCCCTCAACTTTAAAAAAAACAGAAAAAAATTATCGAAACCGGAAATCAACGGCGATAATCATTATATAATGGAAGTACATCATGAGGAGAAAATCGTAGATTGCCGTATATAATCAGGTGGATTGATAAAGGGTGTATCGTCTCTTTTTCCAGCTCCTTTTCCCTTTTGGAGAATGTGGAAGCCAATTCCGATGTTTTTGACGATCCCCGGTCCGCGACCATGTCTTTTGCCGTCTGGGACCTCTCTGAAGTAAGTGATTACAAACTTACGGCACAGGAAATATCCGTCATTTCATATAACAGTCTGCTTATTTCAAAACGGGTGAAGCTGAAAAAGCTGGCGATCATCGCTGCCGAAGATCGATTGAGAGATGTTTCAAAGTTGTATGCTGTCCAATGCGCAACAGAGGATATCTCCTGGGAAATTCAAGTTTTCGAAAATATGGCTCAGGCCGATTCCTGGATTCGGCTCTAGTCGTCTCTACCCTGAAGGAATTCGTTTTTTTTGCCCGATTACCAGTTATGGTTTTTATTTAAAGATATAATTTGGTAAATCCGAGAATATTAAAAAGGGGTATTATGTTAAACCTGGATTTATTAAAAAGTCTTCCCAAAGCGGAAATTCACATACATCTAGAGGCCGTTGCTTCGTACAAGACTTTTCTGGACCTGAATAACAAGTATCAGCTTATTGATAATCTGAACAGCGAAGAGGAATTGAAGTCCTTTCTGCTGGTCCAGAGCCTCTCCGAGATGATAGGCAAATTCCTGAGGTTTCAGCAGTTATTCCGGTGTCTCGATGATTATTCCCCTCTGGTTGATGATGTCGTTCAATATTCAAAGAATTTCAACATACCCTATATAGAAGCCTTTCTTTCTCCCTCCATGGTAAAAAAGCAGGGCTATGTCCCCGTTCCGGATTTGTTCCGCTACCTCGATGACCGCTTTGCTGAAATCAAAAAGAAAGAGGGCATTGAAATCAAACTCCTCATTGATCTTTCCCGGTCATTCGGCGTGGAAAACGCCTTTGAGAACCTGCAGATTACAAAGGATTATCTCGCTGAGAGGCCGGACTCCTCTATTATCGGATTCGGTCTGGGCGGCGGCGAGCAGTCCAATCCCGCCAAAGATTACGGCCCTGTTTTTGAGGAAGCCAGAAAGACGGGTCTTCATCTTGTCGCCCATGCGGGAGAAGAAGTCGATTCCGGTTCGATCCGCGAAGCCATCGATTACTGTTACGCCGAACGGATAGGACACGGAACAAGCGCTTACAGCGATCCGGACATGATAAAACGTCTGAGAGATTTGAAAATGCCTCTTGAAGTCTGTGTCACCAGTAATGTCTTTACCAAAAAGTATGTCAAAGATTACAGCGACCACCCCATTAAAAAGTTTATAGACGAAGGAATTGTCGTCACAGTCAACACCGATGATCCCATACTGTTCGATACGGACATGAACCGGGAAATCGAATACCTCCATAAAAAATGCGGACTGGATCTGAGCACACTGCTGGATCTGCTGAAAAACAATATCATTTATTCATTTATGGAAGAACCGGCCAAAAAGAAAATGCTCGCCCATTACAATCTTTCATAGATGCCGGACTGAAATCTTTTTCCAATCATACAGGACTCTGCTTCTCATTATCCCTTTGGACAGAAAATAATCTGATGGTATACTGATCGGTGGAACATATTCTTTCAGGGGAGATCAGAATGGGACCCTTACTTATTGTCGGAGGAGCCGACAGAATTGATCAGCCCGATATATACAGGGCTTTCATAGACAATTGCCCGGGAAAATCCAGTCCTGTCGTGGCGATTATCGCTACAGCGACGTCGGAACCGGAGATCTCCTTCGGGAAAATCAGGGACAGACTCCAGTCTGTCGCGGATTGCAGGGTCGAGCTTCTTCAAATCTCTAGGTATAGAGAGGAGTGGAGGGATGGAGCCTTCAGGACCGAGGTGCTTTCGCGGATAGAAGCCGCTGATGGATTCTGGTTTACCGGCGGCGACCAGAGCGCGACGGTTGCCTCTCTTCTTAAAGATGACGGATCCGATACTCCGGCTCTGGAAGCGCTCAGAAGGAAACACATCGAAGGTGCTGTCATAGGTGGAACCAGTGCGGGAGCGGCTATCATGTCAGATCCTATGATTTGCGGCGGCGAAACCTCATCATCCCTGTTTTCGCTTTCGGGAGTGGGGGAATGGGACAGCGCTGTGGTTCTGGGCAGAGGATTCGGATTTCTTGAAGGTTATCTCGTGGATCAGCATTTTGATATGAGAAGCCGGATGGGCAGACTTATCGCCGGTTTGAACAAATCCCCTTTCCGCAGAGGGCTGGGTGTGTCGGAAAATACGGCTCTCCTTATCAGGGACGGGATTTTCAGAGTTTACGGTGCCGGACAAATATATTATGTGGATATGGCCGGGTTTTCCGCGCATAAGGGCAATCTCAGGGGTATAAAAATATCTTTTTATGAAAGGGGCGATTTGTTTGTTCCCGGCCGGGGATTGCTTGATGGCTCTGATAAACTCCCCATCGGAGGCGATAGCGTTCTCTCATCCCCCGGACCTGTGGCGTCCGGTGTCTTTTCCCCCTATGGGGATTTGAGGAATTTCCTGGCCCGGTTGTTGATGGATAATGACGAGTCATTACTGGAGAGCGATCGGGACTTGTCGTCGAAATATGTCACATCGTACCTTTTTGATCCGGTTCTCTTTCCCGGGGAATCCTCTTTTCCCGCTCTGGAACTTCGTTTCCATAAAGTCGCGGGACTGACAAAGGCTTATGCTGATAATAATGGTGGTTTTGCGGTTGAAGATGTTGTACTGGAAATGTATAAAAAAAAGATTGAAATTACCATTTAAAGGCCTTTCTGCAAGAAAAAACAGGCTTTTAACCGCTTTCCTCCTTTTCCTGCATGTCATGCTTACAGCGGATGAGGATTTCAGCTTTTCAAGGATCGGTCTCGATGAAGGGCTTTCTCACAGCCGCATTTATGCCCTGCTGCAGGATGATAAGGGATTTATGTGGATCGGCACATCCAATGGGCTGAACCGCTATGACGGACGGACTTTCCGCTATTTCAAGAATGATCCCGATGACCGCGATTCTCTTCCCCACAATTATGTCACCAGTCTCATCCAGGACCGGGAAGGTTATATCTGGGTCGGGACAGACGGCGGCGGGGCTGCGAGACTCGATCCCCGTACGGGTCTTTTTCAGCGTTATTCCGCAGACGAAAGGGATGAGAGCCGGAGGATATCGGATAATTATGTCTGGGGTCTTCTCGAGGACAGCAGGGGCCGTATCTGGATAGGAACCACATACGGCGGCGTATCCCTGGTGGATCCGGACAAATCTCCGGTCCGCTTTTTCCAGTCCGGTATGTCCGGTACGGGACTGAGCCATAACAATGTTTGGCCCATTGTCGAAGATCCCAACGGCGATATCTGGATCGGGACCGATGGCGGCGGTATCAACCGCTACATTGAATCGACAGGCCGGTTTATACAATACCGGCACGATGAAGGGGATGCTTCCTCTCTGTCGAGCGATTACATTTTCTCCCTTTACATCGACAGCGGGAACACGCTCTGGGTCGGAACGTCGGGAGGCGGCCTGAACCGCTTTGACAGAAAGAGCGAGTCTTTTGCCTCCTTTCAGTACGATGAGGAGAATTCCCTTTCCATCAGCAATAATTCGATCCGAGCCATCCGCGAAGACTCACAGGGACGATTCTGGGTGGGAACCACAGACGGCCTCAATCTGATGGACCGGGACAAAGGGACGTTCCGGCGGATATTCCATCAGTCGGGCGACGGGCGGTCTCTGGCCCATTCGCGTATACACACCATACTGGAAGACCGGGGCGGCGTGATCTGGTTCGGTACGAGAGACGGCATCAGCCTCTATACCAATCCTCTTTTCTCCCGGATACCCCTGACCGGAGAGAGGGCGGACATTCCCCGGCGGAATGATATCCGCTCCATTCTATCGGACGGGCGGGGCGGCATCTATGCCGGAACCTATCAGGGACTGTTCCGGCTCGGCGGGGAGGGGCAGAGAGAACTGATTTCCCGAGAGATCGTCTACGCCCTTTACCGCGGTTCCGACGGAGCCCTGTACTGCGGCACCGACCGGGGATTATTCCTCGTCGACGAAAATGCCGGCGGCAAGGCGGAGAGGAGGCTCCTCTTCGAGGGGGTCGTCAATCAGATCCGCGAAGACCGTTCCGGGGCGATCTGGGCTGCCTTCGCCTATGAAGGGCTTGTCCGGTACGATGTCCGGACCGGCGGAGTCAGGCAGTTTACTCCCGAGGACCCCGCATCGGTCCGTCTCTTCAGTTTCGATGTAACCTCGATGATGCTCCTTGATGACGGGAATCTGCTCATCGGTTCCCGGGATAATCCCCTGTTGTTAATGGATACGGAAAATTTCGTCCTCTCCGAACTTTCCGGCTCTCTGTTCTCCGGAATACAGGCCTATTATATGACAGCATCGGATAAGGACTATATTTTCGCCCTCGATCAGCGGGGACTGCTTGTCGTCGACAGGAAGAGCGGGCAAAGAAAAACACTGAGGGAAAGCAGCGGTCTTCCCTCCGATATTATCAGGGCGGTTCTTCCCGACAGCTGGGGCAATCTCTGGATTTCCACATTGAAAGGCATTGCCCGTTATGAGCGGGAGGGAGAACTTCTTTACAGCTTCGGCATTGAAGACGGGCTTCCCGGGCTGATATACAACCCCTCGGCGGCATTCTCCGGACCTTCTGGAGATTTGTATTTCGGTTCGACAGAGGGTCTGGCGTTTCTCGATGAGACAAAATGGAAAGCCTCTCCTGTCCGGAACATTCCCGAAATGGCTGTCGAGGTGTTCCGGGATCTTTCCATGGCGGAGAATATCTACCGCAACGGGGAGGATATCAGACTCGATGCCGATAACCGCATGCTTATTGTCAAGCTGACCGCATTCGACTACAGCCGCCCCGGAGGGCTTCGCTATGCCTACCGATTCAGCGAAAAGGAAGCCTGGATAGAAATCGGCAGCCACGGCGAAATCATTTTCAGCCATCTGGCTCCGGGGCATTACGATCTTCACCTCAGGGCGAGCGACAGTGACGGGCTCTGGTCGCCCGATGAGCGGATTGTCTCATTAACCATCCGGCCCTCTGTTTTGCTCCGTTGGTATATGCTGACTGTGTACAGTCTGGCCCTTCTCATTGTTCTTCTTGCCGTTATAAGGCTGAGGAGCAGAATGCACCTGAACACAATCCGCCGGCAGGAGGCTCTTGTCCTCGAGAGGACGGCGGAGCTGGAAGAGGCCAAAGAGGAGCTGGAAAGGGAAATCCGCCGGAAATCGACCTATTTTATCAATCTGGCTCATGAGACAAAGACGCCCCTCACTTTCATCCAGAATTACCTTAATCGCTACAGGGAGAGGAAGGGGGAAGACCGCGATCTGAAAATTCTGAGCGATAATGTGGATAAGCTTGTGCGCGATATGGTGAACTATCTGGATTCGGAAAAGATGAACCAGAACCGTACTATTTATAATCACAATCAGATATGTCCCGTGAGCCGGCTGACCCTGTCGAGAGAAGCCATGGTCCGTTCCGCCGCCGAAGCGAGAGGGCTGGAGTTCTCATGGGATATCGAGCCGGATCTCCATATTTCCGGAGATCCTCTGGCCGTGGATCGCATTTTCAATAACCTGGTTGATAACGCCCTGAAATACAACAGGGAGAAGGGAGGCGTCGGCATATACCTGAGAAGAGAGGACGGTGAGGTCCTTCTGGAAGTCCGGGACAGGGGCAAGGGGATATCGGCGAGCCGTCTGGAAAAAATATTCGATCCCTTTTACCAGAGCAGCCACAGAAAAGAGCATATCCAGGGAATAGGGATGGGACTTTCCATCGTCAAGAAAATTCTGGACGATATGGGCGCGCGGATACATCTGGAGTCGAAGGAAGGGGAGGGGACTCTTTTTCGCATCATTTTTAAAGCCGCGGATCCGGGAGCTGAAGGCGGGGGCTCGCCGATCCCCGCGGCGAATCCCGCTTTTCGCTCGCCCCAGCCGGACCGGCCGGAGGATATTTTCCATTCGGAAGATTGCAGAACCATTGTTCTCGTTGATGATGACAGGGAGATGCTCTCTCTTCTGGCCGATGCTCTCGGCAGCCGCTACAATCTCATCTTCTCCGAAAGTGCGGAAGATATTCTGGAGCGGATCCCCTTTCTCAAATCTCCCGATCTGATTATTTCCGATGTTATGCTCGGCGGCATGGACGGCCACGAACTGCTTCTGCGCATTCAGGACGGTCCATGGAAATCGGCGCCTTTTATTTTCCTCTCCGCCCGGGGCGGACGGCAGGAGGAGCTGAAGGGGATAGACGAGGGCGCTGTCGATTATATTGCCAAACCTTTTAAAACCGACGAGCTTCTGGAGAGAATCCAGGCGAGGCTCAAAGGCCAGAGCCGCAGGGAGGAAATCTATCTCCTCAATATCAGGGATGCCCTGACAAGCCGCTACAACCCGGAGAAGGAGAGGCTCGACGAAAAGATAAAGAGGCTTTCCGCCGAAAGAGATCTTTCCCCCAGAGAAGGGGAAATCCTCGGACTTATGGTCCGGGGGCAGTACAATAAGGAAATCGCTTCCGATCTGGGTATCTCTGTCCGGACTGTGGAGAAGCATATTTATAATCTTTTCAGAAAGACAGGCGTCCAGAGCCGCCTTGAACTGATCAATCTCCTGAAATAGAATTCTCCCGGGTTTGTGGATGGCCTGCTTCGTAATGAAAAGAAGAGCCCGAGAAAGGACTACGTAAAATTACGTAGTCCTTTTGCGTATTATTCCCACCTTGTCCTGCGGCTGTTTCGGCCTCACTCTGAAACAAATGCACGGAAAAGGAGAAATGAAATGAAAAGAGTTCTTACCTTCTGCCTGATGGTTCTCGCCGCGGCTTCCCTCTTCGCAAGAGGGGCCGGCGAAACTCCCGATCAGTACAGAACGACCTATGCCACGGAGGTGAAAACGCTCAATTACTTCCTGCTTCTCGACACGACGGCCCTGCGGGTCGCCGCCAATACCATGGACGGGCTTGTGGAGAATGACCGGTACGGAAAGTTCGTACCCTCTCTCGCCGAACGGTGGGACCACAATGGGGATTTTACCGAGTGGACCTTTTATCTGAGGCCCGGCGTGAAATGGGTCGATTCCATGGGACAGGAAACGGCCTGGGAAGTCACGGCTGACGATTTCGTAGAGGGGATGCGCTTTATTGCCGAACCGAAAAACGGAATCAAGAATGTCGGAATCATTAGAAAAGTGATTTCCGGTCTCAACGGCTACTACTGGGATCTTGTGGATATCGACGACGGCGTGGATATCGGCAAGACCAGAGAGGAAGCTCTCGCATCATTCGATTCTTCGGTAGGCGTTTCGGCTCCCGATAAATACACGGTTAAATACACCCTGGACAATCCGACACCCTATTTCCTTTCCTATCTGGTTACGGAACTCTTCTTCCCTCTGGAGAAGGAATTTCTGGACAGCGTCGGCGCCGAGGATTTCGGAACCACGAAAGAGAAGCTGATCTTCACCGGCGCCTATTATCTGGCGGACTGGCAGAGGGACAAGGAAATCCGTCTGGCGAAGAACGAGCACTACTGGGACGCCGGTACCGTTAACGTCGGAGAAATCAGCCTTCAGAAAGTGGCTGACGATTCCATCCGGGTCCAGATGTTCCAGAGAGGAGAAGTTTCGGCTACGACACTTCAGGGCGATCAGGTTAAAGCGCTGGAAGGCACCAAATGGGCAGAGAATGTCTTTCTCGATGAGAAGAGCTCCGTTACATACTGGTTCGCCATGAACTACACCTCCGACAATCCCGAAGCCAGAGCCTTTATCAACAATGTGAACTTCAGAAAAGCGCTCTATCACGGTATCGACAGAGCCAAGCTGCTCGAACTGGTCAATCCCTACGAACCGGAAGCCCTCTTGAGAAACACGATCATTCCCGAAGATGTTATCTTCGATGAGAACGGCCAGGACTATACGGATTACCCCCTTCTGAAAGAAGTGAAGGAGCGGCGCACCTATGACAGAGAACTGGCTCAGGAGTATTTTCAGAAAGCTGTCGATGAGTTGACCGACGGAAACGGCAATATTAAAGGGGTAAGTCCTGGAACCGTAGACATGCTGCCTATCGCCGAGATCAAAGCCGACGGCAAACTTCCGGTTCAGATCCTCTTCGTCCACCCGACAGACCCGACAAAGACCAGGGAAGCCCTCCTGCTTCAGGAAATGCTCCGCGACACCTTCGACGGGCAGGTGGAACTGGTCCTGGGGCAGTATGTCGATGACAAATACAACGATACCATCAAGCCCAGACGCTTCGATCTTCTCTACGATTCTTTCAGCTTCAAATACGCCGACCCCATGGCCCAGCTGGGAAGACTCGTAACCGACGGAAGCGTCAATGACGGCCAGTACTCTTTCCCCGAGTTTGATAAACTGGTGGAAGAAGCCGATGGAAAAACATCGCTGACCGACAGATACGAAATCTTCAGCCGGGCCGAGAGATTCCTGATCGACAACGCGGTCATCATCCCCTGGCAGGCGGGAGGCGGTGCCTATTCCATGGATACGGTTGTTCCTTTCTCCACCCCTAGAGGCGGATTCGGTGTGACGCGGTTCAAGTATAAAGGCATGATATTGCAGCAGAATCCCATAACGGCGGATCAGTACAAAATGCTGGAAAAAGCGTTCCGGGCTGATCTGGCACCCAATTAAACTCGAAACCGAACTAAAGAAATAAACCGGGGACGGCGGCGGGTTGTCAATCCGCCGACGTCCCCACCTGGATGCAAATCATGTCACGTTATATCGTAAAACGAATTCTGCAGAGTCTTCTCACCGTCGTCATAGTCGTCATCGCCGTTTTTTTACTCCTCAGGCTGATGCCGACGAGCGGCTACTTCACCCGGGATGACTATATCAATATGACCGAGGAGATGCGCAGCGCCTATCTCAGGAACCTGGGCATCACCGATCCGGCTGTCATCCAGCTCCAGCGTTTTTTCGCCGGGGTGTTCAGAGGCGATCTCGGCCGATCCATAACCGTCTACCCCAAGCTCCCCATATCGACTATTCTGGCGGAAAAAGTCCCCTATTCGCTCTGGTTCGGACTGGCCAGCATGTTCATCAGCGTTACGCTGGGTTTCGGTCTGGGGATACTCATGGCCCGTTTCAAGGACCGCTGGCCCGATCATCTGGGCACAGCCTATGTCGTGGCCGTCAGGGCCATACCCAGCCTTATCTATCTTTTCCTCATTCAGATATGGGTTACGGGAATTATGCGCTGGCCCATGGTCTTTTACGAAGACAGGCCGGTCACCTGGATCCTGCCCGTCGTGTCCCTGTCCCTGACGGGAATCGCCTGGTACGGGATCTGGCTCCGCCGCTTTATGGTGGATGAGGAAAACCGCGATTACATCAAGTTCGCCCGCTCCAAGGGCCTCAGTCAGAAATATATCATGCGGCACCATGTGCTGAGAAACGCCGTGGTTCCCCTTGTCCAATATCTGCCGGTGCAGCTGCTGCTGACCATAGCCGGTTCGCTCATTATCGAGAGCATCTACTCCATCCCCGGCATGGGCGGGCTTCTCGTCTACGCCATCAAACAGCAGGATAACAACCTGGTGCAGGTCCTGGTTCTTATCTACGCGGTGCTCGGCGTGGCGGGAGTCTTCGTCGGAGACCTGCTGATGGCTTTCGTCGATCCCCGGATCCGCCTGGCTGAAAAAAAGAAGAAAAAGGAGGCCCTCCGTGTCTGACGATGCTTTTACTTTCGCGCCCTGGAATCCCGAGGCGGCGGAGGAAACGGGCTATTCCCACTACTCCTACTGGAGATCCACTTTCAGGACTTTTATTAAAAACCGGTTGTCTCTGACTCTGCTGATCATAATGGGGGTTCTCGTTCTCTTCTCCCTTCTCTATCCGGTTCTGGCATCGGTCGATCCCAACAAGGTCGCTCTCGATTCCTCGCTCTGGAACAGAAGACCCGACTTCGCCCATATTTTCGGAACCGACGGTTTGGGGCGGGATATCTGGGCGAGAACCTGGTACGGGACCCGCACGTCCATTCTCCTGGCTTTTACCATCGCCTTTTTCGATGTGGGGATCGGCGTCGTGGCCGGGGCTCTCTGGGGCTATGTCCGCAAGAGCGACCAGATCATGACGGAAATCTACAATGTCATAACCAATATCCCCTCCACGGTTTACCTGATTCTTCTTTCCTACATCATGAAGCCGGGATTCTGGACCATCGTCATCGCCATGTCCTCCCGTGGCTGGATCACCATAGCCCGTTTTATCCGCAACAAAGTCATTTCCTTAAGGGAAAGTGAGTACAATGTGGCCTCCCGGTGCCTGGGGACGCCGCTGAACAGGATTCTGGGGAAAAACATCATCCCCTTTCTGGTGAGCATTATAATCATGCAAACGGCTCTGACCATTCCCTATTCCATCGGGGCGGAGGTTTTCCTGGGCTTTATCGGTCTGGGGCTGCCTCTCGATACGGTTTCCCTGGGAAACATGGTGAATCAGGGGCGGAGCAATTTTATGCTTTATCCTTTCCAGCTTACCTGGCCCACGGTTATCCTCGCCGTCATTACCGTTTCCTTCTATATCGTCGGAAACAAATTCGCCGATGCATCGGACCCGAAAAACCATCTGTAAGGAGGAATTTATGACAGAAACACGAGAAAAAATCCTCCGCGTCGAGGATGTGGTGATCCGTTTCAATCTGAGGGGGAAAGAGCTGACCGCCGTCCGTTCCGCCTCTCTCGATCTCTACAAAGGGGAGACTCTGGCCATCGTCGGGGAATCGGGTTCCGGGAAGTCGGTTTTCACCAAATCCTTTCTGGGGATGCTCGATAAAAACGGCCGGGTCGCCTCGGGGAATATCCTCTTCGAAGGGGAGAACCTCGCCGAGTTTACCAGAGAAGAGCAGTGGCTTAAAATCCGCGGCAGGAAAATAGCCATGATTTTCCAGGATCCCATGACGGCTCTCAATCCTCTGAAAACCATCGGCGAGCAGATCCGCGAAGTGATCACCCTTCACCGGGGAATGAACCGCCAGGAGGCCAGAGAGGAAGCGCTGGCCATGCTCGGGAAAGTGGGAATCGGCGATGCCGCCCAGCGATACGGCCAGTATCCTCACGAGTTTTCCGGCGGGATGCGCCAGAGGGTGGTCATCGCCATCGCCGCGGCCTGCAGGCCCGATATCCTTATCTGCGACGAGCCGACGACGGCCCTCGATGTGACGATCCAGGCCCAGATTCTGGAGAATCTGAAGGAACTACAGAGAGAGATGGGCATGAGCATCATATTCATCACCCACGATCTGGGCGTCGTCGCCAATGTGGCGGACAGGGTGGCGGTTATGTACGCCGGAGAGATCGTCGAGTACGGAAGGACTCCGGAAGTTTTCTACGACCCGCGCCACCCCTACAGCTGGGCTCTGCTGGCCTCGCTTCCCCAGCTGGGGGAGAAGGGAGAGGACCTCTACACGATCCACGGCACGCCGCCCAATCTTTTTAAGGAGATTAAAGGGGATGCCTTCGCGCCCCGCAATCCCCGGGCCCTGAAAATCGATTTCGAAGAAGCGCCGCCCTGGTTTGCCGTGAGCGATACCCATTTTGCCAAAACCTGGCTCCTTCACGAATCGGCGCCGGAAGTCGAGGCTCCGAAGATTATACAGCGGCTGAAGGAAAAGTCGCTCAAAGGATTGGATTATGGCAGCTGAAGATAAACGGGAAATTCTACTGGAAGTGAAAAACCTGACAGTGGACTTCAAACTGGGGCGGAGGAAGTTTTCCGCCGTCGACGATGTGTCTTTCCATATCTATAAGGGAGAGACCTTCTCCCTGGTCGGGGAAAGCGGCAGCGGCAAAACTACGGTGAGCCGCGCTATCATGGGGATTCACCAGGCCTCCCAGGGAGATATTCTCTATAAAGGAGAGTCTGTCAGCGGCAATATGACCGGTTCACAGGAACGGAAATTCCGCCAGAGCGTCCAGATGATTTTTCAGGACCCCATGGCTTCCCTCAACGAACGGGCCAAGGTCGATTACATCGTTTCCGAAGGGCTCTACAATTTCAAACTGTTCAAAGGGGAGAAGGAGAGGAAGGCCAAAGTGGAGCGGACGCTCCGCAAAGTCGGGCTGCTCCCCGATTTCGCTTCGCGCTTTCCCCACGAGTTCTCCGGCGGGCAGAGGCAGAGGATCGGCATCGCCCGGGCCCTGATTATGGAACCGGAATTTCTGGTGGCCGATGAGCCGATAAGCGCTCTCGATGTGAGCATCCGCGCCCAGATTCTCAATCTGCTCAATAAACTGAAAAAGGAAGAGGACCTGACCTATCTTTTCATAGCCCACGATCTGAGCGTGGTCCGGCTGATCTCCGACAGGATCGCCGTTATCTACAAAGGAAAGATCGTCGAGCTGGCAGAGAGCGAAGAGCTGTTCCGCCGTCCCCTCCATCCCTATACGAAAGGGTTGCTGTCGGCGATCCCGCTGCCCGATCCCGAGTCGGAGAAAAACAAAAACCTGCTGATTTACGACCCGTCGATACACGATTATGACAAGGTTCCCCCTTCGTGGTGCGAGGCCTATCCCGGGCACTGGGTGCTGGCCGATGAAAGAGAACTGGATTTATGGAGACGCCGATGATAGACAAAGCACTTCAGTCAATCGTTGACGGACTGTATGGCGAGATGATGGAGACGGGACGTTTTATCTTCGATCATCCCGAGACGGGTCTGCAGGAAATTGAAGCCTGCAGAAGGCTGAGCGGCATTCTGGAAAGGGAAGGGTTTGACGTTCAGGTCGGACTGGGATCTCTTCCCACGGCTTTCAAAGCCACGAAAAAAGGCCGCTCCGGCGGCCCCCATATCGCATTTCTGGCCGAGTACGATGCCCTCCCGGCAGTGGGGCACGGGTGCGGCCACAATCTGGTCGGGACGGGAGGGGTTTTTGCCGCTGTCGTTTTATCCAGGTTCATGGAGGATTTCGACGGGACGGTTTCCGTCATCGGAACGCCGGCTGAAGAGGATAAGGGCGGTAAGATCATTTTGCTTCAGGAAGGTTTTTTCGATGATGTGGATATAGCTCTTATGGCCCATCCCTCATCGATCAACCAGATCGGCCGGGGAGGGCGTGCTATCACCAGCCTGACCATAGAATACGAGGGGAAACAGGCCCATTCGGCCAATCCCTCCCGGGGCATCAATGCCCTGTCGGCGGTCATCCAGACCTTCAACGGTATAGACGCGAACTTCCAGCGCTTTCCCCGCGATGTCAATACGAACGGGATCATCCTGGAAGGCGGAACCGCCGACAACATCATACCCGGTTACGCTTCCTGCCGGTTCAGCGTCAGGGGGGCGACAAAGGCCGATGTGGAAACAGCGGTCAGCGGGATCAGGGATATCGTCGCCTCGGTGGAAGTTCTGACGGGAGCCGAAGCCCGGATCAGCGAAGAGCTCATCTATGCGGAACGATACCCCAACATGAAGATGGAAGAGCGCTATGGCGCTTACCTGTCGGAACTGGGGGAGACGGTGACAAAAGCCGATCCTGCAGGGCGGTTCGGCTCCTCCGATATCGGCAATATCAGTCTGGCCATGCCGGCCATGCACCCCTATTTCAGCGTGACCGACAGTGCAGAACCCCCTCTGGCGCATACGGTAGAATACGGGGAGATGTGCAACAGCGACAGGGCTTATGAAGGGCTGAAGAAGAATGTCATAGCTCTGGCATCTCTGGGGAGGGATCTTCTGACAGATGATGAGTTCAGGAGAGCGGTTCTGAATGAGTTTGCTAACATAAGATGACTGATCTAATATTGAATGCAGAGGTTAAATTATGAAACTACGGTTTAAGTTCGGAATCATGCTTCTCCTTCTGCCAATTCTTCTGTTAACGGTAATTGGAGCTTTTACTTTTTTATCTCAGCGTCAATCTCTCTACGAAAGGGAACGGGAGAAACAGCAGATTCTGAGTGCCGAGATCACCAACCAGCTTTACCGCTATGTCGCGGAGAAAAAACAGATTCTCAAAGATATGGCCAGGCTTCCCGTTGTTATCGACATGGCGGAATCGATGCCCGATACGGTAAACAGAGAGGATTATGAACAGAACCCCCACTTTGCGGATTTTCAGAAAATTGCCTCTGTTTTTCTGTCCGAGGATACGGTGGACTATGTCTTTATGGGATCGGAGAACTCCAGGTACTGGATAACCGATTACTGGGAGCAGCTGGGAGAGGATTATAATACAAAAGAGAAAAACTGGTATAACGAAGCAGTTGCCATTAATGGCCTTTACTGCTCGCCCCCCTATGCCCCGTCCAACGCCCCCGACACCCGCGTCGTGACCATGACCTATCCTGTCAGGAAGGGGGGAAAGATCGTCGGCGTTATCGGAATCGACATGGGGATGAAAGAGGTGATCGCCTATCTCCGGGAAAAGACCGAAGATTCCCGGGCGGTTCTCTCGCTTCACTCCACGTTGACTGACGGCAACAAGTATCTCTATATCTATCACCCCCTCTATTCCATGGAGGAGGAAAACCAGATAGTTTCCTATTTCACTGATATGGGCGTGAGCGAAGATGATTTTTCTTCCTTTTCAGAATCCATCTACTCCCATGATCCGGTTCAGCTGGAATACAGGGACGGGAAAGGTGAGAGAAAAAGCATAATCAAGCAGATGATTCCCGAAACGTCCTGGGCTTTGATGATCGAATTCAGTATCGATGAAATATACGGCAATCTTTCGAGAGAGACGATCAGATCCATCCTTTTTATCATG
>JAFGXR010000080.1 GCA_016936555.1 Spirochaetales bacterium | reverse complement strand
TTCTGTTCGAAAAAGGACTCTGGAAAAAACAAAATAAAAAAGCCACGAAACTCCAATAGGAATTTCGCAGCTTTTTCAGTGGCCTCCCTGACAGGGCCGGCTTTTTTGAAATCAGAAATAATCCGATTATTTGATCGAGTAGAAAGCATCCCGACCGGCGTATTCGCTGCGGTTGCCCAGTTCATCCTCGATTCTCATCAGCTGGTTGTATTTCGCGACTCTGTCAGATCTGGACATGGATCCTGTTTTGATCTGTCCTGTCTGGAGGCCGACGACGAGGTCAGCAATGAATGTATCGGAAGTCTCTCCGGATCTGTGAGAGATAATAGCCGTATATCCGGCTTTTTTAGCCATTTCAACAGCTTCGAAAGTCTCTGTCAACGTACCGATCTGATTGACTTTGATCAGAATTGAGTTGGCGATTCCTTTCTCGATTCCCGTTGCCAGTCTTTTTGTGTTGGTTACGAAGAGGTCGTCGCCGACAAGCTGCACTTTGTCCCCGATTTTGTCGGTCAGGATCTTCCATCCTTCCCAGTCGTCTTCGTTCATACCGTCTTCAATGGAAACGATGGGGTATCTTTCTGCCCAGTCAGCCCAGAAGTCAGCCATCTGCGCGCTGGTGAGTTTTTCTCCGGTTGACCATTTCAGTTCGTAGATGTAGGAGCCGTCAGCCTGTTTTTCAGAGAATTCCGAAGAAGCGGGGTCAAGGGCGATCATGACATCTTCTCCGGGTTTGAGACCGGCTTTTTCAATGGCGTCCATGATGAACTTGAGAGCTTCCTCGTTGGATTTGAAGTTGGGAGCGAATCCTCCTTCGTCGCCAACGGCTGTGGAAAGTCCGGCTGCTTTGAGCAGGCTTTTCAGGTTGTGAAAGATTTCGGCAATCCAGCGGACCGCTTCTCTGATGGAATCGGCACCGACGGGCATAACCATAAACTCCTGAAAGTCTACGGAGTTGTCGGCATGGCTTCCACCATTGATGATGTTTGCCATGGGAACGGGAAGCAGATTGGATTTGTAGGCTCCGAGGTAGCGGTACAGGTCGATTTCCAGGTGCTGCGCGGCAGCTCTGGCAACGGCCATGGAAACACCGAGGATAGCGTTGGCTCCCAGTTTCCCTTTGTTTTCTGTTCCGTCAAGTTCGATCATGGTTCTGTCTACGTCGACCTGATCGAGAGCGCTGAGGCCGATGACCGCATCGGCTATGATGTTGTTGACATTGTCTACAGCTTTCTGAACACCTTTTCCAAGGTAGCGGTTTTTATCGCCGTCTCTGAGCTCAACCGCTTCATGTACTCCGGTAGAAGCTCCTGAAGGCACAGCGGCACGGCCGAAGGAACCATCAGCCAGCATAACATCAACTTCTACAGTCGGGTTTCCTCTTGAATCGAGGATTTCTCTTGCCTCAACGTATTCAATAGTATCCATGTAATATATTCTCCTTCCAAAGTAATGATTCAATAATAATATAAAGATTATTCCTCATCAATCGCAGAAAGGCCTCAACTGTCAATTCTCTTGACCTCTCAACTGGCTTGTAATTAGAATAGGGTATAATGAGATATACCAGGCTCTTCGGAAAAACAGTTAAAGAAGCTCAGAACGAACTTTTTCAGGAGAGCTATTCTCTTCTTTTTAAAGGCGGCTTCGCACGTCCCCTCGGTCAGGGGCTCTACTGTTTTCTTCCCATGGGGATGAAAGTTCTCAGAAATATCAAGAGGATTATCAGCGAGGAGATGGAATATCTCGGCGGTATGGAAATTCAGGCTCCTCTGGTCAACCCCGCCGATCTTTGGGAAGAGAGCGGACGCATCAATATCATGGCGGATTCGCTCATTCGCTTTAAAGATATCCGCAACGCCGAAATGGTTCTGGCTCCGACTCACGAGGAAGCGGTGGTTTCCCTGGTCAAACAGGCAATTCACTCCTATCGGGATTTCCCGATTTTTCTCTTCCAGTTTCAGACCAAATTCAGAAATGAGTACAGAACCAGGGGCGGTATGATCCGGACCAGGGAATTCGAGATGAATGATGCCTATTCCTTTCACCGTTCCTATTCCGATCTGAATAATTTCTTTCCGAAAGTCTTCGCCGCCTATGAGAGGATTTTTCAACGATGCGAAGTTCCCTACATCACGGCGGAGTCGGAAGTCGGCGTCATGCAGGGCTCGAAGGCATACGAGTTTCTCACCGAGGATCCCCAGGGGAAGGATACGGTTGTCCGCTGCGGGAACTGCGGTTACCGGGCCAGAGAGGAAGTGGCCCTCGCAGTAAAGAAAAACAATGCCGGAGCGTTAAAGCCCCTTGAAAAAGTGGAGACGGGAAACCTCAGGACCATGTCCAGAATTTCCCGCCGTCTGGAGCTGCCGATGGATCGGCTCGGTAAATGCATGGTTTACTCCAGTCCTGCCGGTCTGGTCATGGCCGTGGTTCGGGCCGATTACGATGTGAGCCGGGAAAAGCT
Organism: Spirochaetales bacterium; assembly: GCA_016936555.1. Classification (GTDB taxonomy): domain Bacteria; phylum Spirochaetota; class Spirochaetia; order DSM-2461; family DSM-2461; genus Spirochaeta_F. The sequence continues at coordinate 68,542 of JAFGXR010000080.1, read as the reverse complement.
TATGCGTTATCTCGGAGAATCGTGGCTCCATTCCGCAACCAGGGAGGAACTTGATGGGGTCGGTCTGATTCCCGGTTTCATGTCGCCGATCAATCCTCCGGAATCGATGATTATCATAATAGACGATACGGTCGTCAATACGTCCAATCTGGCCATTGCATCGAATGATCTGGGCTACTACTATCTCAATGCCAATTTCGGACGGGATTTCGACAGCTATCATGTGACCGATATTTCCCGCATCAAGGAAGGGGATCTCTGCCTTTCCTGCGGAGCCGAGCTTGAGGAAGTCCATGCCCTTGAACTGGGGAATCTTTTCAAGCTGGATGATTATTTCACAAAGAAGATGAATCTGCAGTTTCAGGATGAAGAGGGGCGTATGCGCTATCCCTTTATGGGGTCGTACGGTATCGGCCTGGGGCGGCTCATCGTGGCGATAGTGGAAGCCAATCATGACGAACGGGGCATACTCTGGCCCTATGATCTGGCTCCCTTCAAATACTTTCTCATGGGAATCGGAAAGTCTCAGACAATTAAGCGCTATGTCGATGAGATTGAGGAAATGCTCGGTCCCGATGTTCTGGTCGATGACAGAACGGAGTCGATCAGCAAGAAATTCCGCGATGCCGAACTGCTGGGCATCCCTCTGCGGATAGTTGTATCTACCCGGTACATTGAAGACGAGCAGGTGGAGCTCTGTGACCGCAGAACCCGGATAAAATGGCTCGTTCATAAAAACGATCTCAAAAAAGAGATAAGAAAATGGAGAAACGCCTTTGGCAAATGAATCTTTTGAACTGACTAATGAACTGATTGAACAGATTATATTCGCCATGGAGAACCAGAAAGAGAAATTTTTTCTGGATCCGGCGATCCCGTCCATTATTTCGAGAACAGCAGAAGGGACGGGCAACCGCATCAGCCCGCTTTATGACCTGCCCGACTGGGAACCCTCTGACGGTTACCGTCTGATGGAGCAGTTCGTTCTCAATCTCCGCAATCCTGTCTACCGGGAACATCTGTCGTCCATTCTCCATTGCGGAAGCGGAGTGTTCCGCAAATTCAAGGATGCCTTGAATCAGCGTCCCGATATAGAGCGCAAGTGGTTCAGCTTTAAGGAACAGAATATGAAACAGCGCGTCCTTGACTGGTACAATGTTCTCAGGCTGGAATGGGGGCTCGATCTGTGGGAAGAGGATTTTAACGGAGAATACAGTCCGGTTCTCACTGATTTTTCCATAAATATCTGCCGTGCCGAGCAGGTCTCCCTGATTAATGAACTGGACAGAGAGGCTTTTCATGAAATATACGACACCTACCCGGAAGACTATATCTCCGATCTTTTCAGGAGATGCCGGGACGGCTTCGAGCCGGAGGTCTCCGATGAATCGCGGATTTTTCTGGCGGAATCACCCGATGGTGAGATCGTCGGATTTGTCTGGATTACAGCCGAGATTCTGGAAAAGGGGACGGTTCTGGGGAGAATCCGGCAGATCTATGTGGTTCCTGAATACCGGGGGCTGGGACTGGGAGAAAAACTGAAAGAGAAAGCTCTGGATGACTCCATGCTGGCCGGCTGTTCCTTTCTCGAAATCGATATCCCTGCGGGTGCTGATTTTATAAAGAATAATCTGAATCAATACGGTTTTAAAAAAAACAGCACCATGATGGTGCTGGATAAACTTGCTGACTGAAACGGATCAGTTCTTCATTTCCCGGATTCTGATTTTTTCCGTACTATTGTGAATCTTTTCCAGTTCCACCATAACCTGATCGACAACGAACTGTTTGCTGTCTTCGCCTTCAGGTGTCTGAGCTATCCTTTCCTTTCGGAACTCTTTTCCCTTGATGACCGGTGAAGCTGTCAGAATAACAAGATCCTCTTCTATCGCTTTGACGTCGGCATTCATATCATCTGATTGATGAGGTTTCATAATATTTCCGTTTATGCCGAGAAAGAGAATATTCTCAAACGATTTGAGGTAGGTGAAGATCTCCCGTACTCCTTTTTTAGACTCGGGGTCCCAGGGGCGGTAGCGAGTGCCGGAGGGAAAGACCAGAATCATCTGCCCGTGGTATTTCCGGTCCGTAAGTTCCCTCATGGCGGCGTGATTTATCGGGGTGCTTATCTTTCTTATCTCCGCTTTTTTATCGGGATCCCTGACGCTGTCGATCGAGCGGCTGGGATAAATAACTATGGTGGAATAGGAATGGGTAAAAGCGGAAGTGACGGATTCCTTGTCGCTTAACTTCATGCCCTGTATCGGGATAAGCGAACGGGCCACATCCTGGCCGAGAAGGGGATCATTCTCAAAGAAACGGAAAATGATCGGATAGTCGAAATTGCTGTAATGCTCAACAAGAAGCAGACATGACTCTCCCTTTTGTGATCTTTCGTAAAGATCTTTAATATGTTCACTGCCGATAATCCTGCTGCCCGGAAGAACAATCTCGTCTACCAGTCTGCCGATTAATGCCTGGCATGTGTGATTTCCCTCCTGATAGACATTATCAGGACGGATTTCGTAATCGCCTTGAAGTTCCGCCTGGAGCTCGGAGAAAACCATTCTCAACTGGCTGTAATAATCTGACATCTCTTTTCCTATCCGAAATATTTTCAGTTGCTTTTTATAATAATGACTGTTCTTCTCCGTATTAGCAAGAAGGAACATTCTTTTATATAAGGAATTCAAAATCTCGTCCACCGCCAGGTGCCGCTGAGAAAAAATATTAGCAAATTTATTTGACATGGACCGGTATATAAGGGACTATATATGTTGATAAAAAAGTAAAGGAGTATTTAATGAAAAAGGCTTTATTAGCTTTACTGGCTGCTCTTATGGCATTCGCTTTCGTTTCCTGTGGTGGAAAGGAAGAGGCTGCTGAAGTAGCTAAGGTAAAAGAACCTGTAGAGTTCAGACTTAACAACGGTGCAGAGCCCGAGTCTCTTGACCCGCATCTGATTCAGGGTGTTCCCGAGCACAGAATCTATGAGGCACTTTTCGAAGGTCTCATCATCTACAACTACGAAGATGCAAGTCCTCTTCCCGGTGTAGCTGAGAGCTGGGAAGCTTCAAACGGCGGAACAACTTACACTTTCAAAATCAGAAAAGGTCTGGTTTGGACAGACGGTGTAAAAATCGATGCTCACACAGTTGTTGATTCCTGGATCAGAATGCTCGATCCTGCAACAGGTTCCAACTATGCATGGTTCCCCAACATGTTCATCAAAGGTGCCGAAGCATTCAACTCCGGTGAAGCCGGTGCCGATTCCGTACAGATCAGAGCTATCGATGATATGACTTTCCAGATGGACCTCCTCGGACCTCTTCCCTACGTAATCGGTGCTCTCGCCCACTACTCTTTCGGTATCGTTCCGATGCACGCCATCGAAAAATACGGAAATGACTGGACCAAACCCGAGAACTTCGTAGGAAACGGACCTTTTATACTGGAATCATGGGTTCCCCAGGACAAAATCACAGTTGTTCCCAACGAAAAATACTGGGATGCTGAAGCTGTAAAACTCGACAGAGTCGTTTACCTGCCGATCGAAGATCAGAATACATCTCATAATATGTATCTGAACGGTGAGATTGACTGGGATACAACAGCTCCTCAGGACCAGATCGAACAGATCCAGTTCAGAGATGACTATCATGCAACTCCCCAGCTCGGAACTTACTACTATGTTTTCCAGAATGAGAAGAAACCCTTTGATGACCCCAGAGTCAGAAAAGCCCTTTCCATGGGATTCAACAGAAAGAACCTTGTTGAGAAAATCACTAAAGCGGGACAGATCCCCGCGTATTCAATGGTTCCCGATATGGCTGGATACCCCGCCACTTCCGGTAACTACGAAGATATCAATCAGGCTAAAAAACTTCTCGCAGAAGCCGGATACCCCGGTGGAGAAGGTTTCCCCGCATTCGAAATCCTCTACAACACTTCCGAAGGTCACAAGAAAATTGCTGAATACATCCAGTCCGAGTGGAAAAACAACCTTGGTGTTAACGTGACTCTCCTGAATCAGGAGTGGGCTACATACCTTTCCACAAGAAACATGGGTGACTTCCAGGTTGCCAGAGCGGGATGGATCGGAGACTATCAGGATCCCAACACATTCCTCGATATGTTTATTTCCGGTACTCCCATGAACGGTGGAAAATATTCCAATCCCAAATACGATGAGCTGATCTCAAAAGCTGCGACAATGGCAGACGGACCCGAAAGAATGTCTGTTCTCGCTCAGGCTGAGAAAATCTTCATCGAAGAAGACATGGGTGTCATGCCGATTTACTACTATGTAACAATCAACATGATCGATCTGAACAAATGGGGCGGATTCAGCTTCAATGTTCTCGATACTCACCCACCCAAAGATATTTACCTGAAGAAATAATTTCTGTGTTAAAAGGTTAACAGGAAAGCCCGCAGGGGCTTTCCTGTTTTTCTCTATGGTTCTGAAATTTAAAAAAAATAAGCACCATTATTTGAATCTTTATTTCTTTTTTACGAAATCCGTGCTTTAATATAGATTAATTGAGTAATTACTGAATTCTTTCCGATTTAAAAACAGAAAATTTATTACTCGATTGATGAGCCTGAGTTTTCAGGTTACAAAAATCGTCAATGAGGTTTTTCAATGACAAAATATATCTTAAAACGTTTTCTCGGTATGATACCGACGTTGCTCATTATTACCACAGTTGCTTTTATAATAATGAGAATCGCTCCCGGTGGTCCTTTCGATAGAGAGAGAGCTATTCCTCCGGCTGTTCAGGCTAACATAGAGGCGAAATATCACCTCGACGAGCCGCTGATCAAACAATATTTCCGCTATCTGGGCGGAATCATCCGTGGAGACTTCGGGCCTTCCTACAAGTATAAGGATCAGACCGTTACAGATCTTATTTCCAACAGTCTCCCTCATTCTCTTCTCCTCGGAACTCTAGCACTTATGGCTGCGACGTTTTTCGGTGTTCTGGCCGGAATTATCGCCGCTTTGAACCAGAATACCTGGCTTGATTACACAGCCATGTCCATCGCCGTCTTCGGTGTATCGGTTCCGGCTTTTGTCATCGGACCGGTTCTAATGCTTATTTTTGCCATGAAGCTGAAAATTCTTCCCACATCCGGATGGATAACCGGACCTGACGGCTGGAAAACGGTACTTATGCCGCTTATCGCATTGTCCATGTCCTACTTCGCCAGCATAGCCCGTCTGTCACGCTCCAGCGTTCTGGAAGTTATCAGATCGGATTATGTCAGAACGGCAAAGGCAAAAGGTCTGTCACCGACAATGATTATTCTCAAGCATGTTCTCAAGGGAGCCATGCTTCCCGTAGTCAGCTACCTCGGTATCGCCTATTCGGGTATCATAACCGGTTCAGTTGTCATAGAACAGATTTTCAGAATCCCCGGTCTTGGACGTTTTTTCGTTCAATCATCTCTAAACAGGGACTACACAATGATTATGGGTGTTATCATCGTTTATTCAACAGTGGTTATCTTAATGAACTTTCTCGTTGATATCCTCTATTCATTCCTTGATCCCAGAATTTCCTACCAATAATCGGGGGCTTTTGATGAGTGACAATAAAGTCAAAAATACAAACAAGCACGAAGCTGTAAATGAGTTCAATCAGACGCTGAAAGGGGAAAGCCTGACAGCTGATGCGTGGAAAAGACTCAAAAAGAATAAAATGTCCATGTTCGGGCTGGTCATGGTCGCCCTTTATGCTCTTCTGGCATCACTGGCGCCTATCCTCCCTATTCACGCCTATGACAGACAGATCCTGGATCATCAGTATCTTCCGCCTTCTCTTACAAAAACAGCCGGCGAGCTGATGATCGAGAGACAGATCGATCTGATCGGGCGCCTGATGGCGAAAGAAAAGCGATCTGAAATGAATGAGGCAGAGAAAGAGAGAATCGCCCAGATGGAATATGATGTCGACCATCAGACCATGGTTATCGACGGTAAAGAGATTCTCGTTCACAAGATGCGTTATCTTCTCGGGACCGATGACCTCGGCCGGGATATGCTTTCCCGCATCATCTACGGCGGACAGGTCTCCATGGCCATCGGCCTTATAGGTACGATTACTTCGGTCATTATCGGAATCGTTATCGGAGCGATTGCTGGATATGTCGGAGGTAAAGTCGATTACTTTATCTCCCGGTTTATCGAGGTTATGTACGGGTTGCCCTACATGCTCCTGGTTATCATCCTCATGGCTATTTTCGGAAAAAACATTTTCAACCTGTTTATTGCCCTTTCCGTGGTCAGCTGGCTTACGACGGCAAGAGTTATGAGGGGACAGATCATGTCTCTGAAAAACTCGGTTTTCGTAGAAGCGGCCCGTTCCATGGGGGCCAGCCCCGGTAGAATCATTTTCAAACATCTGGTTCCCAACACCCTGGGCATCATCATCGTATACGCAACGCTGAGAGTTCCAGCCTTTATCATGCTTGAGTCTTTCCTTTCCTTCCTCGGCCTGGGAGTTTCCGCTCCTTATGCTTCCTGGGGATCTCTCATTCAGGACTCCATGCAGGGCATGACGAATTTCCCCTGGAGACTGATTTGGCCGGCTTTCGCAATGGCTCTGTTCCTCTTCAGTATGAACTTCCTTGGAGACGGACTCAGAGATGCTTTCGATCCTCAGAGTAAAAACAGAGTTTAAGGGGAAGACAAGTGGAAAACAAAACGATCTTAGAGGTCAAGGACCTCAAAACATATTTCAGAACCGATGCCGGAATCGTTAAGGCTGTGGATGGCGTCAGCTTCAGGCTCGATAAAGGGGAAACCCTCGGCCTGGTAGGTGAGTCCGGATCCGGAAAGTCCGTAACCAATATGTCCATCATGAAGCTGATTCCCATGCCTCCCGGAAAAATCGTCGGTGGTGAAGTTCTTCTCGACGGAGTTGATATTCTCAAGCTCAATGAGAAAGAGATGAGCCGGATCCGGGGGAACAGAATCTCCATGATCTTCCAGGACCCCATGACGGCGCTCAACCCGTACTTGCGAATTTCGACCCAGCTGATCGAGACTATCAGGCTACACCAGGGGCTCGATAAAGCCGAGGCGAGAAAGAAAGCCATTGAGATGCTCAAACTCGTAGGGATTCCCGCTGCGGAGAGAAGAATCGATGCCTATCCCCATCAGTTTTCCGGTGGTATGAGACAGAGGGTTATGATCGCGATCGCTCTCAGCTGTAACCCGGAAATCCTCATTGCCGATGAGCCTACCACAGCTCTCGACGTTACCATTCAGGCCCAGATCCTCGACCTGATCAAGGACCTTTCCGAAAAATTGGAAACAGCTGTAATCATGATCACCCATGACCTCGGAGTCGTAGCCGGCATGTGCGATAATGTCTGCGTTATGTACGCCGGCCGTATCGTCGAAAGAGCGCCGGTTGATGATCTTTTCGAATCTCCCAAACATCCCTACACCAATGGTCTTATTCAGTCTATTCCCAGACTGGATGAAAAGGGATCGGGAAGACTTTTCTCCATAGACGGTCAGCCGCCGAACGTAATCGATCTCCCCGAATGCTGTCCTTTCCACCCGAGATGCGAAAAAGCCATGGATGTCTGCACCCGCAAATATCCGCCTGTCGTCAGCCTGGAAGGAAAGAGAGAAGTAGCCTGCTGGCTCTATGAGGAGAATAAATAATGGCAAAAGAAAATAAAGAAGTCCTGCTTCAGGTTCAGGGTTTAAAGCAGCATTTTCCCATAAAAGGTTCCCGCAACGTCATCAGAGCTGTCGACGGTGTCTCATTTGATTTGTACAAAGGTGAAACACTCGGTCTCGTAGGAGAATCGGGATGCGGTAAATCCACCACTGTACGTGCTATTGACCAGCTCTACCGGCCCACAGCGGGAAATGTCCTGTTCGAGGGCGTGGATCTTGCAACTTTAAAACAGAAGCCCCTTATCGCGGCCAGAAAAAATATGCAGATGGTTTTTCAGGATCCCTACGGTTCCCTGAACCCGAGAATGACAGTTTCGCAGATCCTCTCCGAACCACTTCAGATCTATTCGCAGAGAAAAATCATCAACATGACAAAAGAGGAGATCTCCCGTCGCGTCGATGAGCTTATGGAAATCGTCGGGTTGTCCCGATTCTTCAAGAACAGATATCCCCATGAGTTTTCCGGCGGACAGAAACAGAGAATCGGTATCGGAAGGGCTCTGGCTCTCAACCCCAAGCTCCTGCTTCTTGACGAGCCCGTATCAGCCCTTGATGTATCAATCCAGGCGCAGGTTCTCAACCTTCTGGACGATCTTCAGAAAGAGTTCGATCTGACATACCTGTTTATTGCTCACGATCTCGCTGTTGTCGAGCACATAAGCGACAGGGTTGCTGTAATGTATCTCGGAATCATTGCTGAACTCTCTCCGGCCAACGATCTTTATGTGGAACCTCTCCACCCCTATACCCAGGCTCTTCTTTCCGCTGTCCCCATACCGGATCCGAAGATCGAAAGAACCAGGGAGAGAATCGTTCTCGAAGGCGACGTGCCTTCACCCGATACGGAAAGACACGGTTGTTATTTTTACGACAGATGTCCAAAGAGAATGGAGAAATGTAAAGGAAGTATACCCGAGCTCAAAGCAGTTAAGGGTGACCATCAGGTGGCCTGTTTCCTTTATGAATAAGATGCTTTATAGAGAAAACCGCAGTTAGGTCTGCGGTTTTTTTTGTCTCCTGAATAGCCGGAACTATTTCTCCAGGAGTCTTTTTCCGCACAAACGGGCTATTTCCCTGCTTTTTTCCAGAAGAACATCTCTTTGTTTTCCCTTAACCGTATGAATTGTCAATTCTCCGTATTTGCTGTTTTGCAGAGTCAGCTTCCAGAATTCCGAGCGGAGCTTCGGTTTCTTCGAGAGGGGATTTTCCTCCCCGCTCTCCGGTTTGGCCGTCAATGACCCTTTTACGAATCCCTCAAAGAGGAAATTCTCTATGGAATCGAAGGATACGACTGTTTTTTTGTAGAGAAAAAGAAGTCCGAAGCCGTAGACAACTGTCTGCTCTTTTTTATCGAAAACCCACGATTCTTTATAGAAGGTAGTCAGAAGCAGTACAGCAAGGAAAAAAGCCGGAACAATGGAAAATGCCGGATCCAGAACAAAAGTATAGGCGACGGCCAGAGAAAAAAAACCCATTATCAAACGGGTATGCAGAGGGATCGTGAGGATATAGAGATCTTCCGATTTCCTTATCAGTTTCAAATTGAAAAAAAACATGGCTATCCTTCATTTATCTTATTCCTCAGGGTATAATCCAGCTATGAACAAGTATAAAGTCGTTATTACAGATAATTTAAATGGAAATTGTCATATAGAAAAGGGAATTCTCGAGTCTATCGGTGCTGAAGTTCATATTTTCAGAGAACTCCATGGCGATGAGCTCTGCAGGGCTGTGGAAGATGCCGATGCGGTTCTCGTCGATATGACTGAAATCAATTCTGAAGTCATCGCTTCTATGAAGAAATGCAAAGTCATATCCAGATACGGAGTGGGTTATGACAATGTCGATGTCAAAGCGGCCGCCGGTGCCGGAATAAAAGTGGCCATTGTGCCCGATTATTGTGTTCATGAAGTGGCGGAACATGCCTTCGCTCTTCTTCTTTCCTTCGAAAGGCAGATTGCCCAGAGAGCCGCAGCTGTACGGGCAGGGCGCTGGCGGGATGTCCAGACGCCCGGTATCAGAAGAATAAACGGCTCGGTTCTGGGGATTATCGGTTATGGGAAAACCGGCCTTGCCTTAAAGAGTATGGCTGAAGGTTTCGGATTTTCCAGGATCCTGATTCACAGCAGGGGGCTTGAGCCGGGACTTGAAATCGATCAATCAGTCTACTCCGTAACAAAGGAAGAGTTACTCAGGGAATCGGATTATATTTCCATACATCTGCCGCTGACGGACGAAACACGATCGTTTATTGATAGAGACTCCCTGATGAAAATGAAGAAAACAGCCGTTCTGATCAATACGGCCAGGGGAGCAATCATAGATGAACCGGCATTAAAAGCCGCTCTGGAGAAAGGGGAGATCAGAGGCGCTGCTCTCGATGTTCTTTCCCATGAACCTCCGGGGGACGGATTTTACCTGTCGGAACTGGAAAATGTCATTATCACGGATCACAGAGCTTATTACAGCGAGGACTCCATCGCACTGCTTAAGGAAAAATGCGCCGCCAATGCCGTTTCCGTTCTGGAAACCGGTTCGGCACCTTATGAAGTAAACCCTTAAGAGGATGAATCAGGACCTGTCGATATCGATCCGGCAGACTTCCTCTCCCTCAGTATTTCTGGCTCTGAGAAAATTCTGGGGATCCATGGCTTTCTTGCCGTCGACTATGAAGTAGTAGAAATAGGAACCCTCCCGGAGCTTCATCTCCGTGGAATAGACTCCTGATGAGGTCTCGGCCATCGGGGTCATGTAGGGGTCCCAGCCATTGAAAGTTCCGACAATGGAAACCGTGGCATCGGGGCGGCTTCTCAGGGAGAAGACCGTTTTACCTGATGCATCGCTCGACGGACCGGTCACTTTTATATAACTTTGCAAGGGAATTGTCAGTCGTGATACTTCGATTCCGAAACTATCTTTCCCGTTTCGCCGGCCCAGAGGATCAGCCATCCAGAGTCCGTCCATAATCAGGCGGTATTTTATCTCTTCTCTCTCGGGTACGGGAGCTGTGAAGACATATATTCCCTTTTCGTTGATTTGAAAAGGGTGGATTGTGTTGTACGATTCATAATCGAAAGCAACTCCTATGAATCGGACAGATTTCTCCGGTCTTGCCGTGAGAAATATCATACCGTTCCATATTTGCGGTTCTTCCACCGTGGAAAGCTGCATAATTTTGAGGTGTAGAGGAAGATTGCTCTGTCCCCAGAGGGAAGAGCCGGCCAGAATAATAAAAAGTACGGAGTATATAGCTGCTTTTTTCATATGTCACTTTATAATTCGGCGTATTTTATTGGTTCTTTATTATTAAATGAAGCTAAAGGATGCCGATCATTATACAGAAGCCCTTATCTGGATTATAATGGGAATCGAATAACGAGAGGTTGAAACACAGAACAGTATGCCCGATCTCGGAACTATAGAAGATTTCAAATTACTTGTTAACTCACTTGGGAAAGAGCCTTCAATCGTAGCCAGAGAAGGAGGTTCCATTGAAGATGTTCCCGCTGTTCCCCCGGAAGGATCCGAGCAGAACTTTTTCGGAACGGCTGCTTCTCCTGATGATTTCAACCTGGATGATAGACTGAACCAGGTTCTCGATGATGACGAGCTTGTCCCCGATCTGGATGGTTTCGATTTTGCCGATGACGATGATGATAACCCCTTCGGAGATCTGGGCGATTTTACCCTTGATGATGAATCAGGGGATGCTCCCTATGAGTCCGGTGAATCCATGGATGATTTTTTTCCCATGGAAGATAGCTCTCTGCAGGAAGATTCCGCAATAGACTCGGATTTTTCTGAAGAGGATAAGGGCTTCGGCGATATGGATGCTCTTTTTGAAGACGTCAGGTCTTCCGATGAATCGGGTCTTGAGGAAATGGAAAGCCTTATCAGTGATAGCTCATTCTCCGATGAACAGGAGGATTCCGGTTTTGGAGATATGACAGATCTCTTTGATGAAGAGGCTGACGCTCCCGTCCCGGTTCCCGGAGATGCCGGTGGACCGGGTGTTGAACAGGATGATTTTAATTTTCAGGATCTTCCATCTGTGGAGGACGAGTTTTCCTATTCCGGTGATGAATCTCTTGATGATTTTTCTTTTTCCGATGAGGAACCTCACGATGTGGATACAGGACTCCCTTCGACTATGGGTGATCTTTTCGAGGATGGTTCGGAAGAAGCCATTCCCGATTTCGTCGCTCAGGAAGCGGAAGAGGAAGAGCTATCCTTTGATGATTTTACTCTTGATATTGAAGATACAGAAGAAATAAAGCCTTCCAATTCCAATTCCGATTCCGATGAGGCGGAAGATCTGCTCCCCCTGGAAGATGTTGATGATATTGCCGATGAGCCCCTGGACGAGGTGGAAGAGGAGCTTCCCGCTTTCGATGATGATTTTGATCTGAGCGATGAACAGGAAATCTCTTTCGGAGAAGAAATAGAAGAGGTTGAAGAACTCGGCAGTCTGGATTTTGAATCCGGTGATCTGGAAGACTTCGACATGTCTCCCGGCGATTTCGGAGATATGGATGATATGGGGGACTATTCTTTCGGCGATGAGCTTGATGCCATTGATGAAATGAAGGAAGAAGTCCGGGATGATGGCGATTTCTCTCTGACAGAGGATCAGTTCCTGGCTCTGAAAATCACCTTGTCAACTCTTCCTCGCAATCTGAAGATGGCTGTCGAGGAAGTAATCGCCGAACAGAAGCTGAAGAAAGAAAAATACGAGAAGTTTATTATGCTTCTCGTAAATGGAGCCAGCCCCCGGGAGATCGCCGATTACCTGCTGAAGACAATTAACAGGAAAATAAAACTTCCCTCCGGATATATGAAAAGGAGCGGTCTGGCTCTGGAAAAGAGCAAATCCGGTTTCCTTTACATATTCACTCATCAGACCTGGCCGGTCCTCCGGTGGGTTCTTCTGGGAATTACGGCCGCCTGGATCCTCGGAATGCTTTCACTTCTCTTCCTTTACAGGCCCATTAAAGCGGATAGCCTTTACAAACAGGGGTATGAGAATATTTATTCCGATCTTTACGATGAAGCCAATTCGCTTTTTGAAACAGCATGGAACGGCTGGGAAATGGGCCCCTTTTTTATTGAGGGCTGGAGAAATAAAAACTGGTTTTATAAATATGCCGATGCGTACAGGGACCGCCGCCAGTTTATTGAAGCTGCACGGAAATATGATGAACTGATGACATTCTATCCCGATGATATTAAAGGGATGATGGAATACGCTCACATGGAAACTTATGATACGGCCAATTACAGTCATGCTGAGGAAATACTCCGGCAGGTTCTCAGTTTTAAGGTTAACGATTTCAGAGCCATGCTCGCCTATGGCGACAATTATTTCGAGTGGTCCGATGAAGATCCCGCCCGGTTGGAAGATGCGCGGTTCGTCTATGCGACGATACTGGACTCCGTAGGAGGGCGCGATGAAATCCTGCTTCGTATGCTCCGTTACTTCCTTAAGAGAAAAGACGATTTGAATATCCGGCAGCTGAAGGAGACATTTGCCAAGTCGAAAGAGACCGGGGCTGATCCGGCATATTTCTCGAAAGTGTTCTCCGAACTGGGCGGTTATCTTCTCGATAAAGGAGAGCCTGCTGAAGCTCTTTCCATTCTTTTCAGAGCGGAAGAGGTATATGATGAGATCCCCGATGTCCACTATCAGCTGGCCCGTTATTTCCGCGTAAATGAGGATGACAATATGGAGGAGCTGGCTCTCAGAAAAGTCCTTTTCTATCTGGATCGGCAGACTCCTCTCAAGAAAGATAAAATTTTCATGAAACTCGATACCCACCGGAGACGGGGGGAACTCAAATTCCGGAAGCGCGATTATCTCGATGCAGAAAACGAATACAGGCAGGGAATCGCTTTATATGAAAACAGTATTAACAGAAATCTGATCGGTGCTTCTTCCACAGGCGGAAAGCTCTATGCCGATCTGGGGAGTCTCTATTACGGTAACCAGGATTATATGGCGGCTCTGAATATGTACGATCAGGCGGAAAAAAACCGCTATATTACTCCTCAGATTGAGTATCACCGCGGTTACTGTACCTATATTACGGGAAACTATGAAAGAGCCCTTGTGGAGTTTTACAATGCTGAGCAGGGAATGCCGGGGAACCGGAACATCCTTTATGCCCTTGGTAACACTATGCTCAAGCGCGGTAATTATTTCGGTGCCCAAAGTGCCTTTATCCGGGTTATACATCAACTGGAAGAGGTTGAAAAAAACATCGGTTATCTTCAGATCGAGGAGAAGGATGAGCACCGCGCGCTGATTGAAATGTACAGTAAAGCCTACAACAATCTCGGCGTAGCCTATTTCAATCTGGCCAGGAGCAGCTCTGATGTGGACAAGACGGCTCAGGCTATGGTCAGCTTTACCCGGGCTTCCGATTATGCCGATCTGCTCACAAGAGACAGAGATACGAAAGCGCGGGCTAATCCTCCTGAAACATATGATTCAGCGGAGGAGTATCTTTCAAGAGAAAATGACAATATTCTCGATGCCGGCGGTTACCGCGTGGAGATGGATGAGACGATTCATCTCAATGTGGACGATGTCCTTTTTGATTCCTGAGCTTCCAGTCCCGCCGGGACGGCTTCTGTAAGCAACCGGCTCATCATTCCCTTCTGATTGAGATTCTATCTGGTCCTGCTCAGAAATCCCCCTCCTAACTTGTTGAAAAAAGAAAGGGTGGAATAGAACTAATCGACTTTTGCAACAGACCCTTCTGTTGAGCTGAAAACAGGGAATTGATGAAGGAAAATGCAGAAGGAATATGAAGCACGGCGTAAAAAAACTCTGTATGTATAAGTAAATACCTATAGAGGAGAAACAAGTGAACTCATTAAACTCAATTTTACTGGAAGGCAATCTGGTCCGGGATCCCGAAACGGGAGAAACGGCGAAAGGGACAAAATTCTGCCGGTTTTCCATTGCTTCCAACCGCTTTTACAAACAGGAGGGCAGCCGTGTCGATGAAGTTTCCTATTTCGATGTGGAAGTCTGGTCCAAACTGGCTGAAAACTGCTATGCCAATCTGGAGAAAGGACGGGGCGTTCGGGTTGTCGGACGTCTGAAGCAGGACCGCTGGCAGGATGAAGAAGGGAAGGGGCGCACCAAGGTGAAGATCGTCGGGGAGCATGTGGAGTTCAAGCCTCAGTTCAAGAAAAATGAAGAGGAGCCTGCTGAATCGGCTGTCGAGGAGGATAAGGAGCCGGTTTTCTGATTGAAAAACGAGGCTGTTGCAAAACTTGAATAATTCTATTTTGTCCCTCAATCCCAACCCTTCTCCCTTCGGGCCGGTCGGAAGCACGGTAGATAAACCTCTAGGATGTCTAGGGAGATACCGGGGGAGGGCTGAATAAATGGACTTTTGCAACAGTCCGTTTTAAATCGTATTACACTCAGTAATCCGGCATGTATTTCCTTTGTTTAAAATAATTTAATAATTTAAAATTAATGTAGATCAATATCAGGCAAAGGAGCAAACATGAAAAAAAATGCTATATTACTTCTTTTCGCTGCATTCCTGTTAAGCTGTGAGGATCAGTTCCCCCCCCGATGAAGAAGACACCCGGACTGTCATTACACTGCTGAATGGTAAGGTTGAAATTGATTCGCAATTACAGACTTATGCCAATCTTTGGAATCAGGGAAACAATCTCTACCGGATTGAAGTCAACACCCAGACATCCGGTTTCAGTTCAGCTCTTGCAGGTTCGACGATGTTTCCTTTCGAGGGAACTCCTTCACAAAGTGTAGTCGACCTATCCAATGAAGACTGGGTGGAACATACAACTCTGGCATATGAAGAATCAGGTTCTGTTCTGGGTTTCCCTTTTTCTATTGAAGGCTGGGGACTGATTTACAATGCTGATCTCCTGGAATCCGCAGATATCAATCCTGCGGATCTGACGAACTTTTCGGCTTTCCAAACAGCATTTTTACAATTGGATACCCAGAAAGAAACGCTGGGACTGGATGCTGTGGTTTCAATGGCTTCGTCTCTGGATTCCGGAATGGAATGGGTTACGGCGCATCACAATCTTAACTCATTGCTTTCATCCGGACTGGCTTATGGAGATCTATCTTTGACCGAAGACCTCCTTTCAGGAATGGTACGCTTGCCCCAATCTATTACGATTTCGCAAAAGGAACTATCGATAAAGCCGGATTTATTTCTAATATGACTTCCGCCTTTGAATCTCTGGCTGATTAATCAATAGCGCCATGGAACAATTATTTTTTGCTCCATGGCGACTTCAATAATAGTATTTAATAAATCCCAGAACACCCGCCGATAATAACATGATGGCTGTACTCAAACCTTTCTCCCGGCGGAAACAGAAACTCTCTGAAAAAGAAATCGAAGCGGCTCTCTCGAAAATCCGCGGGGAATATGACAAATACATTGTCACGTTCCATAAGTCGGCCGCTTTGAAAGACGAGTTCGAGAGGCGTTACCGAAACGCCCTGATCGAATCCCGGGATCTGGAAAACTTTCTCAACGAGGAGATTGTCGCAGTAAAATCCATTTTCCACCATCAGAATCAGTTGAAAAAAGACCAGCTGGCTCAGATCGAAAAAGCCCGCCTCAAAGAAAAGCGGAAAGAGCAGCCCGATTTCGCCGACAGGGTTCTCGAGCAGTTCAAACAGAAAATTACAGCCTATCCGCGAATCAAGATACACAACGATGCCTCCTATGAAATAGAACATCTTTACGGTGCCATCAGCCAGTTCGAGAAACTCCACTGGCCGGTACTCGACAATTTCATTGCTGAGCATCGGAGCTGGGCTCTCCGCGGAGAGAATAGCGATTTCAATACAGAGCTGTGGCGTTTTACTCCCTCCGGCGATAAAGGGATTCCTATCGTATTGGAAAAATACTGCCTCCTTCTCGATTCCAGGACTGTGACGCTGAAAGAGAAATCCATAGAAGCACAGCAATGTATCAAATCTGCGGCTTTTATACTGAACGACATACTCTGGTGTTGTAAAGAGATCATGAAAAAGGGAATCGACGGTTCGAATATTGAAAAAAGTCTCGATTTTGTCCAGAATATCATTAGTGATTTCAGAATCAAGGATTTGACGAACCGGTAGTATCCGGTTCAAATCCATTATTGCAGGAGTGATATATGGCTTATGTTAAACTGACTGATGAGAACTTCGAAGAGGAAGTACTCAAATCGGATATACCTGTTATCGTCGATTTCTGGGCGGAGTGGTGTGTCCCCTGTAAGATGCTCGGACCGGTTATAGAGGAATTGGCGGAAGAGTACGCCGGAAGACTGAAAGTCTGTAAGCTCGACGTCGACGATGCCCCGTCTACAGCGGGAAAATTCGGTGTGCAGAGCATTCCCACCGTTATGGTTTTCAACAAGGGCGAGCAGGTGACACAGACTCTGGGAGCCCAGCCCAAACCCAATATCGTCAAGCTGTTTGCTGATCTTATCTGACAGATCTTATGCGTCCCTTCATCAGGGCGCATAGATATTGTCGGAATTGACTTCCCCGAAACTCTTTTCTCCCGTCGGGACGAGATGCCAGTCCCCGGGACTGTCGCTGTCTGTCGATAAACTGTCCCGGCACAGTGATCTTGTTCCGGTCGTTCCATTAGAGGACACCGCGTCTTCAGGCCTGATAAATTCTCCCGCCGTTTTCCAGATCTCCATAAAGGAAAGCTCTTCTATCATATCGAATGTTGCGGCAGTCCATCCCCGGTATTCCTCGCTGTCCGCCGTTATTCTATCGGAATAGGGAACGGCATCGATAATTTCCCCGAAGGGATTTGTGTACAGGCAGATCAATCCGTTGCTCCCCGATAGAGGCATATCCTCATCGGCCCAGAGATCCCAGGCGAGATCGGAAGCCAGTTTACCTCCCGAAACACCCTTGCCGGTGCTTTCGTTTATCTCTTCGGGAATGTCTTCGGGACGAAGATGGATGATTATATAGTCGCCGGGGGAAACATCGAGTTCCGGTAAAACATAATAGCTGCTGAAATACCGGGATGTCCCCAGAAAAAGTGCCGTTCCGGCTGTATTGCCCTCCTTCCGGACATAGAGTTCAACCGTATCGGGATTATTCCCGCTTCCCTCGGGATTAAACTCATTGATAAGAAGATCGGGGAGGTTGTCGTTCCACCCATAAAACCGGACAAGAAAGGAGAGCCGGTTGCCTTTTTCATCGAGAACATCGCTCCGGCATTTATACATTTTCCCCGCTGTCTGTTCTTCGCTGAAGTTGATTGTAAGGGTGTTCTGATCGGTGGACCAGCTCTCCAGATCCAGTGCCGGTTCGGAAAAAAAAGAGCTTTCATCGAATGATACTGCTTCGTTAAAGCGGAAGGTAAGAGACCGGCTTCCGGTCAATGTGATCTCGGCAAGTTCCGGCGGTGCCAGATCGGGCAGCAGTTCAGTGGTTAATGTCTCGCTGCAGGATACAAGAAATGAGATCATCAGAAAAAATATTAAGATCATGGATTGCCCCCTTTATGCTCTTACGGAAAAAAAGAGTGTGTGAATTCAATTCGGAGACCGGATAGGAAGAATTTTATAAATTGATCATTTCCGGCTTTTACTTGATAGGCCGGTCCCTATAGGTATAATTATAAATGTGAGTTCCCTGAAAAAAATGAATCAAGATGAAAGAGCCTTTTTTCTCAACAGCGATATACGCTATCATCTGTTCCGGGCTTATATCGTTATTTCATCGATTCTCGCTATCGCGTTCAGTATCATTCATTTAATCAACAGAAGGCCGCCGGTTAACTACATCACCAGTCTGGCCGCCTTTGCCCTTTGCGTTTTCTGGTTCCTCATGTCTACGAATTACAAACATTACGGTTTTGCCAGAATCTCTTTTCTATTCGTTTTCTCTCTGATCTGGCTCCCTCTGGGATATTTGACGTCTCCCGGATCCTACAGTGCCATGCCTTATCTGGTTATCATGGCGGCTTTTATCCTTTCCGTTGTCGTCCGAAACACATGGGAATATCTCTTCCCTGTCCTGATGATTATCGAAATGCCGGTTCTGTTTCATCTGGAAATCTGGTATCCCGGGCTTTTTATGACTTATTCCGATCCGCTTTACCGCATTAACGATCTGACAATGAATTTTACCGTCGCCATAAGCGCCATTGTTTTCACCGTCATATTCATGATGAATAAATACAATCACATCAACCTTCTGCTTTACGATTTGAGCGTTCTCGATGATCTGACCGGTTTATACAACAAAAGGTATCTGATGAAATTTATAGAGATGGAGAAAAACCGGTCGGAGAGGCACGGCAGGCATTTCTCTCTCGTATTTATCGATCTGGATAATTTTAAAAAGATCAATGATGTCATGGGGCATCTGGCCGGCGACCGGGTTCTCAAAGGTCTTTCAGATATTCTTCTGGAGAACACGAGGAGTTATGATATTACCGCGCGGTACGGAGGAGATGAGTTTATCATTATTTTTCCCGAGACCGATCAGGCGGAGGCGAAAGTCCGCATGAAAGAGCTGGACAGGATATTCCGCAATTTTACTGAGCAATATAATAACCTGGGACTGTCGGTCAGCTGGGGTATCGCGGAGAGCGGAGATAAAACTGTCGATGAGATCCTCTCTCTGGCTGATAGAAATCTCTATAACAAGAAAAAGCGATAGAAGAAAAACCCTGTATCCCTCTCTTATTCTTTTTGTTCCGGCTCCGATAATAATATTATGAAAGTTCAGTTTCTTATTCCGGTATTTATTCTGATTTCCCTGTCATACGCAGCGGCACAGGATGCTCTTCAGATTCTTCCCGGCGATGCGTATATCGAATTGGTTCCCGATGGCGGATTCTCTCTCTGGATAAAAGCGAAGGATGGGATTGGTTCCATCATGCTCACCGATTCGTCCAGAGACCCCGACGGCCGTGAGGATTCCTTCACTCTCCGTTCCTTCGATTACAATGAGGTAAACGGCAATGAGAAAAGGCTGCTCAACGGCGAGTTTCTCGATAGTGAAAAAGGTTATTACTTTCTTATCGACTCCACAACCGAAAGAAGCCCTGTTTTTGAAGAAGAGGCTTTCAGGATCTATGTACCGGAGACGGTTACCTACGGCTATCCCTGGAGCCGGGAAGGCCAGTTGGCTATCGGCCGGGGATCGTGGCTCAATATCAGAGCTTTCGAAAAACCTTTTGGTGATTATGACGGACTTTATCGGGATAATCCATTTATTCTGAATATGAAGGAGCTGCCCCCTCTGCCCCCGGTTCCCATGGAAGTAGAGGAAGAGGAAGGTGTTTTTGATGAAATGGCTTCCCGGACGGAAGGCGAATTCAATATCGCGGAGGATGGGGATGACGCGGTGGACAAAATTGCCGATCTTCTCGACCGTACTCCCGGCCCTGATATTGATCTGGTGCTGGTCGTTGATACGACAGTCAGCATGAAAGACGATGTGAGCTTTATCCGGAACAAGCTGGTTCCTATCGTCAAAACCAAAATAGCTTCATTTGAGGAGTTCAGAATCGGCCTCGTTCTTTACCGCGATTACAAAGAGGAATATCTGACCAGGCATTTCCAGTTCGAATCGGATCTGAGCATCGTGCAGGGCCGTTTGAACCGCATTACCGTCGCCGGCGGTCGGGATTTACCTGAAGCCGTTTATGAAGGGCTCTATGATGCCGTTGAAAATTTCGACTGGAAGGCTTCATCCCGGCTTATCATCCAGGTCGGAGATGCGCTTCCCCATGAGGAACCGAGGGGCGCTATAACAAAAGAAATGGTATTCGATGAGGCGAGAGCTCTGGGGATATCCATTTTTCCCATTCTGCTTCCAGCAGAATAGAAAAAAGGCGCTAAAGTCGAAAAACTATTGCGCCCCCCTTATTTACTCCTGTTCGGAATTACGCTTCTCCGGAAGCAGGTTTCTCTTCTTTTGTCTTTCTCGGAGGGTTCTGGATTTCATCAATTTTATCCAGAATCTTCCGGCTCAGTACTTTGTATCTCTCGGGATACATGACCGCGAAGGGACTGCTTTCGTATTTATCGAGAACCTGTTGGAAAAGAACTTTCGAGTAATCATAGTCTTTCATTTTGTAATAGATCAGAGCTCTTTCATACTCGGCGCCGATCGTTTTATGATGATTCTCCGGATACCGGACAAGATACACTTCGTAATAATAGAGCGCGACATTGTAATGGTTCTGATCCATCGCTTCCTGGGCATTCTTGAAAAACATCTCTTCCGTCATCTGCCGGTCAATTTCAGCAGGGACAGAGGCACAGGAGAAAAAGACTGATGCCGCAAAGGCTGATATCACAATTAAAATCAAGTTTCTTTTCATGTTGCTTCCTTATCTAGTAAACACCGGATCAAGACCGGGGTTTCAAAAAAAATAGCCGGATACCGTTTATCCGCAACAGATAAAATGGTATCCGGCAATCTTTGTAAATTCAAGTCTAAAATCTATACGAATGAAACCCGGGGGCTTCAAAGATAAACTTCGTCTTTTATGGGGAGGTTTTTCTTGAGCTCCTTGATGTACTGTTTAGTCTCTCCCATTGGCTCATAGGCATCGCATTCGTCCAGGCTTCTTCTGGCAACAGTAAAATACTTGTAGTATTTTTCGTCGCCGAGTTTCTTTTTCCATTTCCCGGCCGTACATCTCACCCTCAACTGGTACTGGTTTTCATTGCCGTTGCTCACCCTGATCAATTTACAGTTTATACAGTTGGCACAATATATTTTGTCTTCATCCAAAGACAAATCATCATCGTCAAGGATATCATCTGCCATGCGGTCCTCCTTACTTTTTTAGATTGATTTACTAATTTCCGCGTCCTTAGAGGTACTATAACAGAGAGACGGGGAGGCATGGAAGAGCCTCCCCGTTGGTGTTTTGCTATTTTCTGGGTTTAATATCCCATATTTCAGAGGCGTATTCCCTGATCGTCCGGTCCGAAGAGAATTTACCGCTGCTGGCGATATTCATAAAGGCCATTCGGTTCCACTTATCCCTGTCTTTGAAAACTTCTGCCGCCCG
Source organism: Spirochaetales bacterium (assembly GCA_016936555.1). Taxonomy (GTDB): domain Bacteria; phylum Spirochaetota; class Spirochaetia; order DSM-2461; family DSM-2461; genus Spirochaeta_F. The sequence goes on along the minus strand of JAFGXR010000080.1, from coordinate 46,783 downwards.
TGCCTGTGCTTCAACGTATGACCTGAAATCTTTCAGAACAAAATATGTGTCAGGTTTATTTCCTTCGATACCGTAGACAAGAGAGTCGTAAATCTCTCTGTATATATCATATGAACCGAAGGTTCCGTCAATAAGCATGTTGAGGATCATTTTCAGATCATTGTCCGCCGCAAGGATCTCATGGGGTCTGTAGGAGTGCTCCGTTCTGATCCGGCTGATCTCCTCCGATGTGAGTCCGAAGATAAAGGCATTCTCCTCTCCGGCTTCTTCAACAATCTCGATGTTTGCTCCGTCCAGCGTGCCCATCGTCAGAGCGCCGTTCATCATGAACTTCATGTTCCCGGTACCCGATGCTTCCTTTCCGGCAGTGGAAATCTGCTCGGAAATATCCGAGGCGGGGAAGATCTTCTCAGCAACTGAAACGCGGTAGTTCTCAATAAAGACGACTTTGATTTTATTGCCTGTGCTTTCGTCGTTGTTGACCAGATCAGCCACATCGTTGATCAATTTGATGATCAGTTTCGCCATTCTGTATCCCGAAGCCGCTTTAGCTCCGAAGATGAAAGTTCTGGGAACAATGTCGGCGGAAGGATCTTCTTTGAGCTTTCTGTATAGATAGAGAATATGGAGAACATTGAGAAGCTGTCTTTTGTATTCGTGGAGGCGCTTGATCTGCACATCGAAGATCGAATCGGGATTTACCTCGATACCATTGTGTTCCTTAATGTATGCAGCCAGCGCCGCTTTGTTGTTGTTCTTAATTGTTTCGATCTTTTTAAGGTCGGTTTTATTGTCGGCGAACTTCTTCAGCTTCTCCAGCTCGCTGAGATCGGCGATCCATTTGTTCCCGATTTTGGACGTGATAAAATCCGCCAGTTCCGGGTTGGATTTCAGGAGCCAGCGGCGCTGGGTTACACCGTTGGTCTTGTTGTTGAATTTTTCCGGGAAGAGATCGTACCAGTCCTTCAGAGCTTCGTGTTTGAGAATTTCCGTATGGAGCGCGGCCACACCGTTAACCGAATGGGAGCCGGTGATGGCAAGCCAGGCCATTTTTATCATGCCGTTATGGATGATGGCCATGCGGCTCTGTTTTTCCCAGTCTCCGGGATACATCCCTCTTACGAACTCGAGGAATCTTCTGTTAATTTCCTCGACGATCTGATAGAGTCTGGGAAGAAGATTCTGGAATATATCGATAGGCCATTTTTCCAGTGCCTCCGCAAGAATCGTGTGGTTCGTGTAGGCAAAAGTCTTCGTTGTCAGCCCCCAGGCTTCGGTCCAGCTCATTCCCTCAACATCGAGGAAAATCCTCATAAGCTCGGGAATGGCGACAACGGGATGTGTATCGTTCAGCTGAATAGCCACCAGTTCGGGGAACCGGGAGAAATCATTGCCCATTTTGACTTTGTATTTGCGGAATATATCCTGAAGCGATGCGGAAACAAAGAAATACTGCTGTTTCAATCTAAGGGTCTTCCCGAGCGGACCCATGTCGTTGGGGTAGAGGACCCGGGAGATATCTTCTGCGGAATTGGCTTTTTCCACGGCTTTCAGGTACTGTTCGTTGTTAAAGAGCTGCAGGTCGAAACCATCGGGGGACTGGGCTTCCCAGAGTCTCAGGTTGTTGATCGTGTCGGTTCCGTAACCGATTATGGGCATATCGAAAGGTATGGCCAGAACATCTTCAGTGTTGATCCTTTTGTAGTTGATCCGTCCCTCTGCGTCTCTTTCCGCGACGATTTCACCACCGAATTTTACTGTTACGGAATAATCGGGTCTTTTAATGGACCAGGGATTATCATGTTCCAGCCAGGCATCGGGTTTCTCGATCTGGTATCCGTCCTGGATGATCTGTTTGAACATTCCGTACTTATAGCGGATTCCGTAACCGGTCGCTGGCAGATCCAGTGTTGACAGGGAGTCGAGAAAACAGGCCGCGAGCCGACCGAGTCCTCCGTTACCCAGACCTGCATCGGGTTCCGTATCTTCAATCAGGTTGTAATCCAGTCCCAGGGAGTCGAGAACTTCCCTGATTTCATTTTCAATACCGAGATTAACAAGGTTATTGCTCATGGCGCGTCCCATGAGGAACTCCGCAGAGAGGTAATAGGCTTCTTTTATGTCTTTTGTTTTGTAGGCTTCCCTGGTGTTTTCCCAGTGGTGCCATATTGAGCCCAGAACAGCTTTTGAAATTGCGAAATAAAGCTGGTAGCTGGAAGCTTCATCGAGTTCTTTGTCAAAACTCTGGCTTAAGGAGCGCTTTACTTCCTGTAAAAACTTTTCTTTATCGATAGTCATCCTGATCTCCTTTTTGTGCAATCGCTTGCACAAGCGTGTTCTTAAAGCATAGGAATAAAAAAGTTGACTGTCAATAGGGCAAAGTGATGGAAAAGAAAGGACAATAGACTAAAATAGGAATATATAGTAATGGGGAAACCCGCATCGGGGTCCGGGCAGTTATCCACGTCCGTGTATCCCGGAATGAAACGCAAGATTTACAGTTTGCGGATAGATCATTGTTTAAGGAGTATTTCATTGAAAAGAACAAAAATAATACTTGTAGCAGCAACGGCTATTTTCTTATCGGCCGGATGCGTCACCACCAGCGTTTCCCGAACCGCGACCGATGAAGTTATTGATTTAAGCGGTCGTTGGAATGATACTGATGCCAGATTGACAGCGGAAGTTCTCATCAATGATGTCCTGTCCCGCCCCTGGCTTCTCAATTTTGTGGAAGAGGAAAGCACAAAGCCTGTTGTGATAATCGGCTCTGTAAGGAATAAGAGTTCCGAGCATATCGATCTTCTTCCTCTGATTAAAAGCTTTCAGATGGAGCTGATCAACAGCGGAAAAGTGAAGTTTGTGGCTGATGCCAAGGCCAGAGAGGAAATCAGGTCCGAGAGAGAGGATCAGCAATCCAATGCCTCTGAAGATACGGCTACGAAACTGGCAGACGAAACAGGAGCGGATTTCATGCTGCAGGGTGTTATCACTACAACCGTGGATGCGGTTGATGGGAAGAGAGTCGTTCTTTACCAGACCAATCTGGAGCTGGTAGACCTGCGGTCCAATGAAATTGTCTGGCTGGGTGAAAAGGGAATAAAAAAACTGGTCGAACAGGCTAAAGCGAGCTGGTGATGAAAAGAGCGGTAAGTCTGTATATAGTAATTTTAGTTATTCTCGGTTCCTGTGCCAGTATGAAGACCTCGAATGATCATTACAAAGATATGGATGAACTTCTGGCCAGAAGGAATTTTCCCCAGGCGGAAACAGTTATCAGAGATGCTAAGGAAAATGGTAAATACACGGAGAAGGATAAAGTCCTCTATTATCTTGATATAGGTATGCTTAACTACTACAACGGTTCATACAGCGAGAGCATCGATAATCTGAGCGCCGCTGAATCCGGTATTGAGGAACTCTATACCAAAAGTGTCGGCAAGGCCATTGCGTCCGGTCTTCTCAATGATAATGCACTGGATTATAGCGGAGAGGATTACGAGGATATCTATCTCAATCTGTTTAAAGGATTATCTTTTCTCGTCCATGGCAATTTTGATGAAGCGATGGTCGAGTTGCGCCGGGTCAACATCAAATTGGGAATACTTGAGGATAAGTACAGAAAACAGATCGATGAGTATAACAGTTCCGGTAATGCAGAGGGGCAACTTCAGCCTGTTGAAAGCCAGTTTCACAATGATGTGCTTGCCCGTTATCTGAGTCTCTTACTTTATCGGGACGAGGAGGATTTTGACGGAGCCCGTATCGACAGTGAGAAAATTCAAGATGCGTTTTTACAGCAGGGGCAGCTCTACAATTTTGAAATCCCGCCTCTTCCCGTCCTTGAATACGGCGAAACGGGACTTCTTAATATTATTGCTTTTACAGGCCGATCTCCGGCGAAGATGGCGAAAACCCTTTATATTGACAGCTTCGGTGGTTTTGTCCAGCTTTCCTATACGGGAGAAGGGGATGATTATATTAACAGGATGATAGGTTTTGACAGGATCTTTATGCCCATCGTTAAGCCGGGGCTCCATTTTAAATTGCAGTTGCCTTTTCTGTCGCTACGGGGGTCCGATATAAGCAATATCTCCGTACTTGTTGATGGTGTAGAAGCCGGTTCCCTGGCATTTACGGAAAATATGGAGCGAATCGCCGAGGAAACCTTCAAGCTGAAACAGCCTCTGGTCGTCGGTAAGACAGTTATTCGTTCGGTCATAAAAATGATTGCCAAGGAAACCGGAAAGGATGTGGCGAATAACCAATTGGGATTCTGGGGTGGCCTCCTGGTCGGTATCGCTGCCGATGTAGCGGTTGACGCCACTGAAAATGCCGATACCAGGCTCTCTCAGTTTTTTCCCGCTCATGCCTATACCGGGGAAATCAGCGTCACGCCGGGAATGCATGATATCCAGCTCGTCTATTACTCGAACGGTATGGAAATCTTCAGGGATTACAAGGGGATGATTGATATTCAGCCACAGACACTCAATCTGGTTCAGAGCTTTGTCTTTCAATAGGAATGTTTTATGAAAATAGTTAAAATTGCAGGGATAGCAGTCCTTTTGCTGCTTCTTTTTTCCTGTGTTACCACATCCGGTTCTACAGGCCGCCGGCCGGGCTGGATGGATGATAAATACAGTGCTTATCCTGAGAGCGATTATCTGGTCGAAATCGGTCAGGGATCTTCCCTCAAAGATGCCAGGAGGAATGCTGCGGCATCGATGGCTCAGATTTTCAGGACCAGTATCAAGGTTGAAACATCGATTCAGACCAGATACAAAGAGTTTTCTTCGGGAGGCTCGGTCCAATCCTCGGAAGAAACCGACTATAACGAAAATATTATCCAGCTGGCGGAACAGGAGCTGATCAACGTCAATTTCGGAGAATCCTGGACCAACGAACTGGGTCAGGTACATGTTCTAGCCTATATCGACAGACATGAGACGGCGCAGATTTACCGCGGCAGAATTATGGAGAACGAGCAGACTGTCAACTCATTCCTCTCCCGGGCCGGTAAGCAGGACTCTCTTATCAGAAAATATGCCTATCTCGATGCGGCTTACGTTGTCGCTCAGGCAAACAGAAACCTGATGGAACAGTTGGAAATCATAAATCTTATGATAAGCCGGACTATCATGATATCCTATGATATGGATGAGATCCGTAACAGCCGGAGAGATACGTCCCAGTCCATGGCATTCCGGCTGTTTATCGGAAATGACGATGAAGGAAAGGTTTCATCTGTTATAGCCGATGAACTTACATCTCTGGGGTTTGTCGTAGATCCTGCTGGCTTGCTTTCTGTTACCGGTTCTCTCCTGTTCGAAAAGGTGGAACTTGATAACAGCTACGAAAATCTGAAATACTATCTCACGATTGATGTTGTCGATGAGCAGGGTAGACCTGTTGTCTCATTGGAAGAAAATGACAGAGTCTCAGCGTTATCTCTTTCCGATGTAAGGAACCGGGCCTATCTGGAAATTGAAAAAGCCATAAAAAAAGAGCTGATCGGACAGCTGACCGAATACTTTGACAGTTTCGTTCAATAAAACTGTGAAATAAAAAGCAGCCTGTTTCAGGCTGCTTTTTAATAGATTTTACTTAGGTGGAATAATCAGTTTCTGACCGGGATAGATCAGATCAGGATTCTCTATGATGAGACTGTTTCTTCTCCATATCTTTGTCCAGAGGAAAGGGTCGCCCAGGTGCTCTTTCATAGCTGATATAGCCCACAGAGTGTCTCTTTTTTTGACAATGTATTCGTTGGCAACCGCATTGGCCGAGTAGGCTTCGGAATAGGCTTTTGATTGTTTGAAGTACTCATCGGCAATATCGTATTTTCCTTCTGCTCTTGCTTTGACTCCCTGTTTCCATAGTTCTATGGCTTGTTCCAGAAGAGTCATTTCCTGCTCATCTCCCAGAACAGTTGTCTCTCCGTCAATTATCATAGCGTTTTCGTCATTCAGCTGCTCATCGGGGTTGTATTCCTTCAGAGATGAACCGTCATCGGAAAATTCGTCCGGCCTGGTGCTTTCAGCGGGGTTCTCATCAATAAACTGACCGCCTTCCCAGGGAGAGGCTTCTCTGATTGTTCCATCGCTCTCTATCACCCGGTTTCTCGAAGCCTTTTCCAGTTCTTCCAGTGCGGACATCATAAGCTCGTCGGTCTGGCTGAGTCTCTTTCGCTTCTCGCTGAGCCGTATAGCCGTGAAAGCCCAGTATTTCGCCTCTTTTAGAGACTTTTCACTGTCGGACAGGTTGTAGTTGTGGAAATAAGACAGGCCGTCGGAATAGTTGTAATTGGCTTTCTCCAGTTCTTCCGGAGCCCAGAGAAAGGCTTCCTTTTCTTCGGCATCGCTCATATAGGCCTGTGTATCCCGGTCAAGGATTTTAACCCAGCGAATATTATTGTCAATTGTGTCATAGAGGTTCTGCATGGCCCGGAGCGTCGAATGATACTGCTTATCGGCCTTTTCATACTCTTCGTTATTCAGATAGGATACAAGAAGATCCGCTCTTTCCTTAACGATTTTAAAATCATCGGGAGCATATTTTTCCGCTTCTATGTCATTGAGCTGTTTTTCCAGAAGTCTCAATTTTGCTACTTTTTCCGCTACCTGGCTGTCAACGGACAGGCGGTAAGCTTCATCGGCTTTCGAAACGGCTGCTCCCAGAAGTTCTCTTGATTTGTCAGGATCCGATTCTGAAAGAGTCCTGGCTTCTTCCAGTTTTTCGTTGGCTTCGAGAAACTTATCCGCCGCATAGGTTTTCGCTCCGGCAAGATCGGCTCGCTCGACTGCATCTTCCGCAGCTTTTATCTCTTCCGCGCTGACAGGTTCTGCGGTTGCGACAGGTTCTTCAGGAGCCGGTGTTTCCTCCGGTTCTTCTAAAAGGAGTTCAGGCTCTTCAGTAACTGTTTCCTCGACCGGTTCTTCCGGTGTCGTTTCGGGATCGGATGTACATCCTGCTAGAATGAGCATCACTAAGATAAGGGTCACATAAATCCAGTTTTTTTTCATTTCGCCCTCCGGTGGAAGTCTATCATGTTCAATTTGCCTCGTCAAATATAGTGTAATATTAAAAGAATGTCACTTCGCCGCTCTCGGCGGCTTCCTCTGCTTCGACTACAGTTCCTGCCAGATCGGAGGCTGTTTTTTTATGGGTAAAAATAGTAAACTTATCGATAATATTCTTTAAACGCTGACTCTGGATGGTCCAGCTCTCAATGTCTTTTTTTCCGCCCAGCTGGTGGTACCCATCTTCCGCATTATTTCTGATCGTACTTAACAGGGTTTCCATGTGGGATATTCCCTGCTCCAGTTCTTTCAGCTTCTTCCGGTTTCTCTCTGTCTCTCCGTAAAGCGTGAAGAATCGCGGTGTAAAGAGACGGAATGTCCGGAGGCAATTGATCAGCGATTCGGTATTTTCATTGAGCCTCGTCTGGTTTTCATCAGTTCTAGCCGTCAGATTTTTCAGCTCCGGCATCTCTTTGCGGATAACAAGGGAGTAATCGCCTATCGTTTTCTCCGTTGTTTTCAAAAAATGCTTAATCGTATCGAGGGCTCTGGATATATCATTATCAATCCCCTCTGTCAGATTTGTCATATTCGAGACAGTTCCCTTCATGTCTCCCAGAGCCGCCTGTTTGGCAACTTCGATTTTTGAAGCGACGATAATATTGTGGAATCTGGTAATTATGGGCTCAAAAGAAAGGAATTGTCTCTGCAGAACAAGAAGATCCCTTATCAGCTGAATCCCCTCTTCTGAAATCTCCTGACTCATTTTTATTGAGAGGTTGACATCGTGAATCAGTTCTTCAATTCTTTCAACGGATTCCTCCCTGAGTGCTGTAATGCTTTTGTTTTCCCTTCCCGTTGAATCGAGGCTGGAGTCAATGAAATCCCTTCTCCGCTGCTCCAGCGAATCCAGCATGGATTTTACCGAAGCTGATTGTTCTTCGAATACAATCTGGCTTCCTTCTATCTCTTTTTTGACATCTTCGAGAACGGAAAAGCACAAATCGGGAAGCATTTTACGGAACGCCAGCTCATCGAGCTTCTCTTCTTCTGACCAGCTGTCCTCTATGGGTTTGAACTGATCAAGGGAGATATAAATGTGATCGATGGACTGCCTGATTATATCCTGCAGCTGTATCTCCTCCATAATTCTCATGAGGGGAGGCTGTATGTCCTTTGAGCTGCGGGAAAGAGAGAGCATTATTTCGCTGGAATCTTTCAATGCCATACTTGAGGTCGTAAAAGACTGTTCCAGGTGACTGTTCAATCTGGAGTTCAGATCGCTCTGTTTCTGCCCGGCTTCAGAGATTTTCTTTCTGTAGTTTTCAAAGCTTTCCAGTTGTGACGTGCCGATTTCCGTCAGCTGGTCGGTGAGGCGGATAGTCTGGGCAGATAATTTCTTCAGTTCGTCGGTAATAAAGGAAAAGGCTTTACCGGCAGATCCGGATTTGAGTGCCACAGTCATGGCGTTGAGGGAAATCAACTCCATTTCAATCGAGATTTCCTTGATATTGGAAATAACTCCGGAAAGTACACCCATTTCCGCTATTCCCCGATCGATTATTTCAAAAAGCTCACCATCCCTTTTATACAAAGCGGCGAGCGAATCTTTAAATTGACTTGATATCTCTGTAGCTTCGGCGATGATGGTATCAATGGAACCGGTTGATGCACAACTGCCGGCTCCGCTTACCGAACTGGATGACTCGCTAATGCTTCTATTCAATTCCTGCAACAGCTGCGGGTAGTCTCTGCCGAGATCGAGGTAAATCTGTTCGGTTTTTGTTACAAGTTCATTTAACCGCTTTGTCAGTTTCTCTTTGATTTGCTGTATGTCATCTTTCATTCTGAGCTCAGTTGAATTTTAACTTAATATCGGGGGGAAATCAATGGACTTTAAATTTCCTTTGAAAGAGAAGGGTAAAAAAAAAGCCGGTATGGAACCGGCTTTTTGAATCATCATCAATTTTATGCGAAAAGAATGGAAGTTTCTGTTTCAAGATCGAAGAAATGAATCTTTTCGAGATTCGGTGTGAAGTTTACTTCATCTCCGACTTTGAAAATATTATCGGGAGCGGTTCTCGCAATAACTGAGTGGTCTTTTGTGTTGACGAAGAGATGAGTTTCCGCACCGAGGGGCTCGATAACTTCAACAGTTGCCTTCAGGTTGTTTCCTGCTTCGGGCTTTGTTGTAAACTCGAGATCTTCAGGTCTGATTCCCATCAGAACTTCCTTGCCGACATAAGCTTTCATTTTTTCAGCAATGGCACCAGTCAGAGTTACTTCGAAACCGGCTTCCTTAGAAATAAGCTTCCCGCCTTCCTCGACGATCTTGGATACGGCGATGTTCATAGGGGGAGATCCGATGAATCCGGCAACGAATCTGTTCACCGGTTCGTTGTACAGTTTCAGAGGAGACCCGATCTGCTGGATAACTCCGCCTTTCATAACAACGATTTTGTCACCCATGGTCATAGCTTCAACCTGGTCGTGGGTTACGTAGATCATTGTTGCGCTGAGTCTTGTGTGGAGGGAAGATATTTCCGCTCTCATCTGTACTCTCAGTTTGGCATCGAGGTTTGAAAGGGGCTCATCGAAAAGGAATACTTTAGGTTTACGTACGATAGCACGACCTACGGCAACCCTCTGTCTCTGTCCACCGGAAAGGGCTTTGGGTTTTCTTTCCAGAAGCTCTTCGATGTCGAGGATATGAGCGGCTTCCTGTACACGGCTTTCAATCTGGTCTTTGGGATACTTTCTGATCTTGAGACCGAAGGCCATGTTGTCATAAACTGACATGTGGGGATAGAGCGCGTAGTTCTGGAATACCATAGCTATGTCTCTGTCCTTGGGTGCCTCTTCGTTCATTCTCTTGCCGTCAATTCTGAGTTCACCATCTGTGATGTCCTCGAGACCGGCAACCATTCTCAATGTTGTTGATTTTCCACATCCGGAAGGCCCGACCAGTACTACGAATTCCTGATCGTTGATATGAATGTTAACTTTGTCGACAGCTTTTACATTACCGTCGTATACCTTGGATACATTTTCCAGAATTACTTCTGCCACGGTATACCTCCATATTATTTATCTTATAGTTGAGAATCATATAACGAAAAAATGAGGTTGTCAAATATTTAAAGTGCGTTCGGAGATATTGCCTTAAAAGGGAATTCTCAGTTTTTTCCATTTTTCCAGGGCCTCTTCGAGAGTTTCCCCGTTCTCTCTGCGGCTATTTCTGAGCCATGGAACGAGCAGTTCTTCTTTTATTTTTCCGTATTCAACCGGTTTTTCCGGTTCCCGATGAATGTAGGATGTCAAGGGAATCTTTCCCTCAAGTCCGGGATAGTATGAAACCAGTATTTCGCGGTTTACATCATCTAAAGAGGAGAGTCCTCCGAGAAAGCCGAACGTTCCCGTGCTGTTTTTCAATGCTGAAGCAATAATATTCCCCTGGCTTTTTTTATCAAGGATCCACTTCATGAAAAGTACCGACTGATCGATCGAGCGGTTGTTTCTGTTTATTCCGCCGTAGATTACGGTTCCCGGGTACAGTTTCGACCCAAATGTAATATAAAAGAAGTCGAGACTCCGGTTCATGGAATCTGAAAGTGTCATGTAATCGCCTAGATTGAAAGATCGGAAAAGGTTTCTCCCTTCCTTCAAGAGTTTGACAGGGTTATCGTACATGTATTTGCCATCAAAGGCATCCATGGTTTCCAGGCCGCCATTGAGATCGCGCCATTCCTTAAGGGAGTCTGTTGCCTGCGCCAGTTCTTCTCTGTTCCAACCTAGAAGATCTTCGCTGTCTTCCCGGAATCCCGCACCGCTTAAATCGAGAAATGCCAGAAGAAAACTTTCATCCCAGTAAGGGGAATATCCTCTTTTCTTTTCACTGTTGAACTGAATCCCCAGATCCCGCATCTCTTCAATCTCTATATAGAGTGAGCTGCGGGGCATTCTCTTGCTCTCTTTTGTGAATACGGCTGTCAGGGGGGAAAAGGAGAGAGGCACGAGAGGGAATTCCTTGTGTTGTTCTGTTCCTGAAATCAAAGGGGACATGAGCAGTTCCGAAAAAGACTCATCTGTTTTCAAGGCTTCCTTCAGATCTGCAAGATTATTTTTTACAAGGCTGTTCGAAAGATCCGTACCAATTATAATGTCGGGCTTTGTCTCCTCCTTGAAGAATGAGGAGACGAGTTCTTTTTTGTACTGAAAAATGACGCGGTATTCCGTTCCGCTCATATTGTACAACTCTACCGCATCGGCCACTTCCTGCCTGTCGCTCCAGAGTACAATGGATTTACTGTCGCTGCACGCGAATAAGAGGACTGGTAAAAGAATAAAGAGGAGGAACGGCTTTTTCATAAGAGATAATGTATGCAGGAGATTATGATCTGTCAATCCCGCTTGCACAGCATCGCCTAATGAGAAGATAATGGAACTGTGAAGCCAGATGAACCATTTTTGAATTACAGTCGTTATCTGCGGCAGAAATACGGGGAAACCGCCTACCGGGTCTCTATTGACGGAGGATTTTCCTGTCCCAACCGGGGTGTCGACCGGAATCTTCCGGGCTGTTCCTACTGCAGCAGTTTCGGATCCCGGTCCGCTTATATCGGCGAGACGGAGCAGGATGTCCGAGAACAGATCGAGAGAAATCTGAAGGTCCTTAAATCCCGTTATGATGCCCGGATCTTTATGCTCTATTTTCAGGCTTATTCCAGCACATGGGCTCCTGTGAGACAACTGAAAAAGCTCTATGATGACAGTCTGGCTCTGGGGAGATTCCGTGAACTGATTGTCTCGACAAGGCCGGACTGCCTCAGCGATGCCACATGCCGCCTGCTCGCCTCTTACAGGAGAGATGATTTCGATGTCTGGGTTGAACTGGGACTTCAGTCCGCCCATGAACAAACCCTGAAAAGGATCAACAGGGGGCACGACCGGGATCAATTCGAGGAGGCTTTCAGCCGCTTGCGGAATCATGGGCTGAAAATCGCTGTTCACCTTATATTCGGACTCCCCGGCGAAGATCACGGCATGATGATGGAAACGGTACGCTATGTCGCTTCTTTAAAACCGGAAGGAATCAAATTCCACAACCTTCATATCCCCTCTGATACCGCTATGTTCCGGGAGCTCGAAGCCGGGGAAATGGCTATCCCCTCCAGTGCAGGCCATGTCCGCTATCTGGCCGATGCCATTGAGAGGATCCCCCCCGATACAGTCGTGATGCGCCTGACGACCGATACACCGCGGCAGCGCCACATCGTTCCCGGAGCCATGCTCGATAAAACTATCATATACAACAGGCTCCGTGAAGAATTACTGAGGAGGGGAACAAAACAGGGTGTTTTTTTTTAGTACTATACTATATACTGTTTTTCAAAAAAGCACTGGAGTCGGAAATTGCCCGTATCGGATATGCAGACAATCTCAGTAATAGAGAGATTGTCTGAGCATTTTAAAAGCAGTATAAATAACAGTTACGTTCGCACTGCTCTCATTTCTATGGATTTGCCTCCCAATACGAGAATGGCTATGCAGCCTCTCACGGAGAAAGTCGATTCTTTTAAACTGCACGGGTACCGGTTTGATGAACTTTATTTGGGCATCCTGGCTCTGGCTACTTATATCTATAAGGTCCGAAAAGAGGTCTACCCCTACCTGCGCGGCTCACTCAACGGAAAGGCTCCCGGTGATGAAAAAATCCTTCAGATGCTGGCCGTTGACAATCTCAGAACCAATATGAGCGTTTTAGCCGATGACGTCAGCGATCTCTATATGAGAGTCGTTCAGCTCGATAAGGAATCCCATAAGGTCAAGCCTCCTGTATATGAGAGAATGCCCGAGCTTCAGACTCTGGGGCAGCTGCTGACTTCCGATTGATGAGGAAACATCTTTATTCGGGAATAACTCTTCTGGTAACACTTGCCATTGTTATTCTCTCACTTGTAAACAGATTACCTCCCGGTCCGGATATCTCCGATCTGGACAAGGCGGAACATGCCCTGGCCTATATGGTTCTGGCTTTATTCGCCACTCTCGCGCTGAAGGCCTGGGGCTATGGTTCCATGAGCTTTCTTCCCGTACTTATTTACTGTGCTGCTCTCGGCGGCGGGCTGGAGATCATTCAGTCCCATGTCGGCCGAACCATGGAGTGGGCGGATTTTATTGCCGATACACTGGGGGCAGGAGCGGGGATTCTTGCTGCCCGGCTGTTTTTCTCAGTCTCTTCAGGGACCAGATCGCCGCATAGGAGATGACAGGGTGTCCGGTATAGGGTTCCACGAGAGGAATAAGACTCTCCGCTTCAATCCGGTTCCGGCAGAAAGACGCTGATATCATCGCGTTCCGTTTGAGGTTTTCCGCGGTAATCCAGGACATTCCCAGCGCTGTCCCTTTCAGGCTTTTCTTCAGGACAGGATCATCGGGTACGAGTACCTCTTCGAATGAGAGTGTCATCCCGAGATCTCCCGCAATTCCATCCGGTTCGGGAGAGACAACGTTTTTATTGAAAGGGCATACATCCTGGCATATTGTGCATCCGTAAAGGCGGTTGCCCCATTTTTCCATAATCCATTCGGGAATTCTCCGGCTGTCTGTCGTAAGCGACTGGAGACATTTATCCCGGTTTACCACTCCGCTTGATTCGATGGCACCTGTGGGACAGGCGGCCATACACCGGCGGCAGCTGCCGCATAAGGCTCCGGCTTTCGATCCGTTTTCCAGAGGAGAATCTGTTTCTGTTTCAAAGGGGATGATCATGCCGGCCAGAATGACCCGGGAGCCCCATTCCCGCGTTATGACCAGACTGTTCCGCCCGGTGAAACCGAGCCCGGAAAGGGCGGCGAAGCGCTTTTCCTCCAGAGTCGAATTGCAGAACAGCCTGATATCGCTTTTGCTCATCCCGGTCTTCTCTCTCAGGACCCCTGAAATCCTTTTCATTCTCAGAACCGCTTCCCCGTAGTGATTCGCCGCGGCGAAAGGCGCTATTCTCAACCCCTTCGGAGCCTTTTCTACAGGGATCCTTACGGGAAATGCCGCAATAATCACAGTTCCCGGTCCTTCCGGATTTTTCAGAAAACGGGGAGAGGAAAATCCTTCAATTCTGAAATATTCGCTAATGTCCTCTTTAGAATTCATTTTAAGTCCGATTGTAGTTTTAATTGACTGCATATCAGGTTTTATACTACATTTATTCTATGAGTAATGACAATCTTTCTCTACAGAATGATGACAGTGACGGGGCGGGTTTTTTTCAGAAAATTATCAATATCCTTTTTGGCAACAATGACCCGGACAGGGAAAAGAAAAGATTGCTCAAGGATCTCCGAAAGGAACTGAAAAAGCACAGCAAGTATTTCAAACTGCGCGGAGACTCCGTTCAGCCTTCACTGGCTAAAATGTTTCATGAAATTTATCAGGTTGTCGGTCCGGCACAGGTTTTTCTGGAAAACATCAATAAATCCGGTGTTCTGAAGAAAGCCTTTATCGTCAATTTCATGAGTGAAAAACAGCTGGAACTCCTGGAGAATCTCAGTGAAGAGTCTCTGAGAAAAAGAGGGGAGACTGTTGACGTAAAAGAGCTTGTTCCCATGGTAAAAGAGGAACTGGTCCAACTCTTTTCACTTTTCGATATGAGCCTTGTCAAAACTATTAATACCCTTTATACAAATCTCCTGTTCTTTCAGGATTTTATAAATTATGATTACTATTTCCTTCTGAAAAAATTTGATTCGGGCATGCCGGAACGGGAGTTTCAGTATATTCCGAAATTTGATGAAATCAGCGGAGAATACATTCTTGAGGACCTGAAGGATTTCAACGTTCTCCTTCCGCTCATCGATGATTCAGTCGACTGGGAGACCATATTTAAAATTCTCAAGACCTACCGGAATATCGATATCATCAGTCTTCCCGGCTGGAAAAAGGTGCTCCAGAGAAAGAAGGATTTTCAGAGGTCCGGTTTTCTCGACCTCTTAATCAAACACCTTGATGAAGATCCCTATTATGCTGTGAAAATCTCGAAATCCCAGCAGGAAATTGTCGAGCCCTACCTCAACGAGATCCGCAAAAAAGCGGAAGAGACGATGAAGGGCATTATGAACGAGAAGAAAGCGCGCAAAATCGATTCTCTTCTCATGGCCGTATTTAACAGGACCGATATATTCCGTACCAAGTACTACACAGAGAAAGCCAATCTCACTTTTCAGAAGAAGGTTATGGGCGGTTTTATCTATGTCGAGCCGATCAACTGTCTGAAAGCTTATTTTCTCGACTACTTCAAGTCACAGACGCGGAAGGTTGTGGATCTGCTGTTAATTCAGGGGAAATGGACAACAAATCTTCTCTCCCAGCAGTTTTCCGAAACGTTTCATGAATTAATGGCCCTTTCCGATGAACTGCTGGCTTTTGACGAATCTCTCAGTGATGACGGTTCCTACGGCAACAGAATCAAAAAATCCATCCGTACCGCCGATCGGGATTCCCTTGCCATGAATGCCCTTATAACGGTTCTTGAGGATGTGAACAACCAGGCGAGAGATATTCTGAACCGTTCAGCCAACGGCCTGATCAATATCGGCAAAAACCTGAAAAATGCGCTCAACGATTATAAAAAGAATACCGGAGAGGTCGTCGTTAACTGGAAAGAACTGGAATCACATGCCGACTTCAGCATCGAGCAGGAAATATCAAAACACTACAAACAGATTTACTACCTTGTTCAGCTTCTCCAGGGTTATGTCAAGAATGTCGATGGCTGACAGAGCCCCGAACTGCCTGCAGTGCGAACATTATTATGTAACATGGGATCTGTCTTTTCCCAGGGGGTGTAAGATGTTCGGAATCAAGGCGGTGCAGTTTCCCGCCGTGGAAGTCAAAAAGAATACGGGGAGGGACTGCCCCTCTTTTGTTAAATCGAAAAGAATTCGCGATTGAACCGCTTTCTCTCTGTTTGCCCCGACGGCGGTTTTATGTTAGTATCGCCTGAAAATAAATTGAAAGTAGAAATAAAGGAAAATTATATATGGGTTTGAATTGCGGTATAGTGGGACTTCCCAATGTGGGGAAATCGACTATTTTCTCGGCTTTAACTTCCGCTCCTGCCGAAGCGGCCAATTACCCCTTCTGTACGATTGATCCCAATGTCGGGATTGTGAGTGTTCCGGACAAGAGGCTGGACAGGATAGCTGATCTCGTAATAGCGAAGAAACAGGTTCCCGCGGTTGTGGAATTCGTCGATATAGCCGGTCTGGTTAAAGGGGCTTCCCAGGGAGAGGGACTAGGCAATAAGTTTCTGGCCAATATCCGGGAAACGGGGATGATCGTCCATGTGGTCCGCTGTTTTGAAAATGACGATATTGTTCACGTCAATAATAAAATTGATCCCGCCGGAGATATCGAGACGATCAATATCGAACTGGCTTTCGCCGATCTGGCCACTGTTGAAAACAGGATACAGAAAAACGAGCGGTTTACCAGAAGCGGCGATAAAGATGTGAGAAAAAAAGCTCTGGATATGGTACCGCTTCTGGAGCGGCTGAAGGCGCATCTGGAGAACGGTGAACCTGTACGGTCCATGGGACTGACTGATGATGAAATGAGTCTTATTTACGATCTGCACCTGATCACTCAGAAAAAGCAGATATTTGTCTGCAATGTCGATGAAAACGGTCTGGATGGTGAATCTGATTA
The DNA here is from genome assembly GCA_016936555.1 of Spirochaetales bacterium. Classification (GTDB taxonomy): domain Bacteria; phylum Spirochaetota; class Spirochaetia; order DSM-2461; family DSM-2461; genus Spirochaeta_F. The sequence goes on along the minus strand of JAFGXR010000080.1, from coordinate 30,059 downwards.
CGTCAAAGCCGTCAAAGCGATTGCAGAGAAAGAACAGACCAGAGCCATTGTTCTCTGCGGACAGCTCGAAGCGGATATAGCTTCAATCGATGATGCTGAGGAAAGAGCTGTGTTTCTTGAAGAAGCCGGTCTCGAGGAGTCCGGTCTTTCGAAACTGATCCGGACAGCCTACAGTGAACTGGGGTTGAGAACCTTTTTTACGGTTGGTGATATAGAAAACCGTGCCTGGACATTCCAGGAGGGATTTAAAGCCCCTCAGGCGGCTGGTGTTATTCACTCCGACTTTGAGCGGGGATTCATCAAGGCTGAGGTTTATCATGTTGACGATCTCTTTCAGGAAGGTTCGGAGCAGAAAATCAAAGCCGCCGGGAAACTCCGCATCGAAGGAAAGGAATATGTCGTGCAGGACGGCGATGTTATGCACTTCAAATTCAACGTTTAGGGCAGATTTATGCAGTTCAGACCTTACGGCTCGACGGGCAGAATGGTTTCGATTCTCGGAATTTCCACAACAGCATTTCACGATGAAAAGGAAATGGGCAAATACAGTTCATCGATTTTTCACGCTTTTGACAAAGGTGTGAACTACTTCGATTCCTCTCCTTTTGCATTCGGAGGAATCGGGGAAAGAGCTTTGGCCCATGCTCTCTCGGAAATGAAAACAACGGGACATCCCTTTAATCTCGCTTCCCGGACAATGGCTGTAAACGGAGACGAGCTGCTGCGCGATCTCGAGGGTTCTCTCCGCAGACTCGATGTGGAAACCATTGATTTCTACCAGATCTGGCGGATCTGCTCGGAAGAGCAGCTGACGGCGGGAGGCGATTCATCTCTCCTGGCCGGAGTCAGAAAAGCTGTCGATCAGGGACTGATCCGTCATGCCGTTATATCCACCAACATGGGAAAACAGGATATAGCCGGTCTGGCGGACAATCACCCCTTTGACGGGATCACTCTGGGGCATTCGGGCATCCGTCTCCTCTTCAATAAGGATGTGGTTCAGTCATTTACCGGATATAATATGGGACTCGCCGTTCTAAACCCTTTCGGAACTGATTTTTTTGAGTCTCGTCAGGAGCTTTTTGATTTTATCCGCACGTCGGAAAATCAGACTTTTCTGGAAGCCTCCATTCATTTCTTTATGTCAAACGATTATATCAGCACTATTGTCACCAAGCTCTCCACGCCCTACCAGATTGACCAGGCCATATCCGCCGTCGACCATTTCGAGAATTACAGCCAGGAAGAGATCAATGCCAACTGGACGCGTATGAGAAAAGAGCTCCTGACCTTCAGGGAGCAGGGAAAGTCTCTGTCGCCGACCAATATACGCGAATCCTCTATTCTAACCGATGCTGTCGATTTTCTTCTGGGACCTAAAAGGTCTGAGTCATAAAGTTTTTCCGGAAGAGTTTGAAAAAGAGCCGGGACAGGCAGTTATACCGAATCCTGCTCCGGCTTTCTATCAGGGTTTCATTCTAAAAAGGCGCGTTCGGTGTCGGCGGTCCCATAAGCATGTTGGAACCGGAAGTCACATCGAGAAGTCCCTCCGAATTGAAGTCTGAATTTGTTATCCTTTTGCCCATTTCCAGATAGATTCTGAAATAAAAGAGGGATTTTGTCAGTCTTCTCCTTGTCTCTCTGTAGTTGTCAAAGTAATGATTCATCAGGCTCTTGCGCTGACGGCTGATATCCTGCCCATATCCCTGGTTATAGGCCTCTCCCAGTTCTTCCAGAACATAGAATGCATGCTGGAAAATGGGAAGGACGGACCGGAGTTCCATGATCTCTCTGGAAATAGACTGTTTGCTGAGGACCGCTTCCGACAAGGAGGGACGGGTACCGTTTATAAGATACCGTGACCATTTCTTGAATATGTCATCTTTGCTTTCGAGATTGCGCCAGCTTCTGTCGAAGCGGTTGTAGTAATTGTTGTAGAGTTCCGTATAGTGGTTCAGGGAAACCGTCAGATTGGAACGGAGAATATCCATTCTCTCTTTCTGCCAGTTTTTTCTGTAGGTTTCAACTTCTTCGACCGGTACGGCAACTTCTCTGTACTTTCCGCTGTCCGTGGTCTGGCAAACAGTTCCCGGTGTGGAGAACCACTCTTCTCCGCTGTCATCCTGACAGGAGACTCTTCCTTCTGTTGTGGTTACCAGTGTCGATCCATCTACAGTGGAGGTTACCATAAATTCTGTTCCCCGCACACCCATAACACTGCTGTTGACCTGAACTTCCAGCTCGCTGTCGTTGTAGAGTTTCTGTACTTTCATTCCCATGCTGCCGGCCAGAAGTTCGAAACTGGTCCTGGTCGATCCGTTCATCTTCTTCGTGTCGTAGTAAAAGGCTGTATCGGGCTGGATTTTGACAATCACACCGGGAGAAACAGGAGTTGAGACTTCAATTTCAACATATCCGTCGATTCCTGTTTCAACTAGGTCGTAGTTTTCGATTTCCGTTCCCATATCCACATCGGCCCAGTCAAGATAATCCCCGTTCCGGCTGATATCGACGGTCCCCTCCAGGTAGAGAATGACGGCTTTCGTATTCTGTGTCTGAGCCGCCAGGGGCAGGGAAATCAGGAGCAGAATGAGCAAAGTATAAGATTTTATTTTCATAATAATACCATTATATCTCCGAATAACTATTATACAAGTTTTCATTCCTGTTTTCGGACAACAGCCAGTGAGTAATAATAACTGCTGTCCGGCTCTTTCCAGCGGCTTATAATATAGAGGCCTTTGATATAAACATCTGTACGGGAAATTGATTGGGTTTTTGTCACAGTTTCTGAGCTGTTTGCAGTTGCCTTACTGATTGTTCCGGTCCGCGAAATCATGGTTGTTTCAATTGAATCGGCGATTTCGGCTACAGCCTGCTTATCGGCCTGTAGCCACGACTCCAGTTCGGAGCCTCTTCTCTGTGCAATTCCCACGCCCCAATAAAAATCAGGTGATTGAGGTGGTTTCCTCAGCCAGGATGGCTCTTGCCCCGTCCATGTATTTTCTACCGGATAAGCGGGTATATCATTCCGGGGATACGTTACAATTGCGGCGAAATAATCATTGCCTGTAAACTCATCAGTTATTTCCAGCTTATCCAGAATCGAATAAGACCTGTTTTTATCGTAATCGATTTCAATTTTCTGAGCCTGAAGCGTTCTGCTTACATCTTCATCGATCATCTTGATATAACTGACATTTGCACCGTCATGAATAGAGGCTTGTCTGGCGGCATTGAGCAAGATGACCTGAAGCTCGTCATCATGGCTTTTAAATCTGGGGCTGAACGCAACGATTAGCAGTTTTCCATCTACAGGCGCCGTATTGAGCATTAATTCATAAAGATCGTTTTCCGATAGAATCGCCTGAGAATTCTTTTGGATGGCAGAAGAATCATGATTCGACGATTCATTATCAACCACATTTCCCGCCATGGTCGTACAGCCGGATAAATATATGATAATACAGAAGATAATGAAAATCTTTCTCATTCCTTACTCCAAAAAAAAGGTACAGTTTAACTGTACCTTTATACAAAATGCCATGTCAATGCAGTTTATTCATCACGTCCAGTGGAAACGAGAGGTTTGTCATCGATATTGGCTTCCAGTCTTCTCAGGGCTTCATCAGCCTTGAATTCCGCGAAAGCAGCTTCCTCATTCCTTTCAAAAAGATTGTTTATCTCGGACATTAAATTGCCCTTGGGATAGAGAACCATCTGATAGACCGTACCGTCTTTGGCAAGGTAGAAATCGGCGTTCTGAGCCATTTTAAGATCATACTCGGCGATCTGTTTTGTAATGGATTCAACGAACTGGATCGCCTGTGTTGATTCGGTTCCGGCTTCCTGGTAATAATCGGTCAACATGGATTCCACTCTGGAACTCATCTGAAAAGCTATGTCGGTTCTCGCCCTGACGGCAGCCGTATTTCTGGACATATTCAGATTGCTCATTTTTGCGATACCGATTCCGACAATCTGGTCTTCATACATGGGAGGGTTGATAAGCCATTCCGGAACATCCCTCATATCCATTTCCTCAGCCACCGGTGCGTTATTATATGCAGTCGTAGCACAGGAAGTAATCAGCAGAAACATTGCAAGTACGGATAAGTAAATCCCTTTTCTTTTCATTTTTTTAATCTCCTTGATAAGAGTTTGTATAACTCTGTCACCTTAACATTTTAACGCTGCCGGAGACAGGATTCAAACTCTATAACAATTTTTTTTTCAACAAGTGTTCCGAATCATAAGAAAATTACAAAAATTATTATTTCCCGATTTATTTCAATGATGATTTTTCTTTATGGAAGGGATTGCGCATCCCTCCCTGATCGCGCTGAAAAGAGCTTCCGCTTTTCGGCTTTCGCATTCGAGGGAAAAAAAGCGTCTGCCGATATCCTCCGGGTAATGGGCATCGGAATTACATATCAGGGGGATGTCCCCGCATCCTGAGGGGGGAGGCCAGGTCGTTATTTCAAGAGCGTCGTAAGGATCGGGGGGGACAAAGCCCAGCTGGCTTGTCAGGCTGAAGGCGGCTCTGTCTATATGAGCGGGGATAAAAAGCCCTCCCTCCCTGTGAACAAGGTCCAGAAGGCAGTCGCTGGATAAACTGACGGCCCCTCCTGTAAGATATTTATCCAGTTCTCCGAGTATATTGTCATTTTCATCGACATAGACCTGATCTCCGAATTTTTCCGGATTATTGGGAAGCGAAACCAGATTGTCGTAGAGCATGTGTCCGAAGCTTATCGCTTTTTGCGCTGTCGGGAAGAGACAGAGGGAGTGAAACTCTTCGGAACTGGTTACTTCAATGGCAAAAAGAGGTGTCAGATCTGTGTCCCTGCATAATTTTTCGATAGCGGGACTGTTCAGAGCTGTGTTATGATCCGCGACGGCAATGACATCGAGTCCTTTTTCAAGAGCGGTCCGGACAATAGCAGAAGGCGACATTCCCAGAGATCCGCAGGGACTGAGACAGGAATGGATATGGAGGTCGCATTTTAGGATCATTCCCCGTCGAGAAGTCCTTTTATCTTCCACGATGCTTCATACTGGTTGTCCTCTGTTCTGAATATCGAGATATTTTCTCCGGCGGCAGCTTCTATCATCTCGACCGGTGCCGTCCGGCCGTTACAGAGGATAATCGCCCGTATTTCCGCGAGAGTCGCCACGGCAACTGTATTCTTGTGGGCCTGTATGGTTATCAGAACCGAATCGGATGGTGCGTTGCCCATGACATCGCTTAACAGATCAGAAGTATACGCACTGGAAAAAAAATCATTTTCACTATTTTCAACAACTGTCTCATAACCTAGAATTTTGTTAATGCTCTTCAGCTTCACACTATTTCTCCTCATCTGGGCATCAAATTCTATCATCGGGAGGAAAAAATGTAAACAATTGATAAACTTTTATATATTTATAGGATTTATTCTTGAAAAATTTATCGAATCAACATAATATTTGTACACTATTACAAAAGGACTTTAGGGAGGTTCCATGCAGACTACTGAAGAGTATAAGATTACTGATGCTCTGGCAGCCTTTGTGGAAGAATGGAAAGATAAGCCGGGAAATCTTATCATGATTCTTCACAAAACACAGGAAGAGTACGGTTTTATACCGAGGACTATTGCCATTGAACTGGGGCGCATGCTTGATGTTCCCCTCGCGAAAATCTACGGAGTTATCACTTTTTACCATTTTTTCAAACTCGAAAAACCTGGAAAGAACCAGATTGCCGTGTGTATGGGTACGGCCTGTTACCTGAAGGGGGGGGAAGACCTCATTAAGGAACTGGAAAACCTGCTCAGCATAGGCGTTAACAGCACGACGGAGGACGGCCAGTTTTCACTGGAAGCTGTCCGCTGTATCGGTTGCTGCGGTCTGGCACCTGTTCTCACGGTTAACGGTGAAGTTTACGGAAAGCTCAGTACCGATGATCTTCCGGCGGTTGTTGCCAAATACACCGAATAGAGATGCACTACACCCTGTGTGACTGTGTAATGGATCTGATCCAGAATTCCGTCGAAGCCGGTTCATCCCTTATTCAACTGAATATGAAACAGTCGGCAGACAGCCTTGATGTCTCAATCCGGGACAACGGCTGCGGCATGACAGATGATGAGCTTAAAAGGGCTACCGATCCCTTTTATTCCGACGGAGTGAAGCACAAGCACCGGAAAGTGGGGCTGGGCCTGCCTTTCCTGATTCAGACTGTGACCATGACAGACGGAAGGTTTGACATAAGGTCTGAAAAGGGGCGGGGAACGGAAATCGATATCCGGTTCAATCCGGTCCATATCGATACGCCGCCTCTGGGTGATCCGGTTGCACTGCTCTATCAGGTGATGTGTTTTCAGGGAGATTATGATCTGACGGCTGTACGGTCTCTGTCGAAAGGCACAGAGGAGCAGTCCTATCAGGTGAACAGGAAAGAGATGCTGGATGTCCTGGGGGATCTCGAGAGCGCCGCATCGCTGGGGCTTCTGCGGGATTATATCAACAGCCAGGAAGAAGACTTGCTATCTTAGGAGATTGAAAAATGTCAAAAATGACTTTGGAAGAATTGAGAAAATTGAGAGAGGCTAAAAAACAGGAAGCCGCTCAGAGAGATACAGAGGGTAAAGATACCCTTGTCATTGTGGGAATGGGGACCTGCGGTATAGCCGCGGGAGCCAAGGATGTGGTTGACGCTCTGCTTGACGAGCTTAAAAAAGTGGGAAATGAGAATGTCATTATCCGCCAGGCCGGATGCATGGGGCTTTGTCATGTAGAGCCTACGGTTGAAGTCCGGTCTCCCGGGATTCCCAATACCATTTATGGAAATGTCGATGGGGAAGTTGCCAGAAAGATTGTCCGGCAGCATATCATGGACGGGCGTCTTGTCAACAAGCATGTTTATGACAAGCCGGCAGCGGATATAATAGAGCAGTAAGAGAGGATAGAATGGCCGTAAAGAATTATGTATTAGTTTGTGGCGGATCTGCCTGTGAATCTGCAAAGGGAAACGATATCTACAAATCCCTTCTCCACCAGGCTGAGGTTCAGGGCGTCAGCAATGATCTGCAGATTGTCAAAACAGGTTGTTTCGGATTTTGTGAAAAGGGGCCCATCGTCAAGGTCCTGCCCGATGAAGCGTTTTATGTCGAAGTGAAACCGGAAGATGCCGAAGACATCATCTCCGAAAATATCGTAAAAGGGAGAATGGTCGACAGACTCCTTTATAAAGAAGAGGGCAAGAAGGAATACAAGCCTGAAAATATCAAGTTCTATCAGAAACAGAAGAGAATCGTTCTCCGCAACTGCGGTCTCATCGATCCGGAAAGCATTGATGAGTACATTGCCCGGGACGGATATCTGGGATTGGAAAAAGCTCTGTTCGAGCTGACTCCCCAGCAGATTCTCGATGAACTGAAAAAATCCGGTCTGAGAGGCCGGGGTGGCGCGGGATTCCCCACGGGGCTGAAATGGAGTTTCACCCAGAGGATCGATGCCGATCAGAAATACGTCGTCTGTAACGCCGATGAGGGAGACCCCGGTGCCTACATGGACAGAGCGACGCTGGAAGGCGACCCCCATTCGGTCATCGAAGCGATGATTATCGCCGGAAAATGTGTCGGAGCCGATAAAGGAGCCATCTATATCAGGGCGGAATACCCCCTGGCCATCAAGAGGCTTGAAATCGCCATGGATCAGGCCCGGGAAAGAGGTCTCCTGGGAGACAATATCCTGGGGACCGATTTTTCCTTCGATCTTGAAATCAGGCTCGGAGCGGGTGCTTTCGTCTGCGGTGAGGAAACAGCTCTTCTCGCCTCCATCGAGGGAAAAAGAGGTATGCCTATACCCAAGCCGCCGTTTCCCGCGGCGAAAGGTCTTTTCGGAAAGCCGACGGTTATCAACAACGTTGAAACCTATGCCAATATTCCCGTTATCATTTCCAAAGGCGGGGACTGGTTCGCCCGGTACGGAACGGAAGGTTCCAAGGGGACCAAAGTATTCGCTCTGACCGGAAAAATTAAAAACTCCGGGCTGATCGAAGTTCCCATGGGGACGACTCTAAGAGAGATCGTTTTCGATATCGGCGGGGGAATTCCGAACGGTAAGAAATTCAAGGCCGTTCAGACGGGAGGTCCTTCGGGTGGAGTGCTTACGGAAGACTTTCTCGATACGCCGATCGATTTTGACAGCCTTATCTCCGTAGGTTCCATGATGGGGTCCGGCGGTATGATCGTAATGGACGAAGACGACTGTATGGTCGACGTCGCCAAGTTCTACCTCGACTTCTGTGTGGAAGAGTCCTGCGGTAAATGCGCCCCCTGCAGAATCGGAACCAAGAAACTCTACGAAATCCTCAGTAAGATTTCCCAGGGCAAAGGGGAGATCGAAGACCTTCAGAAAATGAAGGATATGGGTCAGGCCATGAAAAAAGCCTCTCTCTGCGGTCTGGGGCAGACGGCTCCCAACCCCGTTCTTTCGGTTCTTAACGCCTTCGAGGAAGAAGTTCTCGAGCACATCAATGACGGCAAATGCCGTGCCGGTAAGTGTAAGGATCTGGTACAGTACTCCATCGATGAGAGCAAATGTATCGGTTGTACGGTCTGTGCCAGAAAATGTCCCGTCAACTGTATTTCCGGAGACAGAAAAGTGGCTCATGTTATCGATCAGAGCAGATGTGTCAAATGCGGTGCCTGTTATGACAGCTGTAAGTTCGGCGCTGTGCTTGTATCGTAGGAACTTAAGGAGAAATACACGTGGAAATGGTAAATATTAAATTAAACGGTAAGCCCCTTCAGGTTAAAGCAGGTACTAGCATCCTGAAAGCGGCTTTGACAGATGAAATAAAAATTCCCGCCCTCTGCGCCCACGATGACCTGGACGCCTGGGCGGCCTGCGGACTCTGTGTCTGCAAGGTCGAGGGATCGCCCAAAATGGTCAGAGCCTGTGCCACTGAAGTCGTGGAAGGCCAGAACTATATCACTCACGATCCTGAACTGCAGGAGATCAGGACGACTGTCCTTGAGATGATTCTTTCCAATCATCCCCAGGAATGTCTCACCTGCGGTAGAAGCAACACCTGTGAGCTGCAGAGCCTGGCAGGAGACTTCGGCATCCGGGAAATCCCCTATGAAATGGATATCAAGGATATCGAAGCGGACAAATCGACTCCCTCGATCGTTCTGGACCCCCGTAAATGTGTCAGCTGCGGCCGCTGTGCCCTTGTCTGTCAGCAGCTTCAGAACGTCTGGGCCCTCGAATTCCTCGAAAGAGGTCACAAGACCAGAATCGCTCCCGCCGGCGGTGTACTCCTCAATGAGAGTCCCTGTATCAAGTGCGGTCAGTGTTCCGCTCACTGTCCCGTCGGAGCTATCTACGAGAAAGATGAAACCAGAAAATTCCTGGCGGCTGTCCGCGATGAGAGCAAGCATGTCTCCGTACAGATCGCTCCCGCCGTCCGCGTCGCCCTGGGAGAAGCGTTCGGAATGGAGCCCGGTACGCTTGTAACCGGTAAAATCTACGCCGCCTTGAGAAAACTCGGTGCCGATTCGGTATTCGATACCAACTTCTCGGCTGACCTCACCATTATGGAAGAGGGGAGCGAGCTGGTACACAGAATCAAAAACGGCGGAATCCTCCCCCAGATTACCTCCTGCTGTCCTGCCTGGACGGACTACATGGAGAAATATGCCAACGATATGATTCCCCACTTCTCAACGGCCAAATCTCCCATGATGATGCAGGGCGTCATGACGAAAACGTATTACGCCGATCAGATCGGGACAAAAGCCAAGGACATCTACACCGTTGCCATCATGCCCTGTACAGCCAAGAAATACGAGATTACCAGAGATGACAATATGTGGGCATCCGGGGAACAGGACATGGACCTCGTTCTGACAACCCGAGAGCTGGCCAGAATGATCAAGGCGGCAGGTATCTGTTTCGACTGTCTTGAAGAGGAAGATGCTGACAGCCCGATCGGTGCATATTCCGGGGCCGGTACGATCTTCGGGGTAACCGGTGGTGTTATGGAAGCGGCGGTGAGAACCGCTTACAAACTGGTTACGGACAATGAGCTGGAAGACCTTAATGTTCATGCCGTCCGCGGCATGGCCGGCGTGAGAAAAGGCGTTGTGGACTTTGCCGGAACCGATATCAAAGTGGCCGTTGCCCACGGTATGGCTCATGTGGAAGAGATTCTCAATGAGGTGCGTGAAGCGAAGGCAAAAGGGGAAGAGCCTCCTTATCACTTTATCGAAGTGATGGCCTGCCGCGGAGGATGCATCGCCGGTGGAGGTCAGCCCTACAATACAAACGATACGGTGAGAGCCCAGCGTGTCGCCGGACTCTATAACGATGATGAGAAGAGCGTCACCAGACGGTCTCATGACAACCCCGAAATCGCGAAGATCTACAAGGACTTCCTCGGGGCTCCCATGAGCCACAAATCTCATGAGCTTCTTCACACCAAATACCAGGAAAGACCGATTTACTCCAAGTAAGTCGCTTTGTGATAGTTCTTCTGGGCTGCCCTCCGGGGTAGTCCTTTTTTTATGGAGATGCGAATTGGCTCTTTTATTTCAATCCCCTCTGAATAATAATTAAATTTGACTGCTTCGGAGGTTCGAGTGGCAAGTATTGATGAATTGATTTCAGGGTCGCCCCTGGAAGATTATTTTAATGAGGAAATAAAAGACCGCGTCCGAATCGGCTCGTATGTGGAGGGGTCGCGGATCCGGCTTCCCGACGGAGTGCTGTTTCTCATGGACGGAACCGTATCTTTCACCTATAGCGATAGAGAGGGAATTCCCTATCAGGTCGTAATAGCCCGGTCGTTCAACAGCATCGGAGAACTGCATTACTATCATGACCGTGTTATTTCAGATATATTCGCACTTGAGGATTCGACCCTTCTTGAAGTTCCTTTGAATGTTTTCCGCAAACTGGAGGAAAACAGGGATTTTCTTATTTTCATGCTTAGAAAAGTTAATGAGAACCTTTTATCTCTGGCCGATAAAATGGCCAGGCGCAATACCTATAAGCTTGAAAACTATCTTGCCTATATCATTCTGACCGATCAGCTGAAAGGTCGCTATTACTACAAGAGCATGACAGCTCTGGCCGCTGTATTCAATGTGAGCCGGAGAAATCTCTACTATGCCGCCGACAGCCTTATTGATCAGAAACTGATCGGCAAGGGAAAGGGATACTTTGAAATCCTCAATGAACCGGCTCTGCGGGAGATGATCTGAAAATGGAAAGATTCAGGATCTGTTTTATCAGCGGGAAGCTGGGCGATGTGGACGGAGTTTCTCTGGAAGTCGATAAGTGGATTGAAATCCTCAATGCCATGGGACATGATATTTTTGCCGTAGCAGGGGCGTTTTCCTCAGCGCTGAAGCATGTGGCACAGGATCGCTGTCTGGAGCTGCCCTCCATACGTTTTGATTCGGAAGAGCAGAGATATCTGGAAAAAATGGTTTTTCCCCATCTCTCCAAGCATCCGCCCCATCTCTCTCTGGAGCGGAAAGTCTCTCTTCTGGAAGAACTTGTCGAGAAGGGTTCGGAGGTCGCTTCCCGTATCTACGAGTTTATCCAGAAAAATGAAATAGACGTGCTGATCGGAGAAAATACCAACGCCATGCCCATGAGCCTTCTCGCCGGGGCGGCCCTTCATAAACTGGCTACGGAGAAGCGCATGGCCGTCATTTTTCATCATCATGATTTCTGGTGGGAACGGAGCCGGTTCAGCCACAATCACATCGAGTCTTTTCTCAACCAGATCATGCCGCCGACGGACCTGGGGGTTGAGCACGTCGTCATCTCCTCCTATGCGGAACATATTCTCCGTTCCATAAAACGGGTGATTCCCCATGTCGTCTATAATTGCGAGGATTTTGACCATCCCCCGGTCCGCGACGAGTACAACAGCCGTTTCCGCGAAGATTTCGGATTTTCAGAGGATGATCTGCTGTTTATACAGCCCACAAGGGTCGTTCCGCGAAAGAGGATCGAAGATTCGGTCGAACTGGTCGCCCGCTACATGGAGAGATTTACAGAAGATGCCCCGCGGGTTCATTTTATTGTTTCTCTTTATGAGGGAGATGAGACGGACAATTCCTACCTTCAGGAATTAAGAGAACTGGCTCAGAAAAGGGGCGTTCGCCTTCACTTTATCGCCGAACGCGTGGAATCGGTCAGAAGAGAGGATCCGGAAAAGGGGAGGATTTACACGAACCGCGATGTACTTGTCAATGCCGATCTGGTTACTTATCTTCCCGTATGGGAGGGGTTCGGAAATGCTCTGCTTGAGGCTGTCGCCGCCCGGGTCCCCATCGTCACGACGACCTATCTTGTCTATAAAACAGATATAAAAATGTGCGGTTTCCGCAATATTGAGATCCGGGATCACTACAGCCGTGACGGAGAGCTGATTATCACGGAAAAAAACCTGGCTGATATGAATAAGGTGCTGAATAACAAAAAGCTTAGTCAGGAGATGGTGGATCACAATTTCAAGGTCGCTTCAAGAGAATTCAGTTTTAAAATCCTGAAAAAGAGCCTGGAGAAAATCCTTAGCGATTACGGCGACGAAATCAGGGCTTCCGGCAAGAGACTGGAAAAAAGCAAAAAGAACTACTACGTATAGTTCTGGGACAATATTATCTGCGAGGTGATTTCAGCCGGAGTTTTTCCCCGCGTATCAATAATACAGGAAGCCCAATTTTTATACAATTCCGCTCGTCTCTTATAGAGCTCGCCGAATTTTTCCCCGGGATCTTCACTTTCAAGAAAAGGAGGAATTCCTCCCCGGACGATTCTGTTGTACAGATCTCTTTCATCGGCGTCGAGATAGTAGGTTGTTATATCATTCCTCTTCAATAAAGTCAGTGCCGGGCTGTTTTCAATGGTGCCCCCACCGAGTGAGAGAACAAATTCCTTGCCTTCATTTCCCAGTAGAAAATGTTTCAGGCTTTCGTATTCCTGTTTTTTGAAACCATCAGCCCCCTGTGACCGGAACAATTCCCTGACGGAGCTGAAGTGTTCCGCGTCTCTTAAAATAAGATCGTCCAGATCTGCAAAAAAGAGACCCAGCTGTGAGGCAACGGCCCAGCCCACGGTCGACTTACCACTGTGTTTGATTCCTGAAAGAATGATTCTGCGCATGTTTCTATTTTCTTTGCATGAAGGAAAAAATCAAGTGCTATCAGGGAAATAGAATGATTATACTTAATGATATGAAAAAAGGACTGCTGTCATTACTTTTTATTCTTTTTGCGAATGTTTTTTCCGGAGCAGAAGTTTATTTCAGCTTCATTCCCGCGGGAAAATTCAGAATTATCGAGCGTTCCGATTACAGGCTGAAGGAAAACGGAATCTACAAGGGACATATCTACAACGAGAACCGGGGAATTCTCAATGCTTCCAGACAGGATGACGGCTCCTACAGGATTTCAGGAAACTATTATGTCTTTGAGGAGTTGACCAGAGACGGCTTTAAAAAGGCATCGAAAATCGATGAAATAAACCGGTCGGAATACACGCTCTATACCAGCGGAGAAATGATTATCGGCCGCGATGAGGTCTATCCCCTGATCCGTTCCTTTCCCAGCTACACATCGGACCCGCTGATGAAAGGGGACAGCTGGCTGGCTTTCAGCGAGAAAGTTGTTCTTCACAAAGGGACGGTTACCAGGTTTCCCGTTTACTGTGAATATATCTATGAAGGAATGAGCCGCTACCAGGGAGAGGACGTTCACTCGATACGGGCGAAATACGCCGTCCGGTACAGACGTGGGGATGACCCCGACGGAAATCCTCTTCTGAAAAATATCTCGGGAACACACGATGTGTCCATTATCATTTCGGCACAGAACGGCGAACCTATTCTGATCCGCGATACGATGAGGGAAATTCACAGCTTTACTGACGGGCAGTCTCTGGAGAAAAACGGATTTATCCTCACCTTCTTTAAAGGGGTGACCGGTATGGATCAGGCTGATATGGCCGAGAAGCTGATTTATGATCTGAAAAAGGATCTAGGTGACAACATTTCCGACGATATTTCTCTTTCGGAAGGGGATGACGGTTTGCTCCTGACTCTTAAAAATCTCCATTTCGAAGCTGATCAGGCGATTCTTCTCCCCGATGATATTCCGCTCCTGGACTCACTGGCCGAATCACTGAAAAAGATTGATAACAGATCGTTTCTTGTCAAAGGACATACGGCCGATGTGGGAACGAGGGAATCCCAATTCGAGCTCTCCATCGATCGCGCTCTGATGGTTGTCAATGAGCTTATCAAACGGGGAGTTGCTGAAGACCGCTTTCTTTATATGGGGATGGGAGGGACAGAGCCGGTCGCTTCAAACGATACAGATGAAGGGAGAGCGGAAAACCGGCGGGTCGAGCTGCTGATCATGGAGGATTGATGCATCCTTTATTCCTCCGCTTCGTTTTCAGGCTGCTGAATTGGATCTGTTCCGATGGAGGCTTCTTCTTTTGAGTACCAGAAATCCAGTTGCTGTTTCAGCTCTTTCAGGCCGCTTCCGTTCAGGGAGGAGAAGGGCTGGACTGTGATGTTGATAGTATAATCCTTCAGGTCTTTTTTGACTTTTAACACAGAGGCAGCGATTTTTCCTTTATTCAGTTTGTCCGATTTGCTCAGGATGATATGAAGATCACGTCCCGCCGACTCGGCGAAGTCCACCATGGCTCTATCCAGCTCCGTAAGGGGATGTCTGACATCCATTACCAGAACGATTCCTCTCAGGCATTGCCTTTCCTCCAGATATCTGGTCAGCTCCTCTTCCCATCGCTTTTTTTCAGCGCGGTTGACTCTGGAAAAACCGTATCCCGGCAAATCGACGAGAACGCGCTGCTTATCGAGCCGGAATAAATTGATATGCTGAGTTTTACCGGGTTTGCTGCTGGTTTTCGCCAGGTTTTTCCGGTTTGTCAACGTGTTCAGGGCGCTGGATTTTCCTGCGTTGGACCGGCCCGCAAAGGCTATTTCTATCCCTTTGTCTTCCGGGAGGTTTTTGAAATAAGCCGCGCTTTTAAGAAATTCTATTTTATTATAATTGATATTTGCCATCTGAAGCAAAGTATAACCTGTGAGACCGGCCGGTTCAATACTTTGAAGTTGTCTCTCTCTCGATTAAACGCGTGCCGACGATGACATTTTTAAAGGGGAGAATTTTATTCTGGAGGCTCTTAATAAGAAGCTCCACAGCGTTTTCTCCGAGAAGTACGGGGTTTATATCGACAGATGAGAGGGCGGGGGAGAGAAATTCCGCTCTGGGACTGTTGTTAAAGCCGACAATGGGTAAAAGAATACCGGCTTCTTTCATGGCACTTATGGCTCCGAAGGCCAGGTAGTCATCGGCCGACGCGATGGCCTGGGGAGGGTTTTCCGACTCGATGAGTTCTTTCATGCACCGGTAGCCCGTTTCTTCCGAAAAGGAATCTCCTGTTCTTATCAGGGATTCGTCAATATCGATTTTTCTCGATTTCAGAGCCTGCAGATACCCTTCCCGTCTGTTCCGGGTCACGGCGAACTGATCGGGACCGGTTATCAATCCTATACGGCGAAAACCCTTTTCGACCAGATAGCTGGTCACATTGTACATGGATTGGACATTGTCATTATCGACCCAGAGGATATCGTCTCCCTCTTCAGGTTCGCCGATTACGACGAAGGGAAAATCCCTTTTTCGAAGGTAGGATATACACTTATCCTCTTTCCGTGCCGTGAAGAGAACGATCCCGTCAACCCAGCCGCTGTTGATGTAATTGCGGATAAACCCGACTTCTTCTTCTTCGCTGTTGCTGAAACAGTACATAAGGTTGTATTTCTGGTTCTGGGCGTAGATACTTATTCCCCTCATAGCTTCGATAAAGAAGGGCCTCGTAAACAGATCGTCGGAGGAGTTCGGCAGAATCAGACCTATTGTCTGGGTTGAGCTGTTGGCCAGACTTCTGGCCACGGCGTTGGGATGGTATTTCAGGTCTTCCATAGCCTTGTTGACAATCTTTTTCGTCTCCTCGCTTATTTTGGGATTATTGTGAATAACCCGGGAAACAGTCGACGGGGAAACCCCCGCGCGATCGGCAACATCCTTAATGGTAACAGCCATGGCAAGTCCTTTATGTGTCGAATGTGAATACCCGGAATCGGAATACATCGTTTCCGGGTATATACAATATTAACCTTTAACCGACCCCGCTGTCAGCCCGTTAACGAGCCATTTTGAAGAGTAGAGGAATAAAGCGACAACGGGAACACTGATCATCATGGATGATGCAGCATAAACACCCCACTGTGTTGTAAACTGGCCCTGCAACGATTGAAGGCCGAGCGGCCAGGTAAACATACCCGCTTTGGGCAGCATGATCCTGGCCAGCATGAACTCATTCCAGGAGTTCATGAAATTGAAGAGAAACGCAATGGCAAGGGCTGGAGTTGTCAAGGGGAGGATGATTTTCCAGAAGGTGTACATTCTCGATGCTCCGTCGATCATGGCGGCTTCTTCCAGAGTCGTCGGGATGGAATCATAATATCCCTTGAGAATCCAGATGCTGAAGGGAACCGCGCTGACCGAATAGGCTATGACCAGACCGCGGTATGTGTTTATCAGACCGAATTTGGCGGCAAGAAGATAAAGCGGTACCATGAGCATGGCTGCCGGAATCATCTGCGTTCCAAGAAGGAAGATGAGCATGGCGTTTCTTCCCGGGAATTTCCACCTCGATATGGCATATGCCGATGTTGAAGCCAATGACAGACCGATGACTGCTGTAGCCAGAGTTATGACCAGAGAGTTCCACAGCCAGAGAAGGAAGTCCTTCTCGAAAAGAGCCGCTTTATAATTCAGAAAAGTCGCATCGGGCGGTATGATAGCCAGTGATGTGGACATCAATCTGTCTCCCGGTCTCAGAGAAATAGTCATAATTCTCAATATGGGGTATATGGTGATCAGACAGGCTGTAATGAGAAGGGCGTGAATTATTGCTTTGACCCAAAGGGGGTCCTGGTGTCCTATTTTTTTCATCAGTCTGTAACTCCTTTCAGAGCTCCCGTCCATTTGACATATACAAGCGTCATAGAGAAAAGCAATGCAAAAATGATAAGTGCGAATGCAGCGGAAAATCCGTACTGGCTGAAATTAAAGGCTGCTCTGAAGAGAGCCGTAACGAGAATCTCAGAAGATTCCAGCTTCATTTCGTTAATGAAATAGGGGATATTGAAGTTATTGAAAGTCCAGATAATACCCAGCATGACCGAGGGCGCGAGAACCGGCTTCATCAGGGGGAGTGTGATATTCTGGAATTTAGTCCAACCGGAAGCGCCGTCCATATCGGCGGCTTCATAAAATTCAGCGGAAATACTCTGTAGGCCGCCGAGAGAAATGACCATCATAAAAGGAATACCAAGCCAGACATTTGTCAGGACCATGGCGATAAAGTTCCAGACAGCGTCTGCTTTCCACTGTATTCCCGGAAGTCCGATTCTATTGAGTAAAATATTGGGGAAACCGTATTCGAAGTTAAATTCGCTTCTCCAGGTCAGAGCGGAAATAACCTGAGGCATAGCCCAGGGAAGAATCAGAATGGCTCTGTAGACATTTTTGAATTTCAGACCCGGTCTGTTGAGAAGCATGGCCAGAAGCATACCGAATGATGCGTGAATAAAGACCTGAGATGTCCATAAGAAGGTTCTCAGGAGGACAGGAACAAAGGTCGTGCTCTGCAATACGGGCTTAGTAAAAACCCTCTTGAAATTGTCCAGTCCGTTAAGGAGGCTGAATTCCGGATTCCTGAAATGGTAGAGATTCATGTTACTGAATGCCAGAACTACCTCATAAATAAGAGGAAAGACAAGCAACAGTCCCAATCCCACAAATGCCGGGGTAACCAGCATGGCAACTAACGTATTCTTGTTCTTTAGGACCTTGTTTCCCACTGCCCATATGGAAACTTCAATGAGCATGAAACCGACAAACATCCAGAACACTGTTCCCGATACCTGTCCCAATGCGGTCAGAACAACTTGTGAATTCATTTGATCCTCCATCTTGAAAAAAGAGGAGAGGACGACTCCTCTCCTCTTTGAGGAACAGACCCCCATTAGGAAACCGGGTCTCTGATCCTATACAATCACTGTCGGAAAACTGATTACTTCAGGTTTGCGATTCCGTTAACCGCAGCTTCCTGCATTTTCTTAACAGCTTCTTCAGGAGTTTCAGATCCAGCCATCACAGCGGAGAGTTCGGGATTGATTGCATCCCAGACAGCTCTCATTTCGAGTACTGTAGGCATGGGCGTTCCAACTTCCATCTGAGCTACAGAACCTTTCATTAGAGGATCGTTCTCGATGAGGGGGCTTGAAAGAGCTGCCTTGAGACCGGGAAGTCTTGAGAGGTTTGCAAGCATTTCAGACTGAACTTCTTCTGAAGTCACGTACTCGATGAACATTTTTACAGCGCTTTCTTTTTCTGCGGGAAGATCAGCAGGAATGAAGAAGTAAACACCGGAAGTGTAGGGCGCAGGGTATTTTCCTGTTGCGGAAACTTTGGGAAGTCTTCCGATCAGGAGGTCATCGCCGAGAGCCTCTTTGTATCCGCCGATAGACCAGTCACCGTTGATCAGCATGGCAGCTTTCCCTTCTTTGAAGAGAGTATCGGCAACAGCATAGTCAGATTCAACGGGAGTTACGCCGTGGTCGAATTTGAGGGATCTGAGGAACTTAAGTGTGTTGAGCATGGCAGGTGTGTCGAGAGTGGGAGTTACGCCGTCTTCAGCGAAAACACTGCCGTTGAAACCACCGAGCCAGGGAGCGAGCCAGAATGCTTCTCCGAGGTTGTATGCCAGACCGTACATATCACCTTTAGTCAGTGATTTGGCCAGTGCGATAAACTCATCTGTTGTCTTGGGAAGCTCGCTGACATATTTTTTGTTAGCCATGAGCATGAGGTGGTTACCGGAAGCTATGGGAACTGCCCAGGTAGAACCGTTCATAACAACAGACTCAACATATTTGGAAGTGTCGATAAAATCATCTACGGGCTGAATAAGACCTGCTGTTGTGAAAGGACCGGCATGGTCGGAAACAGACCAGAGGAGGTCGGGAGCTGTTCCGGCAAGAGCCGCTGTCTGAAAGTCTTCTCTGAGAGCTTCAACTTCTTTGTTGAGGACCTCTATAGTAATATTTTCGTGCTGTGCAGTAAAATCTGCAGCCAGAGACTGAACCCACTGGAGAGCACCGTCAGATTCTCCTTCTTTTGTCCAGAGAGAGATTGTTACGGGACCATCGGATTCTCCGCCCTGCTGTCCACCTGCGATAAGAGGTGCAGCAACAGAGGCTAGTACAAGTAAAGCAACCAATACTTTTTTCATCATTTACTCCTGTATATTTAATAATACCTTGTTTTTTTACAACACACTGTGCAAGCGGTTGCATTGTGATTATCTCCCTGTTCATAGGTTAAGTCAAGAAAAAGTTTGCAATTTGTGCGTAATTTTGTGCGTATATCAGATTGGTGCCGTGAATTTGTGCAAAGGGTTGCGCAGGGAATGATTGAATCGGTGCATTTAAAACAACTTCGTCTAAACGGATTCACCAGGCTGGATTTGCAGGGTTCAAGTGGCATAGGTCTTATTATTGCCGGACACTATTCAAAGATGAAGGTTTGGTTGAAATTCAAAGGTATATCAAAAATAATCCGAAATACTGGATGAAAAAAAGACCGCCCCGAAAGGCGGTCTGTTGTTAACTCAAACTAAGTTCGTAAACTGGTTACTGATTAGAAAGAAGTTTTAGCTTTGAACATCAGAGACTTAACGTTGTCAGCATCGATTCCGAAATCTGCGGAAAGAGCAACTGCGTCATAAGTGTATCCGAGTCCGGCGTTGAAGAGCAGGTGAGTGTCGGCATCGCCGAGGTCATCACCGAGTCCAACTTTAGCTGTTACACCGAAGAACTCAGCACCAAGTGCTACGTCCCATGCTCTTACTGCATCGTAAGTTGAGCTGAATCCGGCGTCGAGTGTTACAGGAGCGAAAAGCTCTGTAAAGTCAAGACCAAGACCTACGTTCCAGTCATTGTCTCCACCGAATACCATTGCGAATCCACCATCAAGAGTGATGAGGCTCATGCCCATGATTTCAGCGAAATCTACAGAAAGACCGATTCCGAGGTAACCACCGCTTGTAAGAACAGATTTGAAGTAATCAAGAGCTGTTCCGTCGCCAGTTGTGTCGTCAGAATCTACACCAAGTGTAGTTGTGTCTGTAGTTGTATCACCTTCGAGGTTGTATCTGAAGTCAACAGAGGGAGAAATCCCGAGGATAGAAGCGCTTACATCAGCTGCAAGACCCATACCGTTAGCTGCGCTCTGTTTTGTGAACTCTACGTTGGCAGCGAGGCCGGCGAGGTCAGCAAGAGATACTCCACCTCTTACAGAGAACCAGGGGTCAATGTCAGAGAAGCTTGCAAGTGCGAAATCAACAGCTACATTGAACATATCTGTTGCGTATCCGGCATTAACCTGAATAGCGTTTACAGCGTCTTCTGCATCAGCAGCTTCGCTACCGATTGTCAGAATGTCATCTGTATCAGCGGCTTCTGAAGGATAGTTCGTGTAAAGTATAGAAGCGGAAAGACCTTCAACAACACCGGAAGTCAGAGCCAGACCAACACCGAGGTGGAGGGGATCGTCATCTGTAGCTTCAGTGAATTTGCTTCCAACCATTACGTTTTTACCGTTAACTTCGAACTCAACATCAACAACACCGGCAACACCGAGAAGTCTGAAGTAAGCGTCAGAAACGGGGAACGTAACGTCATAAGTATCGTCACCGTCAACACCGCCGTAAGCTTCTGTATAATCGTCAGTTGCTTCGTTTACTGCAGTAAAGACATCAGCTTCATCATCTGTAACAACTGTATTCTGGTTAACACCATTTAAGAAAAGCACTTTTTCACCAGCAATAATTTCTGTTGTATATCTTGTTGCATCAGCGGAAGCCGCAGTATAACCATAAGCTGTATACGCGGACGGCGCAGTAAGAGTATTCAGAGCATCAATTTCATCAGTAATAGAAGTAAGAATAGCAGAATTAAGAGCAGTTTTTATAGCCGCAAAGTCAGCTGCGTCTGCAATATCATCACCGTCGATATCCCATCCATCATCTTCTGTGTACATTGCCTGTGCTTCAGCCAGTGTAAAACCCTGAACCTGAAGTGCTGCGTAAATCTCAGCTTCCCAGTCGATTTCTACAGTAAAGGGACCGTAGTTGTCACCTTCAGCAGTTTTGTACCACTCGATTGCTGCATCGTAAGCAGCAAGGTTGATGTCATCTGTGTCTACAGTGTTGTCATTTTCGTTAAGAGCAACTGAAGGAACGAGGCTGATTGTTGCACCAGCTTCAACTTTTTCAGTTGCGATAGAAGCCGTTACAGAACCTGTAGTAGATCCTTTGATTCCGCTTCCGAAACCGAATCCAGTGTCGTTTCCGATGTCGGAATCGCCGAAGCTGAACTCAACGCTTCCGGATGCTCCGTGAAGACCACCGAGAGTGGGAGCCTCATCCTGAGCGAAAACAGGTGCAGCTACCACAGCGATAGCAGCAGCAAGCATTAAAGCTTTTTTCATTTATTTCTCTCCTAATTTTCCCGACACGTAGGTCGGTAAACTTTATTTAGATATATCGATGTTACGGCTACTTTGTGTTGAAACTATGAATGTAATGTGAAGATTGTGTGAAGGGATTAAAAAAGTTCACTTTTTTTTGTAACGTGAGAAACTTTTTCAGCATCCTGCTCTTCGCCAAAACTGGTTCCCCTGTGAACTGCCTGTCAATAACAGAGAGGGCGCAGGTAAAAGTTTCTCTATATCTATTTTAATATGACAGAGGTAAATAATCTGTAATTTTAAATTATAAATATGTGAAGATTGTGTGAAGAAAGTGTGAGCGTGGGGTGAGTAAGGTTTTTCTGCGGCTTTATTGTGCTTTCTGTACTTTATAACCCTTATCTTTGCTTATTTTATTACCCTTTTTTATTTGCAGCAATAAATTTTTCATTTTTCCGTACCGGCAAAACGGTAGCCGTAACCCCTGACCGTTTCTATCCAGTGGGGATCGATCAGTTTGGATCGTAAATTTTTAATATGGGTGTCCACGGTTCTGTCGTAGCCCTCAAAGGAGTACTCCAGACAGCGGTCCAGAATCTGCTCCCGGGAAACGACGGCCCCACCGTTCGATGTCAGATATATGAGGATTTTCCACTCCGCCGTGGTGAGCTTCAGGGTCGTTCCGTTCAACATGGCTTTGTGGGCATTTTCATCGGTAGAGAGTATATTTCCGCCCAGATTCCATTTTTTGTCTCTTTCAGCCTGGATGTAGCAACTCATTCTTCTCAGAATGGCAATGACTCGCAAAGCCAGCTCTTTGGTGGAGAAAGGTTTGACCAGGTAATCGTCGGCACCGACTTCAAATCCCGTTATGCGGTCTGATTCGGTATTCCTTCTGGATATAATGATGATCGGTATATCCGATTTCTGGCGGATTTCCTTTATAAAGGTAAAACCGTCGCCTTCTTCAAAGGTCGTCTCTATTATAAGGATGTCCGGTTTACGGGATTTCAATCCGTCCTTGACGCCGGTCAGATCCCTGTACTCCGTCACTTCAAATTCCCAGAGCCTCAGGTATCCCGCTACGGTTTCCCGGATTTCATCATCGCTGTCTATTATGAAAACGTGAGACATAGGATCATAATGACACGGCTTTTAAAAAAGGACAAGAATCAGAAAAAATTGAATATTCCCATTAAGGCTGCCATTATGGTAAACCCAAGGCCCATTGTCCACTGGAGCTGGCTGAAACGTTTATCCATATCGCTGCGAAGCTCTTCAAAGCGTTTGTCGACTTGCTCGAATCGTTTATCGATCTGTTCAAATCTTTTTTCCATAAGCTCGAACCGCTTTTCCATAAACTCAAGGGATTTCTCCAGCAGTTCTCCCTGGTGCTTAAGTGATTCTTCGACCCGGACGATTCTCTCGGCAAGATCTATTTCCCGTCTGTCATTTCTGAAGGGGATTATCTGACTCTCTTCCATCCATCGTGAGATGTTCTTTTTTACGTATTCGCCAATTGCCAGAAGTTCTTCGTCTTTCATACTGATAATTTCCAATCTATACTCCAATTTTATCAAGTCTCGACTCCATATACAAGAAAAAGGGTCACGGCGCTTGTGAATTCCCCGATCTCTTTGTAATATTGGGTTCTATTACATTCGATTTGCCTTACGGGAGTGATTTATGGAAAAGAAAGTCGTATTGACAGGCATCAAGCCGACGGGGATGCCCCATCTGGGGAATTATCTCGGTGCCATCAAACCGGCTCTGAAACTGGCGGAAAACTACGAGGCCCGCTATTTCATTGCCGATTATCATTCTCTTAATACTGTCAAGGAAGCCGACACATTAAGAGATTACATCTATGAAGTCGCTGCTGTCTGGCTGGCCAGCGGGCTCGATCCCGATAAAGTCCTCATTTACAAGCAGTCGGCTGTTCCCGAAACATTTGAACTGACCACTTTGATCAACGCTTTTACATCTAAAGGGCTGATGAACCGGGCCCATGCCTATAAAGCCCAGGTTGATGTCAACAGGGAGAAGGGCAAACCCGACGATCACAATATCAATATGGGGCTCTACACCTATCCTATTTTAATGGCTGCTGATATTCTTCTCTTCGATGCCCAGCTTGTTCCCGTCGGGAAAGACCAGGTGCAGCATATCGAAATGGCGGCGGATATAGCCGAAGCGGTCAACAGGAATTACAAGGAGCCTCTTCTGACGATTCCACAGCCTTATATCGATGAATCCACCATGATAATCAACGGTCTGGACGGCAGAAAGATGAGCAAGAGTTACGACAATCATATTCCCCTCTTCTGTCCGGAGAAGAAGCTGAAGAAATTCTGCAATAAGATCGTGACCAATTCACAGGCTGTCGAGGAACCGAAAGATCCGGACAGCTGTAACGTCTTTGCGCTGTATAAGCTTTTTGCCACGGAAGAACAACAGAAGGCCCTGGCTGAAACCTACCGGGCCGGCGGAATGGGCTGGGGGTATGCCAAGGGTGAGCTTTTCTCTGTTCTGAATGATTTCATATCCCCGATGAGAGAGAAATACGATGAACTGATGGAGGATAAATCCTATATCGATAAGGTCCTGGCTGAAGGAGCGGCCAAAGCCAGAGAGCTGGCTTCCGCGAAGATGGACCGGCTCAGACGGGCTATCGGGGTTATCTGATTAAAAAAGGCTGTTGTTCCATTAAGGGTTGCAACAGCCTTTTTTATTATTTCCTATCGGCGAGGCCGATCATCTCCCTCAGCCAGTTGAGCAGAAACTGCTCCGCTTCCCTGTTGTCCCCTTTCACGTCGGCGAGCACCCGGAAAACCGGTTCGGTTCCGCTCCCTCTCATCCAGATATAGGCCATGGGTTCCGATTTCTCATTTTTAAAGAGTATCTTCAAGCCGCCTTTTTCCGTGCCGCTTCTGAATCGGGAGCCCACGCCTATCCGGCTGTGAATTCCTTCGTTGTTGATCTCCTCCCAACCGGTGATACCCAGGAGGGCGTTCAGCGTATTCCTGCGGATTTCCCATTGTCCGGGGAAATTCTCCTCGTAGCGCTGTTTCAATTCCCCTTGAGACTCGGTTTCGATGCGCATAATCGCCTGATCTTCAAAAGCCGATGTGGTTGTGTAAACCGGAAGGGTTTTAATTATATCCGACAAGGTGCATTCATTGACAAAGGATTCCATCTGCCCGCTTCTGCGGCACCAGATTTCGAAGAGCCCCGGTTTTCCCTTTTCGGATTTCAGCGAAAGGAGTTTTATCATAGCCCCGGCGGTGTTGAGGGGGTCGCGCACCGCAGCGGGGTAGGTGATGTTTCCTCCGTTCGATCCCTCTCCCAGAATGGGGACGCTGTAACCCTTTTTCCGGAGAGAGACGGCCAGGTTTACCACGTTGGCTTCACCTACTTCCGCTCTGTGCACCTCCGCGCCGAAGGCGGAGGCTATGGCATCAATGCGGAGAGATGTCGGTCCGTTTACCGCTACGGCTGTCCGTTCCAGAGGTTTTCCGATCCATTCCTGAAATGAGAGTTCCGCCAGAACGGAGAGGGCGAAGACCTCCTGGGCTTCGAGTATTTTCGCTTTACCTTTTTCGTTCATGTAGACGAGGTTTCCCCGGTCTCCGTCGCAGTCGGGAACATACCCGAGCTGGAAAGCGGGATTTTCCCTGTGGGCTTTTTCCAGTTCCTCCCGGCAGAGATCCAGCGAGAAGCCCTCCGGCACTATGCGGTGGACGAATTGTCCCGGTTTGTCATTGAGAGATTGAACGAGCATATTGAGGTTTTCGAGATATTCCCTGTCAATGGATAGGGAGCGGGCGCTACCGTTGTGTTCGGCTACAATCCCCAGCGGGCTTTTTCCTGCTGCAGTTCTTATGGCCTGCAGAACTTTCTGCTGTTCTTCTCTCTTTTCCGATCCGCTGATAACCCGATCAGTAAATTCCCTGTAATTGCCGTAGCTTTCCGCTTTCCAGTAGGATGAACGGCGGCAGGTTTCCTCAAGGAGATTCCGGTCTGCCGAATCGGCCAGGTCCATAATTCTGCGGGTTTCTTCTTCCGACGAAAGGGTCTCTTTGAAACGGGCGATCAGCAGGGCCGACTGCTCTCCGTCGAGAACGCCGCCGGTGGTGAGGCCGAATTTGATACCGTTGTGCCCCACGGGATTGTGGCTTGCCGAAATATAGGCGAATCCGTCGGTTCTTCCGCTTCGTCCCGCCCAGGCCATCGTCTCGGGAGCGGCACTGATAAAATGATATTGAACCTCTATCTCCAGGGAAAGAAACACTCTGGTCATAATATCGGCCAGGGCGGGACCGGTGGGCCGGCTGTCCATGGCGATGGTGACAACAGGGCGCTTTTTTCCGCTCTGTTCTCTGAGGAACGGGGAGAAAACATAAGCCATGGCCCCTGCCAGGACTTTGTCAGCCTCTGTCAAATGGCTGTCCCGGCTCTCTTCATCTCCCGAAGGGGCAAAAACTTTACGCCATCCCGATGCGGAGAGGATCATGGACTTGAGCGCCTCTTTTATTGTTATCAGATCGGGGCGGTTGTTTTCAAAGGGAGTTTGATCTGTATCGATTATGGTTAAATCTGTATTATTATCTTTGATTACTGGCATAGGGAGATTTTAACAGAAAAATCTCTAGTGGTATATCTTGTTGACGTCTTTTATGAACTCGTAATGCTTCGTGAACAGGTCGACCAGGTCCGGATCGAAAATCTTTCCCCTGTTGTCTGTAATGAACTTCATCACATCGTCTTCCGACCAGGCTTTTCGGTAGGGCTGATCGTGACTGAGTGCATCGTAGATCATGGCGAGAGTTGTAATTCGGCTGTTCAGGCTGATTTCCCCGCCTTTCAGCCCTCTGGGATAACCGGTTCCGTCCCATCTTTCGTGGTGCTGGGCTGCCACGGTCGCGGCATTCTCAAGAAGCTGGTATTTCTTGTTCCGGAGGATTTCCTCGCCTTTTTCCGTGTGGTGTCTCATCTCTTCCTGCTCATCACTGGTCAGGGCGCCGGTTTTCCGGAGTATGTTGTCGTTGAGTAGTATCTTCCCCACATCGTGCATGGCCGCTGCGATTTTGATCTCTTCCGCCTGTTCCTGATTCATTCCAAGTCTGTCGGCCAGACGGAATGCTATCTCTCCGACCCTCCTCACATGGCTGGTGTGGGCGGCATGGTGTCTTTCCGTGGCTTCCCCCAGTGTGAAGAGAATATCATCGCGGGTGTTTACCTGTTCGCGGTGTTTGTAATTGTTCTCAAAGGCGATATTTATATTGCAGGAGAACAGATCGATGAGGTACCGGTCCGTCGACTCCAGTTCGTAGGAACCTTCCAGCAGGAGAATGTTTTCGCGGGAGTCCCCCGACTGGAAATACCCGACATAGTAGTTACCTTCGAAAAACGATTCTTTATTGTTCATCGAGCGTTTGATCAGCTGGAATACAGGATCCGGCAAAGTCCCGATAAGCCGTTGTTTCGCATATCCGGCATATTTTCCCGTGGCCGCAATAATTTTGAGCGAGGTGTCTTTTTCATCGACCGCCACGGTCGAAGTTTCAAGGTACATGGTATCTTCTTCCAGTTTCAGGAGGCTTGTCAGCTGAAGAAGGATTCCCTCGATGAATTTCCTCATGGAGTTGACTTCGAAGATATCGGATGAGGCGTCGATGATTTTCCTCAGCCCCTTGCGGCTTTTATCGAGAATGACCAGATCGCGGTAAGCCCGGATCGCCGCGATCAAAGTCGTGTCCAGCTTGGATTTGGTCAGTTCTGTTTTCTGTTTGTAATCGTTAATATCATAGTTAACAATCACCTCTTTTTCCGGGGCGCTTCCCGGTTGACCGGTTCTGAGTACAATTCTGGTAATCCGGTTTCCCAGGTCTTCCCTGATATATTTTACCAGATCCAGTCCCGCTGTCTGGGTCTCCATGACTACATCCAGCAGAATGACGGCGATGTCACTGTGCTCTCCGACTATCGTTCTGGCTTCTTTTCCCGAGTAGGCATCGAGGAAAACGATGTTTCTTCCCTGAAAGAGGAAGTCGTCCATAACCATTTTGGTAATGTGATGAATGTCCTCTTCATCATCGACAATAAGCACTTTCCAGCTTTTCCGGGGGGGGAGATCCGTATCCTCTTCTGTTTCTTCTGCAAAATGAATTATATCAGACATTTCTTCCAGTATAGGATATCATAGAATATCCTGCCAACGTATCCCTTCTCCGTCGGGGATTTTTTCTTTAACGGTTCTGCCCAGGACTTCCCTGAAGTAGAGGGGGGACAGGCCGGGGCGCAGTATTTTCTCTGTTCTCAGCAGCGCGCAGTTCTCTTCGGTCAGGACTGTGCCCGGTTCCAGTTCAGTCAGGGCGTGGAGAGAACGGTTCGTTCTTTCGTAGTTTGCCGCTTCCGAAGGAGCGAGTTTCTTTTCACCGTTTCCGATTATTGCATCAATCAGCTGTGTGCCGTAAACTGCGCATAATTTTCCGTATGTCCTTTCAAATGATCTCATTTCCGCTTCTCTGACGGTTTTTGTCATGACAGAAAAAGAGGTCGGATCCAGAGCTATCGGATCATCGAGTCCATCTGTATCGTTCGATAGGGTGAAGTGTTTTTCAATAATGGCAGCACCCAGAGCTGTTGCCAGGGCGGGAACGAGTACCGGGTCGGTGGAATGATCGGAAATCCCTGCGGGGACACCGAAAAGCTGGCTATAGAGTGGAATCAGTTTCAGGTTGTATTCCTCAGGAGGGGCAGGATATGCGGTGATGCAGTGGAGGAGGGAAACATTTTTTCTACCGGTAATTTTAAGAGCCTCCTCTATATCTCCCAGAGTGGAAACTCCTGTAGAAAGTATGATTTTTCTGTTGTAAGATGCCACCTTTTCCAGAAGGGGATAGTGGTTGAGTTCCGGCGAGGCTATTTTATACTGATCCGATCCTATAACTTTGAGAATTTCCGCGCTTTTTATCCCGAAAGGAGAGGCCAGAAAGTCCAGTCCCGCCCCTTCCGTCAGGGTTTTAAGTTCTCTGTAAAAAGATTCTTCCTGTTCCAGTTTTTTAAAAACATCGTATAAAGGTGTGTCCCCTCCGGGGAGAGGGACGGTCCCCGTGTTTTTGTGGATGATCTCATCGGCGAAGACCACCTGGAATTTGGCACAGTCTGCTCCGGCATCGGCGGCGGCATGGATAAGATCTTGTGCTTTGCCGATATCCCCCTGGTGAGCCGTTCCGATTTCGGCGATGATGTAGGTTTTCTGATTCATTTTTTCATTATCGGCACAGGGCCGGTCTCTGCAAGAGGCTAATAAACGGGAATCGAGCCCTGAAGGGAAAATGTGCCTGGCAGTTCCGGACCGACAGGGCCGACCACCACGGGATCCCGGCTTGAAAAGTGGGAAACAGTCGCGGTTTCGACAGGATTTGACGGATTCTCAAGGCTGTAGAGATACATGGCTGAAGAAGATCCGATGTAGAGATAATTTTTATAGGGAAATATCGTTTCAATATCCCAACCGAGATTCTTGCTGACTTCGGGGGAAGGCGACCAGGGAGAGCTCAGCTCGAAGACTCTCAGATTCGTATCATCTACCGTATACAGGTGCCATAAATCTGAATCATTGCCGTAAAGAGTGAATCTGGCCATCGAACCACCTGTTCCCGATGTCCCTCCGGAGCTGTCCTCAACGGCGTAATCTACCGATTCCGTCCCGTATTCGCTCCATTCGGTTACCGTTTCCGTTTCATAGGAAACGACAACCTGATCATCGAGATCGACATCGGCGAACCATGGCATGGCGGGATCGTCGATGAAATACTGGTAGGGGTCGTTCGGAAAGACGCCTTCCAGGCGGCTTATTTCGTCGGCGCTGAAATCAAGAGGGTCTGCATTGAGCTCCATAACGACCAGATCGATAAAGCTGTCAGCATAGAGTATCGTCCGGTTATCTTTCTCCAGGATCGCCAGATCGCTGTTGCCCGGCACTTCGATAAAAGCCAGCTGTTGCGGAGATGTCGTATCTTCAATGTCTATGACGTGAATGCCCGCGTTCCTCTCTCCTACAAAGAGAAGATTGCCGATAAGATAGATCTTTCCCGGATTTTCGAGATCCGGCATGCCGGCTTTCCGGACAGAGACGGAAGAGCGGAGCGTGTCAAAGCTCATGTATACGGGTGTGTAGACATCATAAGTGTAAGACGAGCCGCCGCAGGAAAAGGCGAGGATCGTGAGAATTATAATACTGACCAGCAGCGGAAATGATTTGAATTTCATCTTGTGATTTCCCTCCCCAAAGACCTCTTTTATTATATCACGAAAGGTTCAGGAATGACTCATGATTTCTGCTCTCGGCCAGTACGTCGGGGGAGGGAGCGGAGATAGGAGATGGGATAAAAAAGGCGCCTTTGAGAGGCG
>JAFGXR010000079.1 GCA_016936555.1 Spirochaetales bacterium | reverse complement strand
GCTGTAAACCTCTGGATAATTGCCCTACGGTCTTTGTTCTATGTTCACTTAAACCCATTAAATCAAGCAAATACTCTTTATACTGTTTTCGATTTGAATTATGGCCTTTTTTCAAGATATAAAAATAATCCATATTTTCTTCAATTGTCATCTTCCAGTATATATTTCTTGAACCTTCAAGCAAGGCACCAAAACTTGTGTAATAGTCATTTCTATCAATATTACTTTTACCATTCAGAGTTATATTTCCATCATCAGGAATTATTAACCCGCAGATCATTTTTATCAATGTCGTTTTTCCAGCTCCATTCGGTCCTAGAAGGCCAACGATTTCATTTTCATTAATTGAAAGAGATAATCTATTAACGGCTTTCCTATTCTTTCCTTTTTTTAAAGAATAAGTTTTTGATACATTATTCACAGATAAAATTTCACTCATTAGTTATACCTTTATATTTCTCATACATGATTATAAATTTTGTGTAATCAGAATCTTTTTTATTTGAAAAAGAATTGAAAATGATTATTGTATTGGCCGCTATAATTAAGAATTGAAATCTAGTCATACATGAAAGAAGGCTATGTATAATAGTAACGAGAATAGCACAGAAATTTACTAACACACCACCAAATGAAATGAAGAAATATTGACATATGCTACAATCTACATCTCCAGGAATGATTATTGAAAACCCAAACGAATTTCTTGAAAACGAGACTCTTAGCTTTGAATTCTTTTTTAAGATAATTTTAATCATTATATAATTTACTTATCAATTATTATACTTTTGTTGCATTAATTCTTACGATTACTTCTGGTCTTTTTATTCCTTCGTTCCCAAATAGCTATACTTCTTAAGTATTGTAGATTATTGAATCAATTATCATTATATTTATATTATGGTTATAAATTACTATAAACATTGAATAATAAAAAATATAATAACATAAATGTAAAAAATAAACAAATAAGAAATTATCAAAAGTGAAAATACTTTATCGTTCTTCACGCAATGCCAGCACTATAGAACTCTTCATTTAAGAAACTAGGGTGTTCTAGATATAGATAGAGACTAACCTGCGCCCTTCATGATTCCAGTTCGAGCTCTGTACTGGCTCAATTTGCGATATCTGGAAGACAAAGCAGCTGTAAGTGAACTGACGACAGGTATTTTCATATTGATTTAATTATCGTTTTTCTCCGCAGGACTGTTCCTGGGAGTGTCATGAGAGATGGCTATTGATACATCGGAATATTTAATGACAATAGATAGAAATGAAAATGGAACTACTGAGCCAATTCTTGCAGGCTGTTTGATTAGATATCATCAAATCTATTTTATCAGAAAGGGCACAATCGAATACCCCGTCCAGAAAAGGGGAAAGAGGTTGAGCAGAAAGTGCGGAATAAAGGTGTAGAGCATATTGCCGCTCTTTCGCCAGACGACTATGTGCAGGTATCCCGACAGCGAGGTGGCCGCTATAAACAGAATCCCCAGGGAGCCGCCGGGATTGACTGTGTGGAGAAACCGTCCCCAGTACAGCGCATGGATCATCCCCACGAAAAAGGAGAAGAGAAGCAATCCAGCGCCTCTTTTCATATACCGTCCCGTCCGGGAGGTCTTTTCTCTTCCATATAGATCCCAGGAATCGAAAATGTAAATCCAGAGCAGCTGCTTCGATGAGGCATTGGCCGTGGTCCAGATCAATCCCGTAAATAATAGCCCCCATATGGTTGAATCGGTACTTTCTATCCGGGCGGCATAAGCGATGATGAGAGTGATCATGATCACTCCCGTATTAATATAAAACCACAGGGGAGGTTTGTCCGGATTCTTCAGCTCATAGCCCGATTTCCCTCTTCGCAGGTAACTCAGGCACCAGGCGGCTCCGTAGTAGAGCAGCATGGGAAGCAGGGCTCCGGTTTTTGTCAGAAGGAAACCCGCGGCTGCCGGAAAGAGAAGGGCGATGGCCGCCGAGAGAAACAGATCTGTTTTCCCCGGCATAAAGGTGTTGATTGTCCGGTTATCGTATGATAAAGAAGACCGCCAGCGCAATGGCAAAAATAGCTATGAATCCGGCAATCATAATCGCCAGAGTCCGGGAGTATCCCGCCGGATCGATTCCCTTCTCGGCATCGATTTTTTTCAGCTTCGGATAGAGCTGGGTGAAGAAGGTGGCAATGGAGAAAATCAGGGCGATAACGCTGAAGACTTTGGTTTCCACAGGGCCGGTAATAACGATGCCGATAAGAAGAACCACGAAGATGAGTTTCGTGCCGGCAACCCAGTTGATAAGATAATCGACAAACTGGCTGATTTCAGGGTCCTGCCGCGACTTTTCGTAGGCTTTGAAGACCCCTACGGCGTTTCCCATCTTCGAACCGGGCATTTTGTAAAGCAGAATGATGTTGAGGGTCTCAATAAAGGAAAAAGCGAGTAAAACTATAGATAAAATTACCATAAAAAACCTCTTATCCCTATATTAAGGGTATAATGCAGGAAAATCCATATCTGGATTTTTTAGTGAGATCGAACATAATTTATGGCAGGAGATTGAATATGAAAGAAATAATCGTTGAAGAAATCCTCAATTATTCCAAAAAAATTGAGCTTGAATCCTATAGTTTCTATAAAGAGAGCGCTATTGTGCTGAAAGAGGAAAATCTTCATGATCTGGCTGAAGAGCTGGCCGAAGAGGAGATGGGCCACTACAACCGGCTGAATCAGCTGCTCGAAGGGATCAAAGCCTCTGAAGAGGAAATGAACAAGAAGGTTCAGATTGCCAAAGTCCATTACGAAACGCTCGTCGCAACGAGACAGATGCCCGATGAGCCCACAGTCGCCGATATTCTGGAAATCGCCTATCAGAGAGAGGTGGACACCAAAGCCGTGTACACATCCCTATCGACCATTACCGATCTTTCAGAGGAAATTCTCAAAGTTTTCACCGAACTGATGAATCAGGAAGAGGGACACGCCGCCAGAATCAAAGGCCTGATGAAAAAACACCGGGTCTGAGTTTTTAATAGAACCGGTTCGACCCCGGTTCTGTTGATCCGCCCTGTCCGTTCAGGCTGTGGCGGATACTCCCGTATCCCCTGGAAAATGTTGTTATGTGTTTAATCTCTATCCCGCCGGTTCCGGGAGTTTCCACGGCATTTTCCAGATGAACCTTTTTGTCGCTGTTTTCTTTAATACCCAGAAAAGCGTAGATTCCCAGTCCGTAGGCACGGTGTTCTTTCACTCCGTCGGCCACTTTATAAGATGCAAACCCGTCATGCCCGTCGGGAGCTGTCCAGTCGGACTGGTCAGGCGGATCGTAGGGGAGTTCCGACTGGTAGAATACCGTTGTTCCCCTTTCTCCGTTCCATAGCGTCTGATATTCCTGAAAGTGCTCGTTGAAAAGGCCGTAGGCTGAAACATCGTCTCCGTTGACGACCAGGCCGTTCCGGCAGGTATTCCCCTTCCATTCGACACCGGCTCCGTGATCGGCACGCCAGAGCCAGAGATGATCGAGAATGGCGCAGTGACTGTTCACCTCCATGCATATTTCCGCCCTGCCCGGAGCAGCGCCCCCGATCCGGCAGAATATATCGTGAAGGGACAGGGGGTTGCCGCGGTTATAGTTTCTGTTGTTTTTTTCGCCGATCCGCACCAGAACCGGCGATTCTTCAGGGCCGGCATCGACCAGCAGACCGGAGATAATGATTCCCGGTTCATCAGATGTTTCAAGAGCGGCTGTTCCCTTTAAAGGAATCAGTGTGGCCATACCCAGTCCCATAACCACCGTATCGGGCCGGGTCACTTTCAGAGGCTCATCAATCCTGTATATGCCGGGTGTCAGTATAAGATGGAATCCCTCAGCCAGGGCCTCATTGATCTGTTCCGCTGAATGCTGTTCCGGAAAAGCTATAAAGCACCGGTCCAGGCTGATCCATTCCCCTTTCTCCTTTTCTCCCTTCCAGGTTACACCTTTATTCTCCGCCCTTAATGCCGGAACAAAGATTCCCGTATCTCCCGCGTCGTTGATTGTCAGAAAAGGCTTTTCCCGGAATAGAGGTGCGCTTTCAAGGGTGGTTGTCGGCTCGTGGGGCCAATTCTCCTCCGGAGCGCCTTCGACACCGATAAAGGTCCGGTTCCACTGGCCGCCGTACCATTCCCCCAGGCGGGAGTTTCTGGTAAACCACTGCTGACCGCTTCCCGTTCCTGCTTTTCCTTCAACCAGGGAGTTGCCCAGATATCCGCCGCTGGCCCATCCGTTCTGATCGAAGATCAAATCGCCTTTTATATGCATTCTTCTGTAAGGCGCAGCCTGTGATACTGCCCAGATAACAGGTTTATCTTTATCTGACGGCTCTACTGTCATATTTTCCGCCGCCCGCCAGAACATGATCGTTACATTATTGTTCTGTGTTGTGGTGATAGACTGAACCGAGCCTCTGATGATTACATCTCCGGGTCCTTTTCCGAGACCGGCTGCCTGCATATAGTAATCAATGGTCAGATCCAGATTGTAAGTTCCGGGTTTCAGAAGGATAGCGAACCTTTCATCGCTGAATTCATCGTGTTTCATTTTTTCATGAAGATAGTTTATGGTATTCTCCATCATTTCCTGATCCATTGACTCATCAAAAATCAGGACTCTCTCTCCCAGAGTGGAAGAGAGAAACTCTCCGGGAATGCAGGTTGAGCGGTTATCGCTTTTTTCCATCGGTTTTTCCTTATGTTTGCGTAATCATTTCACGTTCCGGCGAATTTTACAATTGGATAAATCATTCTTTATCTATTGCTTTATTTGCAGCTAAGGTGTATAGTCTCAACTAATATAAGCGTGCATATGCAAATTAAGAAGGTTTGTGAGACTGATTCATGAGTGCTTTTTTATTGGAAGGAGTTAAATCATGATAAAACACGAAATTATAGTTATCGGGGGAGGCCCTGCCGGAATCACTCTGGCTAAAATGCTCGGAAAGAGAGTCGCTATCATAAGACCGGAGAAAGCCAGTATGATCTACTGCGCTCTTCCCTACGCCATCGAGGGAATTATTACTCACGGCGATACGCTGAAAAGCGATAATCTGGTTACCGGGTCCGGCGCGGCCCTTATCAGAGACACAGTCGCGGCTGTCGATCTGGACAAAAAAATCCTCAACATGGAATCCGGTGAAGAATACGGATATGAAAAACTCATCATCGCTACCGGAGCGGTTCCCTTTATTCCCCCTGTTCCCGGAAGCAGCCTCAAAGGCGTAATGGGTTTCAAAACGGAAAAGGACCTGGCTCTTGTCAATCACATCGTCAATGACGGTCTCGACCGGGCGGTCGTCGTCGGGGCCGGCGCAATCGGCATCGAACTGGCCCAGGCTCTGAACCACAGAGGCGTGGAAGTTGAGCTTGTCGATCTGGAGGAATCGGTTCTTCCCAATCTGGTCGATAAGGATATGCAGGATCTGCTTTACAAAGAGCTGGAAGAACAGGGTGTCAATGTCCATCTGGGTGTTAAAGTTACGGAAGTCAAAGGGACGGACCATGCGGAAGGCGTTGTTCTCGATAACGGAGAGATGCTGCCGGCGACTCTTGTCGTTTTCGCAGTCGGAGCCGTTGCCGAAGTCAGCCTCTTTAAGAATTCCGCCTTGAAAATGGACAGGGGCGGTATCATCGTCAATGATAAAATGGAAACCAATCTGGAAAATGTTTACGCCGTAGGGGACTGTACTCAGTTTACAAGCGGTATAACCGGCGAAGTGACACCGGGTAAGCTGGCGACCAATGCCGTACCCATGGCCAAAGTTCTGGGATTTAATCTCAATGGTCAGGAGAGACGGTATCCCGGATTTTATAATGGAGCAGCGACAAAGGTCGGAACCTATTTCGTCGGAGGTACGGGGCTCAGCGAAAAAGCCGCCCTTAGAGCCGGATACGATGTCGTAACGGGTTACAGTGCCGTAACGACCAAGTTCCCCATCATTCCCGGAGCCAAGAACAAACAGATGAAGCTGGTCGCGGACCGGAAGACCCATAGGGTCCTCGGGGCTCAGATCGTCAGCCGGGAACCTGTTGTAGGCCGCATCGATCTGTTGACTTATGCAATCCAGAAAGAATCGACTGTCGAGGATCTCTCGGAATTGAGCTATGCTTCGCAGCCTCATCAGTCCTTCTATCCCGCAGCCAATGTGGTCGTGCTCGCCGCGGAAGATATCAGAAAAAAACTTGTTTGATAGCGTTGGAAGGGGGAGTCATAATCTCCCCTTTTCTGTTTTATAAAAGAAGGTAGAGCATGTATAAATATCTGTTCGGACCGGTTCCTTCGAGACGGCTCGGCGTCTCTCTCGGCGTCGACCTTGTCCCTCCGAAATTCTGTTCTCTCGACTGTGTCTACTGCGAGGTCGGCAGGACCACCGATCTGACGATGGAGCGGCGGGAGTATTTTCCCGTCGGGGAAATCAAGTCGGAACTGGAACGGTGGTTCCGGGAGAATCCCGATCCCGAATATATAACTTTTTCCGGATCAGGCGAGCCGACTCTCAATACAGGGCTTCCGGACATCATCCGGTTTATTCGAAAGTTGCGCCCGGAGATACCTGTCGCCATGTTGACAAACGGCACTCTGCTATCCGATAAAACGGTCCGGGACGCTCTTGCCTTGTGCGATGTTGTTCTTCCTTCTCTCGACGCCGCCACCCGGTCTGTCTTTCAAAAGATCAACCGTCCCGCCGAGGGGCTCGATATACTCGACTGCATCGATAATCTGATTCAGTTCAGAAAGGAATACAGAGGAGAAATCCGCCTGGAGGTCTTTATTCTGCCCGGGTACAACGACGGAGAGAGCGAACTCCTGGCTTTGAGGGATGCCATTGCAGCAATAGAACCAGACCGGGTTCAGCTCAATAGCCTGGACAGGCCCGGCGCAGTTCCCGGGCTCAGGAAGGCAACTTCAGAGGAGCTGGAAAGGGTCAGGCGGATCTGGAATCTGGATAATGTCGAGATCATCGCCAAAGCGACGGAGAGAAAAAAAGTCAGTTCCTATAGCTCTGAAGCGGGAAAGACGATTCTGGAAACGATTTCCCGCCGTCCCTGCACTTCCGGTGACCTCAAAAAGATCCTCGGGCTTCATTTAAACGAACTGAATAAGTATCTCGATGTTCTGGAAGGTGAAGGGAAGATAGAAGCTGTCCGGGAAGACCGCGGGGTTTTCTACCGATTGAAAAAGACATAAAAAGGCTGTTGCAAAAGCCGGGCCTCGGAAGGATAGCTTATGCAACCGGCCGGCGGATTTAATCCTCTTCCGCAAAAATGGAACCGTTTGAGATTCCCCGTACCGTAAAGACAGAAACCGCAAGCCAGACGAGCAGCAGAAAAGAGCTCATTCCTATCTGAATGTAATTTAAAGTCCCCATATGAAACAGTGTGTTCAGTGAGCCCGTCGATACGGCAACAGCTCCGATGGGAAAGGTGAAAGCCCACCAGGACAATGTGAAACCCATTGTCTTTCTCATCAGCGCAAATACTGTTTTCGCAATGGACAGTACCATCCACCAGAGAGTGAAGCCCCAGAGGATGATTCCGAGGATCTGAGCCGTGGCGCTGAAGTTTTCCGTCTCGATCAACCCGATATGATGGAGAGCGCTGTTCAGCTTAACGAGAATTATAACCAGAACGGCTGTCGGAGCCTGTCCGATAAACAGCGTGGGGGCCATTTTTCCCACCGGCGTCGAATGATAGAGATATCTGTGAAAGACATTGGCTCCCACAAAGATAAAGAGGAAAAGACCGATTCCCAGACTGATCAGTGAAATGAAGAATATGAACATGACCGGGACCTGTTCTCCTCCCATATGAATTAATTCCAGACCGAGTACGGGAACGATCAGATGGGATACGGGCGGGATATACCAGCCGAATGTTCCATGGCCCGCTTTGACCTTGTCGCTCTGAAACAGAACAGGCATTATCAGCCAGCTGAACAGGTATATGCCCGCTGTCCCGCCGAGAAACATGATCCAGACAATGAAAACCGCCCTGGAAGATTCCATGAAACCGGGACCGGTCAGCAGGAGATCGATTGCGGCAATCATGAAAGCTATAGGCATGGTCGGCAGAAAAGATCCGGCAACGGGATGATGGAGCTCCAGATAAAACTGCTTCGGGTGTTTGAAAAGCCGTGCTATCCACAATCCGAAAACTATGGTCAGCAAAAGGAACGTCAGGGCTGTGAAAAAAATGGAAAGGCTGTAGAAAAAAGGCACAGTCTTCTGCCCGAGATAGAGCGCTACCGGTATAATACCTGTTCCCATAACGGATGAGGGCCAGGAAGGGACAAAGGCTTCAAGGGAAAATCCTTTTGTTTTATTTTCTTTCATTGTTTATCTCCGTCCCCGTCCCAAACCGGAACCCGGACCTCTTCTGCCGGCTCCCGATCCGCTACCGGATCTCATAGCCGCACCGCCGCCCTGACCTTTCAGATCGCTGTTCTCCGAGTTCGGGCGGATGCAATCCATCGGACAGAGAGAAAGACAGTTTCCGCATTTTGTGCATTTTGACTGGTCTATGACAGCGATTCTGCTGCTGTTCATGGAAATGGCATTTACAGGGCAGACCCTGACGCAGGCGCCGCATCCGCGGCATTGATCTTCATTTATCCAGGGCATGAATATATTCTCCTTATATGTGCATATGCAAATTAGATAAGCCTAATATATATAAGGTTTGCTATATGGTCAAGCTCTGTTTTCTGATCAGGCCGCCCGGTCCGGTCTTCCTGTCTCCAGCGCTTTGACAAGAGCCGATACAGCGGGGAGTCTGCGTAACTGTCCGGAAGGCCCGAACTCTGTCAGGCTCTTGAGAAGCGGGAGATCTTTTTTCCGGAGGATGACCCACTGGTCGCCGATTCCCGAATGGGGGGTGTAGGTTTCCCTGTAGGAATCGAAGCTGAAAGAGCTGTCCTTATGGGCCAGCCCCGGGAAGTATTCATCTCTGACCAGGTTCAGATAGGCGGTATTCTGTTTTGCCTTGACCAGATAGGCCCAGCTCGTATCGGAAACGGCCAGATAGACTCCCGGAAATCCGAGGCGGAAGGACATCAGTTCGAAATGTTTGATATCCGACGGCTTTTCATAGGGCTGAAAAAAGAGGTACTCGTCGCCGCGGCTTTTCTTAAAGGGAAGCCTGGATTCGGCCAGGGGAGAAAAGGGCTCCGAAGGGAGTTCTATGGTATGGCGCCTGTATTCGAAAGCGTCGCGGCACAGCTCATCCCAGTCGGGCTCTCTGTCGAAGCGGTGCTTTATCAGCTGGTAATCCTTCTCCAGCTGAATGAGCATCGAGGTGCTGAAGGGGATCATCGTGGTGTAGCGATGCGGATTGAACGCATCGATATACCAGCAGTTGTGGGAATCGTAGGATTTGCAGATCATGCTCTGATCCTGACCGCCATGGATGGCGCATTTCCCTTCATCGGACTGGAGAAAACCGCAGGCCCGTTTCAGATAAACCGTCCACTCTCCCGAAGGTTTCAGTCCGGGAAAAATATCGCCGTAGGTAGAGAGCAGCAGGAGATCGACGAAATCCTTCCGGCTGCTGAGTCTCAGGGGCGCCAGCGGCAGATTGCTGCAGCAGGGACTCCCCGAGCAGCGGGAGCAGGGGGAATCGCTCCATGTCTCCTGTCTGATAATCAAATCGCCTGGCAGGGAAATCTTTTCTTTCAATTCTTGTCTCTCTCCGATAAGGGATGATATATCCGAGAAAATGAATTGTGTAAAGATGGAAAATGGCTAAAGGGCTCTTTCGTATTGAACCGGGATGTAGTCGCTTTTTATCCCTTTTTCTCTGGCACTCAGAAGCGGGAAATAGGGGTTCCTGAGCAGTTCCCGTCCGAAGAAAACAAGATCGGCATCACCGTCGGTCAGAACCTGTTCGGCCCTGTCGTGATCGGTGATCAGCCCGCCGCCGATAACCGGAAGTCCCGTCAGTTTTCTGATTGTCGAGGCGGCCGGAATCTGAAAGGCCGGTCCGGCAGGAATAACCGCATCGGGAACAACACCGCCTGTGCTCACGTGAACGATATCGACCCCTTCCTCCTTGATGAAGTTGATCAGGTCCGCCAGATCTTCCGCACGGTTCCCTCCGTCCTTCCAGTCTTCTCCCGAGACCCGAACCATCAGGATCTTTTCCCTGTCCCATACGGTCCGGACCGCTCTGATAACCCGCCGGAGTAATTCGGCTCTTTTTACGGGAGTTCCGCCGAAATCATCG
This sequence comes from Spirochaetales bacterium, assembly GCA_016936555.1. Lineage (GTDB taxonomy): Bacteria > Spirochaetota > Spirochaetia > DSM-2461 > DSM-2461 > Spirochaeta_F. The sequence continues at coordinate 26,020 of JAFGXR010000079.1, read as the reverse complement.
GTTCTTCTGTTTGTCAGGGGAGAGAGGAATTCGCTCAGGAGATATCCGTGAGCTCCGTGAATTTCCAGAACCTCATATCCCGCTTCCGAAGCCCGGCGTGCCGCCTCGAGGAATGATCCTATGACTCTCTCGATGTCGGTTCTCTCCATCTCTCTCGGAGTTTTGTAATTCCTGTCCGATTCATCGAAGCAGATTGCTGAGGGGGCGATGATATCTTCTGTGAGGACCGTGCATTTACGGCCGGCATGGGCCAGCTGGATCGCCGGAACGGCGCCTTCGCCTTTTATGCCCTCCACGATAGCCCGGAGGGCAGGGATATGATCGTCGCTCCAGATGCCCAGATCTCTGTCGGATATTCTTCCTTCGGGCTGAACGGCCGTAGCTTCCTGAATCATCAGTCCAGCCCCGCCCTGAGCTCTGGTTCTGTAGTGGAACCGGTGCCATTCTGTGGCGACGCCGTCCCGGCCGGCGCTGTACATGCACATGGGGGGCATGACGATGCGATTTCTCAATACCATATTTTTCAGGCTGTAGGGGGAAAGCAGTCGGCTCATAATATCTCCTTCCAATCGGCTTCTTTGAAACCTACAAGGACTTTGTCTTCCTTGATTATAATGGGTCTTTTAATGAGCATGCCGTCCGATGCGAGCAGCGCGGCCGCTTCATCGATTTTCATGCCCTCCAGCTTGTCCTTCAGACCCAGCTCGCGGTAGCGCATTCCCGAGGTGTTGAAAAATTTCCTGAAAGGCAGACCGCTTTTTTCGATAAGGGCCTTGATCAGGCGGGCATCGGGAGTTTCCTCCACGATATGGCGGGACTTGTATTTGAAATCATTCTGATCCAGCCATTTCACTGCTTTCCGGCAGGTGGAACAGGAGGGGTATTGATAGAGTTCATAATCGGACATATGCTGTCTTCTCCCTTGATTAAGGATATAATTGATATAAAGGTAATAAAGAAAACACCATATGGACAGTTCCGGTAATAAAAGTTTCTTCGGACTTGCTATTTTTACTCTTTTTCTGCTGATTTTTTCAGCCGGTTCCTGCAGTATTCTCTCATCTCCTCTCATTCAGGAGGAAGCTATCCCGGAAACGGCAGACCGGGCACTCCGGTTCGCCGAGTCGAAAATCGGTTCCGATTATGAGTGGGGCGGCAATGGTCCCGAAACTTTTGACTGTTCCGGTCTGATCGTCTGGTCCTATCAGTCCGCAGTCGGGGATGATTATATATTTACCGATGGATCGGGCTTTGTGAAGGATATTTCCATGGCTGCCATGTACCTCTTCAATGTCCGGTCTTTAGAGCCGATTGATGTTCTGCCCGGGGATATCATCTTTTTTGCCGATGAAGATGATTACATCGTACACGGCGGGCTGATCCGGGAGATCGACAGTTCTTCCGTCTCCTTTGTCAATGCCGCTTCTCCCGATGGCACCACCGGTGAAGTTGAAGCCGGAACATGGGATCTCAATCAGATCTCCGGCGGTCAGCACATCAAAGGTTTCGGAAGAATGCTGATCAGTTATTGAGCATCGCCTTTTTCAGTTTGGCATCGGCGGGATCTTCGCCCAGCCAGATGGTGAAAAGGGTCCGGCGGAATCGGTCGTTGCTGATCACCGCCAGTTTTCTCTCCCCTTTGTAGGCGATGACGCCTGTTCCGGGAAGGCTGACAAAGGTAAACTGGTCGCCTTTGGTGATTTCATCGCTGAAAATGGCGATGAAATCATCGATTTCTTTTCTCAAGGGGACCGTATTGCCGCTCATGGCCTTGTCGAATCCCTCTTCAATGGTTTCCTTCATCAGTTCGCTGGTGATCAGCTTTGATATAATGTCGAGCCGGATGACCGAGGGAACGGGGCCGGCCAGAACGGGCTGGGGATCGGTAACGGAACTCGTCGTATAGAGAGAGCCCACGTAGAGCTTCAGAATGACTTTCGTTCTGATCCCCGCGCCGTTGAGATTGAATGTCTGTCCTTCATAGGAGACGCTGTCGCCGACGGAAACGCCTGCAATAGTCGTTCCGGCAAAAGCGGGAAAAAGCAATGCAGTGAATATGAGGCAAAATACGGTTTTTTTCATAGAGACTCCTTCAAATTAAGATTATAGGAGTGCCTACGGGGCAGTGCAAATAATTCTCAGTGTTTTTATCTCGAAGGGATCGAAGGGCAGAATCGATATATTGCTCCGGGAAGTTGAGGATTATTTCGAAATCGATTTAAGAGATAACGGGAAAGGTATGTCCGAGGCTGTCAGATCGCGTGTCTTTAAGCCCTTTTTTACGACCAGACGGAACCGGGGCGGAACCGGGGCGGAACCGGGCTCGGCCTCTCCGTTGTCTATACGCTTGTAACCCAGAAATTCCAGGGATCCATTGTCTGCGAGAGTGCCCCCGGAAAAGGGACGAAATTCCTGCTCCATCTTAAAGCCGACCTATAAATCCTGCAATTGGGGCTATCCCCAACGCTGTTACTGATACTCTTTGAACCGTTATGGTAAAAAACTTTAAATCCCACCTTTTTTAAAGTATCATGTTTCGACCTGTGCAGGAGATAACATGAAAAATACACTTTTTATACTATCAATTCTATCAGGCATTCATAATGAACTGAGTCCTCTGGGAAGCCGGATCCTCCGGCGTCTGGGAGATAAGAGAATCATCTGCTGAATGCAATCTGAAAAGAACGGAAGTTTCTTTACATGATAAACCTGACCGGAATATAATCCTCTTAGTTATAGGGGAACTGACTGATCTGATGTTCTATGTTCAGGCCTGACCGAAAACTTTGTTTTCTGCTCGCCTATGCATCCAAGGGAGGAATATATGGAGCTTTTTGAAGCCGTCGAAAGAAGATACAGTTATCGCGGAGATTTCTCCGGCTCTCCGGTTCCCCGGGAAGATCTCATTCAGATCGTTCAGGCCGGTATACAGGCGCCGTCGGGAAAAAACTCACAGACATCGGAATTTGTCATCATCACCGATAAAGGCGATATACAGACCATCGCCGAAATTATCGGATATAAATATTTAAAGACGGCCCCGGCGCTTATAGCCGTTTTTTCCGACAGGACACCCAATATGAGCGGCTATTCGTTTTACAGAGAGGATTATGCCGCCGCGGTGGAGAATATCTTGCTCGCCGCAACGGCACTGGGGTACAGTTCCCTCTGGATTGACGGCGCTCTGAGAAGCGATGATCGGATCGAAAAGATTTCCAGACTTCTCGGAGCGCCTGACGACCGTTTGCTCACTGTGGTACTGCCTATCGGTATAGCTGTCGAAGAAGGAACTCAGAAAGAGAAAAAAGCTTTCGGCGAAAGGGCATGGTTCGGCCGTTACGGGAGCTGATTAATCAGATTTTCAATGTTCCTGCGATTCGATCTGAGCAGATCTATATCTTCAGGAGCTATGCCATCCATTTCTTTCAGGGCTTCTTCTACAAGGCAGGATCAGAGAATCTGTACCGGTAATCTGAAAAAAGAAATGTTCGATAAGCGCCGCAGGAATATAAGCTATATTTTCGTATAAATCCGGATGTGTTATATTATTTTGTACTTATGCATTACTACGAAGTTCTGAATCCACCTGAATGCAGGGAGGATATTTTCGATATCCTGCTGTCATTAGGCTGGTATCCCATGGGGCAGACAATTTTCACGACATCCCATCTTTTCCGGGAGGATGATTCAATCCCGGCGGAAGTTTTCTGGCTGCGCTATCACATCCCTTCGCTTGCCGAGAAGACTTCCCACCGGAGGATCCGGAAAAAGAACAGCTGTTTTGAAATCGAACTGGCCGATCCTTTTGTCCACAGTGAGGAACTGAACGATTTGTATGGGAAATACCTTTCTTCCGTGAATTTCGACGGTTATGAATCTGTTGAAAATGCCACATACAGAGAATGTGAACCAAACATTTACAGGAGTAAAGCCTTTCTGGTGCGCCGCCATGGCAAGCTTGTGTCCTGTGGAATTTTCCACCAGGGAGCTTTGTCTGTCGCGTCGGTTCTGCATTTTTACGATCCGGAATACAGGAAGTTCAGTCCCGGTAAGTTTCTGATTCTGAAAACGCTGGACTATTGCCGGACCGAAGGGCTGGAGTGGTATTATCCCGGATATGTCATCAGGGGCAATCCCAAAATGGATTATAAACTCTTTCTGGGAGAGGATAAAGCCCAGTATTATCTGCCTGAGCCGAATCCTCTGTCGGGAACATGGCTTCCTTTCAGGTCGGAATTGCTGTCGGATAAATAAAAAAACAGACTTCTCCGGGGCTCTGTTACAAGTGACACCGGGAACTTCTATGCGGCCCATGAGACGACGATAGACGGAAACGCCTCTTTCGTCACTCTTCTTCCCCTTCCGATGGAATAGACCTGTATGAAAGGCCGGAAGGGGGATATTGATTCCTGTAGGTGAACAGAAGCCGGAGATTGATCATCTCTCCTCCGTACTCGATAAAGCTGTTGTCCCAGTCGAGGGGTGAGCCGTTCACGATAATATCGTAGCGCAGCTGATGTCCCTCGGGCCAGGATTCATCAAATTCCAGAAAATAGGACCAGACTGTGTTTATCTTGAGTACAGAAGAGGCTCCATTGCTGTCTTTCTGTTCCAGAAAAGGATTCTCCCGGAGAAGGGCGATACAGTATAGGGCGCTTCTCCCGTCTACGGAAAAGGGGTCGGGACCGGGATATATGGAAGCCTGCTGACTCCGGAGAGGCAGTCCGGAAAGGAGAAAAATAATAAAAAGCAGTTTACGGATGATCATGGTTCAGGACTTCAGAAATCAACTGGCTCAGATCATAAATCCTGAACGGCTTCTGTATGAAACCGGCCAGACCGGCATCTTTGAGTTCTTTCAGGTTTTCATCCTTGGTAAATCCCGAGGAGATGATAACCGGGCAGTCTCTGTTTATATCCTTCATCACCATGAAGGCATCGGATCCGTTCATGACCGGCATTAACATATCCATAATTACAAGATCGATTTCTTCATTCCTTTCCTTGAATGTATTTACGGCTTCCCGGCCGTTTTCTGCCGTTATGACGGAAAATCCCATCTCTTCCAGAGTCTCCTGGGCGGTTACGCGGATCAGTTCCTCGTCATCGACCAGAAGGATTACTCCTTTGCCGGAAAAGCTGAGATCCTTTCCGGGATATGCTTCGGGATTTTTTTCCGTTGTCGGGAGATAGATATGAAACACTGTTCCGGTTCCAAGCTCGCTGTGGATATTTATCGCGCCAAGATGATTCTGAACGGTTGCATAGACTGTGGATAAACCGAGGCCTGTTCCCTGTCCCTGTTTTTTCGTCGTGAAAAAGGGTTCGAAAACCTTACTGATATTTTCAGGGGAAATGCCGGTGCCCGTATCGCCGATTTCAATTTCAATGTAATTTCCCGCGGCAATTTCGAAAGGACTTGACTTGCCGTATTTCTCGTTTAAACAGATGTTTCTGGTTTTAATTTGCAGCTTGCCCCCTTTCGGCATGGCGTGAGAGGCGTTGATACCCATATTTAATAGTGCATTCTGAAGAGCTGTTTTGTTACCCGAAACAATTTCCTCGTCGGCCTGGTTCTCAAATGATATGCTGATCCGCTTGTCTACCGTTCTCCTCAGAAGCGAGATCGTATCATCAATAATGCTGCATATGGAAACCGGTGCCATTTCTATTTCTGTTTTTCTTCCGAAAGCCAACAGCTTGGTTGTCAGTTCGGCGGCCTGCTGGGAGGCATCGAGAATCAAGTCGGCGAATTTCAACCCTTTCTCATCGAGATTCTGTTTCGGGTTTTTCAGAATCTGGGCTGCCGCGACGATGCCGCCCAGCATATTGTTTAAATCATGGGCAACCCCGCCGGCCAGCTGACCGATCGCGTCCATCTTCTGTGACTGCCGCAGCATTTCATCGGTTTTGCGGCGCTCAGTCATATCGATAAACGAGACGATGACCTGTATAATCTCTCCGTTTTCATCAAATTCCGGTTCCGCATTGAGGAGAGCCCATACCAATTTCTCCGGCTCCCGATGCCCGATGCCGATGATAAAATCCCGAACCTCTATCTTCCGGGTAAGAACCTGATATACGGGGTATTCCGATTCCTGCATTTTTGTACCGTCTTCCCGGTAAAAATCCCATTGCAGTTTCCGGGAAGCCTCGGCTGCTGTATCTTCTTCTGATATGCCGAGGAGCGAGTCAGCCAGTGGATTCGTATTTATGATATTACCGTATGCATCATAGAGGACTATAGCCGTCTGCACTTTATCAATGAGAGACTTGTACTTTTCTTCGCTCTTTCTGAGAGTTTCCAGTGTCTGCTTATGCGCCTGTATCTGCTCTTTCAGCTCTGTGTTTGATATGGCCAGGTTTTCATTCGCCGCGCTCAATTCTTCCGTCTGATCATTAACCAGATGCTGGAGATTGGTTTCCTGTTCTATCTTTTCCAGAAAAATGGCCAGTAACTGAACGGCGTTGTGAATGAGCTTTTCTTCTGTCGCCTCAATGTCACCTGAGGATAAACAGGTGAAATAGCCGTAGGACTTTTTCCGGGTACAGACCTCTATGGACGTCTCTGAGCCCTTTTTTTCATTCTCCCATTTATAAGAATAGTCCGGGAATATGTCATTCATGCTCTCGACAAAAAGTCTTATCACCATTTCCCTGTTGTTCATCTGTGAAAGGGTTGTCGTCAGTAGAAACAGTTCGAGGGCGTAGTTTTTCATTCGGTTCTATTTGTCAAGGTACTGAGGCGCATTCTTCGCCAGCCAGATATCCGGCTCTTCATAAAAGGGATTGACTGTAAAGACGCCGCTGTTGATGGAGTAGGGATGGGTTCTCAGAACATTCATCAGCATTTCTCCGGAAATTTTGGAAGTATTGTAAAGGCAGAGGCTGATAATGGTTTTGTCCCTGACAAAGTAATTCAACCGGGATTCGTAGGCGAACAGGTGCTCGCTTCCTTCTATTTTCTGTAAAGCCCAGTACATTTCCGCAATGGTTCTCAGGTTCTGAGGTCCTTCGGATTGTGTATAGTCGTAATAGCCGTTTATAGCTGTATCCATGAGCCAGGGATCAAATATTCCATCAGGGTAGTACAGTTCGGGAGCATCTTTTACATCCAGTTTGCCGGGGTTCTCCTTATCCGCTTTGCAGACCGGACATTCGGAATGCATGACTTCCCAGAAATGATCCTCTGTCTGCTCGCTGTGAATGTAGATCTGTTTATCATCATCTTTGAAACCCTGACAGAGAAATCCCGAAATAATCTCGTCCCGTTCCTTCTCCGTTTCGTAGAGACCGCAGACATGAGTCGCCAGATTACAGGAATAGTTCCCTATTCCGAGCATGATCTGTTCCATTTCCGATGTTTTAATATGCATATTATTCTCTTCCTCCGGCTCTACAGAGCCTTGTATATAAAATGCAATGATGTATTCCAGAAGTGTCTCTTTTAATTGTTGTATCAGAGCCGGGCGATGTCAATTTACGGATATCGATAATTTATGTTCACATAATTGATGATTGAAAAAACTTAACCTATAGTTATTGGTGGAGGTTGATATGTCCGCTGGTAAATCTTTTCGATTTTTCATCCTGCTGAATTTCGTTGTCACCGATCTGATCGGAACGGCTCTGCTCTGGAGTTTCAGTATTTTTTATATTCTGAGAGACTACAGCCGCTTTGCCGAGAATCTGCCGACCTTTGCCTCCATTGTTTTCATTCTGATTTTAATCGTCGCGCTGATTCTGGGATTCCGTTTGACGCCTCTTGTCGGTGAAGCGGGAATCCTTCAATCGGGGAACCGGCCCGATCGCGAAACCAGAGAGAAAACTAACAAAGTCATTTCCTCGCTTCCCCTCATTTTTATGGGCGCCAACATTACAGGTTTTTTTATCGGACCTGTCATTCAGTACGTTATTAAATCCCTCACTCTGGGACTTCCTTTTCTGGGATTCGACCTGCTGTCGGCTATTCTGTACTCGACGGGAATCGGTCTGGGAGTCACGGTCATTCAGATGAGGATCACCGACAGAATTCTGTTCTCCTTTGAAATGGAGAGAAAACTCTATCTGATCGAAAAATCCAGGCCGGACTGGGCCAGGCGTCAGTATATAATCGGGTTCTCTATTTTCTATATCTGTTTCACACTCTTTACGACAGCCGGTCTGTCCTATCTGAAAGAGGAGATGTACGCCCCCTCCCGTGTCGACGCGACCAGCGGAGCGTCGGAGCATATGGATTACCGCGTCCGTTTCTGGAGTGCCGCTCTGGAGGGCAAGGCTCCTCTTCTGAATGATCACACACCGGAACTGGCCGTGCGCCTGAATGAATTTTATCTTAAAATGGGTCTCCTGGGAGTTCTGATTGTTGCGGCCAGCTGGCTTATTCTCAGGATGGAGCAGGCGCCGACATCCAAAAGGATCCGGCTGATCAATCAGAGCATAGAGGATCTGAGTTCCGGGAAGATGAATCTGGAAGAGCGGATTCCCATTACAGCGACCGATGAGCTGGGAGAAACCATAAACTGGATCAACCGCTTTCTGGACAGGCAGAATCATCTCTTTCAGACAATCCGTGAAGCATCGGCAACGATCAGGACAGTTTCGGAAGATCTGACGGGGATCGGCAGCGGCGCCCAGGTTATCCGGGATCAGCTGAACTCTTCCGTATCGGAAGTCGGCCATTCGGTCAATCATCAGAATGCCTCGATAGAAGAGACGAGCACCAATGTCAATGAGCTGGTCATGGGCATAGAGATTATGAACCGGAATTTGACCGTGCAGTCTCTCGCCGTTGAGGAATCGACCGCTGCCATTGAAGAGATGACCGCCAGCATCGCTTCGGTGACGGTCAGTTCGGAGGAGGCCTACAAAAATACCGAAGATCTGCTGAACCGGTCGGAAGAGGGCGGCGCGGCCATGAGCGATCTTCTGCGGGAAATAAGAATGATATCGGAAGCGTCACAGGAGGTTTCAGCAAGCACTTCCCAGATTTCCCGGATAGCCGACCAGACCAATCTGCTCGCCATGAATGCCGCCATAGAAGCGGCCCACGCCGGCGACAGAGGCCGCGGCTTTGCCGTTGTGGCGGCGGAAGTCCGTAAGCTGGCCGAGGAATCCGGTGCCGTTTCCAAGCGGATAACCGAAATGACAAAAGACATGAATTCCCGGGCTCTGTCCGGTCTTCAGAAAACCGAAGAGACAATGAAGAGGTTCTCCATTATCAAAGAGGGCGTGGGAGTTCTGACGAGAATCAACAGCACCATTTCATCGGCCATGGAGGAGCAGAATCAGGGAAGCCGGGATATTCAGTCCTCGATGATGAAATTGAAAGACATGACAGGCGAAGTTCTTGAATACATGAAGAACCAGAGCGATATCAGCTCATCGGTTCTGGCAAACAGCGTCTCTCTCTCCGAAGCGGCCGGACATATCCGCGAGAGGATGAATGAACAGAAGGATGTCCTGGGGGAACTGGACAACTTTATCGGGAATCTCCAGAAAGCCGTAGAAAGAAATGCGCACACAGTCGCGCAGCTTAAGAGTTCTGCCGGGAACTGACTTCCTCCACTATATCTATAATCATCTGCTTACCTTTCCACCTCTGAAAATAGCAGGAGGGGATAGGGGAAGCAGAGGGATTGTACATAAAGTTTGTAAAGTATATTATTTTTAATATATACAATAAAAAAATATAAATAAAAATTGATCAATATGTGAAATAGTTGTATGATGAAATAAAGTAAAGTGGAGGACTGAACATAATGAAAAAAATTATCCTTTTAATCAGTATTGTAATTTTAGTATTTACAGGGTGCAATAAACCTATACCGACATCTACACCCGAAGCGAAGCCCGCAGCAGCTGCAGTATCCGATGGAAGTGAAGACCTTGTAATCGATTTACAGGTCGGGCTGAACGGCAACGATTCCATGAATCACTTCATCTGGAAAGGTAACATACGTTACATGGCTGCTGAGGATTCATACGATGCGGCAAGTGGAGCTTCTGCAGCTGGATCGACTCATCTGTTTATGACCTACCTGTACGATGTGGAAGCTAAAAACACCATGTCCACTGGACTCAGAGGCTTGTTCCTGTTCGGTGTTACCGGTGCATCACAGGTTGTTAACGACAATCTTCACGCTATGAAAAACAGCGACGGATCCATTTCCATCCTTTATGTTCACAGAGGAACGGCTTACCGGTTCACAACAGACAGCAAAGGTATTCTCTCTCTCCCTGATGCGAAAATGGAAAGCAGAAAAATCGGAACTCCCCAGGAGCTGGAAGCGGAATTTTCTTCTGACGGAACAGCCATGGGTGTAGATTTTGAGAAAGTATTCTCTTCTAATGTTGTCGCCGAAAACTACCATCCCGAAGCTATGTACTTCTGGGACGGAGACCTGAAAGTTACTCTTGAAAACGGCGTTCTCGCTATGACCGGGGTTCTTACAGCTGTAAGACAGTAAAATACTTCTTTTTCAATCAACCGGTGCCGGCTCATCCCTGTGCCGGTTTTTTTTCTGTTTTAACATCCGTTGAGTCAATAAAAATTCGGTATGATTCTTTTATGTCTTTTATTCGCGGAAAAATAACATATGCTTTAAATTGATGATTAAAGGAAAACTGACTCTATCCATTAAATATATTCCCATTACTTTCGTTGTCCTGATAGGTATTATTCCGCTTTTTTTTTCACAGACAATCATTAATAAGACCATCCGTACAATTATTGTCGATAACACGACAAAACTTACGCAGGGGATACTTGATCAGTCCCGGAATTACCTCAATCACCTGCTTGAAGATGTTGAAATAACTATCGACGGTCTTATTGCCGAGGCGGCTTTTCCGGAACTTCTGGAAGAGATGATAATCGAAAGAGAAAAAATAGCTTCTTTTCAGAAAATGGCCGGACTCGTGCGCAGTCTCGAGGACTTTATCGTTATCGATTTAACGGCAAAAAGATCTCTGACCGAACCATTTCCCGATCTGGACAAGTTCCTTCTGTCCGAACAGGCTGCACTGCTGCTTGAAAATCCCTCGCGCTCTCTATGGATGGGAAGGCCGCCCATCGGTTCAGGGAGAAAAACCGATATCACTTTATGGCTTTATAAGACGCTGAAGTACAAAGGGCACCATTATGTGCTGGCGGCATCTATCGACCGCCGGCTTTTCGAGGAAATGCTCTCCCTGTTCTCTTCTGCCGCCGAAGCCGAGGTTATCCTTATCAGTTCGGATAATCAAACCATACCGGAGAATTCCGGTTTTTTTAGCTACCCCTTTGCGGCGAAAGCACTGAGCCGCAGTCTCGATAGCCGCTACAATATTATTTATGACTATATCGAATCTGATAAGGGAACTGAAAAGCTGATGGTTCAGACTTATACGGATCCCGCCTATCTCTATAATCTGGTTATCATTACTCCGGAAAAAACCTTATTCCGCGGATTCGATATCATTTTCAGAATTACAACAGTCATTCTTGCCTTCCTGTCCCTGGTAATGTTCAGTTCCGGTTTATTTCTCTCCTATCTGATTGCCAGGCAGATGAATGATTTTCTCGATGCGGCGGAAAGGATAGGAGCGGGACAGTATCGTCTTGTCTGGAAGCAGCATTTTATCCAGTTGAAAGAGATTCTCAGGCTGAATCAGGCCATGCAGACACTGGCAGGTGAAGTGGAAGTGAGCCGCTCGTCCCTGGAATCCAGTGTACGCGAGAGATCGGAAGAGCTTCAGAAAACCAGGCAGACCCTTATCCATTCGGAAAAAATGGCCCTCATGGGGCGTCAGAGTGCCAAGGTCGCTCATGAGATCAACAACCCTCTGGGAGTTGCTGTAACGGCATCCTCCCATCTAAGCTCGGTCGTCTCGGAGATAGAAAAGAAATTCATTGCGAATAATCTCACCAGAAAAGATTTTACGACTCTTATTGAAACATCCAGGACTGTCTCGGAAACCGTCAACCGGAATCTGCGTCATGCGACGTCCATGATCATCGGCTTCAAGAATTTCGCGTCGGACCAGGCAAAAGAGGACTGGGCCGTCATCTCCCTGGACCGCTATGTAAAAGAGATTATCGATGCCTTTTCCTATGAGCTTAAAAACAGACCCTACAGAATCGAATACCGGGGAGATGAAAACATCGAAGTGGAGACTGTCCCCTCCATAATCTATCAGACACTGACGAATCTGATAAATAACAGCCTGCTTCACGGCTTTGAAGGGAAAGATCAAGGTCTTATTTCTATTCATATCTCAAAGGAATCTGATCAGATCGTCATTTTATACAGTGATGACGGTAAAGGTATCAGTACCGAAAATCTGTCCCAGATCTACAAGCCGTTCTTCACGACCAAATCGGGTGCCGGCGGGACCGGTCTCGGATTGAATATTATAAAGGGATTGATCGAAGAGAACCTTCGAGGTTCTATCCTCTGCGAGAGTTCGCCGGGAGAGGGAGTTCGCTTTAGGATCAGGTTTCCCGCGAACAGGGAGGTTCCCCTTGGGTAAGAAAGCTCTTTTTCTCATCGTATTAATTGCATTTTCAGGATGTTCGAAAAAAGAAGAGATGGTTGATACAGTCATGCTCCTCCATTATTTTACTGGCAGTCTTTCCCAGGGGATTGATGAGCTGGCTGAATCGCTCAACAGCAGCCGGAGTTCCGTCCGGCTCATTGCCACGCCGATGGAACATGAGGAATTCAAAATCAATATCCGATTGCAGCTCGAAACGGATAATCCTCCCGACCTGTTTTCCTACTGGGCCGGCGCCCGGACCGATTATCTGGCGGAAAGAGATAAAATCGTTCCCATTGATAATCTCCTGGGAACTTTTCCCATTAATGATTCCTTTGACAAATCAGTCCTGGAGGCCTGTTCCTACAGGGGAGAACTCTACATGCTCCCACTGACCCAGCATTATGTGGGGTTCTTTTACAATCGAGAGATATTCGACCGCCTCGGTCTGAGCGAACCGGAAACCTGGGATGAGCTTATCGAGACGGCCTGTCTGATAAGAGATGAGGGAATTATTCCCTTCGCTCTCGGCTCGGTCAACCGCTGGCCGGCGCAATTCTGGTTCGACTATCTCATTCTCCGGACCTGGGGGTTCGGATTCCGTGAAGATTTAATGGAGGGAACGGCCGGTTACACCGATGAGAAAGTTCTTCATATCATGTCTGTCTGGAAGGACTTGATCGATAAAGACTGCTTCAATGAAAACAGCAGCCGCCTCACCTGGGATCAGGCAGCCGACCTTCTGAAAAACGGTGAAGCGGCCATGACTCTGATGGGCACGTGGATTATCCCCTATCTCGGGGAAGGCGATACCGGTTTTTTTCCCTTTCCGGAAATAGATCCCTCTGTCGAGGTTGCCTCGCTGGGGCCTGTCGACGGAGTTCTCCTCTCTGCGAACTCACTGAAAAAAAAGGCTTCGGGAGAAATCCTGAAGGAACTGGCAAGTGCGGACGCTCAGAAAGCGTTCAATGAAAAATCAGGCGCACTGGCGCCCCATCTGGGGGTGGGCCGGGAAATATATTCCGATCTGCAGATAGAAATTCTGAATGAAATTGAGCAATCGCAATACTGGTCTTTTAACTATGATCTGGCTACGGTTCCCCGTGTTGCCGAAGCCGGGCTCGATTTTTTCGCTTCATTTTTCAGAGAACCGGCAAATTATGAAGAATTGCTGGAGAAACTTCAGGAGGAAATATCCGCCTTCTGAACCTGGAATCCATTTCTCCTTCGGGAAAGATTGAAAAAGCCCAAAAATGATCTGAGCCTTATTGCTAAATATCTCTGATGTCCTCACAGGCTTCAAAAACAGCCGGGTCGAAATGGAGTGTCTCCCTGTAATCAAAAAGCTTTTCCCCGAAGAACTCCCTGATATCGATATCGAAATCAAGGATCGCGTATTTGATAAAGTATCTGACGCTTTCCAGGTCCACTTTGATCAGGGATTCCGAACTGTCTATAAGCACAGCTCTGAATATCTCATTGCCCAGCTTGATCTCCTCGATCGACTCGATGATCGTATCGATAATATCGGCGGCTCTGATGATCTGCCCCTCCGCATCGTCGGTTTTGGGGTTGAGGATGTATTCCTTGAACTGGTTGCGCCATGATCTGGGGAGATGGGATTCGATATCCTCTGTGAAGGCGATCTCCTCGATTTCCTCCATGGCTTCCTGCATGGCCCGGGTTTTCTTTTTGGTGGGTCCCAGAATATCCCCGGTGCACTGTTCGATCATATCGTGGTTTATGGCTTTCTGCAGAACCTTGGCCATATCCACCTTATTGGCGAATTTTTTGCTTTCCCAGATAGCCAGCCCTTCAGCGATTTTGGCGACGGACCACATATGTTCGGCAACAGAACGCTTTTTAAAGCAGTATTTGTTCTGATACCGTTTAATCTCCATAAGGGAGCGCGATTCAACTAGATGGGTTCCAAAGGGCATAGGAAAGCCTCCTGTTCTCTACTGGTATATAGATAAGGGAGACTCGAGAGTCTCCCTTATTGGAAATGTATTTATTTCAGCCGATTAGAAATCCCACTGGTTCTTTCTTTCCAGGTATGTCCGTACTTCATTGTAGTCTGAATCCTTTGCAGGAGCGTATCCTTCGTGGCTGTAGATTCCGAAGACGATCTCATGGCCTTTGGGGTCTTCGCTGATGGCGATAAAGGCATCGGCGATTTTCTTTTTCAGATCGGGATCCAGTCCGGGGATTACGGAAATCGTGTCATTGGGAATGAGGCTCGTGTTGGTGATCAGAACGACTTTTTTCATAAGATCGTCGAAAAAGGATTCTTTATCGAAGAGGTTTCTCGCATCTTTGAACGTGAATGCCGCATCGGCATCGCCGTTATAAACAGCCAGAACGGCGTTGTCGTGTCCGCCCGCATTGATCCATTCGACTCCCGATTCGGGATCGATCCCGTTGTCGGCCAGCAGGTTGGCGGGCCATACGAATCCGGAAGTGGAGGTGAAAGAGGCAATGGCGATTTTGCGTCCTGCCAGATCTTTAACCGATTTGATTCCGCTGTCGGCGGCGGCGATGAGCTGCGATTTATAACCCGATACCAGAGGTTTGTCCTTCATCAGGGCGCCGTTGTCATCGACATCGAACCGGAGAGATTTAAGAATGGCTTCGGCAGCGCCTTCATCGGCGGCCAGAACATAAGCTGTCGTTGCCAGAAGCCCCACGTGAACCTGCTCGGAAGCCATGGCTTCGATCAGAGCGTTGTAATCTGTCGCTACGGTAACATTCACTTTCATTCCCATTTGGGCTTCCAGAAGCTGCTGAAGAGGAAGTCTCTGGGCATCGAGGTATGTCGCATCGCGGGAAGGGATCAGCTGAACTTCGAGAACTTCAGGTTTTACGACACTATCTTCGCTCCCCTTTGCATAGGCACCGGTCGTGAGTAAAAGGGCGATAAGCACCATCAGAAACAAGTTTTTTTTCATCAAACTCTCCTTTTATTAATACAGTGATCAAAATCTGCTATAATTCTATAAAGTTTATTAAACAATATGCAAGTAAAATATTACAGGAGCCAGTAATGATAGAATTCACCGGAGTCAGCAAGGTCTATCCCAACGGAACCAGAGCCTTAAATGATATCAACCTGAAAATAGAAGAGGGGGAGTTCGTGGCCGTCATCGGCCTCTCGGGAGCCGGTAAATCCACCTTGCTTCGGCTGATAAACCAGCTGATTCCGGCCACATCGGGAACGGTCACCTTCGACGGGACCGATGTCACCTCGGCGGGCGGGAAAGAGCTGAGAAATATCAGAAGACAGATCGGCATGATCTTCCAGGGGTTCAATATCGTGAAGCGGGCTTCGGTTCTGACCAATGTCCTGTCGGGGCGCGTCGCCTATCACCCCACCTGGAAAACCATTCTGGGGCTGTTTCCCGAAGAGGATAAGCAGATCGCCTACCGGGCACTCCAGAGAGTCGATATCCTGGAAAAGGTCCACAGCCGCGCCAGCGATCTTTCGGGGGGGCAGCAGCAGAGAGTGGCCATCGCCCGCGCTCTGGCACAGGAGCCCCGCCTGATGCTGGCCGATGAGCCGGTCGCGTCCCTCGATCCCATTACGACCATTCAGGTTATGGATTATCTGAAAAAAATCAATGAAGAGGACGGGATCACCACTATCGCCAACCTGCACCATGTGGACCTGGCCCTGAAATATTCGAGCCGCGTTGTCGGCGTGAGGGAAGGAAAAATCGTCTACGATGTGAAGATTAAAGACATCGACAAGAAGACTTTCCTCGCCGATCTGGAGAAAGTCTACGGACGGGCGATTCATCACGATGAAATGCTGGGAGAGGGCTGATGGATAAAATCGTTGTTCCGAAACCCCGCAATCTCAGGCGGAACGCCGTTGTGCTCTCCGTTGTTTTTCTGATTGTCGGAAGCGCTGTTTTCGCCGGATTCAATCCCATTGAAATCATAGAGAATTTCAGCAAGGGGAAAAGGCTTCTGGGCCGGATGTTTCTGCCGCCAGACTGGTCCTATTCGGCCAAAGTCATCTCGCCGCTGCTCGAAACGATCCGCATGGCCATAGTCGGCACCTTCTGGGGCGCCCTTACCGCCCTTCCCGTGGCAGTGCTGGCGGCCGGCAACTTCCTTAAAAACCCCTGGATCAGCAAACCGGTGAGGCTGATTCTCAACGTGTTCAGGACCATTCCCGCCATGGTCCTCGCTTCGCTGTTCGTCGCCGTTTACGGAATCGGTCCTTTCAGCGGGGTCGTGGCTCTGTCCATTTTCACGTTCGGTCTCATTTCCAAGCTCACCTATGAGTCGATTGAAGCCATAGATTTCGGTCAGGTCGAAGCGCTCATGTCCCTCGGGGCGGACAAGCCCAACATTCTGCGCTATGCCATAATGCCCCAGATACTCCCCCAGTTTATGTCCTATACGCTTTACGGCTTCGAGGTTAATGTCAGAGCCGCCGCCGTTCTGGGCTATGTGGGCGCCGGGGGAATCGGACAGACTTTCGAGCACAATCTCGCCTGGAGGAATTTCGACAGGGTCGGGGTGATTATCGTCATCTCTTTCGTCGTGGTCCTCATCATCGATTTTGTCAGCTCACATATCAGGAAGAGGTTGGTTTAATGGAAAATATTGTTGTCAGAAAAACTATCACCCCCGGACAGATTCTCTACCGGGTTATCAATTACGGCGGACTGGCTCTCCTGATTCTCTGGGGGATGCTGGGAATTCCCTATAAAGGCATCATGGCCACGGCCGAAGGGACTATCGCCTCTCTCCTGAGCGGCATCGTCCACCCCGATATGAGCTATCTCTCCAATATGACGATAGACGGGCTCCCCTATGCCATTCTGGAGACCATCGCCATCGCCATAAGCGGGACATTCGTCTCGGCGGTCATCTCCATCCCCTTCGCCCTGCTGGCCAGCCAGAACATCGTGGGACAGCGCGTATCCCTGGTCGGGAAGTTTATCATCACCCTGATCCGGACCTTCCCCGAACTGATTCTCGCTCTGATTTTTATCAGCGTCGTCGGTCCCGGCGCTCCGGCGGGTATTCTCGCTCTGGGGATCCATTCCATCGGGATGCTCGGAAAGCTCTTCAGTGAAGCGATCGAAAGCATGGATATGGGGGTGAAGGAGGCTCTGGAATCCTGCGGCGGCAGCAGCATGGAAGTCCTGTTCCGCGCCGTTCTCCCCCAGGTCAGCCCCGAGCTGATTTCCTACACGCTCTACCGCTTTGAAATCAATATGAGGGCGGCATCCACCCTGGGGCTGGTCGGCGCCGGCGGAATCGGGGCGCCGCTGATATTCGCCATCCGGACGAGGGCCTGGCCCCGGGCCATGATCATCGTCATGGTGCTGGTTCTAACGGTTTCGATCATCGATATGATTTCGAGCCGTATCAGAAAGGGATTGGTTTAAAGCAATATGAACATACTTTTAGTTAATGATGACGGAATCGAATCTCCCGGAATGGAATTCCTGACGCAAACCATGAAGGATTTCGGGACTGTTTCCATCGTCGCCCCCCACACACAGCAGAGCGCGATCGGCCACGGCATTACCATTCACGAACCCTTCCGGGTTCATCGCCGCAATGAGCTGTATGAGGGTATCGAAGCCTGGAGCCTCGAGGCCAAACCGGCGGACTGCGTGAAATTCGCTCTTTACGGGCTCGGCCTGTCTATCGATCTGGTCGTGTCGGGAATCAACGACGGGCCCAACGTGGGAACCGATATCATTTATTCCGGTACATTGGCCGGGGCGAGCGAAGGGATAATCTGCGGTCTCCCGGCCATTGCCGTTTCATCGGACTTTTCCGGACTTGATGCGGCGAAACCCCATCTCAAAGAGATCATGTCGAAGGTGTTGGGCGCGGGAATTGTCGATAAAGGCCGTGTTCTCAATATCAATTTCCCCCAGAAAGAGTTCTCTGAAATTAAAGGGATTAAAATTACCGAAATGGGGGAGCGCCCCTTCAGCCACGAGTTCGTGGAGGAAGAGGGGCTCGTCTGGGCGAAGGGCAGCTGGGACCGGGTTCACAACGGGCCGGAGACCGATGTCTGGGCCTGGGAGAACGGCTATGTCTCCCTTTCCCCCATACAGATAAACCGGACCGATTACGGGTATATGGATATACTGAAAGAGAGGCTTAATGGCTAATAAACAGCTTCCCCTGGCTCAGTGGCTCCCCTATAAAGAGGACAGGAACGCCAGTCACGGGGGACGCAGTTTTTATTTCTTCGATCTCGATGACAATATCCTCTTTATGGATACGAGGATCATCCTCTTTCATAAAGAGACGAATGAAGAGATTGAAATCAGCTCCGCCGAGTTGGCTCGGAATATTAAAATGATCGGAAAAGAGGGGCGCTTCGCCGATTATTACCTCGATCTGAATGACGCCACGGGGTCCTACCGGAACTTCCGCGATAAAATCTTTCCCCCCTGGGTCCGGGGGAGGAAGCGCAGACAATCCATCGAGATCGACCTGGAGCGTGCCGTGGAAAAACCCGAGTGGGAATGGCACGGCCCCAGCTGGAACCATTTCTTTTATGCGGTTCTGAACGAGAGGCCTATTTCCATTATCACGGCGAGAGGCCACCGTTCGGAAACGATCCGAAGAACCCTGGACCTTCTCCATGAAAAGGGGCATCTTCTTAAACGCCCCAATATCCTGACCATCTATCCCGTCTCCAACCCCCAGCTGAGAAAAAAACTGGGGGATCCCGACCTGAAACGACCGATCGCCCTTCTCAAAAAAGAAGCGCTTCACCGCTCCGTCGAAAGGGCTTTTAAACGGTACGGATACAATCCCCATCACCGTTTCGGCGTCAGTGATGATGATCCCCGCAATATCGAGGAGATCACAGCTACTCTGGTGGAGATAAAAAGGAAATACCCGCAGAATGCTTTTTTTGTCATCGACTCTTCCGGCGGCAAAATACAGAAGACGGAAATTTTTGAAGATCATTTGATTCAATCGGAGAAAATCGAGCTTCTCGATGCCCTGAATTACAAGCTTTTCGATTTCTAGTCAGGGGAAGCAGGGAAGAAAGAATCAATCTTGTCTCAGGCGCTTCGGAGCCGGTCCTGAATTGGCTGATAGTTCAATCGTACGGCCTGGCTTTCAGGTCTATCTTTACTCCATGCTGTCTGGCTCTGTGGTGCCAGTAGAAATTTCTCAGCGGACCGGGAGTCCGGGCATAAATAAATCTCTGGAAACCGGTCAGTCTGTCTCTCTTGTTAATCCGGAGATTGATATCTTCGGGAATCTCTCTTTTTTCCTCAATCGCCTTTCCAACCAGTCTGAGGTTCTTTTGCAGTTTTCCGAAGGCCTGATCGGGAGCCATCTGCATGGCTTCGCTTCCGCCGATGATAACCGTTCCTTTGTAATCCATCTCCATAATTTTCGAGGCAAAGTAGGCATTATAGCGGCTCAGGGTCCGGCTCTGGATCATCTCCGGGAAGCCGCTGTGTATGACAAAATAAACGGGCTTTCCTGAAAAACAGGATTTGTTCTGTTCCATCACTTCGAAGAAGGCTTTGGTTGTGCCGGGCATGGAATCGACATAAAGAGGAAATACGAAGAGAAATACCCCGGATGCTTCCGCTCTTTCCATATAGGAATCGTAGAGTGTGCTTTTATTGAGGTAACAGATATCCCCGGCCGCCTGCGGCAGGATCCAGGGTATCATTCTCGTCGAATTGGATTCTTTTCCCCTGGGGGAACCGTTAAAGACTGTTAATTTCATGACTGATCTCCTTTGCGTTGCTTTCTGTCAGGTTCAGTTTCAGCATTTTAACCGGACGCATATTCAGGGTGTTGCGATCGATGAACTCATCGATAAGTTCTCTGGCTTCCCCGTCAATATGTTCGTAAGGGCTGAAGCTCTCTTTAAAGTTCGATTTGTAGGAATGAATAAGCTGATGAGCCGTCTCTTCGAGGAGGGAGAGAGCTTCATCCAGAGATAAACTGCTGTTGCATTTCAGCAGTTCCAGAGATAATCCGTTTGTGAACACCGACATTTTCAGGAGCAGGTTCCGGTTCTCCTCCCGGGACAGGCCGTCGAGCATCTCATCCTTCATCATGATATCGACCATCTGCTGCTCCACGTCTTTTTCCATATCGGAGCAGATGTAATCGGAATTGACCAGTTCCAGGAAAAGCCGCGGGTTGTCTCTGACGAAAAGCAGCTGGCCGATGCCTATATTGAAGAATCCGATATCCGTGTAGGAGCCTGTGGAATACTCCCAGGATAACTTTTTAATCCTGTCCATTACGGCTTCAATCAGCTCTTCACTCTTCCTGAAATTCACATATATAGGCGCGACGGAACAACCGAGGCTCGAGGCCACTTTTCTCACTGTCAGCGAAGCTATGCCGGTTTCCCGGGCGATATCCAATGCCGTTTCGATAATCTGTTCTTTTGAAAACTGTACTTTCGGGGGCAAATTATTCTCCTGAATCTAATGTATAACAGTTGTTATGCTTCGTCAACAGAAGCGGGACTGCATCCTTTCGCGGTTCAATCCGATTCAGGACCCTCGATGATTGGCTTGATGCGGCTCCTATTTCAGCCGTTTCATCAATGTCACTTCATTCCCTTTATCGTTGTAGGAAACAGAATCGAAGAGCTGGAGGGTCATGACAATGCCCCTGCCGTGGGCCAGAGTTTCATTTTTCGAGCTGAGTGCCGCATTGAGAAATTTTCTGTGATCAAACCCCGGGCCTTCATCGCAAATTCTGTATTCGACTTTTTCTGGCGTGATCAGGGCATCGATTTTGACTTTTTTGCTCCGGTATTCCTTCTGCTTCTGACGCTCCATCAGAAATTCTATGTAATGCCCCTGCGCCTGAGCACGGGTTTTCTCATCAAAAGAGATATGCAGGTTTCCGTGCTCCACAGCATTTATAATGATCTCCCTCAGACCTATATAGAGAACTTCCGCTTCTCCCCTGTCCATATAGCGGGAGAGATTCGCGGTGATACGCCGGCTGATTTCCTCTGTCAGAGGAAAGGAATTGCTGATTCTGTACTGTACTTTCTCTCCGACGAAATAGTTCAGAAGGGCATCCTGCTGTAGTATGACGCCTCTGAAAAGAATCTGGCTTCCCGCGGATAAGGACTTTATCAGCTCCATCCGGACCAGGACAGCATGGGTTTCTCCCATTTTTCCTGAAAACCGCAATTTGAGCTCAACTGCTTTGCCCGTCCTGAGCAATTCCCTGAACTTCAGTTTAAAGAGGTTACCCGCATGGTCGCCATTCTCTCCGCCTGTTGCCAGAGCCTGGAGAAGATTGAAGCGGCTCAACTCTTTTTTGCTGGTTCCCAGCAGTTTTATCCCCGCTTTATTGCCATCCAGGATGGTTAAATCGGTATTGAGGAGGAGAACGGCATCGCTGTGCCCCTCAAAAAAACTGCGGTATTTCTTTTCCGATACCTTGGACATTTCAGAGGCCTGCTCGACTTCCTGTATCTTCTTTTCCAGGGACTGATTCAACCGGGCGGTCTGCTTGTTCATAAAGGCGAAACGGTTCGCCAGGATAAAGGCGCTGCCCAGAGTGAAAACCAGAAAGCCGTAATTGGTCAGAACTAGATCTCTCTGGAAAAACATGGAGTCGAGAATATCGTATACCGCCGTCGAGACGAGTATTATCCCCCCGATCAGAAGGTTTCCGATGGCTGTTTTAGAGAGGGTCTGCAAAAAGACCCGGAATCGGTTCATGCCCTTCTGCCCTGTATCCCTTCTGTTCAATCTCCGTCTGAAGACGGAGACAAACTGCCAGAGAATGAGGTAAATGAAAATGTAGAGGATCATGGCCAGGCTTACAATCTGCCAGATCCTGAGTATATCCAGATTGATATTGGCAGGTGTAAAGATGACGGCAATCGCCAGAAAAAGGTTGAACAGGGAGTAATATCGGGTCAATTTATTGACACTTCTGTTTTGTACCAGCTGCAGGAAGGCGCTGACAGCCGGCAGAATTCCGAAGAGGCTGATCAATTCGATTTTTAAAACTATCGATGTATCGGGAATCAGGTTGTAAACAATATTGGTCCGCATAAAGAGATACAGAAACAAATCGGTTGAAAACAAACCGTAAAAGAGGTTATAGCGGTAGTTCCGTTCGGAAAAATAGAGAAATATATGGTATATCCCCATAAAGAGATAGAGAATGAGTAATGCAAAAGTCAGAAGGGACGTATTGGCTTTGCTTATATTTACAAAACTATCGAAATAATAGGGATAAGCCAGATGGAAACCGGTCGATTCAAATCCCGGATCAACTATCAGATGGATGACCAGAAGGTTCTCACCGTTTTTGAAAAGAGCCCGGTCCAGGGGAAAGTAAACGTCGCGCCGTGCATGATGGACTTTTATTCCGCCGTCCCGGTCCAGATCCATTTCCGAATATACCGGTATTCCGTTCAGATAAATCTCCCAGTTGTCTCCCAACGAGGCCAGATGAACACCCGGGACATCGATGCCTCCGGGAATATTCAACGTAAAAGGAATCGAATAGGTCAGATCCACAAGGTCGTGTTTCTGAAAAGAGAAAAACCGGGGAACGGGAATCCCCGGGATATTGAGGTCTACCGGTCTCGCGAGCCGTCCTCTCTTTTGCGCAGGAGGGATGACCGTCCATTCCTCCCCGGATATTCCCGGATGGATTTGAGTGTCAGATATGGTGAAACCTGATTTTGCATAAAGGGGATAACTGTTCAGGTCCAGGTACCAGGAGGAATCCCCGGCAAAAAGAGAAGTTTGGATGAAGAATGTAAACATTGCCGTTATCAGGAGTTGTCTTTTCATTGAAATAATCATAAGTGATGGATCAGTGTTTTTGCAAGTTCCGGTTTTGAATAAAATGGAGCTGATCTTTCAGCATGCGGACCTTTTTCATATCGCAACCATTTTCAAGAGCCTGTGCCAATGGAATCTCATACATGTATTCTATTTCCATAGGTCTTCCCGCCATATAATCCTGTTTCATACTCGGTTCGTAAGGTGTCATAATCTCCGTGTAATGAAGCATTTTTTCCATCGCCTCACGCTCTATGGGGCATCGGCAGGCCGCCGCTCCGGCCAGGACTTCCTCCATAAGACCTTCGACCAGTTCGCGGGCACCTTCTGTGGTCATCAGCTCCCTCGTGTCGCTGTTCAGAACGACGGAAAGACCGTTGTAGGGGATGTTCCACAGGAGTTTGCGCCATCGGGCTTCCCTGAGATTTTCAACGACAGATGTCTCGATTCCCGCCTCGTTGAAAAGGGAATACAATGAATCTCTCAAGGCTCTGTCTCTTTCATCTCCGCATCCGAGAGTGACGGCTCCTTTGTCCAGATGCTCTATAAGGGCAGGAGCTTTCTTCCGGGAACAGATGAAACACATCCCACCCAGAACGGGATTGGAGGGGAACCATGAGGCCATCTCCTCCTCCATCCCCATCCCGTTCTGCAGAATCAGAATAGCCGTATTCCTCGCTATCAGAGGTTTTAACTGTTCTTTCAGGTTTTTATTACCCGTTGTTTTCAAGGCTATGAGGATGACATCGGAAGGAGGGACGGCTTCAGGAGAGTTGAAAACGGAAGGTTTGTCCAGATAGATATCCCCCTCAGGCGAGAGAACCGTCAATCCCTTTTCCTTTATCACTTCGTAATCGCTTCTGACAAGAAAGTGAACGGTGTGCCCCGCCCGGGCCAGTCTGGCTCCGTAATATGCCCCTACTGCGCCTGTTCCGAATACTGTAAAAGTCATCTTTATTCTCCTGAAAGTTCAGTTGCTTTCAACAGTAACAGGAAACAGGCATCAGTGGAATACTGGTTTTTGTACTTTAATATTATACTAATAATACTGAGGAACTGATCCGTGTCAATTCAAAATATTTGTGGATCTGCCCTGACGGCGGTAATATAATTATTCCGGAGGACTTTATGCTTATAACAAGTCACGGCGCCGCTCAGGTCGTCACGGGATCCTGCCATCAGGTGGAAACCGAACATTTCAATTTTCTTATCGACTGCGGCATGTTTCAGGGGGGAAAAGAGCTGGCCCGGAAAAACTACGAGCCATTCGGATTTATTCCCGAAGATATTGATTTTATGATACTGACCCACGGCCATATCGATCACTGCGGCCTGATTCCCAGGCTGGTTAAAAAAGGGTTTTCCGGTAAAATATACACAAGTCCGGCTACGGCCGATCTGGTTCCCATCATGCTCCGCGATGCCGCCTTTATCCAGGAAAAGGATACGGAGCACGAGAACAAGAGACGGGTCCGTCAGGGGCTGCCTCCCAGAGATCCTCTGTTTACCATGGCTGATGCGGAAAAAGCCATAGCTTCAGTGACTCCACTGGAGTACAAAAAGCCTTTTTCTCCGGGAGAATCGCTGGAATTCGTACTCCAGGATGCGGGACATGTTATCGGTTCGGCTATTGTCGAGTTATCTGTCACCGATAAGGGAAAAGAAAAAAAAATCGTCTTTTCCGGAGATCTGGGGCAGAATGATGTTCCGATCATCGAAGATCCGACTCTTATAGAAAAAGCCGATTACATATTCATCGAATCGACATACGGCGACAGACTTCACGACAAGCGGCTTCCCCGGGATCAGCAGATCCTTGAAATAGTCAAAAGGACAATAGGCAGGGGAGGGAAGGTATTCATTCCCAGTTTCGCTCTGGAGAGAACGCAGGAACTGCTCTATACCCTCAGTGAACTGCAACGTGATAACAGCGACTTTCCCGATGTTCCCATATACCTGGACAGCCCGCTGGCCATCAAGATCACCGAAGTCTTCAAAGACCATCCCGAACTCTACGACGCCGAGGCCAGGGCCCGGAAAGATCAGCCCTTCTCCTTTCCCAACCTGCAGTGCACGCCCGACACGGAGGATTCCAAAGACATCAGCAGGTCCGACGATCCCGCCATCGTCATAGCCGGAAGCGGCATGTGCACGGCCGGACGGATCCGCCATCATATCCGGCACGGGATCGAAAATCCAGCGAATACGGTACTCTTCGTCGGCTATCAGGCTCCGGGGAGTCTGGGCCGTGTTCTTCTCGACGGGGCTGAAGAGATCAGAATGATGGGGAGGCTCTTCGATGTGAGAGCGGAAATCCAGCGGATCGGCAGTTTCTCCGCCCATGCCGACCAAAGCGGCCTGACCCGGTGGCTGGAAGCTTTCGAGCCGAAACCGGAGAAAGTGTTTCTGGTCCACGGGGAGGAGAAGAGCATCGAAGCTTTTTCAAAGCATTTGAAGGGCCTCGGTTTTAATACGGCTGTGCCGAAAGAGGATGAGCCCATAGAGATCTGATCATATTCAGTCCCCGGGGTTGCCGTCCTGGTCCGACCCTTTCCCAAACAGACTGTGTGAAAACTAGGATATTGCTTTTACCAACCCTCACCCCCGTCCCCTCTCCCACAACATACTATTACCCACAAGTACGCAACGATCTGGGAGAGGGGTGCCAGGTTATGTCCCGATCTCATATCTTCATAACTCAGCTATTC
>JAFGXR010000078.1 GCA_016936555.1 Spirochaetales bacterium | reverse complement strand
TTCTGTTCGAAAAAGGACTCTGGAAAAAACAAAATAAAAAAGCCACGAAACTCCAATAGGAATTTCGCAGCTTTTTCAGTGGCCTCCTGATAAACGGGGGATTTTTTTTTACATGGAATAGATGCCCTTCATCGCGCGTTCTGCCAGAACGGCCGCACCGACAAGATTGGCATTAGCACCTTTTTCATCGAGAATAGACGGTCTCAGATAATTGAGATACCCCATTTTACCCAGAAGCCTCTGGGCAGAAGGTCCGAAGTAGGGGAGCGCGTAACTCGGCTTGCCACCCAGACATATTGGCACATCTTTAGCCAAACCATCCTTTTCTGCCTGCCGGAGCATAATTCTTGCCGCTTCCGCAAGCAGTTTTCCGTAGAGCCTGTCCGTGTTGACAGCGGATTCCACGCGCATTCTCGACAGCTTGCTTATGTGTTGTCCCGCAATAGCAGGATCGGTCATCTCTCTTGCTTCGTGGATATCGAGGAACTGTTCATAAAAATCATCATTACCGACTATAGCGCGAAAGAGACGGCATCTTCCGGGACCGGACAGAAGAAGCTCTGCTCTGACCGTATCGGGATTCCCTGAAGGTCCTGAATCATAGGTCTCCGGGAGATCTTCATCGCGCAGATTCAATTCGAACAGCTCAAAAGAGGCATTCACCTCTCTGAAAAAAGTTTTGAGTTTCCATTTGTCGAGCCCGATAGCGTAACCCGGTTCGTTCGTCAGATGTAGAGAGCGGTCTTTCCCATCCCAATCGTGTGCGGGAAAACGGATATTTCCGTTTCTGTCTATCCAGGCTCCTCCCCAACCGCCGCCGAAGACCCAATATAGTATTTCCATGCGCATAATGCTCCATTCCGCCAGAGCCCCGACATTGGCATCATTATCGATGGAAACCGGTATACTGAAAGCTTCTTCCATTGCTTTTTTTATATTGTGGCCGTTGTATCGGGGGCAATTCTGAAAAAGCTGGAATGAACCGTCTCTTTTCAATATCCCCGCTGCGGAAATCCCAATCGCGAGAGCATGATATTTTCGCCCCTTTTCAGTCATCTGAAGCAGTTTTTCAATAATATTTGATGCGAAATCTTCGAAATTATCAGCATACTTATGGAGAGGCATCAGTTCTTCTATTATCAGCTCTCTTTCAAGATCAAAAAAGCCTATTTTAGTACCTCTGCCAGCCCCGATATCCAGTGCAATATAAATATCTTTCATATGATTTGAGTATAACAGCAGCAACCTTAGTGGTAAAGGATTTAACTTTGGAATCTAAACTCCTGCCTGAGGTGAAATACGAAGGCTCTTCAACAGAGCCGTATAGCAGCAGTAAAGAGTCGGACGATAAATATCACATTGCTGATGGAGGCATAAGCGACTTGTATTTTTAAGGATGTAAGTATCATTCTTTACTGACTTTTCTATTCACTGTATACTCAAATTATATTTTTCCCATCACAGGTGTATCATGTCATTAAATAAAATTTTTAACAGAAAAAACTTTCTGAATCTGATTTTCGAGTTGCTCTTGCTTATATTAAGTTCATTTGTATTTGCTGTATCCTTTCCGAGCTTTCTCAATAGATGGGGATTCTTCCCTCTTGCATTTATTGCTTTCATACCGGTTTTTATCGTTGTTCATCGGGCAGGTTTTATCAAATCGGTTTTTTACGGGGCTTTTTTCGGATATCTGAGTTATTCTCTTTTTAATTTCTGGCTTGCCACTTTCGATCCCATGGCCTTTGTTGTGGTTCCCGTAATTTACGCCTCTTACTTTCTGATTCTCTTTCCGGCACTAAAACTCGCTGATAGACTTTTTCCCCGTAAAGGGTACATCCTTCAGCTATTTATCTGGCTGTCCTATGAGTATCTAAGAACCAAAGGATTTCTGGGATATTCCTATGGCGTGCTGGGCTATACTCAGTATAATTTTCTCTCTCTGATTGGAATAGCAGATATAACCGGGGTTGCCGGTGTTACATTGATTGTTATTTATCCATCGATTATTATCGGAAATTCTCTTAAGGAGGGGATTTCCCGTTTCAGGGAAACCTGGAGAGTCTGGATCAAACCGTCAGTTTTCTGGATGGCTCTCTTTGTCTTGTTTAATTTGTACGGTATTGTGTCCAGAGTTGATTACAGTGACTCACCAACCTGGAGACCGGCTCTCATACAGCACAACATCAACTCCTGGCGTTCGGGAATTGAGGTCTTTGAAGAAGCCCTTGATAAACTTCTCGAGCTTTCCGATGAAGCCTTGGCCGAGAAACCCGATGCCCTCATCTGGTCTGAAACCGCGTTCGTTCCTTCCATTAATTATTATCTCAGGACAAGAAGCGATCGTAGACGGGTGGAATTGGTTCAAAAGCTATTTGATTTTATGGAGAAAACTGATGTCCCTCTATTCCTGGGGAATAATGACCTCTTTTATTACGGAGATAAAAGAGTCAATTACAATTCGGTCTTCCATTATGAAAACGGAGAACTTAAGGAAAGATATTATAAAACGCATCTTGTTCCGTTTACTGAACACTTCCCTTATGAAAATATATTTCCCGGACTCTATCAGAAAATTCTTGATCTCAAAGTCAATTTCTACGGGAAAGGCGAGGAATATACGCTTTTCGAACAGGACGGAATCAAACTCGCGCCACTCATTTGCTTCGAGGATACTTTCGGATATCTGTCGAGAGAGTTTGTCAGAAGAGGTGGAGATATCTTGATGAATTTGACAAATGATTCCTGGTCCGATGAGTATGCCTGTAATATTCAGCATATGGGCATAGCTGTTTTCAGGACTATCGAAAACCGCAGAACCATGGTCCGTTCAACAACCGGCGGATTTACGACCGTAATTGATCCCAACGGGAAAAGAATTGCCTCTCTTGAACCCTTTACAGAAGGAGTTCTTATTGAGGATATTCCTGTATATCATGAACGGACTACATTATATACGAAATTCGGAAACTGGCTCGATATTCTGTCGATTTTTATCTCTTTTGCAGGAGTTGCGCTTGGCATTTTATTAACAATAATACGGAAAAAAGAGTCTTGATTATACATTGAACTGATGTTATTATGTCCTCATGTTTACATTTCTCATTGTTTCGGATAATAAACTTCTGCAGGATAACATCAAGGCTTTTATGGATTATAAAAGAGAACTTTATGCTTTTACCTCTTCCTGTTCATTCGAAGAGATAAAGAAAAGTTTTGACTATATTACACCTCAGTTCATCTTTATTGATTTTCTCACCGGATTTGAAGAGAAAAGGACACTCTCCGGCAAACTGAAGCATTATTTTCCGGATCTGAAGATTATTGCTATAGCTGATTCAACAGACAGAAAAAAAATAATAGATACTTTCAGGTCGGGAATTGATGCTTATTTATCGAGAGACGGTATTTTTAATGAGCTATTCCGCTGTGTTTTTACTCTTATGCAAGGCGATAAATATCTCTCATCGGAAGTTTTAAATGATTTCCTGGGTTATCTGATAGATACTCCACAGTTCGATGAGCAAAGACCCGGTTTCATTACTCCACGGGAAAGAGAGCATATCGCCTGTATTGCCGAGGGAATGAATTCCAAAGAAATAGCTTATAGATTGAAAATCAGTAAAAAAACGGTGGATAATTACAGAAATAGAATTATGTTGAAGCTGAAGCTCAATAGTCTGGCTGAAATTGTAAAGTACGCCATCAAAGAGCAAATTATCACTTTATAAAAAAGGGTTCTGCAGGCTCTGGACGTCGACACCTGCAAAACCTCATCTTCGTAGTACAATCTTTGAAAGACTATGATTATCATTATAAGAATCGGTAATGCAGAATATTTCTTAAGCTCTTTTTGATTTATCCAGAGCTTTTTGAAGAAGTTCTCTGTGAAAAAAAATAGAATCATGCAATTCTCTATATAGAGATTGTGAGTTTTTAATAATAAGTTCAGGTGACGGTGAGTTTTTTTCCCTTAATAAGTCAGCTATAAAGTTCTGAAGGATAAATCCTGCGATATCCTTACTGCTCCGTGCTAATATAGATCTATCAAGATCATTCAGCTTCTCGAGAGTGTCTGTCAGGTTCACACCTGCTTTGAATAATTGTTCGAGATTCTCCGATAATAGCAATCCCTGCCCGGCCAGTTGCGAAAGTGATGTGAGTTCACAGATGAGATTTTCAATAGATAAGTTCAGTTCTTCCTTAAGTCCCGATTCCGGAATTATCTTTCTTCCCCCTACTAGTTTTATATCCAATTCCTTTCTTATTTCAGGTTTATCCAGAGCCTTTTTTAGAGAGGAATGTGCCATTCCATTAATTTGTATTCCCTTTTCAGACAGATTATAAGTCTGTATTCCGGGGAATCTTTCCATCTGTTCTTCAAACCACCTGACATATAGCGTCATTCTTCTATCGGTCCAGGTTTCTCCGCCTCCATTAGCTATAACTTTCCTGAGACCTGCATCAATAAGTGCATGCCATGATGCGTTTTCAGCCGGTTTGAATTTTTCCGAGAGCCAGTGAACGCGCTGTTCGAAAAAACTTCCCCGGCAGTGGGTTTGTTTATCGGGAAATCCAAGATCAAGACCGGCACACCAGATTTCATCAGAACCGATCATACGACAGAAATCCCAGGCTGCTGTCGCAACAGAACCACCTGCTTTGAGCTTACCTTTGATCTCGCTATGCTCTTCGAGATACAGACCAAGGGGAAAAGAAGAGGAACAGAGAAATGTAGTTCCCTTAATTTGCCGGAATACCGAAGGAAATGCAGATGTATCTGAAATCAATATGGATTTTTCGGTTGAGCAACGGTCCAGGTGACGACTGTTCCAGTATTGCGGATCAGCTACGACGATAAAGTCTGGTTCCACGCCGACCCTCAAACACGCCTGAAGAGCAGTGTCTACAGCAACCAGAATGAAACTTGATCTCAACTTCTTTAGATAGGGGAGGATGCGATCAAGCGAGGGCCCAGCAGCTATCAGTAGCGAGGGAAATCCATTGAAGTAGTTTTCAAGAGCCCGGACTCCCGGTGCCTGAGCCAGTAAAAAGGCATTCTCCGATAAATTTCTAAGCCATAGTTTGCCAAAGCGCTTCAGTGTACTGAGATTTACTTCTTTCCGGGAAATGTAATTGGAGACGGTCAGGCGAAGCGAATCATAATATTCCTGATTATAATCATATAGAGATCTTGTCTGCAGAAGCTGAACAAGCTTTCCCTGGAATTCCTCGAGAATTTCAATAATCTGCCCGGGAGGCGTTTCAATCAGAAAAACAACACGGCCTGATGCAAAAAGAGCTCTCAGATCTCTTAGCTTCAGTGCCTGAATGAAAAGATCTCCGTCCGGCTCGACGATAATCAGTATTTCATCGCCTGTCAAAGATAACAGGGCTTCACAGTGATACCCGAGTCCGAAACCACCCAGGATGTAAAGACCGGCTTCCCGGGATAGCTGACTCTCCATAAACCGCAGGCTCTCTCTCTCCGGGTTGAACCGGGAGTGAATGAGCTGGCCATTAATTTCCAGCGTGGGAAGTCCCGTGCGGGAATAAGAAACGTTATAGCGGTCGGCTGGGTTTTGATTCACCCTCTTTCTGACAAAAAGTGATAAAGAGGGGAAAAAACTATCGAGCGCCTTTAGATTGGTATTGAGAAAATTCATTTGAATTCCACATAAACGGTCATCTCGTCCTTGATTTCCGATTCCGGACCGGCAGGAGGGAACTGGAATACGACCCAGCCTTCGCCTTTTAAATTTCCCTTGAGGTTGTATTCTTTCAGGAACTCCAGAACGGCTCTTTTGGAATAGCCTTTCATATCGGGCATGGTTCCATCGGTAGATTTTAATTCCGGTTTTGAAAGACGGATATTTCCTGTATGGACAAAACGGCGCGATGTTGCAAGATCCAGCCCCATCAGAGGGATAAGCTCTTCCGCCAGCTCTTTCACTAGTGGTGAACCGATCCGGCCGCCGTAGGTGTAATCACCCATAGGTCTGTCAATAACAATATAAACGATTATCTCCGGATCATCGGTCGGGAAAATAGCCAGAATGGAACCGAGATATTCAGTCGTTGAGTATTTCCCTGTTTCCTTGTCCGGAATCTGTGCCGTTCCGGTTTTAGCAGAAATGTTGAATCCTTCAATTCTGGCCCGTCTGGCCGTACCCTCTTCAGTAACTTTCTGCATCATGTGAAGTACAGAATCGGCAACCTCAGGAGAAAGGACTTCCCTAACAGGTTCCCGGCCATATTCTTTAATCACCGTTCCGTCAGGAGCGACAACCTTTTTGACGATATGGGGCTTCAGCAGAATGCCACTGTTGGCAAAAACTGTAGCGGCAGAAATCACCTGAATCGCTGAAACGCCGATCTCCTGTCCGAATGAAATTGTAGGTTTACTCCGCAACGACCATTTTTCCGGTTCAAAGAGTATTCCGCTCGATTCTCCGTTCAAAGTGATACCCGTTGTCTGGCCGAATCCGAAATTTTTCAGCATATTGTAATAATCGCGGGAATCGACTGTTTCAGACATATAAGAAACCCCGACATTGCTTGAATAAACAAGAGTCTTTTCCGCGTTGAGAACACCATAACTCCCCAGGTCCGTTATCGGGGTAATCCTGTTTTTCTTGAAAAACTCGGGATTGTAGCCACCGGTCGTGTCAAAAGTATCTTCCGCGGTTATACCTCCGAGCTCAAGAAAAGAGGCGACGGAAAAAATCTTGAAAACAGAACCGGGTTCATAGGCATAGGAAACAGGGTGATTTTCTCTCTCCATACGGGAGAACTGCTGAAAGTTATTGGGATCAAAAGAGGGGATTGATACATAGCTGAGCAGATCACCTGTTTTGGCTTCCATAAGCAGAATCATTACTTTTTCAGCTTTGTTCTCCACATAGGCTTTCCGGGCAATTTTTTCCGTTATGTATTGTATATTGGAATCGATAGTGAGATAGACCTGGTTGCCGTAGAGAATGTCCTGAGAGGAAGAGATTACAGGTGGAGACAAAACACTGTTGAATTTATATTCGATACCTTCGAGACCGACATTGTCCGTTCCCGTATAGCCGATAACGTGTGATGCCAGATCTTTTTCAGGATAATTCCTTCCGTATTCCGGTCTTATGGAAATTCCTTTCAATCGCCCTTCACCTATTAGTTTCTGAATCTCCATTGTTTCCGTAGGTGAGATTTTTCTTTTTATATAGAGAAAATTACTGGAACCGGTTCCGGTTAACTGACTGTAAATTGATTCATAGCTCATATCGGAAAGAGTCGAAGCAAGAAGTCTGGCTGTTGAATCCGGTGATTCAACACTGGGAAGCCAGGCTTCAACGGAATTTAGTTCGGTCTGTAAGGCCAGTAGTCTCCCGTTCCGGTCAAGTATAGGTCCTCTTTCCACTTCCGGAAAGGAAACCGTCGAGACTCCCGGGGCGGGCTTGAGCATCAGATAGCCATACCGGGCGAGAATTGTAAGAGAAACTGCTGCTAGAAAAGCAAAAAAAACCTTGAAACGTTTTTCCATTATCAAAAAAGAAGAACTTTACCTTTAATATTTTCGATAGTTACAGGGCCGTAGTCCCTTGAATCGTGTGAATTGTAAATATTATCTCCCAAAGCAAAAAACATATCATCGGGAATGCTGTCGTAACTGGACAGTAATTGAATCTGTCTGGCTGTCAGGGGAACATTTCCCGCTTGTGTCATCAGAATGCCGTTGCTGATTACAACCGGTTCTCCCGGAGAGAGAAGAAATCGCTTCACAACCAGTCGGTGATCTTCAGGATTCTCATAAACTACGATATCTCCATTATGAACGGGGCTGTTTTTTACTGTAACAATTTTCTGTCCGTTAAAGAGAGCGGGTTCCATGGAATTTTCCCGGACTTGATAAATTCTAAAAAAATTGAAGTAGAACAGGAGAATCAGAAAAGAAGCAAAACAGAAAAAAACGGCCTGTCGGGAAATCGTGTACATCATAATTAAAACAATATTAATACAGCCTCGTAAAATTGTCGATACACAACATAGAGTAATATGATTGTATCAGCAGAGAGTCAGAAAATTCACAAAAACCACTCAAAAGTCCGGATAGAAACGTATTCATCCATGACAGTTAGAAAATCATCCATTCCTTTATTCCTTATTCCCTATATCGGTGCTTTATTGTTATTTTCCGTCATTCTGAATTTCATAGAAGTTTTATGGGTCAAAAGCGAGCCCTATTACAATATAGAACAGATTATGCTTCCCGATGAGCAATCTGTCATACCTGAAGAAAGCAGGCTTCTGAAAGCTTCGGCTCCTGTATATAAACCGGCAGATGTTTCAGGGGACAGACAGGCAAGAGGCGTCCGGATATCTGAGTACAAGCTCAGGGAAGGTGACAGGTTTTCCATTATTGCGGGAAAGTACAACATCTCTCTGGATACAATAATATCGGCTAATAACCTTAACGGAGACTCGAAAGCGCATGCAGGTATGATTATTCGGATACCCGATAAATCAGGAATTTTTCACAAAGTTGCAAAAAACGACACACTGACTTCCATTGCCGATAGATACGGCATTGAAGTGACCGATCTGGAGGATGCGAATAATCTTATCTCCACTGTAATTAGAGTCGGACAGAGTCTCTTTATTCCCGGTGCTGCCCTGCCTGCAGAAACTTTAAACCGGGTGATTGGCGGAAGGTTCGTCATTCCCACTGAAGGCACCGTAAAAAACAACTACGGATCCTATCTCGATCCTGTTACAGGACTAAAGTATTATAATTATGGAATCGATATTGTAAATAGAAAGGGAACAGCTGTTTATGCAGCCGGAAACGGCATAGTAGGAAACACTTCCTATAATGCCTATTACGGTCGTGTCGTGCAGCTCAATCACAGTGGATCAATGCAGACTCTTTACAGTTGTCTTGACAGAATCATTGTTCAGCCCGGAGAAACTGTAGAACGGGGCGACCTTATCGGCTATATGGGTGATAGCGGTTTCCGGGCGGGGGAGCATCTTCAATTTTCAATTTTCAAAAATAAAGAAGATGTTGATACATTGGAATTTATATTTTAAAATATGGTATTCATTTCAAAGAAAGAATACTGAAAAAGGAGAAAGATGTGCGTAAACTCATGTTCTTTCTAATTGGTTTATTAGCTGTTTTCAATCTTATAAGCGCTTATGCCAGTTACAACAACGAAAGATACGAAACTTTGGAAGAATCCGGCCGTTCAGAGATAGTTCGCGAACTGGGAAACAGTAAAACCTGATTGAAGAGGGAAAGCTTGTCTTTCTTGATATGATAAATCAGAGAAGAGTCGCAGAGGTGACTCTTTTTTTTTGCAAAAAAAACGGACAGTATGTAAATCTGTCCGTTTTGATAATAGGGTTGGATTTATGCTCCGCAGCACTTCTTGTACTTTTTACCGCTTCCGCAGGGGCACAGATCATTTCGGCCAACCTTGGGTTCGGCTCTTTTGACCTGAACAGCACCGCCCGATGCTTCGGCTCTTTCCTGGTTCCTGACTGCTCCGAAGGAACCGATCGCTCTGTGGTCCGCCTGTGCCGGAGCGATTCTCTGTCTGGCTCGCGCCTGAACGGGCTCTCTCTCTTTCCTGATTTTAACCTTGAAGATTTTTCTTGTCACAGCTATTTTCACGTCTTCGTTCAACTGACTGAAGATCTCGAATCCCTCGCGTTTATATTCAGCTAGCGGGTTTTTCTGAGCATAGGACCTGAGGGAAACAGCTTCTCTGAGAGCATCGAGGTTTTCAAGGTGTTCCTGCCATTTCTGATCGAGATTCCTGAGATAGTCGAAAGTAACAAATTGCTTTATCTGATCATGTCCCACCATCTGGATTTTATCATCCATCTCAGCTTTTAGTTCCGTGGATACTTTCTGTTCCAGTTCATCCGGCTGTAACGCAAGGAGATCATCTGACGAGTCGTCGGGGATATAAAAGAAGTTATTTTTAAGTCTGTCCATCAGTCTGAAAAGAGCATCTTCCTTCTTCCCGTGTTTAAGGTCGGATTTGTAGTCGCTGAACAGAATCTTATTGATTTCGTAGCCTGTCTCTATTATATCTTCCAGCAGAGAACTGCTGGTCAGAATGTTGTCTCTCAACTCGTAGATGAAGTTCCTTTGTGTATTCAGAACATCGTCATAGTCGAGCAGATGCTTTCTGATTTCATAGTTTCTGTCTTCTACCCGGCTCTGGGCCCTTTCGATGGATTTGTTGATCAGGTTGTGGTAGATAGGTTCTCCACCCTCCATCCCGAGGCGTCCCATCAAACTCTTAAAGCGTTCGCCGCCGAACAGTCTCATAAGTGTATCGTCGAGGGAAATGTAGAACTGTGAATGACCGGGATCTCCCTGACGGCCTGAACGTCCTCTCAGCTGATTGTCGATACGCCTGGATTCATGCCGTTCCGTACCGATAACGTAAAGACCTCCCAGTTCCTTGATCTCCTGGTTGTCTTTACGCCACTGGACCATTTCTTTTTCCATGGCTTCTTTAAACTGTTCCGCCGAGGCATCAGTCCCGATTTTTTTCCTGACCCGCATATCCAGATTGCCGCCCAGTTTGATATCGGTACCGCGTCCCGCCATATTCGTAGCGATGGTAACAGATCCCTTCGCTCCGGCCTCACCGATGATAAGAGCTTCTCGATGATGGTTCTTCGCGTTCAGGATTTCATGTCTGATTCCCCGCTTTCTCAAAAGGGCGGAAAGAACTTCCGACTTTTCAACGGAAACCGTTCCGACCAGTATCGGCTGACCGGTTTTGTGAATCCTTTCAATATCATCGCAGATGGCATTGAACTTAAACTGTTCATTCAGATAAATAACGTCATTATCATCGATACGCTTTACTGGTCTGTTGGTCGGAATTACGACAACATCGAGATCGTAGATCTTGGTAAATTCTCTTGCTTCCGTATCGGCAGTACCGGTCATTCCGGAGATCTTATCGTACATTCTGAAATAGTTCTGAAATGTAATGGAGGCCAGAGTTCTGTTCCTCTTTGCGATTTTGATGTTTTCCTTGGCCTCTATAGCTTGATGAAGCCCTTCGGAGTAACGTCTGCCATGGAGTACACGACCTGTAAACTCGTCAACGATCTGAACCTGATTGTCCTGAATGACATAGTCAACATCGAGATGGAAGAGGTGATGAGCTTTCATAGCCTGCGTGATATAGTGAATCCATTCAAAGTTCTGTTCGTCGAAAAGGGAGCCTTGAATCTCATTCCGCTTCAAGAGCTCTTCTTCGATATGATTCATTCCCTCATCGGTAAAAACAACACGTTTACTCTTTTCATCGAGTTTATAGTCTCCCGGAGGCTGTTCCTTTGAAAGGGGATCATCGAGGGGATAATCTCCTGTGGCAGGATCCTTTTCGCATTCAACAAGCTTTTTAATCAGCTGATCGGCAACCTTGAATTTCCCCGTGGCTTCCTCGACTGCACCGGAAATGATGAGCGGTGTTCTGGCTTCATCGATCAGAATCGAGTCGATTTCGTCTATAATACAGTAGTGGTGATGTTTCTGGGACTTTTTGCTGAAATCCCAGCGCATATTGTCGCGCAGGTAATCGAAACCGAATTCATTATTAGTTCCGTAGGTAATATCTTTGGCATATTCCACCTGCCGCGCTTCGGGATCCATATTGGATAGTATCGCACCGACTGTCACTCCCAGATAAGAAAAAACAGGATCCATCCACTGTGCGTCACGTTCAGCCAGGTAATCGTTGACAGTTACAACATGAACTCCTTTGCCCTCCAGGGAGTTCAGATAGGAGGCGGCTACGCTGGATAGAGTTTTACCTTCCCCGGTTTTCATCTCCATGATTTTCCCCTGATGGAGGACTATTCCACCCAGAAGTTGAACATCGTAGGGTCTTTCTCCGAGAGTTCTGCGGGCAGCTTCCCGCGCCAGAGCAAAAGCTTCAGGAAGGAGGTCGTCTGTCGTCTCACCCCCGGAAAGTCTTTTTCTGAATTCTGCGGTTTTAAGAGGGAAGTCTTCTTTTTTAAGGGACATAGCCCAGGATTCTTTTTCGTTTATTCTGTGAAGGAGAGGGATCAGCTTTTTCAAATCCCGTTCGTGTTTTGAACCGACGAGGGCTGTAACTATCTTTTCTAACATGGTTAGAAATGTACCGCTAATCGGCAAAGCGGTCAAGCGAGCTTCTTCTTTTCCGGAGCTCTCGATTGACAATCTTCAAGAGGAATGCAAAAATCCACTTTAGCGAGGTTGAATATGCATAATCGATCCATTTTTTTCATATCTATGTCACTGCTTGTTTTTTTTATTTCCTGCGGTAGGGGCGACGTTAAAACTCTTGAAAAAGTAGACCTCTTTTCCGTACCTCTGGGGAAACTTGCCGAAGAGATCGATTATTTCCAAAGGGAATCACTCAGATTCTCCACTGATAACGATATGGAAATGCTTAACGGTTTTATTTACATTACCAACGGCAGATCGGGAAAACTGCTCAAATTCAACTCCTACGGCGATTTGTTGACACTTATATACAATCCAGACAGAAATCCCTATCCGGCAGAACTTATGTCCCGTCAGTCCGAAAAGCAGGAGGTCAACAGGACAGTCATTCCCTGGCAGTTCAATTCCCCCGGTGCTTTAGCTGTATCGGAAGATAATATCTTTATTGTCGATAAGGTCGCCCCGAACAGGCAGATTAAAGATAAAAATACATTAATGGACCGCAATATCCTCCAGTTTTCATCGCAGGGCGAGTATATCAATTTTATCGGAATGGATGGAGTCGGCGGTCAACCTTTTCCTTATATAGAAGATATGTGGATCAGTGACTCATCGGAGTTGATTGTTTTATTCAGAACACGGAGTTCCGATGATGAATCCTGGTATGTCAACTGGTATACACCTTCCGGTGATCTGCGTTATTCTGTCGAAATAAGGGAGTCCGTCATTCCCATGCCCGCAGGGGAAACGGATTTGTCAATCAGTCTGGACAGTATTATGCCTGATTTGAGCCGATATGAGATAATCCTGAAAATGACCTATTTCAGAAGTGCTGAAGTGATCTCAAGCGATAATGTAAGCGAAATCTTCGGCGGGACACTCAATTTTTCAGTTACTGAAAATAAATGGCATGACTGGTCCCGTCTTCCCGAGAACACGATTGATGTGGACGGAATAAAAATCGATTCTCCCTACAGTTTGATCGGAATATCTATGGGTCGGCAATTTTTTCTCAGCCTCAGTGACAGTTCACAGTATTCACTTCTCATCAGAAACGGTGAAGGTCTTTTTTCTGAGGAATACCGTTTGCTCGTGGATGAACAGGATATCATAAATACTGATTTTTATCTCTCCGGCAAAGGAATTCTGTGCGCTATGATTTATACGGATAAGGAAGCACGATTAATCTGGTGGCGGACTGACAGATTATTGGAGAATAGCGACGGTAATGGCTGAAAAATGGGAAACTAAAGGACAGAATGATACTTATTTTCACAGCAGCAGGAAAGAGCGCTACAAAATGGGGAATATTGAGGATTCCGTTGAGAAGAAAGGATTTTTCGCGAAAAATCCCTCATTCAGAATTTTTTTAATTGACCTCGTCTTCATTATTATTATATCGGGAATAATTGTTCCCTTTATATATAAAAGAGAAGGTGTCGGTAATGTCGGGGAATTCAGTCTTCAACTTAAAGCTTTCCGTTACGATGACCGGATTCTGGTTACTCTGACAGTCGAGAACAGGCAAACCTCCGGTAAAGGCGATTCCTATATAGAAGCCCTTTTTTATACGATAGATCCGGAGACGGGGATCATCGTAGGGGATCTTCTTCCCGAGGATAAAGAAAAACGGATATTAAAGGCTTCTCTGGTTGATGACGGCGGCGAATATGTGCACTGCAGGATAGAACTGTCGGGCAGCTCAAAAGTTCTGAAGAAAAAAATAGGATAAAATTCTGACCCGCCCTGTTCATCGGCCATAAAGAATATTAAACTATCATAGATAGCTTTGTGGAACCATTCCACGATTTATGCGAAATCAAAAGGTTGGAGAAAATATGTTACAAATCTACTTTTTATCGGTATTAACCAATATTGTTGCCGGCTTGACTATTTCATCGAAGTTTCTCAGTACCAAGATAGATGGTTTTCTGGTTTTTTCGGAAAAAATGGAAAACAGAATGTTCAGAGTTGTTCTCGGCTCCATCACTCTCCTGACTGGTCTTTTCGCACTTCTCAATCACAGCGAAACAAGTATGGCTATTCTGGGTGATCTTCTTCCGGCCGTAACAGCTATGGCTATGGGACTGATCCTGTTCATTAATTATTTTTTCAGTGGTGAAGAAAATGGTGATAATAAATTCGTTCAGTCGGTAAAGGAACTCACTGATAAATATGGAAATGTACTTGGTATTGCCGGAATTATAGTCGGTCTGATCCATTTTCTCATTCCCACTGCACTTTTCCTTTAAGGAATTTACTTGATGCCGGTTAACCATTCAATTGCAGGAATAGCCCGTAAAAGCGGGCGGTTTCTTGTCGCAAAAAGAAAACCCGGAGGAGCCTTGAGTGAGAAGTGGGAATTCCCGGGAGGAAAAGTAGAACCCGGAGAAAGCCATAATGAAGCCATGATCCGCGAATGGGATGAAGAGTTCCGTATTAATGTGGAGACAGGATCTTTTGTCTGCAGTGGTAATTTCACACATAAAGGTAAAGATTTTCTTTTATCAGCTTACGAGGTGACACTTCTTTCCGAGGATTTCCAGCTTTTAGAACATACGGAAATAAGATGGGAGTCTTTTGATGTTATTGAAAAAATGGATGTTGCAGATTCGGACCGCGCCTTGTTTCCACTTATCCGGAAATTTTACAATCTCGACTAACGGGCTACTTTCATCGTTTCTTTTTCTTCCACAAGAATATCTGTGAATCTTCCTGAACTCTCTGAACCGGTATAGTGATGAAGAATGTCTCTTAAAATATCCCGGCTGCTTGAAAGTGTATACCGGATATACGTTTCTCCTTCGCGAAGTCTCTCCTTCTGGGGAAAAGCTATCTGACAATCCTCATCCATTATCTCCAGAAAAATAGAACGGAGACCACCGTAATAAGCCTGATGTGTCCCCATCAGTTCCAGATTTCCGCCTCTATTCTGGTAAACCTGAAATATACCTGCCTCCGATGGTACGGTTGATCGGATTCTGTCTTTGGAAAGCCGGATAAAGGGAGACCAATGGACTGTATAATAGGCTGACGGATTTCTGATTTCGAGAATAATACTGTATTGATGCATCAAAATCCTAAATTATTGTTCCGTCGGGAATGATCGTCTTTTTGGGTATGACGATAATGCCGTCTACTATGTGGTAATTTTCATACACCCCGTCTTCTCGGTCTATTTTATCTACACCGATCCGGCAGGCATTTCCGATCCGGACATCTTTATCGATTATAGCTCCTTTGATAATTGAGCCTGAACCGATTCCGATGTTGGGAATACCCATCTTCGCATTCTCCTGTTTTTCCGCCATGGTTTCGTACCGGTCCGCTCCCATGCAGTATACTCCGTCCAGAGTGGCTCCCGAATCGATAATCGTCCTGATGCCGATTACGGAATTGCTGATATAGGAATCTGTTATAATCGAACCCTCAGTCGCCAGAGAGTGATTTATCGTACATGAATTTATTTTTGACGGCGGGAGATCTCTCTGTTTCGTATATATGGGATTTTCCTCGTCGTAAAGATTAAATTGGGGAACCGGAGTAGCCAGGTTCAATGTGGCTTCGAAAAAGTCGGAGATCTTTCCGATATCCTCCCAATAACCTTTATATGTGTAGGCGTGAACATTTTTATGGGAAATCATTGAGGGTATAATCTGTTTTCCGAAATCTGAATCCTTGTTATCAAGACTTTCTCTCATGGCATCGGCGTTGAATATGTAAATACCCATTGAAGCCAGAAATTCTTTGTCGGATCCGTCGGACTGGGTTGCCGGAATTTTTAAATCCGATATGTCTTTGTCAGATCCGGGTTTTTCGTGAAAGGCAATGATCCGGCCTTTCTCGTCGATTTTCACGATGCCCAGATCGTTGGCAGCTTTCCTTGTCACCGGAGTGGATGCAATGGAAACATCTGCTCCGCTTTCTATATGTTCGTTCAGAAATTGTTCAAGATCCATTTTATAGAGCTGATCTCCGGAGAGAATCAGATAGTAATCAGGTTCGAGTGAATCGTAGTGCTGGAAGTTTTTTCTTACAGCATCCGCTGTTCCCTCATACCAGGAGTCGTGCTCAAATGTCTGTTCAGCAGCCAGTATTTCTATAAAGCCCTTGGAAAAATTATCAAATTTATAAGTTGTGTTAATGTGAGTATGGAGAGAAGCGGAATTGAACTGGGTCAGTATGTATATCTGACGGAAACCGGAATTGATACAGTTTGAAATGGGAATGTCGACAAGGCGGAACTTGCCGCCGAACGGCACGGCCGGTTTAGATCGCGATTGTGTCAGCGGATACAACCTGGTCCCTTTGCCGCCACCTAAAATCAAACTCAGTACCCTAGCCATATGCTACCTCCCCTGAAAGATATCCTGATTAATATAACATGGATTTTTAGAACTAACCCATATATAATACATTTTCTATGATGAATAGTCTGAGTTCAATTATAAAAAATTTAAAAGATGATAAAAACTTTCTTTCCTGTGTCACCAGATGGGAACATATTCCTCCCCGTATTGGAAAGTATGCAGAATTGCCCGATGATC
Organism: Spirochaetales bacterium; assembly: GCA_016936555.1. Classification (GTDB taxonomy): domain Bacteria; phylum Spirochaetota; class Spirochaetia; order DSM-2461; family DSM-2461; genus Spirochaeta_F. The sequence continues at coordinate 7,355 of JAFGXR010000078.1, read as the reverse complement.
TGAATGAGACTATTCGGAATTCTCTGGTCAATAAAGGGATTGAAAAACTCTACACCCATCAGAGGATCTGTTATGAAACAGCGAGGGATAAAAGAGATCTGGTTGTCGTCACTCCGACAGCATCGGGAAAAACCCTTTGTTACAATCTTCCGGTTTTACAGACTTTAATGGAAAGCGAAGAGGCCAGGGCTCTCTACCTTTTTCCCACTAAAGCGCTATCCCAGGATCAGCAGGCAGCCTTGAATGAAATAGTTCTCGATGGAGATCTCCCGGTAAAAATCTGTACATATGATGGCGATACGCCCGGATCCCTGCGCATATCCGCGCGCAAAAGCGGCAGGATAATCATAACCAATCCCGATATGCTTCATTCAGGAATTCTTCCCAACCATCCCAAATGGATTGAATTTTTTAAATCGCTGAAGTACATAGTTCTCGATGAGGTTCATACTTACAGAGGGGTTTTCGGTTCCCATATGACCAATCTTATAAGACGGATTAAACGCATCGCCGCCTTTTACGGTAGCGATCCCGTTTTTATCTGCTGCAGCGCCACAATCGGGAACCCCCGGGAATTGACGGAACGGATTCTTGAAAGAGAAACGGTTCTGGTCGATGACAACGGGTCCCCTTCCGGAGAAAAGCATATCATTCTCTACAATCCGCCTCTTCTCGATCCCGTTCAGGGAATACGCCGCGGTATCGTTCTGGAAGCTCAGCGTATGGCATTAAAACTTCTCAAAGGGGGTGTGAAGACAATCGTTTTTGCACGCTCCAGAATTAAAACCGAGCTGATCAGTTCATATCTGAATAAAAGCCTGGCCAACCAGTATAATGAGAATTTCCGTATAAAAGTTGAGCCATATCGGGGCGGATATCTTCCTGGTGAAAGACGTATGATAGAAAAGGGGCTTCGGGACGGTTCAATTTCCGGAGTCGTGTCTACAAATGCCCTGGAACTCGGAATCGATATCGGGGGACTCGACGCTTCCATTCTCGCCGGTTATCCCGGATCAATCTCCTCGGCCTGGCAGCAGGCCGGTCGGGCCGGTAGGAGCAGTCAGTTGTCTCTCAGTATGATAATCGCCTCAAGTTCTCCCGTGGATCAGTATCTGACGCAGAACCCCGAGTACTTTTTCGGTGCGTCTCCGGAATCCGGCTTTATCGATCCCGATAATCTTTATATTCTGATCGATCACCTCAAATGCGCCGCTTTTGAAATCCCTTTCAGAAAAGGGGAAACTTTCGGCGGAGATGTGGAGGAACTTCTCGACTATCTCGAAGAGAACGGAGTCTTGAGATTTACAGCGGACTGCTGGCACTGGGCTGACCGGTCCTATCCTTCGGAAAGGATCTCTTTAAGAAGCGGCGCCGAGGAAAATGTCGTCATAATCGATACAACAAAAGGACGCCATGAAGTTATCGGAGAGATGGATTCCCATTCTGCCAGAGAGCTTCTCTTCGAAGAAGCCATATATATTCACAAAGGGGACCAGTACAAAGTTCTGAAACTGGACCTGGAAAACCATCTCTGTCAGGTCGAGGAATCGACGGTTAATTACTACACCGATTCCATTCTGAAAACCGATATCAAGGTTCTCGAAGTCGATGAAGAAGATTCTGTGTCGGGACTCCGTCTCGTTTCAAGCGACATCCTTGTCCGCAGCGAGGTTTCAAAGTACAAGAAAATTAAATTCCAGACACACGAGAACATCGGTTACGGAGACATTTATCTCCCCGAGTATGAAATGCATACGCGAAGTGCCGTTCTGCTCTTTCCGGAGAATTCTCCGGCTCGCATCGCTTTTGAGAAGGTCCCCGAGGAGCTGCAGGCTCCCGTTATGTCCAGGTTTGCTACGGTTGTCCGCAACACGGCGCCGTTATTTCTTCTCTGCGGAAGAGGGGATATCGGTGTCGCCGGGAGAGTGCGGGATCCTCATTTTGAAGAGCCGGGTCTGTTTCTCTATGACAATTATCCCGGAGGGATCGGTCTCGCAGACGGATTTCATGCCCAGATGGAAAAAGTCCTTCACGCTTCACTTTCTCTGATAGAAAGCTGCCCGTGCCGCGAAGGATGTCCTTCCTGTGTCGGTCCCTGTGATGACAGAGACGGGTTTTCCGGAAATCCGAAGGAAGCGACGAGATTTTTTCTGGCTTCATGGCTTAGCGGCATAACTCAGTGAAGCGGAGAGAAGCGCTGGGAGGACGTCTCGCCAGGTTAAAAAAAGAGGGATTAAATCCTCCGCTAAATGAAAAAGAGACAAAAAACCGGCAGGAAGCCTTCGGGTTGAGCCGATTGGAAGGGTGGACTGAAATAAATCCCTGTCTCTGGAGGAGATCAGTTCGATACGATAATCCACTCGATGAATCCTATTCCCGCTCTTTAGTGCTTCCTGCGGATCAACTTGTTAAAGAGTTGATTTTCTACGATACGGAGACGACAGGCTTGTCTACTGGAGCGGGTACGATTCCCTTTCTAATCGGTATCGGTATGATCCATAAAGAGTATTTTGATGTTATTCAGCTCTTTCTTTCTGATTATCCGGGAGAAATACACCTTCTGAAAGAGCTGAATAACATTTTTCAGGAAGAAGCGGTGTATGTATCCTATAACGGAAAAACCTATGACTCTCATTTGATAAACACAAGGTTTCTTATGAACGGCTTAAAAGTGAACCACAGATTTGAAGTCGATCTGCTTTATCCGAGCCGGAGATTGTGGAAGAAAATTCTGACTGATTGCCGTCTCGGATCGATTGAAAAGGATATTCTCGGCATTAACAGAGGCCCCGATATTCCCGGGGCGGAAATTCCCGATGTCTGGTTCGATTTTCTTAAAAACGGCAAAACAGAAAAACTGGAAAGGGTTTTTTCTCATAATCTTCAGGATATCTATTCTCTTGCGATTCTTCTTCATACAATCGAACTGATAACTGATGGCATAGTTACTCATATACCTTACGATAGATTCGCTTTGGGAAAACTTCTCTTATTCCATAAAAGGGATGAAGGTATTGAACTGCTCGAAAGAGAGTTGAAGAGGGGAAACAGGAAAGCCGGAGAATTTTTGAGTCTTTACTGGAAAAGGATGGGTGAATGGGAAAAAGCCGTAGATCTATGGAAAGAGATGAACAAAAGGGGATTTCATTATTTCTCTGTTGAAGAGCTTGCCAAATATTACGAACACCATTTGAAGGACTACGGGGAAGCTTTGAAGCTGATAGATAAAATTCTGAAAGGTCCCGTTCCTCCTTCTCCTGAAATAAAAGATAAGTTATTGCACAGAAAAAAGAGACTGATCGGAAGATTGGCGCAACGGGATTAATTTCTTCTTTTGGCTATCGCCATATCATAGACTTTTTTATATTCTTCAACCGGTTTGATCCAGGAGAAATCCCGGGTCATGGCTTTAATCCGCATCTTTTCAAGATGGTCCTTTTTATTATACCAGGCCCAGACAGCCCAACCCACTACGTTGTAAATCGCTTCGGGGGTAAGATCGAAAAAGGTGAATCCCGTACCGTCTCCCGTTTCCTGATTGTAATTTTCAACCGTATCAGCCAGACCTCCGGTCCTTCGGACTATGGGAAGAGTGCCGTATTTGAGCGAATATAACTGGTTGAGTCCGCACGGTTCATAACGGCTCGGCATCAGAAAGAAGTCCGATCCAGCTTCGATAAGATGAGCTTTTCTGTTGTCGAACTCCGTCCAGGTCTGGAGGTTCGGAAGGGTTGAAGTCAGTCTGTTCAGCTCTTCTTCGCACCACTTCTCACCGGTACCGAGAATGACGAACTGCAAATCGATGTAGCGGCACAGTGAGGCCAGACAACCGTAAAAGGGTTCACACAATTCCCGGAAACCTTTCTGGTCGGCAAGACGGCTGACTATACCTATAAGAGGTTTTTCGTCCGTAATTTCAAGACCTGCTTCCTCCTGCAGTATAGCTTTGAGTTTTTTCTTATTGGTCAGATCATTACTGCTGTAATTATAAGGAGCAATATAGGGATCTGTCTCAGGGTTCCAGTCATTATAGTCGACCCCGTTCAGAATTCCGTGGAGGTCATATTTTCTGTAATCGAGAAGATGTTCCAGACCTTCTCCGTACTGTCCTGTCTGAATCTCTTCCGCATAAGTCGGAGATACGGTGGTGATGATATGGCTCTGATCAATGGCGCATTTCAGAAAATTCATATTATCGTTATGAAGCATGGCCGCATTTTCAAGTAATCCAGTGTGGACTGTGCTTTCAGCGGGAAAAATCCCCTGATAACCTATGTTGTGAATTGTAAAAACAGAAGCCGTATTTGAAAAATCACCCGGATATTCAATCGTATTCAGGTACAGGGGAACAAGACCAGCCGACCAGTCATGGCAGTGCATGACATCGGGTATCCAGTTGAGCATCCGGCACAATTGGAAGGCTCCTCTGGAAAGAAGGTTGAAGCGTTCTGCGTTATCCCCGAAGGATTCGCTTCCCGATGGCCCGTATATACCGGCTCTGCCATAAAGCTGATCATAATCGATGAAATAGACCGGAACCTTTTCTTTCAGCATATCTTTATAAACTGCTGTCCATTTTTCGCCTGTTCCCGTCGGCACTCCCAGCGGTCCGTTTATTCTCTCAAGTTTTGATTTATCAATTGTGTAGTACCGCGGAAGAACAATCCGCACATCATCACCGGACTCTCTGAGTTTGAGAGCCAGAGCACTGACCATGTCTGCCAGTCCGCCTGTTTTCGCGTAGGGAACAGCTTCACTGGTGATCATCAGGACTTTACGACTTTCCGGCATTAATAGCCTCCTCAGAGATAATAGATTATTTTGAATCCTTTAGTGCGTTGGAAACCGAGTTTATTATACACTTTTTCCGCAGAGATATTTCCTTCTTTTACAAAAAGAACAGTTTTTTTTCCATCATTTTCCAGATAGTCGAGTAGTTGAGCCATAAGCCATGAGGAAATTCCATTATTCCTCATATCCCTCTCTGTAAAGACCCCCCCGATCTGATTCCAATCGATTCCTCTCGCATTGGTTCCCGCTTTTGCCACAGGTCTGGAATTGCTGAGTACATAAAAGACAATCTGTTCATTGAGCGTGCCTCTCAGATTGTGATAAATTCTGGAACGGTCTATCTGCGTCGGATCGAGGAATACCTCTTCTTTCTGATATTCAAGCTCCAGACCCAGCAGAAGTGCCGAATCATCGGGAGAGGCCCGATGAATGGTCAGGTCGGAGAAAGGAGGGGAAAGGGATGGCACAATGGAACTTTTTTTAACCATAAGGTTATAATTTACGGGGATCTCGCTATTCCTGTTTAAAAAGGGGCGCAGGAGGTCGACCCGTTCCACAGTACCCATAATGGAATAGACTTTTCTCAGGCTGTATTTCAATTTAGTCATTAAATCTTTTACGGTCTTTTTATCAGGAGGATCAAGTTGGGAAAAAACAGGGAAAAGGCTGCCCCAGGACGTAATCATACAGGCTCCCCGGATTTCCGGTCCATCCTTGAGAATGTAAACAGGAAAACGATTGCGGGGAGGAAGAACTATATTTCCCTTATCTACCAGCCTCGATGTAAAAAAGCTGTGCTCCCATTCTTTCCGTTTTGCAAAATCAACCAGTTTCACTAAATCCGAATTTCCGCATAGCGCCCATTTCATTCTGTCAGCCCTTCCATTGCAACCGGTACAATGCTGTCGGGATTATAGTCTCCGGCCAGATAGGCAAACCCGGCCCGGAAAGATACATCGCCTGTACCGTATACAGCAATAGAGTTCTGAACCCAGGGAACTTCAGCGAGATAGACCGGTGTTAATACAGAGAAAACGATCAGCTTCTCCTTTATGGGCTCTAGTCGTTTAAGTATCTGAAGAGTTTCGTGATTATGAAGGTTGAAAACGATATGATCGTAGGAGGAAGACCAGCGCTCTATCGTTTCAGCTGTTTCGGCAATTTCAGCGATATCGGGATTATAACTGAATCTGTGAAAATCAGATCTGGCAAATCTGTTCCTGCCTTCGTAAAAAAAAGATGAGAATGAGCCGGCCAGTAGATACCGAGCATCTTCTTCTAAAGGAAAACAGTTGTTTTTTAAAACAGAAACGCTTCTGAGCGCCTGCTGGAGAAAGAAATCAGGGGCTCCGGCAGCTGGAAGACGTTCCTCGGGAGGGCCAGTTTCGTCCGGAGCAAGCGGTACAGAATCTTCACTTTTCAAATAATTCATTTTTGTCAGAAGCACCTGCCGGACTGAACGGTCAACAGCATCTCTGAAGAGTTGATCATCTTTCATCAAATTCAGAAGATGAACCCATATTTTTTCATGTTCTCCGGGGTTCCTCGATACGAGAAGGAGATCAAGACCGGCTCTGATGCCCTGCTCGCAGACCAGGGGCAAAGGGAGACCATCCGACCTGGCTCCATGCATGAACAGATCGTCTGATATGATCAGGCCCTTATAGCCGAGTTCATTCCTCAGGAGATCGGTTATAAAAAAGGCAGATAAGGATGCCGGTCTGGCGTCCTGTGTAATTCTGGGAAAAGAAAGGTGACCTACCATAATGGAGGGTATATTATCGTTTATCAGAATCTTGTAGGGAATCAGATCAATTTGTTCAAGCTGATCCAGCTCAATATCAATTCGGGGTAGTGTTCCATGAGAATCTTTATCCGTATCTCCGTGTCCCGGAAAGTGTTTTGCCGTGCTGATCACTCCGGTCATATCCATACCCCTGTAGAAACTGAGACCCATCATCGCCGTTTTAACGGGATCGGAGGAAAAGGCTCTGGGACCGATGACATCCGCTTCGGGATTCAGGTATACATCGACAACAGGGGCAAAATTCATATTGATACCGAGTGTTTTAAGTTCGAGGCCTATATAATATCCGGTTTGCCAGGCGTCATAGAGATAATCAGAGGCACCCAGTGCCAGATTGCCAGGTGTCATTGATGTATTACCCCTGACATGACGAACCCAGCCGCCCTCCTGGTCTGTCGCAATGAGGAGCGGAATGGAGAAGCGGTTTGCCGATGCGGCTTTCTGCATGGCCGATATGGTATAGGTTAAATTGGAAAGGTCGTTAGCATTCCAGCCGAAAATTTTGATGCCGCCGATTCCCCGGTCTCTCACCCACATCATGATTTCTTCTGAAGGCCGATCACCCATATAGCCGAGCATGAGAATCTGACCGATTTTTTCCTCATCAGTCATAAGTGCCAGGAGTTTTTCTGAAAGCTCTCCGGAGCTTTCTTCTGAATAGAATTGAGGCTCCGCAGCCTGAAGAGGAAGAGTCAAGAGTAAAACAATCAGAACGCAGACCGGAAAAGATCTTAAGTCTCGCAAGAACATCTAAGCT
>JAFGXR010000077.1 GCA_016936555.1 Spirochaetales bacterium | reverse complement strand
GCCGATCTGATCGGGACTCTGAGCTCCGGCTCCATCTTCCTCGTTTCAGCAGGTTCCGGTGACAGCCCCGATATCGATTCAGCCCGTGAAAAAGCCGATCTCATCCGCGACCGGTCGCTCGATTACGGTCTGACTTTTGCCGACGCTTCAGCCTTCGGTGAAGACCAGCACCCCTTATTCAGAAGCCTACTGGCTTCGTTCCTGGGCATCAGGGATACGGGCTGGTCGGCTCTCTATATCCGTGACAAAGAGACCGTAAATTCTCTGGAGCCCTTTATGGCGTCTCGGATGGCTGCGGTTCCCGATGATGTTAAGAGCAGACCCTTTATTTTTCTCTCCCACAGCAGCGGATCCTGGGCTGTGCTGGAAGCAGAGCGGGATTTTTCGGGAAGGGTTCCCTCTGTCCTCCTGGGAGAAAGATCCTCCGAGGTCTATGGTTGGATTCCCATTTTCGAAGCGCTGGAGGGAACCGTCCCGGAAGGGGGTATCGATTTTCATCTGACATCTGAGGGAACAGGCGTTCTGGCTGATCTCGGTTTGAATGATTCTTTTCCCCTTCTCCTGCGAAAGAGCTCATTAGCAGGCGACCGCCTCTTTTTTTCTCTGCCTGTCCGGAGCCGTCTAAGTGATCCGGGTAATCCCGAAAGATTTCTGAAGGAGTGGTATTTCGGGAATATCGCTCAGTTCCGGCCGGGTTCCCAGGACAAGCTGTTCTGGAAAATATATATGCCGGTTATGAAAACGGCCATAGAGAAATACCGGTCGGCTCCCGACCCGCCGCCCCTTCAGGCTGATTTCCGGTTCCGGGCCGATCTGTCGGGATTCTCCTATGAAAAGAATGGAAAGCGGGAGAATCTCTTTATTAAAGGGGTGAATCTCGGCTCGGCTCTTCCGGGTTTCTGGTCGACGGAGTTCCCCGAAGATGAAGAGCTCTATCTCCGGTGGTTCGCTTCCATGAAGGAGATGAACCTCAACACGGTCCGAATTTACACACTTTATCCTCCGGCATTCTACCGGGCGCTGGCTCTTTTCAACTGGGAGAGGAAAGATGATCCGCTCTTCCTCATCCAGGAGATCTGGCCTGAAGAACATCCCGCAGAGAATAATCTGATGGACAGCGCTTATGTGGGAAATTTCGAAGAGGAAATCCGTATGAATATCGATGCTCTTCACGGTAAGGGATCCATCGGCCCCCGCGAGGGGCGTGCCTGGGGGCATTACACCAGGGATGTGAGTCCCTGGCTGACTGCCTGGCTGATCGGCCGGGAACTGGAACCGGAAGAAATCCTGGAAACGGACCGGCTCAACGGCGATCAGAAATACTCCGGTACCTATATTTCCGCATCCGGTTCGGCGGGAGAAGCCTGGCTGGCGGCTATGTGCGATTATGCCGCGGTTTATGAAAAGAATGGATACTCCTCATTCCGTCCCGTGGGAATCGTCAGCTGGCCGACCCTCGATCCTCTTCCCCATCCCTATGAATGGACTGATCCCGAGCTGATGGGCCGTGCCCCCTACAACGATTCGGCAGAGGTCGATATTAATCATTTTTCCCTCTCGGAAGATTTCACGCCGGGGTTTTTCGGCGCCTATCATATTTATCCCAATTACCCCGATTTTATGAACAACGAGGAGTCCTATGGGCTCTACCGGGACGAAGAGGGAAGCTTCCGGTACGGCGGCTATCTCAAACAGTTTATGGAGCAGCACCGCAGGTTCCCCGCCCTTGTGGCGGAATACGGGATCTCCACAAGCCTTGCTACGGCCCACTACAATCCCGACGGTTATAATCACGGCGGTATGTCCGAAACCGAGCAGGCCGGGGGAATCATCCGTATGGCCGAAGCTATAAAAAGAGAGGGCTATGCGGGTGCCATCATATTCGAATGGGCCGATGAATGGGCCAAGAAAACCTGGACGACCGAACCGTTTATGATCCCCTACGACCGGCAGGCAAACTGGCACAATGTTCTCGATCCCGAACAGAATTACGGTATCATCGCCATGGAGAGCGCGGGAAAACAGGAATCCCGGGAGCTCGCCGGAACAGGGAGCCAGCTATCGGTCAGCAGTGATGAAAGCTATCTGATGCTTGAGGTTGAATATAAAGAAGGTGATCGGCTCCTGCTGGGACTCGATACTTATGATAGAAACCGGGGTTCCGTCCGCTTTCCCGACAGCAGGGTGCCGGAGACTCAGGGAGGCATGGAATTCATAGTGGAGACCGATCTCTCCGGATCGGTGGACAGCCTTCTGCTCGCCTTGAAGAGCTACAACCTGGGACAGAACAGTTATTCATCAGCTTTTAATGCCGACCCTGAGTTCCTCCCGGTCTCCATGCTGATCAACCGGTCCTACAGGGACAAAAACGGCCGGCTCATGGCCGCCCGCTATGCGGACTGGAGCGTTCTCCCTCAGGGGGATTTCTCCGAAGGAGCCCAGTGCATCCGTCTCGGGGAGAACTGTCTTGAAATCCGCATCCCCTGGGGCCTTCTCAATGTGAGTGATCCCTCGGGCTTGAGAGTTCTCGATGATGAGATAATCAGATATTCCTACCCGCTGCGCGATACGCTTCAAACTGCTGAAACAGGCGGTGTGGTCCTTTACGGTGTTCTGTTTAATGAACAGGGAGAGATCCTCTCTCTTTTCCCCTCGGAAGATGGTAAAAGTTTTTCCTCAGGGGAAATATATACCTGGGAGAGCTGGAATGTTCCGCAGTACCGGGAAGTCCCGAAGAAGTCCTATGAGTTGCTGAAAGAGTATTTTGCCGATTAGACCTCTTCCGGCAGCTTCCATTGAACAGGTTCCTGTCCCGTTTTCACGAGATATTCGTTCGTCCGGGAAAAAGGCCGGCTCCCGAAAAACCCCCTGTAGGAGGAAAGCGGCGAGGGATGGGGGCTTTCGAGAACGAAGTGCCTGTCCCGGCGGATAAAATTTCCCTTCTTTCGGGCATAGGAACCCCAGAGTATAAAAACGAGATTTTCCCTTTTCTCCTCCAGCTCCCTTATGACTCTGTCGGTGAATTGCTCCCATCCCCGTCCCTGATGGGATCCCGCTTTACGGGATTCCACGGTCAGAACGGCGTTCAGCAGGAGTATTCCCCGGTCGGCCCAGCTGTTGAGGCAGCCGTGTCCCGGCGGAGTCAGCCCAAGATCCGATTCCATTTCCTTATATATATTGACCAGACTGGGAGGAGGATCCACTCCGGGCTGAACGGAAAAGCATAATCCGTGGGCCTGTCCGGGACCGTGATAGGGATCCTGTCCGATTATTACGACTTTCACTTTCTCAAAAGGAGTCCTGTCAAGGGCGGAAAAAATCTGCTGTCCCGGGGGAAAGATGGTTTTCCCCTGTTTTTTTTCTTCCACAAGGAAGTGGTGCAGCTCCGTCATATAGGGTTTTTCAAACTCATCGGCCATGACGGCCAGCCAGCTGTCGTGGAGTTTAATCTCTCTGTCCATATCAATAAATTATCACAGAATAAAAAATTATGCTCCACAGAACGGGGAAAAATCGACAGGCCCATTTGTTGCCAAATGGAGAAACCGTCATTTGTGCCATTAAAAAATTACTATAACTTTGATTTTTTTACGGGCAAGGCAATAATAAAACATCAGTAAGTCCTTACCTTGTAAATAATTGCCAAATTTAAAAAAAATGAATTTGGCACTAATTAAACTTGCGGGGAAGGGGTGAGAATTATGTTTTCATAGCAGCAATGCCATGGTGGGAGATATAGAGAAATGAAAAAATCAATTCAATTCGGAGCGGGAAATATCGGTCGAGGTTTCATCGGCAATTTGATCTCCAAAGCGGGGTACTTCGTCACTTTTGCCGATATCAGCCAGGTTCTCATTCCTCTTTTAAAAGAAGAGGGCAAATACACTGTCGAGGTAGTCGGCGACGAGAAACAGGAGATAGTTGTCGATCCCGTTTCGGGTCTTTTATCCGATGATCCGGCCCTTCTTGATGAAATTGCCGGGGCTCAGATCATTACAACGGCTGTGGGACCGAATGTCCTTAAAATCATTGCTCCTACAATCGCGGCGGGAATCGTAAAGCGCATGGAGTCGGGGGTTGAAACTCCGCTCAATATCATAGCCTGTGAAAATATGGTGAGGGGATCCTCGGCTCTCCGGGACTACGTATTTGAATTCCTCGATGATGATGCAAAGGCTTTTGCTGAAGAGCATGTCGGATTCCCCGATAGTGCCGTTGACAGGATTGTTCCACCCGCCGAAGGCTCAGATGATCCGCTCAGGGTTCGCGTAGAAGAATTCTCCGAATGGATTGTCGATAAAACCCAGTTTGCCGGAGAAATACCGGAAATTCCGGGGATGGAGCTCACAGACAACCTCATGGCGTTCGTCGAACGGAAATTGTTCACGCTCAATACCGGACACGCCATTTCCGCTTATCTCGGATATCAGAAGGGGTACGGAACGATCGGGGAAAGCATCGCCGATCCGGAAATTCTGGAAGAGGTGAAAGGGGCCATGGCGGAAAGCGGTGAAGTCCTTATCAGGCGGTACGGATTTGACCGGGAAAAACATGCCGCCTATATCGAAAAGATAATCAACCGCTTTAAAAATCCCTGGCTGAAAGACTATGTCGGCCGGGTAGGCAGACAGCCTTTGAGGAAACTGGGATTCAATGACCGCTTTATCAAGCCGCTGAGGGGGACGATCGAGTACAGCATCGGTCATGCCAACCTTGTGGCGGGAATCGTCGCGGCTTTAAAATTTGATGACAGCGAAGACCCTCAGGTTCTGGAGATGAAAGGGATGTTGAATTCTTCAGACCTGAAAAATGCCATAAGGGCTATAACCTCTCTGGAAGAAGAATCTGTGCTTGATGAGATAGCCAGTTCATTCTGAAATTTGTGTTAATTAAAAAAAGAACATCCGCCGGGCGGACGGGGTAGAGGTTGTCTTCTCCGTCCGTCTTTTTTTATCGAAAAGGTTTTTTCCCGGCATTGTATCGGAGAACCGGAATTTTTATTATTAGGCGTTTTGCTGTTCCGGGTCCGTTTTATGGCACTTAGAACTGAAAAAATGTTGCCAAAATTGTATTTTTTTAATCGTGCCAAGAAAGAATTACAAAAACTTTCGCAATCTTTTTTCCGGTGTGATAATAAAACATCAATAAAACAGAGGTGTTAAAACATGAGTACAACACAAGATTCTAGAGCTCTCAAGGGAGCTGCGGCGGGAACTGTTTCTCTGAGAGCAGGGGTTCAGAAGTTCGGTCGTTTCGTTAGCGGTATGATTATGCCGATAATCGGCGCTTTCATCGCCTGGGGTTTGATTACAACCCTTTTTATTCCTACAGGGTGGCTTCCCAGTGAGAAACTCGTTTCTCTCGTAGGTCCCATGATCACTTACCTCCTTCCTCTTCTGATCGGGTACACAGCCGGTAAGCAGGTCTGGGGTGTCCGCGGTGGAGTTATCGCTGCCATCGCAACAATGGGTGTTATCGTCGGTGCCGATATTCCGATGTTCATCGGAGCTATGCTTATCGGTCCCTTCGCTGCATGGGTCATGAAAAAATCCGACAAGCTGATTGAAGGTAAAGTGCCTGTCGGATTTGAAATGTTGGTTGATAACTTTTCCCTCGGTATTCTCGGAATGCTGCTCGCGCTCCTCGGATACGTCGTTATCGGTCCGGTCATCAGTATAATTGTAACATTTATCCAGGGTGGAGTTCAATTCATAATGGATATCAAAGCTCTTCCTCTGGTATCTCTTTTCATCGAGCCCGGTAAAGTTCTCTTTCTGAATAACGCCATGAACCACGGGATCCTGAGTCCCCTCGGAATTCAGCAGGTACAGGAATCCGGAAAGTCCATCATGTTCCTTCTCGAAACCAACCCCGGTCCCGGTCTCGGTATCCTTCTGGCTTACTGGCTCTTCTCAAAAGGAAACATCAAAGCTTCGGCTCCCGGTGCCATCATCATCCATTTCTTCGGTGGTATCCACGAGATCTACTTCCCTTACATCCTCATGAAACCTATCCTTGTACTCGCTGCAATGGGTGGTGGAATGGCCGGTGTTCTGACTAACATGCTTCTCGGATCCGGTGCGGTTGCCGCTCCCTCTCCCGGTAGTATCTTCGCCCTTATGGCCATGGCTCCCAAAGGCGGTCATGTTCCCATACTTATGGGTGTAATCGTAGCGACAGCCGTTTCTTTTGTCATCGCCATGCCTTTCGTAAAGAAATCGGCAGAGCAGTTTGACGACGAAGCTCTCGATGATGCAAAAGATTCCCTTAAGTCCATGAAGGCTTCCGGACCCATCACAAAAGTTCTTTTCGCCTGTGATGCCGGTATGGGTTCCAGCGCTATGGGTGCCAACAAACTGACAAAACTGCTGAAAGCCCAGAATATGGACATTAAAGTGGAACACTGCTCGGTAGATGATATTCCGAGAGACGCTCAGCTGGTTATCTGCCACCGCGACCTGGCCGAAAGAGTTAAACTTTCCGGAACCAAGGCGCAGTGCATCAGCGTAACAAATCTGGTTAACGCACCCGAGTACAACGACGTTGTGCAGATGGTAGTGGACAGCCACAAGTAAATATTTTAAAAGGGTCTGAATGCGGAATGCGGGCATTTATGCTCAGCAAAATCAGAAATGATGCTCTGCAGCAGGCCCTTTTTGACTCAAAGAGAAAAAAGAAAAGGAGAAATCAGTGGGATTTACAGATTACATCGTAAAAAAGAAAGCTGTAATTTGCGCCCTTGACGCAGCCAACTGGGAAGACGCCATAAAGGAAGGTGGAAAGATTCTTGTTGATAAGGGAGCCGCGACGGAAGACTATCTGGATAACATAGTGAGGAAGTGCAAGGAAAACGGTCCTTACATTGTTATTGCTCCGGGAATTGCCATGCCCCATGCACGGCCCGAAGAGGGCGCTCTGGCTCTGGGATACGGTATCGTGACGCTGAAAAATCCGGTGTCTTTTCATGATCCGGACAATGATCCGGTCAGTTTGCTCATTTTTATGGCGGCTCCCAGCGTTAAAGAACACAATGAAGTGGCGGTCAGTCAGATTGCCGATCTGTGTGATGACGAGGAAGCGGTTGAGAAAATCATCGCAGCTTCTTCGGCAGAAGAAATTATAGATATTTTAATAAATCAAGGGTTCTGAATGAAGACCAAAGCAGTCCGCTTTTACGGCAGAATGGATCTGCGTCTCGACGAGTATGAGCTCCCGGGGATACAGGACGATGAAATCCTGGCGAAAGTTGCTGCGGACAGTCTGTGCTATAACACACACGATGCTGTGAAATCCGGAGTCTGGCCGAAAAAAAGCGCCGGGTCTCCGACAGTCATCGGATATGCTTTTTCCGGAGAAATCATCGAGCTGGGTGCAAAATGGGGTGGTAAATACGCTGTGGGTGATAAATTCGCGCTCTACAGCCATTCCTTTCGTACCGGCTATGAAGATCTGCCCTATATTCCCGGGAATTCCTGCGGCGGCGAATCTGTTTATGTGATTCTGCCTTCTGAAATAATGGAAAGAGATTCCCTGGTCGTTTTCAAAGGGGAGGGGTTTTTCCCGGCGGCACTTTCCGATGCCTATTCCAATGTTATCAATGCCTGCCGGTCTTTATTCAGAACGGACAGGCAGAAGCATATTCACTACCTGGGGATCAGGGAAGGCGGCCGGATGGCCATATTCGGAGGCTGTGGACCCATGGGGCTCGCGGCTATCGATTACGCCCTGTCGGGAGAATTCCGGCCCAGGCAGATTATCGTTACTGATATCGACAACATGAGGCTGCAGAGAGCCCGGTCTTTTTTCGGAGGAAAAGCCGAAAAAAGAGGCATCTCGCTGCTTTTTATTAATACGACAGAACTGACTAATATCAGGCAGTTTATCCTGCGTCTGACCGATAACGAAGGTTTCGACGACATCCTGGTGATGGTTCCATCGGCGGAAGCTGTGGAGCTCGGTGACAGCCTGCTGGCTTTCGACGGCTGCATGAATTTTTTCGGCAGGCCTTCGGATACAAGATTTTCCGCAAAGCTGAACTACTACGATGTACACTTTAAGGAGAAGCACGTTATAGGAACTTTCGGCGGAAACTATGATGATATGAAAGAAGCACTCGGGCTTATGGAGAAGGGGCTGCTTTCCCCGGAAGTTCTGGTTACCCATATAGGGGGGCTTGATGCCGCTCCGCAGGCGATCCTCGAACTTCCGTCAATTCCCGGTGGTAAGAAACTGATTTATCCCCGGCTGTCTCTCCCTTTAACGGCGCTGGATGATTTGCCGGATCTGGGTTCGCAGTCGGCATTGTTCAGAGAACTGGCTGAAATTACAAAACGCAACGGGGGATTCTGGTCCGTCGAAGCGGAAAAGTATCTTTTGGAATATGGAGAGAAAATCTAAATGCTGAAAATGCAATCGGGATTTCTGACCGTCGGACTGAGTTCCGCGATACAGAAGACAGTGGTATTCGATACTTTTTACGAAGGCGAAGTCAACCGCAGTGAACAGTATTTTACAGACGCGGCCGGAAAGGCCGTCAATGTCTGCCGTGTCCTGACTCAGGCGGGAGAAGAGGCTTCATGCCTGACTATCGCCGGCGTAGAAAACTACAGTGAGTTTGAAGATCTCTGCGCCAGGGATTTTCTGGACGTTACGGCGGTTAAAACACCGGGTCGGACCCGAACCTGCACGACTCTTCTGAATATGGAGAACAGCAGCTGTACCGAACTGGTCGTAAACGAGCCTGAAGAGATTTCGTCAGAGGATGAGGAAGAGTTCAAAAGAATCTTTCTCGGGAAACTGGATGAGAACTGCAATTGCCTGATTATCAGCGGGAGCCGTTCCAGAGGATTCTCTGAAAAGATTATTCCTTTTATGGTTCGCTCGGCGAAAGAGCGGAATCTGGTCCTGATCGCCGATTACAGAGGGGATGATCTCAAACGGTCTTTTATTTCCGGAACAATCAGACCTGATTTTATAAAAATCAACGAACAGGAATTTTTCCAGACATTTCCGGGATACAGCGATATCTCCGGCGGGCTGGTGAAGGTTTCGGAAAAATACAACTGTTCATTCGTCATTTCCAGGGGAGCTCTCTCCACGCTGGTCTCTGAGAAGGGCAGGCTCTACGAAGTGGAAAGCAGGCTGATCGACGCCGTCAATCCCATCGGCTGCGGGGATTCCATGACGGCCGGAATGGCTAAGGGGATCGTCCAGGGGCTGGACCTTCGCGGGGCTGTCGAGCTCGGTAGGGATTATGCCACCAGGAACGCTCTGAGTATCCATCCGGGATGGATTCTTGAGGATTAGCAAGAAATAGGAAGGCGTGATTTCGGCTGCGCTCCTATAAACAAAATAATAAATGGAGTTTAGAAGTAAAACTGGAGGGAAATATGGTTCAGGAAACAATAGTCGTGAGTAATCCTACGGGGCTTCATACAAGACCTGCGAAACAGGTCGTATCGGAAGCTAAAAATTTTGAATGCGACATCACAATCAGATTCGGGGAGAAGGAAGCAAATATGAAAAGCCTTCTCAAATTAATGAAACTGGGAATAAGTCATAATCACAAAATTGATATTGTATGTGACGGCACTGACGAAGCGCAGGCTTTGGCCCACATGAAAAATTTTATACTCAACCTGGAGGGCTGATATGAACGGATTAGCCGTTTCAGGCGGAATCTCATTTGGAAATGCCTTCCTTCTCGATTCCGGCGCTCAGATTAATTGCCGGGGGATTTCTGCCGATCAGATCGACAGTGAAATGACCCGGTTCATTGAAGGCCGGGACCGGGCCGCTGTGAATCTTGAAAACCTGATCGTGAAAGTCAGAGCCGAAATGGGCGATGACAAAGCGGAGATATTTGAAGGCCATCTCGAAATTCTTTCATCCGACGATGTCGAGGAAGGGGTTCGCGAAATTATCATCGAACGGAAAGTCTGCGCTGAAAAGGCCGCGGAGATTTTCGCTGAGGAAAATGCCCGCGAAATGGAGGAGCTGGAAGACGAATACTTCCGGGAGAGAGGGCAGGACTTCCGGGATATAGGACAGCAGCTGATCAAGGGAATTCTGAATATCGACCCCGATGAGAGAAAACTTCCCGAACAGGCTGTGGTTATGGGTGAAGAGCTCTCTCCCTCCCAGACGGCTTCTCTTGATATGTCCAGAGTGAAAGGTCTTATCGTTAAAACAGGGGGGAAGAATTCCCATGCCGCCATCATTGCCAGATCTCTTGAAATTCCCGCTCTGATCATGCCCGACCTGGACTTTTCAGAACATGTCAAAAACAACGATATCGTCTATATCGACGGAGAGTCCGGTGAGCTCTGGATCAATCCCGATGAAATGACGATAGAGTCGCTCAAGAGAAAGGAAGAGAAGCTGGAAAGAGACAAAGCCGAACTTCTGAAACTGCTCGATGACCCATCTCAGACGAAAGACGGTCATCCTGTCGGGCTTTACGCCAATGTGGGGGGCACTTTCGATATCGGAAATGCCGTTCGCTATAAAGCCGACGGCATCGGACTCTTCAGAACGGAATTCCTGTTTATGGAGACCATGACAAGTCCGACTCTCGCCAGGCAGACGGAAGTTTATCAGAATGCCGTCGAATCCATGGAAGGGAAGAATGTAATAATCAGACTTCTCGATACCGGAGCGGATAAACCGCTTCCCTACTGGCCTCTGCCCCAGGAGGAAAATCCCTTTCTGGGAATCCGGGGGATCAGGCTTCTTTTTCAGAAGGAAGATATTCTGAGGACTCAGATCCAGGCGCTGCTGCAGGCTTCCAAATCGGGGCCGGTGGGGATGATGATACCCATGATCGGCTCTCTGAAACCGATCGAGCGCGTCAGAGCTCTCGTCGAAGAGGAGAAGCTGGCTCTCGGCTGGAAGGATGCCGAAAACCTCATGCTCGGAGTTATGATAGAGACGCCCGCGGCTGTTCAGCTGATCAAGGAAATTCTCGATATCGTGGATTTCGTAAGCATAGGAACGAACGATCTGACCCAGTACATGCTGGCTGCCGACAGAGGAAATCCCTCTATGACCGACTATTACGATGAATTCCATCCCGCTGTTTTACGTTCGATTGCCCATGTCATTATCCAGGCCGGCAAGAAGGGGAAACTGAATGGAATCTGCGGAGAGCTGGCCGGTAATCCGCTGGCGCTCCCTTTCTTTGTAGGACTCGGAGTCGATGAGCTCAGTACCAATGCTTCCTCCATTCTCAAACTGAAGAAAATTCTTCGTGAGATCGACTTCGCCGAGGCGAAGAATCTGGTTGAAGAAATTCTCCGCATACCCACCTCCGAGGGTATTCGGATGAGGCTCCACCGGTTTCTGGCGGATAGGGATCTTCTGAAGTGAAAGACCGGCAGAAAAGAATGCTCAGGTTGCTGCTTTTGCATGAGGGATCTCTCCTCATTGACGATCTGGCAAAAACCTTTTCTATCGGCCGGAGAACTGTTTCCCGTGATCTCGATGTTCTTGATCAGTGGCTTTCACTTAAAGGAGCTCTACTGGAAAGAAAACAGAATCAGGGGATTCAGGTTCTCTGTTTCGGGAGCGATCCCGCCCATCTGATCGAATTGATCAACAAGCCCGATGCCTACATGGAATCGCTTCCGCCTATTAAAAGGCAGAAGCTGATTCTGCTCTATCTTCTTTTTAACAACCGTGAGATAAAGATTTCGGATATCGCCAATACGTTTTTCATCAGCGATACATCGGTCTGGAACGACCTGAATCATCTTGAAAAAGTTCTCGGCCACAGGGTCATCGGGCTTGAGAGGTTGAAAGGAATCGGAATACGCCTCAATGGTCCGGAACCTTTCATCCGGATGAATTTCCTCTCGACGATGATGGAGGTTTTCTCATCCCGCACGATCATTCCCCATCTCTATTCTCTAGAAAAGAGCCGCGAATCCACTCTGGAAATAAATCAGTTCAATATGCTTATGGAACGGCTCCGCTTTCCCGTGGGGAGTCAGGCTGTCCAGGCGCAGATCAGGAGAGCCGTATCGACGCTCGGCTACAGCTTTACCATGTCCGGAGAGGCTCTTCTCTATTTCTATCTCCAGCTGACGGTTCACAGAATCAAGTCCGGCGCCATGATTGAGCATTATGAAAGCTTCCGCTGTTCCGGACTTTTCTTCTCGCTGGCACAGGATATACTGGAAAGCCTGCTCGAGCAGGTGGTCAGCGGCTCCATACCGGAAGGAGAGATCGCGCAGCTGGGGATGATACTTCAGGTTCTGGAGATCGGGGATTTGAAATCTGTCCGGATCAGCAATTTCGATGAGATGATAGATGATGAAATCCGGGAGATGTCCGTCCGTTTGATCGAGCACTTCGGCGAACTGGACAAGCAGCTCTATTATCTGAACACCCATATGGAAGAGGTCATAAACCTTTCACTCGCATCTCTGGTCATCAGGCTCCAGAACGGTATACCCTACTGGCATGGCGACTGGGGAAGCGCATCGCTCGAGGAGTGGAACCGGGGTGAGAAAGAAAAGTATCTTTCGGTCCTGCTCCGCAAACGGTGCGGCCTCGCCGCCTCGCCGCGGGATCTGGAATATCTTCTCATACTCTTTCAGTCGCTGATTATCCATGAGAGAGAGATCCCCACAAGGAGAATCCGCTGTCTCGTCTGCTGCTTCGAAGGGATAGGGCTCGCCTCATATCTCCAGTCGGTTCTCCAGAGGGAGATCATCGGGATCAATATCATCGAAGCGACCGCTGTGTTCAAGATAAGGCAGGATTATATCGACGAAAAGGGAATCGAACTGATTATTTCGACATTTCCCATCAGCGATATAGATGTTCCCGTTATCAATATTTCACTGCCTCTGAATAAAGACAGAATAAAAAGCGAAGTTGCCGCCCTGCTTCCCAGCCTGAAACCCGGACCCGAAATCGACGCGATTCTGTCGGAAGATGAAGTCTCATTTAATGAGATCCTTAACCATATACAGAATTTCAATCTCTTTTCGATGCCGCCCGAAGATGATATCGAAAAGGTCATATCTTCTCTTTCCCTCTTCCTGGCTCCCTCTCCCGAAAAGGCAGAGACTCTCTCCGCCGATTTCCGCAGAAGGGAAGATCTGGGGACGCTCGAGTTCGAAGATTACGGGATCCGGGTTCTCCACTGCCGGTCCGGAGCTGTAGACAGCCCTAAAGCGGGTGTCATTGATTTCGGGGAAAGCGATCAGTCCAGGATACTCTACATGGTCGCTCCCGATCCCTGTCCCGATCAGGTCAGAAAGCTGTTATCGGTGGTGACCATATCATTTCTTGAAAACACGTCTTTCCGGCGATCGATCATCAGGGGGCCTCTTAAGGAGATCCGAAAAAACCTGATGGACATTTACAAGGAAATTCTTTAATAAAGGAAATTCGGGATCGTCCCTGGAAAGGCTGCGTCTAACTCCGCTGTACACACCTGACGCAGTCCTTACGGGGGCGTTCCCTTTATCTGCCGCTCTGCAGTTGCTGCAGCTGAAGGGCAATATCCCGGATACAGTCCAGATCCTTTTCTCCGGCAGTCCGGATTTGATCCCATTCGAATTTGATCTCGGGAAGAATTCTTTTAGCACCGTCCAGGGCGGAAAGATCGGGCAGCTCTGAACAGATTTTAATCATATTTTCAATTGTCTCGTTGACCTCAGATGAATCAGAGAGGCAACAGCTGAAATCTGATTCCCCGTAGCTGAAAAATACCCGGCAGCGGCAGCGGGAATGATCGTTATAAAATGAGAAGTGAATTTCATGGTTCTATTATGGCCCGATCAAATAAAACAGTGTTAGCCATAAAGAATTAATAATGGCAGGAATGGATTTTAGCTGATTTGGCAATAATAGGCGACTCTTTACCCGGTCAGATAAGGCTTGAAACAGAGCCTCTCTCTACCAGCTTGGGTTCAAAAATCAGCTTCATCGGCAGGGCCTTCGATTCGTTTTCAATCTCATCGATGAGAATTTTGGCGACCCATCTTCCCAGATCGTATTTAGGGTGGGCGAAGGTGGTCAGCGGCGGCGAAACGATGGCTGCGTTGCTGTGATCGTCGAAACCGAGAATGGAGATGTCCTCGGGTACGTTGATGCCCAGTTCGGCCAGAGCCTTGTATCCCTGGATGGCCAGATTGTCGTTAAAATAGAAAATGGCTGTCGGAGGATCGTCGGTATTTTCCTCTATCAACTTTCTGGTCAGCAGATATCCCTGCAGTCCGTTCTGCTCTTCATCGAAGTCGTTGTAGGGATATCTGTACTTCTCCTGCAGGGGAACTCCCGATTTGTTGAGTTCCGATGTCAATCCTTTATGGCGGTCGTCTCCCGCCTGAATATCTTCTTTATATATGTAAGCGATTTTTCTGTGGCCTTTGTCGAGAAGGTATCGGGCGGCCAGCTTCCCGGCATACACATCGTCGAGAGTTACGGTGGAGAGGGATTTGGAACTGATTCCCCAATGGGTCGTCACGACGGGCACGCCCGATTTCTCCAGAATCTGGTGAATGGGATGATTGCTGTTTATCTGCAGAGAGTGGGTCGGTTCCAGAATCAGGCCGTCCACATTCTGTTTCAGGAGGTTCTCGATATTCTCGCATTGCTTCTCGTCGCTTCTGTAGCTGTTGGCTATCATGACGGAATAGCCTGCCAGAGAGGCTTCTTCTTCAATGCCTCTGAGAATTTCCGTATAAATGTAGTCCATGAAGAAGTAATTGACCAGGCCGAGGGTTTTTCCTTTCTTCCCTCCGGCAACGGAATTGGGCCGCCCGGTGTAAAAAGTCCCGCTGCCCTGACTCTTATCAATGAGACCTTTGTTCTTCAGTACTTCCAGAGTTTTTCGTATGGTTGTCCTGCTCACATCATATACTTCCATGAGCTGGTGCTCTGTGGGCAGTTTGTCACCATAGGAAAAATTATTCCGCCTGAAATAGGTGATCATCTGCTCTTCAATCTGCAGATAAGTGGGACTGCTCTTCGGTTTCATATCATCTCCGTGCCTCTGAATTCCTGTATTGTAAAAAGATACAAATAATTCTTTACAGGTCAATTTGTACATGATAGCATGAAAATATCATTACATGTATCACAAATAGATACAAATGGTTGAAAAAGTAGGAGGAATTTAATGTCTATCAGAACAAAGATGATGGCACTCGCGGCTTTACTGCTCGTAACGGCTCTGCCGGTATTCGCAACCGGTGGTCAGGAAGAGGCCGCTGTATCACAGAACCCCGCCGAAATGAGCGGAAAAATCGTTGTATGGTCTTTTACTGATGAAGTAGGGGGAATGATTGAGCATTTCAATCAGAAGTATCCCAATATCGAAGTAGAATACGTTGTAATCCCCAATCAGGATGAAGTTTATCTGAACAAGCTGGTTACGACTCTCAGATCCAGAGATGCCGTTCCTGATGTATTCACCGGTGAAGCCGCATTCTTCAGACAGTTCGTCGAAGCCGGATTCTGGGAACCCATTTCCGACGCGCCCTATAACGCCGAAGAGCTGAAAGACAATCTGGTACCCTATGTAGTAGGTCTCTCCAGAGATGCCAATGGCAAAATGACGGCCCTTTCCTGGCAGGCGACTCCCGGAGCGATGTTCTACAGAAGAAGCATTGCCAAAGAGGTTCTCGGAACAGATGATCCCGCTGAAGTTTCAAAATGGACAAGCGATATCAACAAGTACTATGAGCTGGGCGAGATGATCAAAGAAAAATACAACGGAGAAAAATTCCTCGTTTCCGGTTACACCGATATGGCTCAGTTCATTTACAATCAGAGAAAAGTACCCTATGTCGTTGACAATACTCTCACGGTTCCCGGTTCTCTTATCGAGTACATGGAGCTGGCTAAGGATATGAGAACCAACAAAGTGGAAGGCGGAGTCGGCACATGGTCCCCCGCGTGGTTCTCCGGAATGGCTGACGCTTCCGTATTTACCTATATTCTTCCTACATGGGGACTCCACTACGTTCTCAAGCCCAATGCCGAGCCGGAAGCCAGTAACGGTGAAAAAGAATTCTCCGGAGACTGGGGACTCTGCGTACCTCCCGCAGCATACAGCTGGGGTGGAACTTACATCGGTATCAGCCGGTTCAGCGAGAAGAAAGACCTTGCATGGGCTTTTGTCAAGCACATCGGTTCCGATCCCGAATTCGCCAAATACTGGGCGGAAAAGACTGGTGACTTCGTTGGAAACCTGAACGTTGTCAAAGAGATCAAAGACGACTTCGCCGATCCTTTCCTGGGCGGCCAGAACCATTACGAATACTTCTATAACGAAGTTAAGAAAATCGATGTTTCCAGAGTCGGACCCTGGGATTTCCAGATCGAAAATGCCTGGGGAGATCAGGTTGAGCTTTACGCCAACGGCGAGAAAACCAAACAGGAAGCAATGGATGGTTTCGTAACCGCCATGGCTGATATTCTCCCCGATGTTAAAGTAGTATTTGAAGGTCGTTAATTTCCCCTTAACCTTCTGATCAAAATGCAGGTTCCCCCGGGCGGTCTTCTTGTCGGCCCGGGGAAACCTTTTTCATTTACTAACAGTAGGAGTTTATCTATGTCCGGTAGAAAATTTGCCTTTTTTAAGAATCGGAACAATAAGGGATATCTTTTTATACTTCCTTTCTTTCTTGTCATGCTGACATTTCAGATATACCCGATCATTTCCACTTTGAATCTGAGTTTTACTGCACCGCTGAATATGTTTGAAAACAAATTCGTCGGTATTGCCAATTATGAGAGACTCCTGACGAACGAGATTTTTCTCAAGTCCATATTCAATACCTGGTTCATGTGGCTGCTCGGTTTCATTCCCCAGATGATATTCGCGCTGGGACTGGCCGTCATTCTCTATGAATGGCAGGTCTGGGGAAAAGATGCTTTCAGAACTATTTTCTTTTTGCCCAATCTCGTCACGGCAGCTTCCATCGGTGTACTGTTCGCCGTTCTTCTCGATTGGCAGACCGGTACGCTGAATCATGTTCTGCTTACTATGAAGATTATCGATGAACCGATAAACTGGCTTTCGAAATCCGGCATGGCCAGAGGTTCCGTCGCTTTTATCCAATGGTGGATGTGGTTCGGAAACACCGCCATCATCGTCATGGCTGGATTGAGTTCTATTTCCGGAGAACTCTACGAAGCGGCTTTTATCGACGGAGCGGGAAAAGTTCAGACTTTTTTCAGGATTACACTTCCGCTTCTCCGCCCCATACTTCTCTACATCGTTATCACATCCCTGATCGGAGGATTGCAGATCTTTGATATCCCCAGGGTGCTGACAAACGGGCGGGGAGCTCCTGACAACGCTATAACGACTATGGTTCTCTATCTCTATAATCAGGCTTTCAAGAACTTCAATATCGGCTATGCCGCATCGGTTGCCTACACTCTGTTCTTTATGATACTGTTTTTCTCAATCATCTCCTTCAAGCTGATATCAGGGAAAAAACAGAAAGGAGACGATGAAATATGATTTATAAGAGAAAAAGGAGCGAGAGTATCGCTCTTTATACTTTCCTTATTCTGCTGGCCGCTCTGGCAATCGTTCCTTTTTACATGATGATAATAAACTCGACCCATACCACGGTTGAGATTTCCCAGAGGGTCTGGCTGACTCCCGGTTCCGCTATTCTCGACAACTACGAAATTATTCAGGGCAAAGTGGATATCTGGAGAGGTTTTTTAAGCAGCACAATCATCGCTGTGCCTTCGGTGTTACTCTCCGCTTTTTTCAGCACTCTGACAGCTTACGGTTTCGCGAAGTTCCGCTTTAAGGGAAAAGAGGCCTTTTTCTGGCTGATTCTCGGAACCATGATGGTTCCGCAGCAGCTCGGTCTGATCGGCTATTACGATCTCTGTGTCAAACTGGGACTTATAGACAGTTTTCTGCCTCTTATAATTCCTTCGGCGGCCAACGCGGCAATGGTATTCTTCATCAGGGCCTATATTCAGTCGTCCATACCGGATTCGCTGATCGAAGCGGCGATAATCGACGGTGCGGGAGAATTCTATATCTTTATGAGAATCGTTTTCCCTCTGGCACTGCCATCGATCGCCACTATGTCGATATTCACTTTCATATCCAAGTGGAATGATCTCATCGGTCCTCTTGTCCTGCTCAATTCGGCTGATAAATTCCCCATGCCCGTTGTTGTCTCCAATATCCGTGGACTCTATGAGATGAATTTCGGCGCTATTTATCTGGGAGTGACCATCTCGATTATTCCCATCCTGCTGGTGGTAATAACATTCTCGAAAAGAATCATCAGCGGCCTGACCGTAGGAGCGGTTAAAGGATAGATCCAATATGAACAATAAAAACTCCGTTGAAGTGATGAATCCCGTCCTGGCGGGATTTCATCCCGATCCTTCCATTTGCCGGGTCGGAAATGACTATTTTATTGCTACAAGTACTTTTGAATATTTCCCGGGAGTCGCAATTTACAGGAGCAGCAATCTCCAGAAGTGGGATTTCTGTACCTATGCGCTGACCAGAAAAAGTCAGCTCGATATGGCGGGCAATCCTCCTTCCGGCGGAATCTGGGCTCCCTGCCTAAGCTACGACAAGGGAAAATTCTATCTTATCTTTACAGATGTCAAGGGTTGGACCGGCGCGGAAAATACCGACGGATTCAAGGACACGCACAATTATCTGACAACCGCCTCTTCAATAGACGGTCCCTGGTCCGATCCCGTCTACCTCAACTCATCGGGCTTCGACCCCTCTCTCTTTCACGATGATGACGGAAAAAAATGGTTTGTCAATGTTCAGTGGGACTACCGCCCATGGAATCACAGCTTTTCCGGTATCGTTCTGCAGCAGTTCGATGAGAAGGAAAATAGGCTTGTCGGTCCCATAACCAATATTTTCAAAGGGACCGATCTCAGATTGACCGAAGCTCCCCATCTGTATAAGAGAAACGGCTGGTATTATCTCATGACGGCCGAAGGGGGAACGTCCTATATGCATGCGGTGACACTCGCGCGCAGCCGCAGCCTTGAAGGCCCTTATGAGCTCCACCCGGACAAGCATCTCTTGACTTCGCTGGCCGACAGAGCCCTTTTCGAGACGTCCGGCGACCAGAAGGGTTATGCCCTGATGCCCGGAGCGTTTCATAAGGGATTACAGAAAGCCGGTCATGGAAGCATGGCTTCCTGGACTGAGAGCGAGTGGATCCTGGCCCATCTATCGGGCAGGCCTCTGGACGGGACTTCCAATTGTCCCCTGGGAAGGGAAACGGCTCTTCAGAAAATTATCTGGAAGGACGATGACTGGCCCTATCTCGAAGGAACGGGAGCATCGGAGATCGTCTTTTTTTCCATGAAGGAGGGCGTTGCCGCCCTGGATAAGCATGACAGAGGCGAGAGCTGGCGCGATGATTTCGACGGACCGTCGATTGACGCCAAACTCAATACTCTCAGAGTGCCGGCCGGGAACAATCTCTCTCTGACCGAAAGGAAAGGATGGCTCCGAATCTACGGGAAGGAATCTCCGATCAGCCGGTTCAATCAGGCTATGGCTGTCAGACGGGTCCAGCACTTTTCATGGTCAGCCCGGACCGTAACGGACTATAAATGCGATAGTTTTCAGCAGTTTGCAGGGCTTATTGTCCGTTATGATGAGACAATGCAGCACATTCTCAGAATCAGCGATCATGAGGGCAGGAGGACTTTGGGGATTATTTCCTATGATCTCAATCATCTGAATCTGCCCCTGGGAGAAAATGAAATTCCGCTGCCCGAAGGACCGGTGCATCTTGGAATCGACACGGATTACCGGAAAATGCAGTTCTCCTATTCTCTCGACGGAGAGACCTGGCATAAAATCGGACCTGAATATGATGCCTCGAAGCTTTCAGACGATTATGTAAAACCTATGGGATTTACGGGGACTTTCGTGGGTGTCGGTTCATGGGATGTTTCGGGACGCAGGCATTATGCCGACTTTGACTACCTTGAGTACAAAGGACGGGAATAAAAGAATAGCAATAAAAAAGGGGGGCAAAATTCCTGAATGCCCCCCCAGCCTGTTCCTCTCTCTGAAGGAGAGGGCGGGGGATACAGGGCCAGGGATCAAGGGAACAATATAATACCGCTTTTGCCGCACCTATTTTCAAATGATCAGGCGCAGCAGGCTTTTGATGAAATCATGGCTTTGAGAGATTTAGCCAGCTGGTCGGGGCATGAGGTCGGCCGGATACCGCAGGGGGATCCGTCGAACATTTTAATGACCTTACCGGCTTCCATCCCTTTAACCAGTTTTGAAATCCCGAGGAGATTCCCGGGACAGCCTCTGTGAAAATTCACACTTTTTATAATGCTGCCATCCAGCTCTATGTCAATGCGGGATGTGCAGACGCCATCCACTTCGAAGCTCTCTTTCATCTATTTATAACCTCTATTTTTTTGATGAATCATAAAAAACACCCCTGAAGATGGCAGGGGTGGATAATTTGATAAATATATATAAGGTTATTGTAATATTGTCTACATCAGAGCACCTGATAATTTATCATTC
>JAFGXR010000076.1 GCA_016936555.1 Spirochaetales bacterium | reverse complement strand
CGAACTCTGGAGCCGCATGTCCGAAGAGGAGAGAGACCCCTACAACCTCATCAAAGAGGGATTTATGGAGAAGGTCGACGACTTCGAATTCAAAGGAAAGAAAGTGCTGGGAAGCCGTCTGGGATTCAGGCTCACGAAAGAATTCCTGTCCGCCTATATGGGACGCCTCTTCGACAACCCCGAGGTCGTGTTCAACGAAGATATGCTCAAACCGGAACTGCAGAGTCTGGAAGACTATGTGGACGGCATCAACAATATCTGCGAAGCCCAGCAGAAAGTGGCCAAAGCCTATGTGGAAGACGGCAGCGTGGAAGGAGCCATTCCTCCCCTTAAAGCCATTCTCCATATTATGGCTGAAGGCAGCTATGAAGGGAAAACCGCTGAAGATCCGGAAATCCGGAAGCTCTTCGACAGGGAATACGTTCTGGGAAGCGACTGGTACAAAGAGAGACTGGTCCGCTATCAGGAGAACAGGATCGCTCAGATTGAGAGAAGCATCGCCTATATGGAGAAATTCCTGACTCAGGAGAGACACCGCGATGAAGCTATGAAGCTGGGGATTCCTTCGAGAGTGCAGAAGGTGAAAGCTGAACTGAAAGAGGTGAAGGATCCGAAGTTTCTTGAGAAGATCAAGGGGACTCTGGGGCTCGATCCTCTATACAGAGGCTGAGCTGATATTCAGGGGCTGTCGCATTAATCCGGACAGCTCCTCTTTCCTTGAATCAAAATCTCCCCATCTCCTATGGGAGAAGGGGTAGGGGGATGAGAGAGGCATGGAAATGATTCCAGTTTTCGCCTCCCTTTTTTTACACTGATTGTTCTCTTAATAAAAAAAAGCTGTCCGGAAAAACGGACAGCTTTTTCAATTACAGAAAAACGATGCAATTAGAAAATCCATCTAGCTCCGAAGTTGCTCTGGAACCCGAATCCGAAACCGAAAGAACCGAATGAAAGGCCGGCACCGGCTTCAACGAAAAGGTTAATGGGAATCTGCTGGAAAGAGTACTCCCATCTGACAAGAGCCAGCGCTTCAATGTCTACGCCGAACAGAGAATTGAGAGATGTATAAGTATAAATATTGGTTGGGTTATAACCTACGCCAAAAATGGCATTAACCGCAGGTCCGACAGAAAGAGGAAATATCTGTCCGTTGATATTGATGTCGGCGATTGTAAATAGAGCATTGGCTCCCACCAGAAAACCGGCTGCTCTGGAATTTAGTCCATACCCCAGCACGCCGTTGATTTCAAAAGAATCAGAAGTTCTAATCCCTAATGTGTAAGCATTGTCTGTTCCGACAACAACTCCCATTTTTAATTTTCCAACAGCCGGCTGGCCGCTGAGACTTCGTGATTCGACACGTTTTCCATCGGCAAAAAGCATTCCGCTTGTCAGAATAAGAGCAATGGTCATAAGTAGTACTTTTTTCATTTATTATTCCTTTTAATAAAAATTACAGTTTCATTCTATAACATAGATAATAAAAATTCTTTAATTTTTTACATCTTTACAGGCATTATTAATATTTTCAAATAATTGCTCGATCAAATCTGTCGGGAGCGAGGAATAGGCTACGCGGATAAGATCCCCGATGGCCATAACCCCCGTGTCGTAGTGGTTGAGAAGCCGCTGTCTCACGTCCTCCGCATCAATGCCTTTCAGCTTCAGACACATGAAATATCCTGAATTGTTGGGAACGATATCGAAGAGATCGCTGGAAGCGTATCGGGATGCGAGAATTTCCCTGACTCTTTCATACCTTTTCTTCAGAAGGGCGAACTTCCGTTCTTTGTCTTCCCTGTAGTCGGGAGATTTATAGGCGGCATGAAGAAGGGACTGCGAGAGATGGGCGCAGTTCGATACGTTGCCTCTGACGGCGCCGGCTGCTTTGTCTTCAAGGGCTTTGGCCATTCCCTCATTCATCAGTTTATTGGAGAAGGTGATAAACCCGACGCGGAATCCCCAGGCGTAATCCTCTTTTGTCGCTCCATCCACTTTGACGGCCAGTACGTTTTTATGAAGGGCCGCCAGAGGAGCGAATATGGATTCCCTGAAGACTCCCGGTTCGTAAACCAGCCCGAAATAGGCGTCGTCTGTAATCATGACGATTTTCTTTCCTGATTCGGCAGCTCTGTTGACGATGGCGACAATTTCCCCGACCTCTTCTTCGGTGGGTGTGTATCCTGTGGGATTATTGGGAAAGTTGAGAAGGAGGATTTTTTTCTCTCCGGGACTGTTCAGTTTGCTTTCCAGTCCGGCCGTATTGAAACCGCTCCCTTCAAAAAGGGGAAAGAAGCTCAATATGCCGCCATAGGCGTTTTCGAAGAGAAGCCTGTAGTTTCCCCAGAAGAGGTCCGGCATGATAATTTCATCGCCCTCATCGACGAAGAGATAACCGGCCATACTAAGGCCGTGGGTGAGGGCATGGGTTACCACCGGCCGGGTGATGGGATGATCTCCCAGGCTCGGGTTTTTTTCCCTGATGATGTTTTTCCATATATCGCGAAGTTCCGCTTTCCCGTAACTGGATGCATAGGGGAAAGCCTCTTCGGGAGGCATATTCAGTTTGCTGTCGATCGCTTTGAGACGCAGCGGGGATCCGTCATCCTCCATTGCCATTCCGATCGAAGCGTTTATTCTTTTCGTGCTGGCATCGAGACCCTGGCGTACCAGGCCTTTTGCGGGGAAATAGATGTTCCTGCCCTTTTCCGAGAGCAGCTCGAACACGACAGGATTGGCTTCGGAGATCGCCCGGTTGAGCAGTTCAGCCTGTGGATTCATTTTGGTTTCCTTTCCTTTTACATAAACGTAATATATTCGGTTGTGGCCTTTGTCATATCACCGTAGTAGCCGCGCAGTTCCTCGGGCAGACAGGCCGCAATCTGATACATCATCTCATCGGCCATTTTCTGGCGGTCTTCACTTGTTATTTTTCCCGGTTCCTTCTTCTCCACATAAAAGGGCTTTCCCACGGCGATTCTGACTTTCCGCCGGAAAAGACTTTTCTCCGATCCTTCGTAATCGAGGAGACCCCAGTGAGCCATGGGAATGATCGGGACCTTTTTCTGCGTGGCGAAAAAAGTCGTCCCGGCTTTTCCCCTGATCAGTTGACCCGTTTTGCTTCGGGTCCCTTCGGGAGCTATGCAGAGGAAGTTATCCTCTTCCAGAACTTTGAAGCAGGCTTTCATGGCCTGCATGTCGATCGAGCCTCTTTTTATGGGGACGGCATCCCATGTGGAGAGAATTACCCGTGTAAAAAACTTATCAAAGAGTTCCGCTTTCGCCATGGCGATGGTTTTCCGAGGCCTGAGGTTGACGTAAAAAAGCGGTCCTTCCAGATTGCTGACATGGTTGGTTATAAGAATGGCCGGTCCCTTTTCGGGAATCTTCGAGAGTTCGGATTTGTCGATTTTGTAAACCGTATCGAGAGCCGCCCGGATCAGACTATTGATGATTTTCTCTTTGAGTGTCATGAAAAACTCCTGTTTTAAATTATAAGCAGCCCGTAAGTCGAAAAAAGGCGGAACAAGTCAGATCTTAAGAGCTCTGACAGATCCCGATCGCTCTCCCGGCAGAAATCTTCCAGTTCCCCGGTTGTCACGCCGCCGTGATCTCTAATATGACATATTTTCAATAGTTCCGATAGAAAAATCCAGTCCTTTTTTTTCATGAATATCCGTTCGGCGCCATCGGTATCGTGTATTTCCATCTGGCTTCCATTCCAAAGGGGATTGCCTCCGATCCAGATGAAACGGGAATGGTCGTCAATTTCGCGGGTATTCCTTCCGGCTTCGACCGCGCGCCCTATAGAATCTCTCTTCGGCCGGGGCTTCGGGGTTCTGAAGGGAAACCATTTTCCCACGGGAAGGTCCAGCCCCTGTTCCGTCATATAGGAACGGACGGCCGCTGAAAGGCCTTCGGCGAATTGATCGGGATCGTATTCTCTTCCTTCCGTGTATTCAAGGTCATTGCGTGCAAAGCCGGCGTGACGAGGTCCGGTTATGTTTATTCCGAACCGGTCCGGATTCCCTCCGACGGGGCTATGGGCCGTCAGGGCGAACTGGTGCCAGAAGGCCGAATCGAGCAGCTTCTCCCGGAATAGCTGTCTTACATTTTCAAGCGCGTCGATTATCTCCTGAACGGTCTGACCGGGAAAGCCGTACATGAGATAGGCGTGAACCATTATGCCCGCCGAATGGAACGAGTCGGCAACCGATGCCGCCCGGGAAACGGTCATCCCCTTGTCCATCAGTTCGAGCATACGGTCCGACGCCACTTCCAGACCGCCCGAAACGGCTATGCATCCGCTTGCAGCCAGAAGCCGGCAGAGATCGGCTGTAAAACTCTTTTCAAAGCGGATATTGGTCCACCAGCTTATGGATATTTTCCGCCGGATCAGCTCAATGGCCAGGGATTTCAGAAGGGACGGAGGGGCGGCTTCATCAACAAAGTGAAACGATCTCAGACCGGTTTTTTCAATCAGCTGTTCAATTTTGTCGGCTAGTGAAGACGCCTTGTCGGAGTCAAATCTCTTTATATAATCGAGGCTCGTATCACAGAAGGCGCAGCGGTGCCAGTAGCAGCCGTGGGCCAGGGTCATCTTAACCCATTTCCCGT
Organism: Spirochaetales bacterium; assembly: GCA_016936555.1. GTDB lineage: Bacteria > Spirochaetota > Spirochaetia > DSM-2461 > DSM-2461 > Spirochaeta_F. The sequence continues at coordinate 23,941 of JAFGXR010000076.1, read as the reverse complement.
CGCTCCAGAGTCTGTGCATCGGGTTTGAAAAAGGCAGAAGTGAGAAATAGGGCTCTTCCAGCAATCCGCTGTAATCGGGCGCCGGAAGGTCGCACTGCCTGTAGTCCTTATCCGAGCCTTCGATATAACAGACGCATTCCTCATCTGAAAGAACATAGGTCCTGGCCAGGTCACTGAGGGAGATCTGTTTTTTTATATAGCGGCAGATGTTGATGAAGGGCCGTTCACCGTCATCGAGGGTCACAAAATCCATATAGCGGAAAAGAGCGGGAGAATCGAGCTCTCTCAGTTCCGTGTTGACATAGCCGCCGCCCATAACGGTCGTTATTTCTGAATAGTTTTCTTTGATGAATGAGGCTCCGTCGAGAGCTCCCAGCAGGTTTCCCGGAAAGGGAACGGAAAAGCCGCAGAGATCCGGTTTCTCATATTCCAGAATCTCCCGCAGAATTTCCCGGCTCAATATCCGGATAAGGGACAGGGGTTTTTTCAGTTCCGCTTCGACCGGTTCGAAGGAGGGCGGGGAAAGGGCTATTCTCTCAGCATAGCGGCTGAACCCGTAGGAGCTGTCGCAATAGGCGGTGATAATGTCGGAAATCTCTTCCAGATATAAGGTGGCTCTGTGGCGGGCATCGTCAAATGACTTCCCCGGACGAGCTGCTTCAAGCCTCTCTCCTTCGGGGAGCCAGCCCGGCCTGTTGATCAGATAGGATGCCGAATCGTTCGTTCCCTTCAGAAATGAAGCTACTGCGTCGATCGTCGATAAATAAACATCCCTGAGTGAAAAAAAACGATCCAGACCGGCGTATTCTCCCCGGCTGTAGCGCGTTTCCAGATCATCGAAGAGCCGTATTAAACCGGAAAAGGAAAAAATCCTCCGGGCCGTCAGATTCCCCAGATCGATCTGCCTGACATTGTATCCCTCTCTTTCCAGTATCGGTTTGAGATAAGCTGTGGCGGGATATGGCGTGTTGAGCTGCGTGAAAGGCGGCGTTATCAGCAGTATCTTCATCGCCTGACCTTTTTGAAATACGATTCGATCATATCCCTTTCGAACTCTTCATTGTCTTTATAGCTTCTGCCGAAGAGCGGTTCCCAGAGAGACTGGTCCTCCATGCAGAGATAGAAGAAAACACGGCTCTTCCAGTCCGAAGAGAAGCTGTCGTAGAGGGTTGAGAACAATTCTCTTTTGATCTCGAGCGGGTAGGACAGCTTTCCTCCCGCATCGACCAGAGGCATTTCCAGAATTTTACTTTTCATTTCCCTGTCCCTGATTTTGCGGATGACCGGTTTGATGTAGGTCAGGGTTCCCAGAGATATGAGCGCTACTTCGTCGGGCGAAAACATTTCCTGAATGGACGCCGTTATGGCGGTGTAGTCCTCCGCCCAGCCCCTGTAATGTACGATGGGATGAAAATGGAACCCCACGGGTATGCCTCTGTCGGCGACTTTGCGGGCGCTTTCAAGGCGCTGGTTCAGTGACGCCGTAAAGTGTTCCTCCTTTTCGGCAATGACCGGCGTGTTCAGTGACCATGTGGCAAAAATGTTGGGGGAGACATCGTTTTCCAGGAGCCAGGAGATATTTCTCGATTTGGTTTTCAGCTCGAGAATCACATTGCTGTTTTCTCCGGCGAAACGGTTGAGTTTATCGAGGAGGCCCTCCCGGTTTCCCCACATCAGGGAATCGGAAGACTGCCCTGTTCCGATGTGATATTTTTTAGAGGGGTCGAGATCGAGACTTCGGAGCTTTTCATCGAGATTGCTGTGAAAATAAACGCGGTCCTTGTCAAAAAAGGACTGTATGGAACAGTAGGTACAGTCGAAACCGCAGTTGAGAACAACGTCCAGGGTCTTCAGATTGCAGCACCGTGTTTTTTCCGAGGCTACGGGACAGGCACCTAGTATGGTGCCTTCGCTTTCCAGAGTGACAAAATCCGTTTTTCCCGTACTGTCGGTTTTGCCGGTAAATCGGGAGTAATCGTTCGGGTTCTTTTTAAGGTCTTCCCACGCACCCTTGATGCGGTTCATCATATGCTGCTTCAGCTGTTTGCCTTTCAGACCCGGTTCTTCCGGAACGATCCAGTAATCGGACAATGTGCCTTCATCCCATATCGCCAGATCCCGTGCTAAATCTATGAGTATTTTGATATCCTGAAATGTCAGGAGAAAATCATCGGATAGGCGGGAGATGAATTTCCGCTCTTCACCATTCAGTTTCTTATAGGTATGATTGTCCCTGAAAGGGGCCATCCTGTCTTTTTTATCCATACAGGAGAATTGTAAAACTATGTCGGCTCCACGTCTAGAAGGGGAGATTTGCGCTATTGAAACAATTTGAACCGGATTCCCGTCCCGAAGTGCTTTTTGAAGACAAATGGTTTTTCATCGTCCGCAAGGAGCGGGAGGAACTGACAGTTCCCGGAAGAGGTCCGGAAAAACAGAACTGCCTTATGTCCCGAGCGGCACAATGGCTGGGAGAGGTTTACAATGTGCACCGTCTCGATCAACCCACATCGGGACTCGTCGTCATCGCCCGGTCAGCGGAAGCGCAGAGGGCGATGGGCCGTATCTTTGAGTCCCGTGCCATTGAGAAAATCTACAGAGCCCGGGTCAGGGGGAATTTCGGCGAAGAGGAAGGGCTTATCAACCTGCCGCTCCGGGCCGACTGGGAAAACAGGCCCAGACAGATGGTCGACCGTGAAATGGGCAAGAAGGCTGTAACGCGCTGGAAAGTCTTGTTTCGGGGGGCGGGGTGGACTGAACTGGATCTCTTTCCGGAAACCGGCCGGACCCATCAGCTGAGAGTTCATCTCGCATCGATCGGCCATCCCATAATCGGAGACCGCCTCTACGATGAGGATACCGGAGAATCGGTCATGGGAGAACTGATGCTTCATGCATTTTCACTGGTTTTCCGGCACCCCTTTACGGGAGAACCGGTCATGGTGGAGAGCAAATCGGATTTCGACCGGTAAGATCAGTCCAGATAACCCTCTTCATCGATGTATTTCTGAGCCATGGCTTTATCGGCCGGATCTATGCGGTCGCTGAAAAGATCGAGGAAATCGTGATCGTATTTGGCTCCGCTGTAGAGAAGGGCCCATACGGAGTTTTCCTTTTCCGGACCCAGTTTTTTGTAGATGTCGTATACCTCGATATAGGCCTTGAGAATCTCGTCTTTTTCGATATCGTTGTAGAGGTTGCCATGACCCAGGCGGTTGTAAATATCAATGATTTCATCGGGGTAGATGATGTCGGGGTCATCGGATTTCATGTCATTGCGGATATAGAGATCGGGCCAGAGATAGACATCGTCCCAGTAGATCCCTGTGACCAGGGAAAAGGATTCGTCCTTCACGACGGTATGATGGTCGACGATATAGCGTTCCGGAACGGCCGGGGTCTCAAAGGGATCCTCCGCCGGTTCCTCTCCGGCAGGTTCTCCGGGGGCGACTGCATCCGTTTTTTCATTCGAAGCGGCGAATTCAACAGGTAGACCGTAAGTCGTCTTGTCTCTCAGAAAGAAAATCATCGTGACTATAACGGCGATGATAATTGCGAAAAGGATTACGAGTAATGTTTTAAGGGGTCTGCTGTCTTCCATCTCATTAATTATCGAATGATGGGGCTATAAGTAATAGTTTTTTTTGAGAAATCTTTGTTATAGTCCCCCTATGACTGAGAGTTTTCTCCCTTTGAATAGAGCAGAAATGGAAGATCTGGGCTGGGACCGTCCCGATTTTATACTGGTTACCGGCGATGCCTATGTGGATCACCCCTCTTTCGGAGCGGCTCTCATAGCCCGTGCTCTCGATAAAGAGGGGTTCCGCGTGGCCATTCTGGCTCAGCCGAACTGGAAAAATCCCGGGGCTTTCCGGGAGTTCGGCAGGCCGCGCCTCGCTTTTCTCGTAACGGGAGGTAATATGGACTCCATGGTCTCCAATTATACGGCGGCGAGAAAACCGAGAAACAGCGATGTCTACAGTCCCGGGGGGGCAACAGGCCGCCGTCCCGACAGAGCCGCGATTGTCTATTGCGCCGCGGTCAAGCAGGCTTTTAAAAAAATGCCCGTTATTCTAGGAGGTATGGAAGCCTCCCTGCGGAGGCTGGCCCATTACGATTACTGGTCCGGCAAATTGCGGCGTTCCATACTGCTCGACTCGAAAGCCGATCTGCTTGTTTACGGCATGGGTGAGCACCAGATCGTGGAAATTGCCCGGCTTATGGATCGGGGCATCCGAATCGGGGAGATCCGGGAAGTCAGGGGCACGGTTTACCGCACAGAGGAAAAACCCGATCCCGCAGCAGTCATTTTTCTCCCTACTTTCAAAGAGATCGGCAGCGACAAAAAAACCTTCGCCCGCTCTTTTCAAACCCAATATCTCAACACAGACCCTTTTCGGGGGAAAACTCTTGTCGAATCATATGGCGGAGAATTCGTCGTGCAGAATCCCGCGGCCTTCCCTTTGAAGGAAGAGGAGCTCGATGATGTGTACGAGCTGCCGTTCCGGAGGGACGTTCATCCCTCCTATGCACAGGAGGGGGAAGTCAAAGCTCTGGAAGAAGTTCTCTTCAGTCTGGCCAGCAGCCGGGGCTGCTTCGGCGGCTGCAGCTTCTGTGCGCTCAATTTTCATCAGGGACGGATCATCAGCTCCCGGAGCCGCGGGTCTCTTGTCCGCGAAGCATCGGGTTTTCTCGCTGACAGCCGTTTTAAAGGGTATATTCACGATGTGGGGGGACCGACGGCCAATTTCCGCAAACCGGCCTGCTCCAGGCAGGAAACGAAAGGGGCATGCCCGGAGAAGTCCTGTCTCTCTCCCGTTCCCTGTCCGGCTATCGAGGTGGATCATGGCGATTATCTCGAACTTCTCAGGGAACTGAGAGCACTCGACGGTATTAAAAAGGTTTTTATCCGGTCGGGGATCCGCTACGACTATCTTCTTCTCGATAAAGATGAGAGCTTTTTCCGCGAGCTGGTCCGCCACCATATCAGCGGCCAGTTGAAAGTCGCGCCCGAGCATATTTCCGACAAAGTCCTGACCATAATGGGGAAACCGGGGAAAGACATCTTTGACCGGTTCAGAAAGAGGTTTAAGGAAATTAATGATGAAGAGGGAAAGAAGCAGTTCCTGGTCCCTTATCTCATCTCATCCCACCCCGGATCGACCCTGGAAGATGCGGTGGAGCTGGCGGAATACCTGCGCGATACGGGGCTCCGGGCCGACCAGGTTCAGGATTTTATTCCCACCCCCGGGACCCTGTCCACAGCCATGTTCTATTCGGGGTATGATCCTCTGACCATGAAGAAGATTCATGTCGTCGAGAATCCCCGGGAGAAAGCCATGCAGAGGGCTCTTCTCCAGTACGGCAAACCGCAGAACCGGCAGCTCGTGGAAGAGGCTCTCAAACTGTGCGGAAGAGAAGATCTTATAGGAAACGGAGATAAATGCCTGATCAGGAAGAGCGGTCCTCCTCCTCGGGAGCGAAGTAAAAAAGGACGTCAGAAATCCCGTTCTGGTTGAGAAAACTGACAAGCCTTTCTTCTGCCATCAGATCCCCTTTCTGTTTGAATTACATGACCGGGATAATCGAGCTGCACTTATTATTGTATAACTATGTCTTCACGTATTCCACTGGTCTTTCAGCGGTAGGCTTCCAGGAAAGAGTTGAGAGCGTTCTTCATCCAGATGACGGACTTATGGCTTGTTACGATCATCATGGTCCCTTTCAGTCCGTGATCCTTAAAAGAGAAATATGTCTTCAGGATAATAGCGCTGCTGTTCTCTTTGAAATGACCGGGAATGTGTTTGAAGTCTTCCATTTTTCCCGTCGCGGTTTCCGGCGATTTATAGGTGACGGATGTTTTCAGCAGTTCCGTTATTTTACCGACGGTGGTTCCGATCAGAATGTTGCCGATTTCAAGAAAGACTTCTTCCCTGATTCTCTCCCTGTCAGCCTCGCCTTCCTCTGACAGGTTTTTATGTCCGCTCAGAGCTGCCAGGAAACGGGGCTGTATCTCGTCGGGAAAGAGGAGAAGGGCGGAACCTGAAAAGTTCCCCTTGAAAGCTTGTTCCACGACAGAGCTATTTTCGTTCAGCGGGAGATTGCTTGCGAGAAAGCCCGCCAGTTCATCGGCAGGGAGAATTATCACTTCCGGTATATGGAGAATGACAGATAGGCCGATTATGTTCTCCAGATCTCCCGATGCCGATCCGAAAGCGATATTCATGATCTCCTGGAGGATCTGTTTTTCCATGTTGCTGAAAAGGGGGATTCCCGCATCACTCATTCTGAATCCCCTCAATCAGTAGATCCTCCCCGGTTTCAAGGGCGTGTATGGTTTTCTGGATGCTCTCTTCGCGGGGCGGTTTTTTCAGGACGGTGCAGGCTCCGGCGGTCACGCAGCTCATGATTGTCGAGACCTGTCTGTCCGCGGAAATGACGGCGATTTTTGCCTGGGGATTGAATCTGATCATGGCTTTCAGGGTTTCAAATCCCCCCATGCCGGGCATGTTCAGATCGAGAAAAACAAGATCCATGTTAATCGACCGGAAAAGATCCAGCCCCTCTTCCCCTGTTTCCGCTTCGTAGAGAACAAAACCCTCGCCGAGACACTTTTTCAGCAGCATTCTCGCCACGAGAGAATCATCAACTATCAGCATATGGTTGATATGCACAGTCCTTTCCCTTTCGGTTTTATTTCACTATAAAGTGTAATTTTCCAACCGTGGAAAAGCAACGGGTCATTGCTGTTTTTTCATCTGCGCCTTGAGCATTTCTCCCAGAGTCATCGTGTCCTTCTCTTTGCTGCTGTACTGACTGACAAGCCGGGAATTCATGGCTCTCTCTTTTCTTCCCTGTCGCCGGTAGGGGTCGCTGCTTCTTTCCGGTTCGTCTTCGTAGCCGCAGGCCAGGGACTGACAGACAAATTTGGGGTTCCCTTTTTTATCATGGATTTCCATCAGTTTTTTTCCGCACATGGGGCAGTCTTTCCTGCTGAGGTTTTTGGGCTCGTACGTCAGTTTGCTGTTCTTCACATCGGATACAATTCTTTTTGTCTCCTCCCGGATTTCGCCGATAAAGTTTTTTGTCTGTTCCCGGCCTTCGGCGATGTCGGTGAAGCGCTGTTCCCACTGAGCCGTCAGCTCCGGCGATTTTAACATTTCCGGGACAATTCGGATCAGTTCGATTCCAACTGCCGTGGGAACCAGTTCCTTTCCCTTTCTGTCTATATAATAGGATGAGAGAAGTTTTTCGATGATATCGGCACGGGTTGCCGGAGTTCCCAGTCCCCCCTGGCGGATTGTCTCTTTGAGTTTTTTATCAGAAACAAATCTTGAAGGATTTTCCATAGCCGTCAGTAGAGTTGCTTCGGTATAGCGGGCCGGCGCTTTTGTCAGGCCTTTCCGGGTGCTGACAGATTTGACCGGGAATTTATCGCCCTTTACATAATCGGATAGAGCCTGATCAGGCATCGCCGAATCGTCTTCCATTTCGGTGTAGCCCGACTGCCTGTCGATGCTCTTCCAGCCTTTCTCCAGAGTGCGGCTGCCTCTCGCGTAGACCTTCTCACCATTAATCTCCAGGGTCATGGCGATGCTTTCATAGCGGTACGGCTCGGACAGAACAACGACAAACCGGCGGACAATCAGGTCAAAGAGCTGCTTTTCTTCGACGCTCAGGTTTTTGAGGTCTGCTTTTTCCTCTGTGGGGATGATGGCATGGTGATCCGAAACGCGGTTGTTATCCACAAAGTTCTTATCCGTTTTCAATTCGGATTTCAACAGCATATTTATCTGATCCCTGTATGCCGTTTCCCTGACAGCTTTCAGACGGTCTTTCAGCGTCGGGACCATGTCGGTTGTGATATGGCGGGAGTCGGTTCTGGGATAGGTGACGTATTTGTGTCTTTCGTACAATCCCTGGAGGACCTGAAGGGTCTTCTTGGCGGAAAACCCCAGATAGCGGTTTCCATCTCTCTGCTGTTCCGTCAGATCATAGGCTTTCGGTGGCGCTTCGCTTTTTGACTTCTTGCTGATTTCCACAATAAGAGCTTCTCTGTTCTCCATTTTTGAAGCCAGAGCCAGGGCTTTATCGTAACTGTTGAACCGGTTAACTCCTTTATCGCTTCGCCATTGGGCCGAGAAAGCTCCCAGGTCGGCTTCCACGGTCCAGTATTCCTGAGGTTCGAAATTATCTCTTTCCTCTTCGCGGCGAACCAGCATGGCCAGCGTCGGGGTCTGAACTCTTCCCGCCGAAAGCCTCGTGTCGTACCTGCAGCTCAGGGCTCTCGTTATATTGAGTCCCACCAGCCAGTCAGCTTCAGCCCGCGCTTCTGCGGAGTGAAAGAGATTCACATAATCCTTTCCCGGTTTCAGATTTTTGAATCCCTCCCTGATGGCCTGATCGGTCTGGGAGCTGATCCATAGTCTGTGGGTTTCTCCCTTCCAGCCGGAGAGACGCATGATCCATCGGGCAACAAGCTCTCCTTCCCGTCCCGCATCGGTGGCGATAACAAGGCGGTTCACATCTTTTCTTTTAAGGATTCCCTGAACGGTCCGGAACTGATGTGATGTTTTACGGATCACTTTGTGTTTCATCTTTTCGGGAAGCATGGGAAGGGTATTCAGATCCCATTTCTGGTATTTATCATCGTATTCTCCGGGATCGGCCAGTTCGACAAGGTGCCCCATGGCCCAGGTCACGATATAGTCTCTTCCTTCACAGAAGCTCTTGGTCTTTTTGTCGCATTTTAAAACCCTGGCCAGCTCGCGGCCGACACTTGGTTTTTCCGCCAGTACAATTGTTTTCATAAGGAGAATTATAGAATGATGGGTTTAAAAGGGCAATTGCCGCTGACGGGGCATAAAAAAAGACGGCCGGAAACCGGCCGCCGCGTATCTAAATTAAAGTTTGAGATCATGAATCTTCTTTGAAACGCTTTTCCCACTCTTTTTCTTTATCAATTACCTCATCTTCCATCCGGTTGACCCGGGAGGAAAGATCTTCAAATTCTTCTCTGATATCGTCAAAAGAGAATCCGCCGTTTCGTTCCCGGCGATGTTCTTTCCGATCTTCTCGTCTGTATTCCCGTCGTCCCCGGGCATCGCGTTCGTAGTAATCGCCTCTGCCTTCTCTGGGTTCTACAGGAAGGAGCATTCCCGCTGCGATATAAAGAACTCCCACCGGGAAAAAACCGGTCATGACCAGAGCGATTACCACACCCAGCCTGATGTACCCAACAGGAAGATCTCTCCAGTCGGCGATTCCCTGGCAGACACCGAAGATCATGCCGTTCCTCGATCGGTAAAGTCTGTCCTGTGCCATGCTTATCTCCTTTGTTCCCGTTCGTAAAGGATGGTTTCCAGATTGCTTATCCTTTTTTTCATGTCTTTTATGGCGTAATACATCTCATCAAGTGATTCCCTGTCTCTGCTGTTGGACTTTCTGGAATTCTGCTTGTTGAGTATGATTACGGTGATACAGATCATAAAGATAATCGGTATGAAAACTCCAATATACTCAACGCCCATAATCAATTTTCCTATTCCGGTTTAGTTTTCTTTACTGTTTTTTTCAGTTCGGTCAGTTCGTCATCGACTTCATCGCCGGCTTCCAGTTTGCTGAACTCGTTCTCAAGTGAGCTGGAGGCTCCGAATCCCGACACTTCGGCATCGGATTCCATTCTCTCTATCCGGTTTTCCAGTTCATTGAACCTGGACATCACTCCCGAACCGGAGGCTTCGCGCATGACCTTATTGACTTTCGTTTTCTCTTTGGCTTCTTTGCCTCTGCGGATCAGCGCCTTGTGCTTCTGTATGACAGTCTGCAGCTTATCTTCTATGAGAACTATGTTATTTTTACACTCATCGATTATCTGATTCAAGTGTTCGAGCTCGCGGTTCAGTTCATCCAGACCAGCCTGGGCTTCTTTTTTTTCGATCAGAGCTTCTCTGGCCAGATCGTCCCGGCCTTTTTCCACGGCCAGCTGCGCCCTTTCGGTCCAGCGGGTCACTTTTCTTTCCAGATCTTCCTGCTCTCTGGTCACGCGGGACCGGGAGGCGATCTTGGCTGCACAGGATGATTTGAGATCCACAAGAGTGTCCTCCATTTCCTGCATCATCAGCCGGATCATTTTTTCCGGATCCTCTGCTTTGTCGAGCAGCGCATTTATATTGGAATTCACGATATCCATAAATCTTGTGAAAATACCCATATTATCCTCCAATTACCGTCTATGGTAATTATATTGCAATATCCATGCCAGGTATGTGCTGGCGATAAGAGCCTTTTCAGCTCTCAATTCGAGGCGATTTTCCTCTGATTCGGTATACAATACCATATTCCAGGTGAAAATCGCCATGATTAAATCTTTTTCAGGCACGGTTATCTTTAAACCGGTCGTCCCAGTCTCTCTCTCTGCTGTAGCTCCGGCCGTCCATTCTGTTGAACCGTGCCGACAGATCGTCAAATTCCTGTCTCAGGTCATCGAATCCTCTGCGGACTCCCGATCTGTACCAGGACCGGTTTTCCCTTTTATTGAACGCCGGTTCAAGGGGCAGGAAGAAGGCTGCCAGCAGGTAGAGGAGCCCGAAGGGGAAGAAGCCCGTGAAGACAGTCAGGACGATTAAAGCCAGTCTCACATATCCTACATTTATGCCTCTCCAGTCGGCGATTCCCTGGCAGACTCCGAAAATCATAGCACGTCTCGAACGATACAGTCTCGCTGTTCTTTCACAATAGGCCATTTCCTTCCTCCCTTTTACTTGGTTTCCGCTTTAGGAGCGTTCTTCTTCCCCATTGCTTTTTTCAGTTCCGCCAATTCGTCTTCGACATCGCTGCCGCTTTCCATTCTGGCGAATTCCGCTTCCAGGCTGCTGTTTCCGACAGTTGTCATCTCAGCTTCCGCTTCCATTCTTTCGATTTTATTTTCGAACTCGTTGAATCTCACCATCGCCTCTGCGCCGGTGGCGTGGCGGATCGTCTGGTTTACTTCCTTTTTCTCTTTGGCGTGGATGGCCCTCTGAATCAGGAGCTTGTGTTTCTGAATAACGGTCTGAAGCTTTTCCTCAAGGGTCAGGATGTTGTTTTTGGTTTCATCGATGATCTGCGTCAGGTGATCGATGTCTCTCTTAACGGCTTCCAGGTCGTCGCTGGCTTTTTTCTTCTCGATCAAAGCCTCTTTGGCCAGATCGTCGCGGCCCTTTTCAACAGCCATTTCCGATCTTTCGGTCCATCTGTTCACCCGCCCTTCCAGAACTTTAAGATCTTTCTGTGCCTGAGTTCTCGAAGCCATTTTCGCCGCGATGGATGATTTGAGATCAACCAGCGTGTCTTCCATTTCCTGCATCATCAATTTGATCATTTTCTCAGGATCTTCCGCTTTGTCCAGCATCGCGTTTATATTTGAATTGATAATGTCTTTTCCTCTTCTAAAAATACCCATTTTGTCCTCCAAGGTTTTTTCAAATTACACCAACTATAATGCAAGGGCTGTGCCAACTTTTTCGAGCGGTAAATTCCGGGTAAAATTTGTATTTTGTGGTTTTTAAGGCTATAAATGCCAAATTATGTGGCGGGAAATACCAAATGTTTGAAAAATCTAAACTGATTGTTTATTTGATTGACAGACTGACAACCCCCGAGAGGAGATTCATCTCTCTGTCCGGCTCCGGAATCAACTTGAAATTCTGACAGTAGTTCATCGGTTCTCTCCCTCACTCCGGGGAGCTGTTGTAAAAGTCCATCTTCACAACCCTCAGTCTATAGAGAGCTATGACTCCCTTCTCCCTCCGGGAGCAAGGGCGAGGGATGAGGGCGGGAGAAAGCCCGCAATTGCAAATATCCCGCTTTCATATTACTCTGATCCTATGAAAGAGTACTCTGCCAGCGCCAAGGAAGCTCTGGGCGAATCGGAAGTCTTCCTCGATTTTCAACAGCACCTCAGCCGGGCTGCCAAGGTGAACCGTCCCATGCTTATAATAGGAGAGCGGGGGACCGGTAAGGAACTGGCCGCTTCGAGGCTTCATTTTCTGTCCGAGAGATGGGATAAGCCTTTTGTTACGATGAACTGCGCCTCGCTGCCTCCCGGTCTTATCGAATCGGAGCTGTTCGGCCATGAGGCGGGGGCTTTTACCGGAGCTGCGGGAAGGCGGAAGGGCCGTTTCGAGGAAGCCGACGGAGGAACCCTGTTCCTCGACGAGATAGGGCTGATCCCCATGGAGGTTCAGGAGAAAATCCTGCGGGCCGTGGAGTACGGAACCTTCGAGAGGGTCGGCAGCTCTTATACCCATGAAGTGGATGTGCGGATCATCGGTGCGACCAATGACGATCTTCCGGCGAAATGCGAGAAGGGTAAGTTCAAGGAAGACTTGCTGGACCGATTGTCTTTCGAGGTTCTTTTCGTCCCGCCGCTCAGGGTCAGGCAGGATGATATCCTCCTTCTTGCCTTCCACTTTGCCGCCCGGATGAACCGGGAGCTGGGTCGGACTGACGATATCAATTTTTCCGACGATGTCATCGATAAAATGGTGGGTTTTCACTGGCCGGGCAATGTCCGCCAGTTGAAGAATGTCGTCGAACGGGCGGTTTACACCTGTTCCGACGGACTTATAAAAGAGGTGAAGCTCGATCCTTTTGAAAATCCTTTTGAAGAAAAGAAAACCGATGAAGCCTTAACCCTTGCGGACATTCCTGTTGAGAATTATAAAATTGCTATGAAAGAGCTTGAGATCGATTTTCTCAGGCGAGCTCTGAAAAAGTGCGGAGGCAAGCAGAAAGACGCCGCCGAGCTGATGCAGCTGACTTATGATCAGTTCCGAGGCCTGTATCGGAAATACAATGACGAGCTGGCCGGCGACGATTCTTGACGGTTAGAAAGGATCGGCGGTATCCTTTAGTTGTTATAGGTATAAGGAAAAAAAATTGAAAAAAGCCATTTTAATACTTTCGGTTCTGGCATCCCTGATTCTGACAGGGTGTGATGGAGCCAATATCGACATAGATGAGATTTCCAGGACTCTGAAAATCTCAGTCAGAACGCTTTCAACAACTTCCAGCGACGGGGATTTGATCTACACGTCCTGGAGACTGGCGGAGGATAAATCCGCCGAAGTTTCACTGGCTAATGATACTGTTACCGGAACAATCGCCAGTGTGACTGTTACTCCGGCTCTGGACAGCTATCTCAGAAGTGATACAGTTTTAGCAACAACTAAAGATTTGGTTCCAGATTCTGTTGTCTTTGCCTTCTGGCATTTTCCATCCCGGACTGATGAAGATCGCGATCCCTTGTCGACAGAAGGTAATATCCGTTATGATATCGGAAATGATGGCGAATCAGTTTCTCTGAGAACCGATTACAGCGTGGCCGAAATCGTTGCCGTTTACGCGAATGATGGTGTATTGACGGTAACGGAGTCCTTGCCGACGGAGTATGTCGATGACAATACGACTGCTATTTCATTTACCCTTTCCGGAACAGCTACAATTGAAAATCCTAAATTCAAGATCTTCGACGACCGGGGGGAAGCCAGAACGGACTGGTGCCAGTTTTATGAACTCGATGAGAATAATGAGTCTGTTACAATTAATACAAATTTGACGATCCGAAAAGAGATCGCCGGCATTCTCGAACCGGGCGATATCAATGCATGGAAAGTCATCGTTCTCTATGAAGATGCCGCAGGCGAAGTCTACGTTGTTAAATAACCCTGGATTTCCTGAATCAGATCGACTACCGCATCGTCGCATTGTTCCCTGTATTTTCTGATACTCCCGGCATTCTTCTCCCGGGCTGTCCGTTCAAGGGCGGCGAAGGCTTCGGATGCTGAGGAGGCGTGGAGATTGAGCATCTGCCCTTTCAGGGAGTGGGCCGTTCTCTCCAGAGAAGCGAGGTCTCCCTCTGACAGGAAATGATCCAGCCTGTCGAGCATCTCCGGCAGCCCTTCAAGGAACTCCTCGAGAAGGGATCCGACGATATCTCTGTTGCCGCTGAACGTTTCCAGCAGTTTCCCGTACCCGAATATTTTATCTGTCACAGATTCGGTTTCGCCTGAGAGTGCCTTAGATGTCACTTTTCCGAGAAGTTCCGATATGTTTTCACTGGTCACAGGTTTGGAGACAAAATGATCCATCCCCGCATTGCGGGCTTCTTCCCTGTCTTCCGTCGAGGCGTTGGCCGAGAGGGCTGATATGGGTGTTCTCCCCGACTCCTCTTCTCTTTCAAGGCGCCGGATTTCCCTGCAGGCGTCCAGTCCGTCCAGTTCGGGCATCTGTATGTCCAGAATGACCAGATCGGGGCGGATTTTCCTGAAAAGCTCCACCGCTTCCAGTCCGTTTTCCGCTTCGTGAACCAGACAATTATTCTTTTCCAGCATGAAGCGGATGATTTTCATATTGACCGGATGGTCCTCTGCCACGAGGACCGTCATCTTTTCGCTCATTTCTCTTTGTATACCAGTTCGCCTTCGCCGTAGCAGGAAAGAGGGAAGTTTCCCAGATCGAAGGGATCGCCGTTCCATAAGACGAAGGAGGCCCATTTGCCTTTTTCCAGTGTTCCAAGGATATCGTCGAGCCCTATGATTTCGGCGTTGGACCGGGTTATGATCTCCAGAGCCTGCTCTTTTGAAAAACCGATGCGGAGGAACCAGCGAAGCTGAATATACAGGGTTTTCTGAAGAACGACGGGGTGATCGGTCATAAGTCCGAATTTTACACCCGATTCCACCAGAGGTTTGATATTTCTCCAGTCGTCGTGTTTCAGTTCGACTTTATAGGCCAGCGAGTCCATGGGGCCGTAGATCACGGCAATGCCCCGCTCCGCCAGTTCTCTGTAAATCTCATCGCTGAAAACATCGCAGGTGTGTTCCACCGTGATTTTCAGATCGTAGGCATCGACAAGTCTCAGCAGAGAGGCTATGTCGTCGGTTTTGTGGACATGAACCCTGAGTGTCTGTCTTTTTTCCAGAATGTCGAGGATGACCTGGTCGTCTCCCGTCAGGGGCTCGCCCTTTCCGGCCTGAATCTTCACATCGTCAAACCGTCTTTTCAAGAGGGACAGCGCTCCCATTCTCGTGTAGGGCCGGGATCCTTTCCACTCGCGGACCGACATGGGGTTGTAGCCGAAAGCCGCTTTGATTCCCGCCCGCCGGATCAGTGCTTTGGTGGTCGTCGTACCGTAGTTTCTCAGGACGGCGGAATGACCGCCGATTATATTCCCGCTGCCGGGGAGGGCGCAGGAGTAGAGAGTCCCGCACTCGATGGAGGCTTTGAATGCCGCATCGTCCATCTGGACTGAATCGAGGGCATCCCCGTTGGGGATGATGGGGTCGATGTGATCATTGGCTTCTGCTTCGTTTCCCGGTTCACCCGAGCGGATCATTCCGATATGACAATGGGGGTCGATGAAAGCCGGTGTGATGACCGGCGCTTTTTCCAGAACGACACCTTCCGGATCTTTCGTAATTCCCGTAATAAGATTGCCGTTGAAATTGATGTAAGAGTCCTTAATGACTTCATTTCCCGTGTAGATTGTTTCGCCGTAAATTGATGATTTCATTCTACTGTTATAATACCCTTATCATGGAGCCGTCAATCAATCTTGCCGATAAGGTGTCTATGGGAAAGATAATCGAACTAATGAAAAACTCCGATTATACAATCGCTTTTACGGGAGCGGGCGTCTCCACCTTTTCGGGGCTGAAGGATTTCCGGGGAGAGAAGGGACTGGGAAAAATTATGGAACCCGAAAAGATTTTCGATATCCATATTTTTAACAGCGATCCGTCCTTTTTTTACAGTCACGCGAGAGAGCTGGTCTACGATCTGGAGAATATACGGCCCTCGCTTGTCCATATGGAGCTGGCGCGGCTGGAAAAAGCTGGAGCCGTTCAGGCGGTCATAACCCAGAATATCGATCGTCTCCATCAGAGGGCCGGCTCAAAAAAGGTTATTGAAGTGCACGGGACGGCGGAAACCGCCTATTGCAGAAGCTGCGGTGAACGTTATTATTACCATGATATGGCTCCGGCTGCAGCCCGGGGGGATGTGCCCCGTTGCCGGGAATGCGGCGGTGTTATTAAGCCGGACATAACCTTTTACGGGGAATCCCTTCCCGAAAGAGCCGTCATGGAAGCGCTCGAGGCGAGCTCGAAGGCCGATCTGATCATCGCCCTCGGTTCGACTCTGGTTGTCTATCCTGCGGCTTCCTTTATCGATACATCCCTGCAGAACGGAGGGAAACTCATCGTCGTCAACAATCAGCCGACTCCCTATGACGGGTATGCCGCGGCACTCTGTACCGATCTCGAGGAGTTCTGCCGCCTAACAGCTGAAGGCTTTTAGATGATATCGGAGAGGAGACCGGTTATGTGCCGCGTCATCTGGGCTGTCATGCCCCAGATCGTCTCCCCTTCGACCCGCCAGACATAGATTTTCCTGTTGTTATGACCCCACGATTCCCTGTAGCGGTCCGGCAGGCCCAGTTCTTCCACAGGAAGGAGAATGATTTCGTTCCCCGAAGCGTCGCGGTAACGGGGCTTGATCTCGACTTGTACCGTATATTCCTCGGGCGGATGTTTCATAAACCACTTGAGAGGGACGGAAAAAACCTTCTCCACCTCATCTCTGTTGAAATTCAGTTCCGACAGGTCTTTTATTTTCATTTCTCCGAGAAAACAGTGGACCACAGCGCCCATCGAGGCCACGAGGGTGTCGGTCTGGCCGAGGACCTCGATTCTGTCACGGCTGACGCCCATTTCCTCCATGGTTTCCCGAACCGCCGTTTCAATCATGTTCCGGTCGGTTTCCTTTTCGTAACGGCCGCCGGGGAAGCAGATTTCTCCTCCCTGCCGGATATTGGAATTCCTTTTCTGGAAAATGAGATGCGGTTCGCCGCTTTTCTCATAGATGGCGGCCAGAACGGCTGAACGGGGGTATCCGGAGCTGTCCATGATGCCGGGTTTTTCGGGAAGGGCATTCAATATTTTTTTTATCAATTTCTCATTCATTTTCTAAACTCTTATGTATATCTTATTATCTATGATCACTTACTGCGAGGAGTTTTTATGAGCCGATTCAGCAGCTGGTTGGAAAACCGGATTACATTACAGAATTACGATAATCCCGTAGAGGAGATGGCCAATGCGTTTACCCATCTGGCGGGAGCTCTGCTCTCCCTTGCCGGCATGATACTCCTGATCAAAGCAGGACTGGAATCAGGGCTGAATAGAGCGACGGCCGGATTTATCGTTTTCTCCCTCTCCATGTTACTGCTCTATTCGGCATCGGGATTTTATCATCTGGTCAAACCGTCCAATCTTAAAAGAGTACTCCGCATTCTCGATCACTCCAATATTTATTTTCTCATAGCCGGTACGTACACCCCGATCCTCATTGCCGTGGGGACAAGACTCAGTTACGCATTTATCGGTGTCGTCTGGGGGATCGCCGTTCTGGGAGTGGCCTTTACTCTTATCTTCTGGGGGAAGCTGAAGCCTCTTCACGTCATCCTCTACATACTGATGGGCTGGCTGATCGTGTTTATCTGGGAACCGGTTACAGCTGTCATCCCTTCGGGGCTTTTGAAGTGGATTATCGCGGGCGGTATCACCTATACGGTCGGTACCGGTTTCTATGCCATGAAAAAGCTCCCTTTTTATCACGCGATCTGGCATCTTTTCGTTCTGGGGGGAAGCATCTGTTTTTTTCTGGGGATATACTGGTATATCCCGGGGCTTTAATATTTCAAAAATTGCATGAAATCACTCTGATTTAAGGTATAATAATCAAGTATGAGTATTCTGGATGCTATGGACAGGAGGACTTCGGTCCGCACCTATAAAGAGGAACTGCCCGTAAGTTCCACAATGGAACGGGTAGAAAAGATTGTCGCCAAAGAGAGAAAAGGACCTTTCGGGAACCGCTGCAGTTTCACCCTTATCCGGGTGAATGATGAAACCCGGGAGGAAATCGGGAAACTCGCATCTTATGGAATGATTAAAAATGCGCCTCTTTATTTCGGCGGTTTTTCGGAGAACGAAGAGCGGGCTTTAATCGATTACGGCTATTGTTTTGAAGAGGCTGTACTCGAGCTGACAGCTTTAGGGCTCGGAACCTGCTGGCTCGGCGGCACGTTCAGCCGGGGGAAGGTCGCTAGAATTCTCGATCTCCCGGAAGGGAAAATCATTCCCGCCATATCTCCCATAGGCCTCAGCGGCGAGAAGATGTCCTTTACCGAAAGGGTCTCCCGCTTCGTCGCAGGATCCAAAAACCGCAAGCCCCATAACAAAATTCTCTTTTCCTGGGGTGCCGAAGGACAGCCGCTTCCCGAAGAACTTATAAATTACCCCGCGCCGGTAGATGAAATTATCGAGGCGGTCCGCTTTGCCCCCTCCGCTTCGAACAAACAGCCCTGGCGGATTGTCAGGCAGGGGGATCTTCATCATCTTTACTGTGAGTTTGATAAGAATTATCTGAGGCTTTTCCGCCAGTTTAAGATACAGCTGCTCGATATGGGCATCGCCCTCTGCCATCTTCTGAAAGCATCGGAAGAGCTGCGCTGGAGGGGAAAATTCTCCTATTCCGACCCTCATCTGGAAAATGAAGACTGGACTTATATTCTCAGCTGGAAAAAGGTCTGATCCTTGGATAAATATATCGACCGGAAAATCAATCAGGCTATACTCCGTTACAACATGATTGAGCCGGGAGATAAAGTCGCCGTAGCGGTTTCCGGCGGGAAAGATTCTCTCACTATGGCTTATTTTCTCTCCCGGAAAGCGAATTCGGCATATCACATCGATTTCGGGATGCAGGCTGTCCATGTCCGCACCGATTTCGATAATTCCGTGGAAAAGAGCGGATTTGATAAATTCCTGAAGGATGAGGGAATTCCGCTAACCGTCATCGATGTTCCCGTTCTGAAAAGGCTGAAGCCGGGCAGGAAAATGAACTGTTACTGGTGTTCCTCCCAGCGCCGCATGGAACTGATGAAATTCGCTTCTGAATCGGGATGCAATAAAATCGCCCTGGGGCACCATATGGACGATATCCTCGAGACCTTTTTTATGAATATGGCCTATAAGGGCGAAATGTCCACCATGCTCCCGGTTATGAAATTCGACCATTACGAACAGACTCTGATCCGTCCTCTCGCTCTGGTAAAGGAGAGGGAAATCATCGATTTCGCCGATAGAATGGGCCTCAGCAAAATCGCCTGCACCTGCGGCTTCGATACCCAGTCCAAACGGAGAGAAATGCGCTCTGCAATCGAATTTATGGCGGAAAAGGATGAAAAGATCCGGGACAACCTCTTTGAAGCGCTTCATCATCCTGTCCCGAGGTATATGATAAATCAGGAAACAGATTGAATGTCTGTGAGGATGAAATTATTTCCTTTTTTCGCCTGAACCACTATTTCCGCTTCAAGAGCGTTGAAGGGAGTCATTATTATCTTTTCCGGTTTAGAAAAATGATTGATGAACAAATCCCTATCTTCTTCTCCGAAAAGTACTGAGAGTATGGCTGAAGTATCGATTACCAGGGGAAGCCCCCTTTTTCATCATATCCCAGAATTTCATCAGGCGGTCTTTTGTCCAAATCCGGAAGAGCGGCACATTCTTCGGAAATGGATTTGATAGTTTCAGCGAAAAAACTGTTATTCTGGTCTATTCGTTTGAGAGATGCTTTTTTTTCCTTCAGAGCTTCTATTATGGCTTGAGTCATTGAAATGTTCAGTTTCCCGGCGATTTCTCTTGCCATGAGCTCAACTTCCGTATTTCTTATACTCATTGCCATTTGGGATCTCCTGTATATACAAAGATGCGGCGTATATGCTGCAATATCAATGAATTTTCTGATTATTTTCAATATTCGGGGGTGACGAGAGGAGGAAGTCCTCCAATATGGGAAAATAGGTGATTTTCCCGTGTTAATTGATGCACCGGAAGAAAAAAATAAGTAGTATGGCTAGAGATGAAAAAACCGGAAGCTGTCTTAAAGAAAACATTCGGATTTAAAAAATTCCGTCCCTATCAGAAAGAGATTATCACCCATATACTGGAGGGGCGCGATGTATTCGCCTTATTTACAGCAACAGACGCCTATCTGTCGGAAAAAGAGATAAAGGCGCTGCCCTATCATGCCGGCCTGCTTTCAAAACATAGTTAAGTATGGTTTTTTTTATGATGATATAATACTGCATTTAGATGCATTTTGGGATGGGGGCATTCTAATATTATTGGAGACGAATGGTCATTGTCAGGTAACAGTAAAACGAAAAAGGAAGCAAAGAAGATACTCAAATCCGTATTCGGATACAGCTCATTCCGTGAAAATCAAGAAGATGTTATCACCGCCATCATGTCAGGTAAGGATGTCTTTACTTCCATGCCTACAGGGGGCGGTAAGAGTCTCTGCTACCAGATTCCCGGCCTAATGTTTGACGGTCTTACTGTTGTCATCAGTCCGTTAATAGCCTTGATGAAAGACCAAGTGGATGATGCCATCTCCAAAGGAATTCCTGCTGCCTTTCTCAACAGCACGTTGAAGAAGGAAGAGATTTCAGAAATCTACTCCCGTCTCTACAGGAATGAAATCAAATTGCTGTACCTATCTCCTGAACGGTTGGCGGTTGAGGGATACATAGATCGGTTACATGAGTTCAAGGTAGCTTTCTTTGCAATAGATGAAGCTCACTGTCTTTCAGAATGGGGGCATGATTTCAGACCTGATTATCTTTTTCTGTCCCATATTCGGGACAATTTTCCCGATGTTCCTATGGCTGCTTTTACTGCTACAGCAACGAACAAAGTCCAGGATGATATCATCCGTATTCTGGGGCTCAAGAAACCGCTCACGGTTCGTGCATCTTTTGACAGGAAGGAACTCAATTACCAGGTTAGACCAAAGACAGTAGTCCTGTCCCAGATATCAGCATTCATCAAAGATCACCCCGATGAGTCAGGCATAGTCTACCGCATCAGCCGGAAAGATGTTGAGAAGACTGCTGCCCATTTGAAGAAACGGGGAATCAAAGCTCTTCACTATCATGCAGGATTATCCAAAGAGGAAAGAACAAAAAATCAGGAACTCTTTAACAACGATGAAGTAGACGTAATCTGCGCGACTACAGCTTTTGGTATGGGGTAGAAAGTTATGTAAAACAATAAAAAGCCCTACCCATCGGCTCATTAAGCACACTGTCAAAGCATAGTCGAGTATGGTTTTTATGTTGATATAATACAGCAATTAGGTAATTTTGGGGATGGGGGTCCATCCCGTTTTATTGGAGAAACAAGGTCATTGTTAGGTAACAGTCAAACAAAAAAGGAAGCAAAGAAGATACTCAAATCCGTATTTGGATACAGCTCATTCCGGGAAAACCAGGAAGACGTTATAACCGCCATTATGTCGGGAAAGGATGTCTTTACTTCAATGCCCACCGGTGGAGGAAAGAGCCTTTGCTATCAGATTCCCGGCTTGATGTTTGACGGTCTTACTGTAGTTATCAGTCCCTTAATCGCCCTTATGAAGGACCAGGTAGATGATGCCATCTCCAAAGGAATCCCCGCTGCATTTCTCAACAGTACGTTGAAGAAGGAAGAGATTTCTGAAATCTATTCCCGACTCTACAGAAATGAAATAAAACTGCTGTACCTCTCACCCGAAAGGCTGGCCGTCGAGGGATACATAGATCGCTTACACGAGTTCAAGGTCACTTTCTTCGCCATCGATGAAGCTCACTGTCTCTCGGAATGGGGACATGATTTCCGTCCTGATTATCTTTTTCTGTCCCATATTCGAGACAACTTTCCTGATGTTCCCATGGCTGCTTTTACCGCTACTGCTACTAACAAAGTTCAGGATGATATCATCCGAATCCTTAAACTGAAAAAGCCCCTTACGGTTCGGGCCTCTTTTGACAGAAAGGAACTCAATTACCAGGTTAGACCCAAAACGGAAGTCCTATCCCAGATTTCTGCATTCATCAAAAATCACCCTGATGAGTCGGGCATTGTCTATCGCATCAGCCGGAAGGATGTTGAGAAGACCGCAGCCCATTTGAAGAAACGGGGGATCAAAGCTCTTCACTATCACGCCGGATTAACCAAGGAAGAAAGAACCAGAAATCAGGAGCTCTTTAACAACGATGAAGTAGATGTAGTATGCGCAACTACTGCTTTTGGAATGGGCATAAATAAGTCAAATATCCGATATGTGATTCATGGCGATCTGCCCAAGAGTATGGAGGGCTATTACCAGGAGACAGGTCGTGCTGGACGTGATGGTCTGGATTCAAATTGTGTTCTCTTTTTTGGAACCGGGGACATTGCCAAACAGAACTACTTCATCGATCAGATTGAGGACCCGCAGGAACAGGTTAAATGCAAGGATAACCTTAACAGCCTTGTCCGTTTCGCCACGGTCAATGTCTGCCGTAGAAAACAGATTCTGGAATACTTTGGCGAAGCTCACAGCGGAGAATGTGGGAACTGTGATGTTTGCAATGACATATCAGAAAAGGTAGAAGCTACTGTGGATGCCCAGAAGGTCCTCTCAGCCATGATCCGAACCAATCAGGGTTTTGGCATCAATCACATCATTGATATCGTCTGGGGTGCTGATACGGAGAAAATCCGGTCCAGAAACCATCATGAACTGAAGACATTCGGTGTGGGTAGAGACAAGAGTAAAAAATGGTGGCGGGGCATAATCAATGAACTGATTGGACAGCAAGCGATCTTTCAGGATAGTGACCGATACAATGTGCTTTGTATGACAGAATTGGGACAGAATATACTCTACGGCAGAGAGGATTTTTTCATCAGCGAAACCTCTGCTTCTAAAGAACCGGAAGGTCCTTCCCGAGACGACCTGTTGGATAGAGGTGGTTTTAAGGATAAGGCTCTGTTCATATTGCTGAAAGACAAGCGGACTGAAATTGCTCAGGAGAATCATGTCCCTCCCTATATTATTTTCTCAGACAAGACTCTCAAGGATATGTCTCTCCTGAAACCCAGAAATAATGATGAATTTCTGCTTGTCTCCGGGGTTGGAGAGAAGAAGATGGAGGTCTATGGACCTCAGTTTTTACCGGTGATCAATAAGTATCTTGAAGATAATTAACTTGCCTATTGGTAATACCGGTAGAACCAGTTCCGTAAAAAATAAAGTAGTTTATTGAAAATGCAGATAATATAATTAGAAATAGATTTTACGGAGCGGTTCTGCATATTTTGGATGAAGAAGAGATAAAAATAGTCTTACAACCCATTGATAATTATGACCTCGTGACAGGAAGTACAGTTGCTCCGATTGATCGTTTAAAGATTATATCAGCAGATGAATATGAAGCTTGTGTTGCCGAATGGTGTGTTGAATACCTGAAAAATAAGTATCTTTCTGTTAAGAAACTGGGTGGAGCCGGAGATAAAGGTCGTGATGTGGTCTGTTCTATTGATGATGCAGGTCATTATGATAACTATCAATGTAAATATTATGCATCAAAATTAGCGCTATCCAATATCTGGGTAGAGCTGGGGAAACTGGTATATTATACGTTTAATGGGGACTTTCCACCTCCAAATCACTATTATTTTGTTTCTCCCCAGGGACTTTCTCAGAAGCTATACAATTTAGTATCGAAACCCATAGAGTTAAGACAGGAATTAAAAAACAATTGGGCAAAGTACTGTCAATCAGAAATTACCTCTACAAAACAAATTCAATTAACACCCGAGCTTGAACAATATATAGACCAGTTTGATTTCTCAATAGTTAAGGAGTTATCTCCAACAGATTTTATTGAACAATATAAATCCACAACATATTTTCCTTTACGATTTGGTGGTTTGGTGGTAGTGTACAATTCTTTCTGTAAAATGGAAAAAGGGGGGCTTGAAAAAGTCAGTCAATCAGTCTCATATTGGTTTAACCACAAACT
>JAFGXR010000010.1 GCA_016936555.1 Spirochaetales bacterium | reverse complement strand
TGCCGCAGCATCTGACATCTCCTAGGGGAATCGAACCCCTGTTGCCGGGATGAAAACCCGGTGTCCTAACCCCTAGACGAAGGAGACATAATTTCTGTTTCAGCAACAATATGAAGCTGTTCAACCGACCTTGAGGAATGTATCAATTCCTGAAAAAAGTGTCAATTGGTAATTGGAAATTATTAGTAAAAATCAATTCGTGGCATCATCTGCTTCATTTGCAGCAACCGCAGTACTCCAGACAGTATAAAGAGCTACATGTCGGGTGTGGTCGGGAGACAGAACCGGGACTAGAAACGAAAAGCAAATTCCACTGAGGCACCCATCGGCTGATCGAGTCCCGGATGATTGACCGTTTCAATCGAATAAAGCGCAGCATTCAGTTCCCCGATTACAAAATCCACCCCCAGACCGGCGGAGAGATATCCCGATGCATATCCGGCCCGCACAGACAGAAAACTGAGAAGTCTTATTTCCGCACCAACCCGTACATTATCGGGAAAAGATTGAATATCACTTCCACTGACATCGATATCGACAAGATTCAGCGGAACGTACTCCAAATGTATTTTGGGATCAAATATCCGGCTGAACCGCCCCAGATCAGGATGAATGGCAGCTCCTAAACGGAGAGACATGGGAGTTATGTATCGGACACCGGAATACTCATCCCCTGCTAAAAGATCTTTTGTAAGTTCATCAAGATTTGTCAGCTGATAGGTAAATCGCGTATGGCCTATATCCCGTAGAGAAGCACCGATAGAGAACATGCCGATCTCAAGGATAGCACCGGCATCAAAACCGACGGCATATCCGGATAAAGCGCCTACGGAAGAGAAGTCCGCTCCTTCAGGTTCATCTCCGATACCCAGAAAAGCGAAAACCGTATCCAATGGGATATCACCGACTTTAACTCTCCACATAGGCCTGATATCCGCACCGACGGACAGTTTAATATTACCCAGATTGAATTTATGGGCATAGCCGAAAACAAGTGCGGATGTTGCCGTTATATCACCTCTGAGATCGATTGGAACATCGGTCGGGGGGAAAATCATATCCAAAGTATTAATGAATCCGATTCCGAAACCGTGGCCGACATAACCTATCCCCGCTTCTACTCCGGCACCTGTGCTGTTACCAGAACTCTGATTGAGTGCGGCCTCGAGAACTGTACCGATGGATACATTGTCAACAACAGAGAGGTTCTCGCTGAGAGCATAAGGATTTATCACAGCGTAAGGAAGAACTCCGAGAACGGTCATTTCACCCTTCTCTTTTTTCTCGACGACCCTTTCGCCTTCTTCATTTTCCCTTTCGATGTATTTGAATGTTTTACTCATGGAAAATCCGGCGGGATTTGTCATAAGCGCATTGAAACCATTGGCTACGGCTACGAACGATCCTCCCTGTGCTAGAATCTCTGGAGATTGCCAACCGAAGGGCGAATCGTATAGATAAGATGTTTCAGCAGAGAGAGAAACCAAAGTAATTACCGCTATTAAGAATTTAGTAACTTTTTTTCTCATCTATCTTTACCTTTCTCTATAATCCTTCAACCGCAGCAATGAAAAGAGAAAATCATTCTCTGATTTAGTATTAACAATATACGCCCGAAGAGATTATATTTAAACAGAAAAACCAATCGAATCTCATCGGCACGCAAAAGCCGGGGAGTTTTCACGCAAATCTCTGAAAGACTGCTGAACCCGTCCCTCCTGTAAGCTCTTTGATAATAGAGACAACCATTTCTCCTGCATGGGCATTCTTATCAACGTTCTCAACGGCAAATCGGATGTAGGCTTCCGAAAAACCATACCAGAGACCTTTTTCATCGCAATGCTCAAGCAAAATAGTCGCTTCTTTTCCAAGGGATTCGGCGATATAGGATCTGTAGGACTCCTCCGAAGCTTTTCGCAGGCGGGATGCGCGGATCACCGTTTCCCGTTCCGGAACTTTCGGGGTCATATCATAGGCTTCCGTACCGGGCCGTGGAGAAAAAGGAAAAACATGAGCGCGGGCAAAATTAAGCTCTGTTATAATTTTCATGGATTCTTCCAGATCCGTTTCGGTTTCTCCGGGAAAGCCGGCAATAATATCAGCTGCGATAAAGGGATTATCCTTTACAGCCCTTAATTGTCTGACAGCCTCTCGAACTGTTTCAGATGTGTAATTCCGCCTCATGGCCTTGAGAACGGCATCTGAACCGGACTGAACGGAAAGATGAAAATGAGGGCAGATCCTTTCATCGGCGAGAACACGGCACATCTGTTCTGTCAGGGTATCCGGTTCGAGAGAAGAAAGCCTGATTCGGAACCCAGAGGTTTCATCAAGAATCTTTCTCAGCAGGCCGGCAAGGTCGAGGTTTCCCGATTTATAGGAATCGATATTGATGCCTGTCAGCACAACTTCTCTATAGCCCTTTTGCGCCAGCTGGTTCAGCCTTAGAACAATTTCCTCTGAATCGAGACTGACGGATGCCCCTCTTGCTATGGTTACCCTGCAGTAGGCACATTTATTGTCACAGCCGTCCTGTATTTTCAGAAAGGCACGGGAATGAAAATTGAAATCTGCGGGAGAATAGCGGAATCTTTCCCCGCCATCAGTTCTCGATGTGGCGAGATGTTCCTGAAGCCATAAAGCGGTCCGGCTTTTCAGCTCCTTAAGATCGAAGCGGTATGAGCCGATAAACTCCGCCAGATCAAGAATGGTATCCTTATCATCGAGAGAGACTGTGACGACGTTATCTCCGAGAGTCAGGACTTCCTCTTCTTCCATCTGAACATAACAACCAGTAGCGATAACCAGAGAGGAATTATTGTCCCGGGAAAATTTTCTGATCATCCTTCTGGCTTTCTGCTCGCTTTTCGATGTGACGGTACAGGTATTGACAACATAAATATCCGCACCGTTTTCAGCAGAGACAATAGAAACCCCCTGTTGCCGGAAAGAAGAGACTAGAGCTTCAGTCTCCACCTGATTCAATTTACACCCCAAAGTGTAGAAAGCTGCTTTCATTACCTGTTTCGGATCCTGTTGAGAGCTCTTGTAGCCTCGGCAAAGGTGGGGTCGAGATCCAGCGCTTTACTGTAAGCGGCTTCGGAGCCTTTGAAGTCTTCAGCCAGTTCCCGGGAATAGCCGAGCCGGTACCACCATCTTGTAATGGAAGGGGCGTGATAGAGTGCTGTGGAAAACGCAATATCCGCGTGATTGTACTTGGCCTGAGTAATATAAATTTCACCCATAAAATTGTACACCCGGGCAATTCTGTCTCCCAGAGGAGCCTGAACCGTATATAGTTCAAAGAATTTAAGTGCGTTCGGTCCATCACCTTTAAAATAATAAGCCTCTCCCAGCGCCTCCGTTATTCTGCTGTCATAGGGCGATAAATCTTTAGCTCTGTTTCCATAGCTGATTGCTTCTTCATATCTTTTCTCGACAATAAGAGACCAGAGCAGAACGGTATAGGCATCCATTTTAGCCCGGACACTGCTGTCGGGGAGAGACTCTATTTCCTCCAGAGTTATTTCAATGGCCTGCTTGTACTTTCCTTCCCGGAAGTTCTTGAGGGCATCCCTTTTTTCCTGAGCATACAGAAACAGGGCAGCTGTAATTAAGAGTATTGCTATAAGTAGTCTTCTTTTCATGATGTCACTCCTCCCGCCGGTCTCATCCGGCTTATTCCGTCAAACAGGCAGCCCGGTTCCATTACGATCCTGGGCGCTGTGATATCTCCGATAACTTCAGCTGATCCCTGAAGCTCAACTTTCGACTGAGCTGTAATATTACCTCTCACTTTTCCCCGGACAACAACAGAATGTGCTGTGATCTCGGCATGGACAACAGCATTGCTTTCAATATACAGATCACCGGTCGCATTAATGCTGCCGCTGAAAGCCCCTTTGATCATAAGGGGTTTCGAGAAAGTGACATCCCCTTCAAAACTGATATCTTCAGCCAGAACCGTATCCAGTCTTTTTTCATCTATGCGTTTTGAATGGATTTCCGCCATTACATTATTCTCCTATACTCTCTATGGAATCTAATTTTACCAGCATTTCCTCAATTGATGAATGAAGTTTTTTCCTCATTTCTTCCGTATAGGGATTGTACTTCTGCAAATCGACAAAAAGCTGCCATTTGTCATTGCACGTCTGCTGGACAATATCGAGGAGATCTTCGTAGCCGGTTGTAGAAATACGGCTGGGCTGAAGTTTGAGCAGATCAAGTGTTCTGCCGATAAAATGGGTGATTCCCTGGGAATATGCCGCTTCGCGGTCATGTTCATCGGCTGTCAGTGTTTCAATACGAAGCCCCAGTGCCTCGAAAATAGCCAGTACGGATTCTTCTGATTCCTGATCTATTCTTCCGGGACACACGGCTATCGGCAGACCGGCAACACCGTTCCGACCCGAATCAGGTCCGAACATGGGATGCGTGCCCAGTATCCGTATATTGGCAGGAAGGCGGCTTATCATCGCCTTCATAGGATGAACTTTTACCGAACAGGTATCAGCGACAATGATCCCCTCTTTGAGTAGAGGCGCTATCCTGCCGCAGACTTCACCTACTGAAGATATCGAATTACAGAGGAAAAGCAGATCGCTCCGACACAATTCCTCTTCGGAGACAGTACGCACTCCCGGAGGAGCGGAACTGCTGCGCGAATATGCCTGAACCTCGGCAACCCGGCTCAACGTGGAAGCCCAGAACGAACCGAAACGACCGAGACCGTAAATTCCAATTTTCATAATGGGCCAATGTTACAATAAAAAAAATGTTCTGAACAGTTCTTTGAAATTATATAAATAATTATTTTAACCTGCCGGCGGTTGTATTCCCCGTAGAGAATTGTCTATATTTTAAAGTGAAATCTGCAGTTAATCATAGTTAAATATATAGGAGAATCCAATGTCATTCGTTGAAGAGATGAAAGCCAAAGCTGTCAGCATGGGTAAAAAACTAGTTCTTCCCGAGGGAACCGAGCCCAGAACCATACAGGCGGCCAGAATTATCTGTGATGAGAAAATCGCCTCGGAAGTAACCCTGGTCGGAGATAAATCGGCCATCGAAAAAGCCGCGGACAACCTGGGTGTCAACCTCGCGGGAATTGTGATTTCCGATCCGGCTGTTTCAGAAAAGCTCGAAGCCTACGGAAAAGAATATCACGAACTCAGAAAACACAAAGGTATGAGTGAAGCCGATGCCGTTGAAGGGATCAAAGACCCACTGAAGTGGGGAGCCATGATGGTACGCCTCGGAGATGCCGACGCCATGGTAGCCGGAGCCGACAACGCCACCGGAAAAGTCCTTGTCGCCGGGTTCACTATAATCAAGACAGCCCCCGGAGTCAGCTCAGCATCGTCCTGCTTTGTTATGGATTTTCCCGATAAAAAATGGGGCAAGGACGGTCTGATGATATTCTCCGACTGCGCGACAATTCCCGAACCGACAACGGAGCAGCTGGCGGAAATCGCCATTCAGGCGTCAACGTCCTGTAAGACATTTCTTCAGACCGAGCCGGTTACAGCGATGCTATCCTTTTCAACAAAAGGATCTGCCAAGCATCCCAATGTGGACAAAGTTCTTGAAGCTCTTGCCATGGTGAAAGCAAAAGCGCCCGAACTGAACATAGACGGGGAACTGCAGCTCGATGCTGCCATCGTACCATCGGTCGGAGATAAAAAAGCTCCCGGTTCCAAAGTAGCGGGAAGAGCCAATACACTGATCTTTCCGGATCTTCAGTCGGGTAATATCGGATACAAGCTGGCTCAGAGATTCGGCAATGCAGGGGCTTACGGTCCCTTTCTCCAGGGATTTGCCAAACCGATTTCCGATCTTTCCAGAGGCTGTTCGGTCGAGGATATCGTCAATACCTGTGCAGTGACCATGACACAGGTGGAAGACTGATATATAAAGGCCGTTGCGAAACGGCCTTTTTAGCAAACTGAGGATTCAGATGAATATACTGATAAACGGATATGGCCGCATGGGCCGTCAGATTGAAGAGATCCTTCTGGACAGAGGCGATACCGTTTCAGCCAGAATAGATATAAACGGCAAAGGGGACTACAGAGAACTGACGGAGGATATCCTGAATGACTTGAAACCCGATGCTGTCATTGAGTTCGCCACAGAAGACTGCGTCGTCAAACACGCTGAAATATGCTCGAAAACCGGAATTCCCCTGGTTGTGGGAACAACCGGCTGGAATGACAGAATCGAGATCGTAAAAGATATCGTTCTGTCCAACAAATCGGCCTATCTGTACGGATCCAATTTCTCCGTGGGGGCTCATATGTTTTTCGCCCTGGTTGAAAAAGCCGCAGCGATGATAAATCCCCTCCCGGAATACGATATTTTCATGACAGAATTTCACCACAACAAAAAGGTGGATTCTCCTTCGGGAACCGCTTTGACAACGGCACACAAAATCATAGAGAATAATATCAGGAAGAGTGAAATTGTCATCGATCCTCTGCAGAGAAAGATTGAAGGGAAGGAACTCCACGTCGCCTCGGTCAGAGGCGGAAATATACCCGGAACCCACTCGGTCTACCTGGACAGCCTTGCCGACACCATAGAGATAACACACAGGGCCAGAAGTCGGCAGGGCTTTGCTCTCGGCTCCGTTCTTGCCGCAAGCTGGCTGATCGGGAAAAAAGGTTTTTTCACAGTAGAAGACTATATCAGCGACCTTTTAGGTCAATAGGAGAAAATTATGTTTTCAGGCGTTTATACGGCGCTGGTCACCCCCTTTGACAGGAAAGGAGAGCTGGACAGAGCCAAACTGAAAGAGCTGGTTGATTTCCAGATCAGCGAAGGGATTACCGGACTCGTTCCTGTCGGTACGACGGGGGAAAGCCCGACCTTATCGATTAGAGAGAATATCGAAGTCATAGATCTGGTCGTCAAAGGCTCGGCGGGAAGAAAGAAGGTCATAGCGGGAACAGGTTCGAACTGCACAGCCGAAGCACTGGAAATGACCAGAGCGGCAAAAGATATCGGAGCTGATGCGAGCCTCCAGGTCGCCCCCTACTACAACAAGCCGACACAGGAAGGCCTGTACCGGCACTTCATGACGATTGCCGACGAAGTGGATCTGCCCCTCGTCGTCTACAACATCCAGGGCCGTTCGGGAGTTAATATAGAGACCGACACTCTCATGCGCCTTGCCGGCCACCCCAACATAGTCGCCGTCAAGGAAGCAAGCGGAAATCTTGGTCAGATGATGGATGTCATTGCCAGAAAGCCCGAAGATTTCGCTCTGCTCTCGGGGGATGACAATATTGCCATGCCCGTCACACTTATGGGAGGAAACGGCGTCATATCCGTTGCCAGCAATCTGATCCCGGCGCAGATGGAAGCCATGATCGACGCCGCGATGAAGGGAGATGTCGCCCGGGCCAGATATATGCATTACAAAATGCTGCCTCTTTTTAAAGCGATGTTTCTGGAAACCAATCCCCTGCCCGTCAAATCCGCCATGGCCATAATGGGACAGGTTGAGGATGTCTTCCGGCTGCCCCTCTGCCCGCCGTCGGAAGAGACAAAAGAAAAACTGCGAGCGGTTCTGAAAGAACAGAATCTCATATAAAGAGAAACCGGCCCTGGAGCCGGTTTTTTTATCGATGCACCTTTTTCATCCGCTTGATATGACGGCCTTCAAACATCCCCTGATCGGCGAAATACTCCCGCAGGCGAAGTGGAATGAATTTTTCCGCTTCCTCCGTGATATAGAGGCTGTCTGCACGGGAATAATTGTTTCCGATGTGAAAGATGGAATTGACCGAATCGGATATGAGTTCACTGGTGAACCCCCGGTCTTCATAAATAGTTTCCCCGATATGTATGACAAGATGATAGGTCATGCCGATATCAAAATCAGGATTTTCCGTTGAAATGATCTGCCGGTTCAGAAATAATCGGAAAGCCTCTCTTATAATATCCAGTTTCTTGCCGTCGAAGGGAAAAAGCACAATCCCCCCCGTATCGGACCACATCCAGAAGCGCCCCATGAGCGGCTCCACGACATTATTGAGTATATTATAAAAGCTACGCATAAAATGCTCATATTTATCGCTTCCGAGCTTCAGCTTCCACTCGCTGTAATTATCAACTTCGGCAAAAAGCATGCCGAAAGTGTAGTTCCGGCCCGTAACTATGGATGTCCAGTTATCGCCGCTGAGCTCGGCCTTTTCATCAAATATTTCCATGACCGGTTCGGGCTCGAATTCCCGGGCCAGGATATAGCGCGAAACAATTTTCAATCTTATAGGCGAAAATGAGCCGGAGAAGACTTTTCCCCCTATGTAATCACAAGCTCCGTTATGGAAAAGCCTTCCCACATCGTTGATCAGCCCGTCCGGATCGATGACACCGAAGTTTTTCTCTTCCAGGAGAGAGAAACAATCGATCATTTCGGAGATTTTATCCTGCCTGAAATTCCTGATATCAATATAAAAGAGAGTATCGGCAGGCATTTTATGAATTTCCTCCTGATAGTTTCTCCAGGGCAGATAATAGATGGAGTGTTCCATGGATGATTCGATTTCCCCGAAAAAGTGATGGACATCGTCGAAGGCGGACATTACGGCAACAATCACCGGATCTCCTCCCACCGGATTCTGTAGTTGTAGCATTCGGTTTTCTGATTTCTCTTGATTGTATCAAACTGCCGGACAATGAGGGGATCGAGCATGACATGGACAGTCCGGCTGATGGAGAGGGAATTGGCATCGGTATTATTTTTCTCCAGATCCTTGATGGTCATAATGGTCTCGCTTCTGTCCAGATCGGAAGGATTGGCACAAAAATGACATGGCCCGCTGTGCACGGCAATCCTGATATTAAGGATTTCATCGAGCCTGCTGCTCAGTCTGTTGTACATGAAAAGCTGATGCAGGATTTCCATACCCGAAAGAACTGCCGACTGATGGATATTTCGTCCGAAATAAAAAGCGGCCAGTCCGCCGTCTCCCTCCCAGTTCCAGATTCTGGCATTTCTCTTTTCAACTGTCCTCGTAACTATGTTTTTGAAGTCGCTATAGGTCGAGCGGATTAAATCGGAGGGGTATTTTCGCACCAGATCGGAATTTCCGACGATGTCCACTCTCAGGAATGAAAAAGTATCCTCATCGGCACGGAGAACTCCCCAGTTGGGTGTCCGCCTCACATCGGGATCCTCTATGAACATTTTGCGGTTCGGTTCGTAAATGTATCCCTGTTCGAGAATATCGTTGAGAAGCTCTCTCAGGTAGGGGATGCGGTATTGCCGCGATTTGAGCCCCTCTTCCTGCATCCTGATGAGAATCGTGACGAACTCCAGATAGAGACCGAGAGTATTCACATCGTCGATTATCTGCCGGGCTACTTCCCGGGGAGGCATGGGCATATTCCGGGGGAAGCCCGTTCTGTTGTAGATATAATCGGAATCGTATCCGGTCATAAGTAGATTGGCTACAGTGAGCATGGTTTTTATGTCAAGAGCTTCTGTGAGACTGTTAATTGCCAATGTTCTCACATGACGTTTCATTACCATAAGGAGTTTCCTGTTCTCTCTATTAAGTATAAAGGAAAAGAAGAAAGTAACAATTAAATCTAAAAAGTTAATTTCTTAAAATTACTATTGATTTTTCATCGCAGTATTCCAGCGTCAGATGGGACGCACCGGCCAGAAAAGAAAAGGATTGAGGGGAAAAAAAACTGATGTGAGTGCTGTCCTCCCTGTACCACCAGGAGAGAAATTCCTCATCTGTTTCAGGAATAAAAGAAGTTTTTAAAGCCAAAAATCCACGGGAACGAAGTCTGTCCTTCAGCAGAAGCAGCGTTTCGTAAGGATCCGCCAAATGCTCAAAAACTTCTGTGGATGTTATGACATCAAAAGTTCCTTCGGGCATGAACGGTGAAAAATACTTATCGTAAACGCAGACTTCAAACCCCATTTCACCGAGAAGACCGGCGAGAACCGGCTCGGGACCGGATCCGAAGTCGAGAATCCGGGCATTCTTTTCGGCGAAGGGAACCACGGCTCGATCGATAAAAGATTTCAGCCAGCGGACATATCCTTGATCTCCGGCATCATTATTGTGGAGCCTGTATCTCTCTTCCTCTTCTTTTTCAGACAGTGCGAAGGCTCTGTCAAGAGAGATAAAGCCGCATGAACGGCAGATGTGATAGGACCGGCCTTTATTATCTGAAATAATCCGGCATTCATTCCGGCAGAGGAGGCACTCCGTCATTAGGGCTCTTTGAAAAGACGGCTTATCTCATTGGCTATAGCCGCATACTGTTCTACGGCAACCGTTTCAGCTCTGGCTGAAAGAGGAATACCCTGAGATTCAAATCCCCGGAAGAGGAGATCGGCACCATATTTCTGAAGCCGCCGCGCCGCCGCGTTTTTAAGATTGTTCTGGAGGGTTTTCCTTCTGGAGGAAAAGCAGTCTCTGACGAGGATAAAAAAAAGGTCGGGATCAATCAGTTCAATGGGCACAGCCCGGGGAATCATTGTTATGATTTTTGAAGAAACGTTGGGTTTGGGATAAAAGGACCCGGAACTTATCGAACCGACTTCCCGGACATCACAGGCGTACTGACAGATAATTGAGAAAGAGGAGTAATTCTTCGAACCCGGTTTCGCAGTTATCCTGTCGGCCATTTCACTCTGGACAATAGCCGCAAGCTGCCGCGGGAATTTCCGGTTTTCTATAAAGGAAGCGATGATGGCTGAAGCGGCATTATAGGGGAAATTCCCGATGACGCCGTCGGGACTGCCAGAAATCTCATACTCGTTTTTCCAGGTTTTGATGACATCGCCCTTTACGATTTTGAAAGCTTTTTCTCCGGAGAAAGCCATGGAAAGGTATTCGATGTATCCCGGATCGATTTCAAATACGGTGAGATCGGCATTTTTTTCCAGGAGATGGCTGGTAATGGAACCGAGTCCCGGCCCGATCTCCCAGATCCTGTCCCCTTCATTTATTCCGATGGCATCGACAAGCCTCTGCCGGGCGCTGCTATTAATGAGAAAATTCTGACTCCATTTCTTCCGCGGTCCCAATCCCATCAATTCGAGAAGGGCTTTTATTTCTGACGGGGAATCGTAATTTAAATTGAGATTTCTCTCTTCTTCCATAAGGTCTCCAAAATGGTCTATAGAGCCATAATACTATAAGCAACATGATTGATAAATAGAGCAGCCCCTCCCACTTCCGGGAAAAATCGACCGGAGGAAACCGGGCAAACAGGGAGACAGCGGAATCTATAGAGTCGTAGAGGAAAATGCAGAGGCCGTTCAGTAAACGGGACACCTCCAAGGGAACTTCCACCAAACCAGCTACATATGCCCCGAGAGAGAACCACATAAAAAGCACGACAAGAGGAGTAACCGCCAAAGAAGAGATAATACCGGCGGGAGTGATCTGTCCGAATTGAACAATAAGCAGCAGAGCCGTGGAGATATGGGCTCCGAGAGAAGCGCTGAGTGGTACAGTGATAAATGAAGGAACGACAGCCGGCATTGACAGCTCAAATCTCTTTCCCAATCTGATAAGACCGGCCAGAGCCAGATAGGAAAGCTGATAGGAAAGGCTCCAGCCCTCCGCCGGCCGCAGAAAAAGCTGGAGGCAAGCCGTCACGAGAAGGAGTTGAAAGAGAGTGATTCTTCTGCCTCGAAGCCGGAACAGCACAGCAAGAAAAAACATAAGGACAGCCCGGATCAGAGAAGGACCTGATCCGGCAAAAATCATATAGAGGAATAAAGGAGGCACCGCCAGGATGGTCGCGGTTTTTCTCCCGGTCAGGGGTGTGATGAGGCCTGTCAATAAAAGGACAATAATTGCGACATGGAATCCCGATAGAGCCAGCAGATGAGGGACTCCGCTCAACCGGAAGTTTTCCTTGAGCCCTATCGGTAGATAATCGCTGTTTCCGCGGTATAGAGCGAGAAAAAGAGCCGCGACGGAATGATTCATTGCTTCTGTTCTCCTGTCGAAGGCTTTGATCAATCCGTATCGCCATTTCCAGAAAGAGGACATCCAGCCGATCCGTTCAAGCTCTCCCCTGGCAAACGCTATGTAAGAAAGATCAGGCGAATCATCCATCTTACCAAGGGAACAGGAAAGACCGGCAATTTCTCCCGTGTGGAAGACAACCCCGTCTTCCTGTCCCAGAACCAGCACAGAACCTTCAGCAGAGCAGCGCGTGTCAAATAGTCCCGAAACCGAAAGAAGCTCGCCCTTTATTATGATGCGCCCCTTTGAAGAGATAAAGGAATCCTCCTCGAGACGGACTGTTATATACCGGACCAACTCCGGCGCCAATCCGGAAGAGGATCTCCACTGCTCCACCGAAACTGACCCGCCGAGAAGAAGACCGCAGACAAGACCAAAGATCACTATGAGCAGAGAAAGCTTGTAGCGGTAAAGCAGCGGAATAAGAAGAAAAATGAAAAGAGCGAGAGATGAATAGTAATAGGCCGCAAAAAGAGTGACGGCAAAGAGCGGGAGGTCGATATCCGGTCTTACGATGATTCTGAATGGTTTCACAGTGGTAATAACGGATAAAAAGCTTTCGGCACTTCAAAAAAAAGCCGGTTCGGGGATAATCCCCCGAACCGGCTTATTTTCATTCCGGCAAGACCGGTTAACTCGATCAGTTGAAATTGGCGAGAGCTTCTTTGGCCAACCGGACGACAGCCGGTGTGTAGTCGGAGAATTGAACTTCAAGAAGCACGGGTTTGGCATTGACGTTGCCGCTTAATCCGAGAGAACTTATCATTTGTCTGATGTAAATCAGTTCAGTCTGATTGGCAGCGATGCCGCTGAGTTGGCGGCTGTTGTAGTCAGAAAGCTTATTGCTCAGCCATGCGACAGCGGCATCGCTGCCGTTTACACCCAGAGCCTGAATGGAGATCAGCCTTTCATTGATATCCCCGGCGCGATCGTAGGCTTTTGACAGATCTTCAACCACAGCCTCGTCCTTGTTCTGATTCTCGATAAGAATGAGCATGGCTGTCTGTCGCAGTTTTGCAAGCTGATCGGCTTCCGTTTTATCATTGGGAGAATATCTGAGTCCTTCGTTCAAAGCGACGACGGCGATACGGCTTTTGTTTTCAACCGGAGCCGATGAGTTTTTTTCGACTTCCAGTGCGACCAGTTTGGTTTTATAGCTGCTGTCCGGTCCGGAGAGGATGGACAGAATCGGCTCGGTCGGATCGTCTGAGATGGTTTTCAGCGCTTCGTCGGCCTTATCCCTGACACGACGGGAATACCATCCCTGGGATGCGTAAAAGACCTGTTCAAATCCCCGGAGATCTCTCATTCTCTCCAGAGAGACAACTGCGGCATATGCCAGAATTTCGGCTACCTGCTGCTCCGAATCTGTGTTGAAATTGAGATTCCTCAGAATAGTGCTGATCTGGGGAACCAGATCGACCGCACGGATCTGACCGAGAGCCACCAGGCAGTCCGCTTTGAGAATGTGATTGTCCACATTATTGTAGAGGGTAAAAATCGTTCCCGCCGATTCTTCCGCTTTCAATGAGGAAAGCTCATTGACAATCATGCGCATCAGCTCATCTTTCTTTGCTCTTTCCGTTCTGTTCATCTGATCTTCAAGAGAAGCAATCTGCTCGGCGAGGGCTTCATCGAGAACCTCTATGAGCGATGGATCGTCCATGGCGACAATGTTCTGCATAATGGCATACTGTTGATCGATTGTCATGGCGCGGCTGTACATTCTTTTCCAGACTTCCGAACGGTCTCCCGCTGCAAGAAAAGAAAGAGAGACAGTCAGCATAACAATAGATAAAATAATTTTTCTTGAAAGAACTGATATTTGAAACCTGTTCATTATTTAAGCACCTCTTTCTTTATCGATGTATATTCGTATTCCCACTCAGCTTTAAGATTGCCGCTTCTGTAATACTGTTTTTTTACAAGGGCATTTCCGACATCATCGACCTCATAGGCAATAGTATAGTTTACCACGGTTTTTCTGTAATGGGTCTCTCCGACGAGGAATCCCCCTTCGTAGGCATATTCCACAGCTTTATCGAGCTTGCCATCGGCATCATAAGTTTTTTCGGAAGAGAGGTTTTCTTCATCCCACTCGTACTCAATAAAACCTTCACTCTCTCCAAGAGGTGTTAAAAACTCGGCTTTAATCCGAATATCACCGCTGTATTCGTATCGGGTTACCATCATGGGAACGTTATCTCCACTTGCGACGGTCCATTTGAGTACATTTCCATTCGAGTCGCGCTCATACCGGGAGATGGTCTGGGGAACATCTTTCTGGTCATAGGAGATTTCCTCTACCGCATATCCCTTCTCATATTTTCGAAGAATATAAATACCCGGCTCGTTCTCTTCTCCCCGAAAGTACTGGGTCCGGACGATCTGCCCTCCCTCAACGGTGTTTTCCATTTTTGTAAGAAGGATCCCTTCGGAATTGTACTCCCGCTCTTCCAGGAGATTGCCTGCGTCATCATAATCGAACTCTCTATAACCGTCGACAATGCCGTCAGAAGATTTGATAGTCTCCTTAACCGGAAGATAGACATCAATAATCCTTGTTTCCTGAACGGGTTCGACCGGTGTGGCTGCTTTTTCCTCCTGTACCGGGGTTTCAACCACCTGAGGTTCCGTGGTGACGCATCCTGCAAGAACCAGAATCATAAGGGCTGCTGACCAAAATATCTTTTTCATATTATTTATCCTTTTGCTGATCTTATATAATAATTTGTAAGGTCCATCTGAAAAAAAATCAAGAGAACTAATCCTCAGAGATATCTTCGATCATCTCAAGCAATTCCACCTCTTCATCGGGCAATTCCCCAGTTCCCGGTCCCTCATCAACCTCTTCGTCAACCGGTTCCAGCTCATCACCATCCCCTTCGGCTTCACGGCGTCTGTGGACATCATAAACAAAAGAGAGAATTTTATTTTTCGTCTCTTCATCGGGCCGCATGAACTGGAGATGGAGAATAGATCTGTCCTGATCGGGATTGTATTCGAAATATCTGATTATACCGCATACAACCAGAATCGAATCCGATAGCTGGAACTGGAGCTTGAGGAGAAGTCCTTCTTTCCCCTTGCCTCCGATTATCAGCGATGCGCCGTCTTCGGAAATATCCTGCATTTCCCCCCGGAATCCACCTTCGGACATGATGACATTGTCCACCTGGCCGATATCCTGCAAAGGGAATATGGTAACAGGAAATTCCGCTTTAGTCCGGACTGAATTCCTTCTCTGACTTCTCAGGATTTTCCCGGAATGGGCAATATGGAGGAGTTTGAAGGACCTGTCGAAATAGTCATCTTTGACACGGGATTCGAAATAATAGCTGGCATCGTTTTTTTTCTGAAAATAGACTCTGAGATTCTGCCCTCTCCAGGTAACCCCCTGAGGCAATGTGTTACCAGAAGGATAGCTTATGACGAGAAAATTCTCATCGACTTCTAGGACTTCCGATTTGAAAAGACCTGATTTTCCCAAAGCGATCTTCAGGGGCTGCCCCTCTTTTAGCTCGATGGTGTGCTTCAGACCCGATTTGTACCGGGGTTTATTAAATTCGATAGTTTTTCTATATTCGTAGAGTTTTCTGAGGAGCGTGCTTTCTTCGGGCGTGTATTCGATTCCGTTATCCTCGACATACCGGCTCAAGACGGAAATGCTGTGATCGAGCTGATCTATGGAGAAAAAAATAGAAACGGGGCTTTCCAGACCGGCCTGTTCGGCTGCGCTTTTCAGCATTTTCATCTCGCCGATACTGAATCCCGCATCGGCTCCACGCACATAAAATTCTCTCCATTGTTTTCCGGTTCCGGCCACGATAAGAGCGGTAACGGCTCCAATGACCACCAGTAACAGTATAGCAATCCACATATTTTCACCTGTGAGTACCCGGTAATATCAGAAGAATACGGGAATATTTTTATTGATAATAGACAAATATTACTATATAAGCCTTAGATATGGGAACAAAGAAATACCGAAGAGATGCATTAATTGAGGCTGGATTGCTTTTTTCTCTGTTCTATCTGCCGGGATATCTCTTTTCAGCAGGACCTCCCGAACCCTCCGCTTTTGATTCGCTTACATACAATTTTCAGATCTGGGTTTTTCTCACACCCCAGATACTGACAGTTCTTTACCTCATTCACCGCGATGAAAATCTCGGGTATAGAGATTTCGGCATCGTCCGCCCCGGCAAAAAGGACATCCCCTTTGCCCTTTTTGCT
The DNA here is from genome assembly GCA_016936555.1 of Spirochaetales bacterium. Taxonomy (GTDB): domain Bacteria; phylum Spirochaetota; class Spirochaetia; order DSM-2461; family DSM-2461; genus Spirochaeta_F. The sequence goes on along the minus strand of JAFGXR010000010.1, from coordinate 18,187 downwards.
CTCGCCGGCACGGCAGGGCTGGCTGCAGCTTTGCAATTGTCGATTTCAGTATTTACCGGACAATCGGCCGGAGAGGAACCTCTCCGGCAGTTAACGGACAGGGCCATGATTTTTCCCGTTCTTATCTCTTCAATTCTGACCGGTTACAGTGAGGAATTGTTTTTCCGATCCTATCTTTTCAAGAGGCTGGAAATTCTGGATAAGAGCCTGTTGCCCCGGATGCTCCCTGTAAACCTCATTTTTGCGGCAGGCCATCTCTACGAGGGGATACCGGGAGGCATAAATGCCTTTATTCTCGGCTTCTATTTTTCTTTTCTCCTGGTTAAGAAGAAGAATATTCATATCCCGGCGCTCATCCACGGCTTCTATAACTTCAGTGCATTGCTCCTTTCACTCATTCTGTGATATTTTAAAAAGCGAAGCTCCACGGCGGCCACCGTGAAGCTTCGCTTTCAAAAGTTCCGCCGGATAACCAGCGGGGATCGGTACGTTATTCCCACAGACCCATCGCGGCGGGACTTGCTTTCTTCACAATGGATCCGCAAGTGTTCATCACTGGCAGTAAATCCTAACTCGTTCATTTTCTCCGTCCACATTGACTTCCAGTTCTCTGAGCGCGACCAGGAATTCATCGAGATTCTCCTTTTTTATATCGGAAAGATTAAATTTCACACCTTTCTCATTCATGGCTTTGTTTATTTCGCCCTGCACATCTTCGGGCATGAGTGATGCGATATTGACTCCGGCTTTTATCAGGGCCATCGGCACTTTGATATTGACGTTTTCCTTCTTCTCCTCACCGTTTTCATTAAAGCTGTTTACATTCACATAGAGATATCTCGGCAGACCATCGCTTCCAACCCCATGATCGCCCTTCCCGACCGCCGGAACACCTACAGCATCGAGGAGCCTGTCCGCTTCTTCCGCTGTAATTTTACCTTCGCTGAGCATGCTTAAAATCTTCATTCTCTCTTCGTTCATTTTTTATTCTCCTTTGGGATTATCATATCAACTTCAGAATAACTTCTGATTTTTTATCTTTGATCTCAATTTCCGTTCCGCTCAAAGATCCGAGCAGGGTCAGGACGGCGGGAATCAACTTCAGGGATGTTTTCCCCGCTGATCCCTCCTTTTCGACAGCTCTGTTGTACCACCACCACCCCAGGGGCAGTACGATAAGTACAAAAGGGAGGAGAAGCAGATAAACCAGAACCAGCGGTATATACAGATTGACTCCGCGCCCCTCTTCATTTTTCACTTTCAGTCGCATAATAACAGGCAGCATCACGATAACTCCTTCATCGCCTCTTCTACAGAGATCTCCCCTTTTTCCAGAAGATCCAGCACCGACAGAGCGGGCTTGCGGTATTCCATTTCGATATCCACTCCCCCGAGCGCCGATGCAATATTTTTCAGACGGTTCTTCACTGTGGGATAGCTTATTCCGAACTGTTTCTCCATCTCCTTGATAGATCCCCCGGATATTATAAATCGGGCTGCGAAGACCTGGTCCTCCTGACTGAGAGTCAGCATCTCGGGCATATTGAATTTCCCTTCGATACGGACATCCAGGTCGGGGATATAAACTTTCTCGATAATGACTTTTCTGCCGCCGCTGATTGCCATTAACTGTTGCCAATCCTTTACCATCTCTCATACTCCTTGATATAAATATAGCATTTATATTAACTATGTCAACTTATTATGATATTTTTATTAATTATATTAATTTTATACACATATATAATTGATTATATTAATACGTGGTTGTAGTTCATATACTATCAAAAAAAAAATCCCCCTATCCGCAACGGGACAGGGGGATGCTTTATCCGGTTTCAAATCAACTGTATGCCGGTTCCGCTTCTTTGATATTATATGTCAGAGGTATGGAGAGATAGGTATTCTCCCCTTCAAACTCCCCGGCCGAGGAAAAGAAAACGGCGTAACCTTTTCCCATAGCGTCAAAAACCCTGCAGGAAACGGCTATATGCCCTGGAAGGCATACCCCCTTTTCCAGATGGGCCGCACAGTTGATCACTTCGGAGATGATTTCACCTGTATTAAAAGAAAAGGGAACTTTTCCCGTGTCCAGGCCTATCCTCAACTGGATGGGTTCCTTCAGCGGATAGGAAGGATCATGATTGAAAAGAAGCATAAGCGTCTGAATTTCCATGGCGAACTGTATGGAATGTATCATGTGCTTTTTCATGGCGAAAGCGATAAGTCCGCCATCTCCGGCCCAGGACCAGATTCTGCCTTCATAAGCGGCCAGACGCTCCCGTAAAAAAGACCAGAGCGAAGCGTAGAGCTTTTTCATCTTCCCTGATCCGTACTCTTTGACAAGTCTTGAATTTTCGACAATATCCAGGCTGAGAATTGACATGCTGTAGGATTTTCCCTCTTTAAGGGCACCCCAGTTTTTCATATCCATAGGGTCGTCTTTCCCGCTGACCAGCCGTCTTTTGTCGGGATTGTAGAAGTATCCGTACTGGGAGAGCTTGAGGAGGAAAGTTTCGAGTCCCTCGACGGCGACCTGCCTGCCGAGGAATACGGAATCATCGATCTGAATCAGAAATTCGAGAAGACCTAGCTCCCCTTTTTTATCCATGCAGTATTCTACAAGAATCGTCGCGGCACGACGCGACGATACCGTTTCTGTCGATCGCGTTCCCGAGACCTGATGGAGGTCGAATTTTCTGAAGAGAATAACCCCTATTTCATTAATTTCATCGGCCTTGAAAGTAAGAGCCAGCATTTCGATGACTTCCTGCTTTAATGAAATATCCAACACCTTGAATGTTCTCCTCTGAACTTTAGCAATTTTACCACAGATTGATTTATTCGGACACAAACTTATGAGATAGAAAAGGTTTTTTCAATATTTGTCATGCTCAAAATAAGAAGAAAGTATGAGAAAAAACCTAAATTATGTCATTTTACCTGATTATATCCTAAAAGGCCAAAAATATTTCTCACCCCGTATATTGCCGCCCCGAAGGGAGAAATTCCCTATGCAGAGGGGAACCGTCAGTACGATTCCTCACCTTCTTTTATCCTGCCTGTTCTGTAGGCATCGAGCAGGGCGTTGAGAAGATCGATCTGGTTCTGGATTTTTTTTCCTTTATCAGTATCCTTTACTCTCAGTCTTTCCTTTGCGCTCTCCAGCAGGATATCCTCTGTCAGGATATCCTGTTCCTCTTCCACGGCCAGCCGGGTGGAACTGAAACCTTTGTGAGAGACAAGATACATTCCATGGGAATTATATACAAGTGTATAGCCGGCAATTCCCGTATGAGGCTGATAAGCTTTTGAAAATCCCCCGTCGATTACGATCAGCTTCCCCTCGCCTTTGACGGGGCTTTCCCCTTTTTTAACGGCTACGGGAACATGTCCGTTGATAATATGGGACCTGTCGGGATCGAGACCGAATTCCTTCAGGATTTTTCTGGCCGTTTCATCGCTGTCCCTGAATTTGTAATAGGGATTTTTATTCTCTCTGTGAGTTGCCTCATCATGGATAAAATACCGTTCGAAAGTGGCCATTTTATCTTTTCCGTAGAGGGGAGACTGACGGCCGCTCCAGAGATACCAGACGGCGTCCTGCCCATAGGCTTTGGCTTCATCATCCTCCGATGCGAAGTATGCCTGGCGGGCCAGTCTTTCCACCCGGTCCATGAAGGCCCGTCCGGCATAGGATTCACCATCCACTTCAAAACCGTCAAAAGAGCCATCATCCTTCATGGAAATACAACCGTGGTAGAGGAGGTTGTTATTGTGGATCAGATACATACTCCCCTTTTCGTAGAGAAAACGGACATGTTTGCGGAGATTGGTACTGCTCTTGAAGGAATTGGTCAGCTTGGTCATGATCTCCTTCTCTTTTTCCGATAGAGCAAGCGGATGATTTTTGTCGTAAGTGGGGAAATTGTTGTCATTCACCCGGTATTCCAGGCCTTCGACGACAACAGTTCCCTTTTCCGGATCCAGGGTACTGAGAATATCGCGGTTATTCATGCGGAAGTGTTTTCGCCTGGCAATAATCTGCCCTTCCAGCTTGAGCTGGATAATCGTTACGGCTTTGTGCATCCGCGCTATCATCTGCTCTTCGTTGTAATCCATATCGATATCGCTGCTGTTCTTCGGGAAAAACTGCGCGCAGGGATCATCGCCGTAGGTTTCCATGGCGAAACGTGCCAGAGGAAGGAGGCTGATACCATAGGCATCTTCCAGTGTCGTCAGATTGCCGTAGCGGAGCGAGATTCTCAGGACATTGGCGATGCAGGCCCCGCATCCCGAGGCTGCGCCCATCCAGAGGATATCGTGGTTGCCCCACTGAATATCCACCGTATGATAGGCGATGAGGGAATCCATGATGATATGAGCTCCCGGTCCCCTGTCGTAAATGTCCCCGATGATATGAAGATGGTCGACGGTCATTTTCTGAATGAAGCGGCAGATAGCCACAATGAAGGAATGAGCCCTTTCCGTCGAGACGATGGATTCAATGATGCTCGTGTAATACTCGTGTTTGTTCAGAACGCTTTCCTGTTCGTGGAGAAGCTCTTCGATTATATAAGCATAGGCTTCGGGCAGAGCTTTGCGAACTTTGGAACGGGTGTACTTGGACGTGACGACCCGGCTGATTTTTATAAGTCGGAAGAGAATGATTTTAAAGAACTCGTCGCGGTTATCGACCTTTTCCAGCATCAGGGGGAGCCGTTGCTCCGGATAGAAGATAAGCGAAGCCAGATGCCGCTTGTCGTCCTCCATAAGAGTACCGGAGAAGACCTCTTCGATTTTACGGCGGACTGACCCCGAACCGTTCTTCAGAACGTGGAGAAAGGCTTCCGATTCGCCGTGAACGTCCGATAAAAAGTGTTCCGTGCCTTTGGGAAGATTGAGAATCGCGCTGAGGTTTATAACCTCGGTACTGGCTTTCTGAACCGTATTGTACTGTCTGGCCAGCAGCTTGAGTGCTTCTATATCGTGGTTTTTCATTGTAATTCCTGTCTACTTGATGGCTTTCAGCGCTTCGAGATAATGGTGCCTGTCAAATTCTTTGACTTTTGCGTTATTCAATCTGTGAAGTTCCCCCTCGAAAACTGCGGCGAACAACTCCTTAATTTCGGCAGCAGTATATCCTCTGCTTTCCATTTTTTCGAAAACATCAGTAATCCCCGCGGGGTCATTATCCTGCAGCTGATTGTCTACGGCTTCAAGCAGGTACTGCCTTCTTTCTCTCTGTCTTTTGTTAAACCAGTTTTTTAATATCATGTATTCCCCGTGAAAACATCGTTTTATGAGATAAAAAAAGCCGCCCCTCATCGGGACAGCTATTATTCTACACATCTCAGTGTGGACTGTAAAGGAAAGCATCTCCATACCCCAGACTCCTGAACCGGGTGACCACAATCCCCTTTTCATCCCTGGTAATGGGACCGATCAGCAGCTTGTACAACTGATTGTTTCCGCTGCCCATTGTCAGAACGATAGCGGGATAGGACTCGTTTATACTTTTAATCGTGCTGTAGAGTACTTCGACATCGCTGTAGGTTCCCAGTTGAAGATAGGACCCGCCGTTGTGAAGCTCCCTGACGATCAGGTGTTCCAGTTCCGACCGCTCCACCATTTTCGGCTCAACAGTTTTTTCCTCCGGCACTTTGTCAGGCTCGGGCTTCACCTCGCTTTTCGGCGGGGGTCTGAAATCACCGGGGGTAAGAAAATAGATAACATTGCCTTCAGGTTCCTCCACCGGAGAAGTCATGGTCAGTTCTTCCCTTTCGATAAAGGGTTCGGTCTCCTCAGCAGGTGCGGCGACGATAACCTCCCCGACCTCTTCTGGTACAGGGACGAGAATCTCTTCCACCACAGCGGGAGCTTTCTCTTTTTCCGGTTTTTTCTCGGGTTTTTTCTCCGGAACCTCAGCTACTTCAACAAAATCCTCTTCCATTTCGATAACGGCAGGTTCATCGGGAAACGTTTCGAATTCTATATTTTCTTCCGGCTCATAGAGAGCTATATCATCATTCAACGAGCCTGACGAGCCGGTTCCGTCATCAGGAATGTAGGAGATGACTTCCGGTTCTTCCAATTCTTCTGTGACCGGAACAGAGACAAAAGGCTCATTGAGAACAGCGGTCTCCAGGATTTCCGGTTCAATCCCGAGATCGGGAACCATGACAATTGTCTCCCGGAGATTTTCGGGGAGCTCTCCGACAGCCGGTTCCGAGACATCGGCATCTGCCAGTCCGGTACCGGTCTCTTCATTTTCCGGTTTGACCGGTTCGAAAATAAGAAGATCATCAACAGAAGGATTAAACAGATCCGATTCCAGATCTTCCGATTCCAGAGTTATAACCGGTTCCTCCGCAATAGGAGATACCGGTTCTTCGGCGATATCACTTTGTTCAGCCGGCCAGTCCGGTTCGAAAGTTTCCGGAAGATCGCTGTCTGAAAATTCTTCGGGCAATGGAAGCTCTTCCTGTAGTACACTCTCTTCATCACCGGCCGGAGCCATTTTCTCTCCGCTTTCCAGAAGAACGAGCGGGTCATATCCCGTTTCATAGAATGAGCCTTCACTGTCCAGCACGACAGGGGGAATATATTCATCGATATCCGCTTCAGGTTCAATACTGTCACTTTCCGCAGGAATCGATGCAAGTTCAATTTCGTCGGTAAAATCAGCGGGAGATTCGACGGCCGCCTCCGTGGCATCAATAGCCTGAACTTCTTCGGGAACAGTTTCTTCAGTCACAGCCGGTCCGGTAAGAACCGGTTCCGATAGGGTCTCCTCAACAGCTTCCGCGAGCTCTGCCGAGGGATTGACGTCGGGGTCACGGCTGAAAGCCCTGTCTTCGGCATAATCGGTCAGAGCCTCTTCATTTATTCTGTTTTCCACAACCTGGAGATCCAGAACATCCTTTTCGGGAAATGAGAGAGCTTCTCCGGCTTCAGGAGAGAGAACGAGAAACAATCCCGGAGACCGCAGTCTCTTCACTATGGTTACAGAAACGGCTTTCCCGTTTCCGGGATTTGTCACCGTAACAATCGTGTTGACGGGGAAGGAATTGGAAGCGCCGAGATTGGATCCCGTGCTTCTCTCTTCGCTGTAATAGGACTTGAACTCATCATCCCCCGATACAGCCGTTGTTCCGAAATGAACAGACTGTCCGTAAAGGAAAAGAGCGGTGCTGATTATCAGTGAAGTCAAAAATATCCGTTTCATTTATAAAAAACCTCTCTGCTTATTTTCGGCAGATAAAAAAATTGGATTACAGATAAAGACTGATTTTTTCGGCAACCGCTTCTCCGATAAGATAATACAACTGCCTGCGATCGAGTCCGCTGCCGTTCTGAATTTCCGAAAAAAGGACCGTCCCCTCTTCCAGAACCATGCCGTTTACTGTTGCCTGAAATTTCCACCTGACAAGCTCCTGGTCACCCAGAGGCTCAATCGTAACCATGAAACGGGCATCTTTAGCCCCCTCCACACGGTAATCCGCGGCATTGAATGTGGAAAAGAGAATCACACCGCTGTCAAAAAGGACATCCATAAGACCGTCTTCGACAAAACCGGCCGCCGCAGAGGCTCCCGGGTCCCTTTCGCCGTCAAAAATGGAATTGACGATTATAGTCGAAGCCGACAGCTGCACCGCCGCCAGCATTAAAATCAGAATTGCAGTTTTTTTCATTTACTTTCCCTTATTTTGATCTCCTCTTCACTTATCGACATATGAAATTCATTTTTTAGACTCTCTATTAACTAATGAAACATTTAGTGTTACCATCTACCTATGAGCGGGAGCTCTTACAGGGGGAACCGCTTATGGGAGCAGGACAAAAAAAATGAGTGGAAGCAGAGACACCAGGATTTTCATAATCGGCGCCGGTTTCGCCGGCAAAGCCATTGCCCGGGAGATAATGAGCAACCGCGTAGCCGGAGCTGTAGCCGCATTTATTGATGACGATATCGAAAAAATAGGAACATCTGTCGACGATATCCCCATTCTCGGACCGATTAAATCCTGTGCGGAGCTGCTGAGCAACCCGCAGAATGCCGAAGCCCTTATAGCCATACCCAGAGCATCGACGGAAAGGCTGAAGGAAATTTACGATATCCTGCGGAAGGCGGAATTCAAACGGATACGGATTCTTCCGGGGATCTCCCAGATTGTCAGCGGCGACGCCCATTTCATACAGACGAGAGAAATCGATCCCCAGGACCTTCTGGGACGGACGCCGGTCAACATTGATCTGAAGGAAAGCCTCTCCTACCTACGGGGAAAAAGGGTTCTGATCACCGGTGCCGGAGGGAGTATAGGGAGCGAACTGAGCCGGCAGCTCCTGTCGGGAGGCGCTGAGAGATTGTACCTGTTCGGTCACGGTGAGAACAGCATTTACCGTATAGACAAGGAACTGAGAAAACTGCAGGCGGGAGGGGTCGGCGACAAGGCGACCATAGTCCCGGTTATCGGGGAACTTCAGGACAGGGATTATATGTTCTTTATCCTGAAGAGACTCAAAGCCGATGTCATTTTTCACTGCGCCGCCTATAAACACGTTCCCATGATGGAGTACAATCCCATCGAAGCGGTCAAGAATAATGTCTTCGGGACCAAAAACGTCGTGGACGCGGCAAAAGCCGCCGGCGTCGAGCGTTTCGTTCTGATTTCAACCGATAAAGCCGTCACGCCCTCCTGCGTTTACGGAGCTTCGAAAAACATAGCGGAAAATATCGTCCTTAACGCCGGTTCCGATATAAGCCAGTTTATGGTTGTACGCTTCGGAAATGTTCTCGGTTCGAGGGGATCCATCGTTCCCCTGTTCAAGGAACAGATTCTCTCCGGTGGCCCCGTGACGATTACCCATCCCGAGACGAGCCGGTTTTTCATGACTATCCCAGAAGCGGCGACTCTTGTTCTCAGGACCGGAGGCGTGGGGACCGGGGGCAATCTCTACATACTGGATATGGGCGAACCGCTGAAAATTCTCGATATGGCCCGCCAGATGATCCGTTTCTACGGATTCAGGGAAGAAGATATCGAGATATCCTACATAGGCATGAGACCAGGGGAAAAAATCCACGAGGCCCTCTGGAACGATGAGGATTCCCCCATCCAGACCGAGTTTTCCAAGATCATGAAGCTGCCGAACCGCCGGCAATTCGAAACAAATCAATTGAATGAGCTGCTTTCCGAGCTTTCATGGATCTGTTTTCCCGGCGGTGAAAACGACGAGCTCTACCGCAACAGGGTGGAGCTGAGGAAAACCATAAACCGCTATTTACCCTCTGTGGAGGTACCGTCCAATGAACCCCAGTACTGATTATATTCCATTTGCCAGACCGAGCACCGGTCCGGAAGAGGAGGAGGCGGCTGTCCGGGTAATCCGCAGCGGCTGGCTGACCAGCGGAATCGAGGTGAAGGAATTCGAAAAAGAGTTTGCCGCCTATGTGGGAGTGAAGCACGCGCTGGCTGTAAACTCGGCCACGGCGGGTCTTCATCTTGCACTGGAAGCACTGGGAATCGGTCCCGGAGACCTTGTGGCGACGACGACATACACCTTTACGGCAACCGCCGAAGTAATCCGCTATCTCGGCGCCGATCCCCTCTTCATCGATATAGAACGGGACAGCTGGAATATCGATCCGGCGGAGCTGGAAAGAGCCGCGGTGAAGCACAAAGGCAGAATAAAAGCGGTCATTCCCGTACATATGGGCGGACAGCACTGCCCAATGGACGAGATTTGTGCCATAGCCGGTCAATACGGGATGAAAATTCTGGAGGATGCGGCTCACAGCTTCCCGGTAAAAACCGATAAGGGCTATTCTGGCACAATCGGAGATGCGGGAGTTTATTCCTTTTATGCCAACAAGACCATTACCACCGGTGAAGGCGGTATGGTCGTGACGGATAGCGATGAAATAGCCAGGCGGGTTTCGGTCATGCGGCTCCACGGCATAGACAGAGATGTGTGGAACCGCTATACGGTCAGAGGCGGATCGTGGCGATACGCCGTAGTGGAAGCGGGTTTCAAATACAATATGACCGATATCGCCGCGGCGATCGGCCGGGAACAGCTGAAAAAGGCAGAAGCCTTCTATCTGAGCCGCAAAAAAATCGCCGAATCCTATAATGTCAGATTCGAGGGTCTCGATTTCATAATCCGGCCCCCTGTTTCACAGGCCCATTCCTGGCATCTGTACATCATGAGAATTGTGCCGGAGAAACTGACCATCGACCGGGACCGGTTTATCGAATGCCTCGGAGAAGAGGGGATCGGAACATCGGTTCATTATATTCCGCTTCACATCATGCCTTATTACAGCCGCCGCTACGGGCTGAAACCGGAGGATTACCCCGAAGCGCTGGACAAATACGGAAAAAGCATAAGCCTTCCCCTCTTCCCCGGGATGACGGAAAATCAGATAAGCAGAGTAGTCGATGCCGTAAAGAAGATCGGAGAGAGGTTCCGCAGGGCCGGCATATGATCGAGACCAAACGGCTGAAGGAGAAACTGGCAGGAAAAATCCGGTTTCCCGAAGATATCAGCACAAAGAGGACACTTATTGGAGCAGTGGTCCGCTCGCCGATAGACCACGGCGAAATCAGGAACATAAAAATCCCCGAGATTCCCGAAGACATCTGCCTGATCACGGCCTCGGACATTCCGGGAGCCAATAAGATTTCCGTACCCGGAGGTTCCATGCCGCTGCTGGCCCGGAAAGAAGTCACCTACAGAGGGGAAGCCGTCCTGCTGGCTGCCGGACCGGACCGGGAAACCCTCGACCTCTTTCTTGAAAAAATAGAGATAGACTATGACCCCCTCCCGGAGTGGAAGTACAGCGAAGAGAAAGAAGAGACGGCCGGTCCGGCGAGAAGGATCATCAAAGGAGACCCCGTCGAAGCGCTGGAACAATCGGCCTTCAAAGTGGAATCAGCTTTCTCCACACCGCTTCAGCGGCATCTGGCTACGCCTCTGCTCAGTGTACATGTCAAAACGGAAGGGCAGAAATTCACTATTAGCAGCTCAACCCAGTGGCCCACCAATGTGATCCAGAACTGCTCGGCCGTAACGGGAGTAAGCCGCGCAAACTTCTCAATCAAACTCAATCCGCTGGGAACCCCTCTGGACAGTAAGATCTGGATGCCATCCCTCGTAGCGGCTCAGGCGGCTCTACTGGCTCAGAAGAGCCGGAAACCGGTCAGCCTGTCCTATTCCGCGGAAGAGACCCTGCTCTGCTCCCCCATGAGGATCCCGGTCCGTTTTCATTGCGAAGCGGGACTCGACGAGAGCGGCAAGCTTCAGGCTCTTCTGATGGATTTTCAGATCGATACGGGAAGCCATGCCATGCTGACTTCGGAAATACTCGACAGAATCTGCATAGGCACGGCCGGGGTCTACCAGTGCCGGAACATAAAAGTTACGGGTCTTGCCTACAGAAGCAACAAACCACCTCTGGGGGCCTTCTCCGGAATGGGGTTGTCCCAGGCTTTTTTTGCCGTGGAATCCCTCACCGATATGCTGATTGCGCGGTTTATCGAACAGCAGAAAAAAGATATAGAGAGACTTATCGCTGAAGCCGTTGCGGCAGGCGATGACAATAAACTGAAATCTGCCAGGACGAGGACCACAACGGACCCCGCCATATGGCGGTCGAGAAACTTTCTGATAAAAGGCAACACTTATTTGAGCGGCGGCAAGCTGATGAAAAGCCCGCCTCTGGACACCGTACTGGAAAAGCTTGTGTCCTCATCGGACTTTACCAGAAAGCACGCGGCTTTTTCCAATGCCCTGAGCAAACGGGAGAAGAACGGCGGAAGCTCTTTCGCCCGTAAAGGGATAGGACTGGCTACCGCTTATATGGGCAGCAATTTCCTCCGCAGGGAAAGAGGTCTGTTTTCCGCCACAGTCATCGGACGACTCGACAAGGAAGGGCGGCTGAACCTGACGACCTCATCGGTTCCCGACAATTACGCCCTGTTGAAACTATGGCGCCAGAGTGCCGCGGATATCCTGGGGATCGAAGAATCCATGGTGGATATCAGCAGCGACGAAGAGAATCAGATTCCCCTGGCCGGACCGGCGACTCTGTCGAGAAACATTACGGTGACAACGCGCCTGGTCAGTCAGGCATGCGAGCAGATCAAGAAAAGAAGATTCCGCGATCCGCTTCCACTCGTCGTCAAGAAAACATACCAGAACAGCTCCTCCAGAAAATGGGATACGGAAAAATTCGCCGGGCATCCCTTTCAGGAACTGTCCTGGGGCGGCTGTGTCGTCGAAATAGAAATAGACGAGATGACATTTTCCCCCGTGGTCAGAAAAGTCTGGTATAGCATAGACTGCGGTATCATTCTCAACAGGGATTCGGCTCTCGCCGAGGTGGAAAGCGAGACGATGCAGGCCCTGGGCTGGTGTTTTAACGAGGATCCCGAAAGAATACGTTACTGGAAGCTACCCGGAATAGACAGCCTCCCGGAAATTCATATCGATTTCACCGAATCATCGAGCCGGACGGCCAATGCGCTGGGCGGAATTGTTCTCAATACATTTCCCGCCGCTTTCCGCAACGCCCTTTCCCAGGCGGCCCAATCGCAATTCACATCCCTGCCGGTTCGTCCCGAAGATATCTTCACAGCACTGGAGGACCGATGAATATCATATGCAATGTCAACGGAAAGGAAGTCGCTGTTGAGACCAGACCGGATAAAAAACTTTCGGCGGTTCTCAGAGACGACCTCAACCTCAAAGGTATCCGGAAAGGGTGTGGGACAGGACGGTGCGGAAGCTGCCTCATCCTGCTGGATGACCAGCTGGTCGCATCCTGTCTGGTTCCGGCTTTCGCTGCCCGCCACAAGAGCATTGTAACCATCGAGGGGTTCTCCCAGACTAAGGAATTCAGCGATATCGTTACGGGTTTCAAGGAAGCGGGGGTCCACCTCTGTTCCTACTGCGCACCGGCCAGAGTCCTGTCCACCGCGTACATGCTGCGAAAACACATTATGCCGACGGAGGAACAGATCAACGATATAATTTCTTCCGTACAGTGCCGGTGCAGCAGCTTCTCTCATCTGAAAAAAGGAATTATCCAGGCTTCGATCCATTTCAGCAGGAGAAAGGACAATGGCTAAACTGAACAGGCCCCCTGTCATATACAGCCCCACGACCATACAGGACCTACTGAAAATCTATCATCTGAACCCCGACGCTCTTATATACGCCGGAGGAACAGGTCTCCTCTCCGGTGCGGAAGGGGATATTTTACATATCCGGGGATCCGTCATCAACATAGCCGGCGTCGAGGAACTCAAAAAGATAAACCGGACGGACCGCTACCTGGAGCTGGGAGCATCTGTTCCCGTCAGCAAGGTTATAGATCTGGGGAAATCCATAGTCCCCGAAGCTTTATACATAGCGCTGAAACAGATGGGACCGCCTCAGATCCGCAATATGGCCACCATAGGCGGGAATATATGCCGCCAGGCCAATACGATGGATATTTTCCCTATTCTCCATTTGCATGACTGCCAGGTGGAACTGAGGAGATTCAGGGAATACCGTTCGCCTAGACGATTTCTCAAGGGAAGCGGATCAAAGTGGATTCCCGTGTCCAGACTGATCGATAATGATGGAAAAATCATCATGGAATCAGGCGAAATCCTGACCCGCATCAGAATTCCCAATGAAAACTGGACCTTCGAGAGTTACCGGAAGATAGACGGGCCCGGATCGCCCCTTATTTTTACAGCCCTTGCCCGGCTGGACAAGCACATATTGACTGATATCCGCCTGAGCTACAGCACTGTGCGGGAGAAACTGATTAGAAACAGAGACCTGGAAGCGGAAATGATAGGCCGCAGAGTCCCCTTTTCCGGGAGGGATCTGACACTGCTCGAAGGGAAGCTTGAGGCTTATTTCAAAGGGACGGGAGAGAGCTCGTTCACGACGGCCCGGGCTTCGGCCCTGACGATCCAATTCCTCGAAAAGATTTCCGAGCCTGTTGATGAAGGTCGGGTTTAGTATTCGCAATGTCTTAATGAACATACTTTTTACTTTCAGGTGACAGGATCTGTCAATACAATAGTGTATTTTCTCAAAATATGAGGAATTACAGAACCATTATTAACTTCCTCTGAAATTAGATACTGATCAAAGGACCCGCTTTCTACAAAGCTGGTCCGGGAATTAGGAAAATCTTCAGGAGCAACCGCAATGAATGAAGTATCAGACAATAATGAACTTTACCTGAAACTGAAAAGTGATCTGAATATTACGAAAATTATCTCTTATATGATCAACTTTAAAGATGATTTAGAAGATCTTATTGCAGCCCTGGTTTTAAAAAGGCTTCTCAAACAACTACCTCGGACTATGTTCGTATCGGAAAAGAAAAATATATATGAAAATATCATAAAGGAAGATCTCACCGAATCACTGTCTCTCTGCCTGGGTTACAGATTCGCTGCGAAAGAATCAAAAATCCCGCCCCGGTATTTTGTTTTAATTTCCTCACGTAACAGGATTTTTTTAGATAAAGTACAACTGGAACTTGAAAACCTGATAAACAAGTCCGGGATTACCATTGATCTTAAAATTGAAGTTTCCGGTCTTTACTGCTATTTATCTGTCTGGGAGGGAGAACCAGAAAAAGTATACAGAGAACTCGATTATTATATCAATTCATATGCATCGTTATACAAGTCAATAAGAACCTTACTGATCAACAGCCTCCCGGCTAATGAGCGTAAAAAAATTGCGGATAAAGATAACATGATAAATCTGCATATTTTTTACGGATTGACTGGTTCAGGGAAAACCACATCTCTCTTGAAATATATCTATAATAGGGAAGTAAATGACAAATATCTACTCATTTCCTATGATAATCATATGGCAGGATCTGAACTCAGATTAAAGACTCTGCCAGAATTTTGCAATATCGATAGTGACCTGAAATCAGTCAAATCTTTATTAATGACTGACTACCCCAAAAATCTATATGAAGATATTTTTTTCGATTTCAGAGAAGAATCATCTCGAACCGAAATAAATAAGACCTTCGATTTGCTATCTGAAAAATTCAGAATAAGAAAAATTGCTGTAATAAATTGCCTGATGCTTCCTCAGGTAAAAAAAGAAGAGCTCTATTGGGGAATTGTGCCCGATGAAATTATCATCACTTTTTATGACCACCTGGATCTTCTTGAAATTGACAAAAAAGAAGAAATCAAAAAAAAGATTAAAAACCTGTCAAAAGAAATAAAAATATGGATTGCAAATGGTCCGTTGATACCTCCCGATTTTTATCTTTACAGGAGAAGTAGGAGGTGGTGGGAAACATCATAATAGTTAAAATAATTACTCATTAATTGAGCTCCTTTTTTTAGAATAATAATTTTACAGGTAATCACTGCCTTAAATACTCTTCAACCGAATCATAATCATACCACAGATAAAAAAGCTGGCTGTAAACCGTAAAGAACTGAGCCAGATTATTCGCGGCTATAGGATCACCATACAAATCATAAGAGGCAACAGAAAGGTCAATACTATTTCCATCTGCAGGAATAATCTGCAGCCTGACTAATTTGTTCTGTTTTGCCTGTAAATTGCAGAAAACGGATACAACGCTTTTTATAACAAGGGATGCTCCCTGATATGTCAGAAGTTCAAAGCTCACAGTATTACCGGAGAGAGAGGTCTTTCCTTTAACAGTTTTCACGACTGTTCCATCCATCTGCGTATCAATCCGGAAATTAACCTTGTTAAACAGAATATCGGGTGTCGGGTCCATACTGAACGGTTCAATAGTCTGACCCTGTGTCGCTGCATATAATTCACTCAATACCAGATTAATTCCTTGTATCGGACTTGTCCAGAAATCCTCCGGTATAGATGTTTGAGCGTAAAGGGATGATGGCAGTAGAACCGCTGCGAGAAGTAATGTCACAAGTTTCATTTTTGACTCCTTGGTCTAATAAGTTTTAATATTGAAAAAGAGTAAATACTCTATTTTTTACTGAAAACCGTCGCTCTTCTCAAATCTCGTGTATTGAGGAATAAAATTAAGTGGCACCATGCCGACCGGTCCATTCCGGTTCTTTGCAACAATCAGTTCCGTTGCTATTGAATCAGAAGGCTGGTTTCCCGGTTCCGCAATTCCCCTGTCCCGATGAAGAAACATAACCATATCGGCATCCTGCTCTATGGCGCCCGACTCCCTCAAATCAGCCAGTCCGGGGGCCCGTCCTTCCGATTGCCGCCCGACCTGAGAAAGGGCGATAACGGGAATATCCAGCTCCCTGGCCAATGATTTCAGGGAACGGCTCACTTCGGCCATCTGCTCATGGCGCGGGATTCGCTTATCCTCCACGGAAATCAGACCGATGTAATCGACTATCAGAATCCGGATATCCTGTTTCGCTTTCATCCGGCGGGCTGATGACCGTAATTCCAGTAATTTGATATTGGGCGTATCGTCGATATAAAGCGGCGCTTCATAGATGCGTCCCGCCGCATCAGTGAGATAACTGAAATCAGCAGGTCTGAGCAACCCGTTTTTCAGTTTCTGGGACTCAATCCCCGCTTCCGAGGAAACAATTCGCGTCATGAGCGACTCAGATGACATTTCCAGAGTGAAAAATCCACAGGAAATACGCTGAGATATGGCTATGTTACATGCCAGTGTAAGGGCAAAGGCTGTTTTCCCGACTGAAGGCCTGGCACCGATCACAATCATCTCTGAATTCTGGAAACCCGATGTCATTTTATCCAGTCCATCGAAGAGACTGGGGATTCCCGTGAAATTGTTTTTGCTCTGGTACCGTTTCTCGATAGACTTTACCGTATTTTCAATAACCTCTGCAGCGGTCTGATAAGATCCGGAACTGTTCTGCCGATCATTAATATCGAATATATATTTTTCCGCTTCTTCCAGAATCTCACTGCACTCTTTCGATTCTTTCAAGGCTTCTAAAGTGATCACACCGGAAATTTCGATCAGCCTCCGCCTGATACTGTTCTCCTTCACGATCTTTGCGTAGTACTCCACATTGGCACTTGTCGGGACAGCAGACGTTAAAGCGGAGACATAACCCGGACCTCCGGCTTTCTCCAGTTCTTTCCTGCGGGACAGTTCATTTGTCAGAGTGAGGATATCGACAGCTTCACCTTTGTTATACAGCTCCGAAATTACGGAAAAGATGATTCTATGTGCTGTTTTATAGAAATCCTCTGACCGGATTTGCATTTGAACGGAGTCAATCACTTCGGGGGTGAAGTTAAGCAGGACAGCACCTATGGTTGCTCTTTCCGCTTCGTCGTTATGGGGCGGAATTTTATCTTTTAATGACGGATTGAACATTTTATTACCTCAATCGCGATAATAAATGCCCGCAGAGACAGAGCCTGTCGCAGCATATTTTTTTCTTTAAACATTTTCGGTGACAGATTCTGTCATATAGTCAGTTTAAACTCAGGACAGAATGCAATCTTATCGTGGAGGCTCATTGAGTGATTCTGGATTTTATCCTGGGGCTTTTGATAGTTTCGGGGATTATGACATGACTACAGTTCAAGTACAGGCAGCTCATTCGGATTTTTAAAATTACCAAATTCAAGTTTATTATCTCTCAAATTCAAATCCGGCAAAATACTGATATTCAATTGAACTCTTTCTATCCTGTAAATCTTATAGAAAGTCAATTTGAAGATCTTATTTTATATTGGCCCTCGGAATCCCTGGAATTAGAATTACTTCATAAGTATCAAATGCTTAGATTTGTCAGAAATATCAGATCTCTGATTCTTATGGTATTCTTGTTGTACTCAATATTATATACAGCAATAATCTTGAAGGTCCTGATATGATTTTAATATTACAGCAACACGATTTATCATCACTATACTAAAACAACGAAAAGAGGAGAACCTTATGATTATCAATGAATACCTGGAATTCAATACCGATGGCCCTATCCAGGTACAAGTGAAATTTCCCCGAAGAGAAAACGAAAAGAAAACAATCCCTAAGATTAAGATCCATCCTGAAGATCTGTTACTTTTTTTCAATCCCGAAACAAAAGAAATGCACAAAGAAATGCTTTTCGACGGACACCCTTACAGTATCTCAAAAATAGAGTTGATCCCTGAAAAGAACAAAGTGATAATTCGTACAGAAGAG
>JAFGXR010000075.1 GCA_016936555.1 Spirochaetales bacterium | reverse complement strand
GCTCTCTCCTGGATGGGTGTCGACGGCGGGTACTGCCGCAGGCCGTTCAGCAATTTCGGCGCATCGGAAGAAGCTGTTCTTAAAGATGAATTCCGCTTGCTGAGAGACAGGCACGACATTAAAGGAGTGGATTTCCTCGATGCTCTTTGATTCCCTGAAAAAAATCCGCCCTTACGGAGTCCTGCACGAAGCGCTTCCCGCAGCATTTGATTTTCTGGAGACATCGGATCTCTCCTCTATGAAAGAGGGGAGGTATGAGATTGTCGGAGACCGGGTTTTCGCTCTGGTTCAGGAATACGAAACCCTGTCATCTGATCAGAAACTCATGGAATCCCACCGGAAATATATGGATCTGCAAATCCTCATTACCGGTTCGGAGGAGATTGGCTTCGCTTTTGAGGATCAGGTAAGGGAAATTCAAGTTTATGACGAGACTGTTGATATAGCGCTGTTCAAGCCGGAAATCTATCAGACCTTTCGTGTCGACGCGGGATCCTTCGCCCTGTTCCATCCCGGCGAACTGCATATGCCCGGCTGTTCCGTCGTCAGCAGAGGTCCTGAAAAAGTCAGAAAAATCGTGATTAAAGTGAAGATCTGAAGTCGATCCGATTCCTTTTATTCCGTGTCAATTTTTTTTGACACGGAATAGCTTCAGGAATTAAATTTGAATAGAGGTATCGCTATTAAGATTAAGTTATTCCTGATTTTATTATTATTTCTGCACGGCTTCTTCCTCGGCGCCTTCGGACCGGAGGATCTTATCTATATAACAGAAGATTACGCACCATCCAATTATATGGAAGATGGAGAACTGAAAGGGGTCGCTGTCGAATTGCTCAAGGCCATATGGGCCCGCATGGGCGTTGAGGAGCAGCCGATAGAAGTCTATCCCTGGGCCAGAGGTTATCAGATTATTCAGAACAGATCCGATGCGGTTCTCTTTGCCATGACGCGCAGCCCCGAAAGGGAAAATCTGTTCAAATGGGTGGGGCCGATTTACAGAGGGCGGTACAGTCTTATGGAGCTCTCCGGCCAAAGTCCCGGGTTTGAAGACGACAGCACTCTTCAAAACCGCCGCTATGGTGCCATTCGAAATGATCTGGGGTATCATCTTCTGTTAAAAGAAGGGATAAGTGCAGATCTGATCTGGGAAGCTTCCAACTTCGATCAGCTTGTTAAAATGCTTGAAGCGGGCAGAATTGATTTCATTTCCATTTATGAAGATTCAGTCAATCAGTACGCTTCGGAAAGCCGTGATACAACTGTCCGGTTTCAGACTGTAAAAATCTTATCGGAGAACGTTATGTATTACGCTTTCAACAGGGAAGCAGATGATAAGCTTGTCGGCCGGTTTCAGAATGCTCTGAATGAAATTGAGGAACAGCGGATAGGAATCGTGGACAAATACTACGGCGTTCCCTGAATTCTCCGGGAGTTACACCATAGTGCTTCCGGAAGACTTTGATGAAGTAATTGCAGCCTCATTTAGATTTCTATGATAAGATTCTCATGATGATTTTTACAGGATTTAAAAGATATTATTACAAAATTATATTGAGTATTTTAATTCTGTCATTGATTCCATCGACGTTCATTACTTTATTTTACTCACAGAACACATTATCAATGATACAGAAGAATGCTCAGGACACCAATTCTCTTTACTTGAAACTGATGGGCAACTCTCTGGAAATCGTCATTGATAACGTTCTGGATTTTTCCAACCTCCTGGGCATAGACAATATTTTCAATGACTATGTCAGAATTTCCGATAAGGAATATTTTGAACAATTCACCCGTTTATCGGATAATTATTCCACAGGAGATTTGAAACGGCTCTATGAATACATGAATATTCGCGGAGAAATATACGACACTCTTGAAACTATGACACTATCTAACAAGTTCATCGATTCAATTTATTTTTATGATTATTCCCGGAAATTCGTTTTTAAAAATGGAGAACGACCCGTCCCTCTCGAACAGTTTTCCGATAAAGCCTGGTTGAAAATCCTTGAAAACTACACTCTGCTGCCCTACGTTATGTCTATCCGCACAGTATCCGATGAAGGTGGGAACACTAAAAATATCATATCGGTTATTTCTGAAAATATGGAAGAAAATATTCCCTTTATCATCAATATCGATGGGGAGATTCTCTATCGGGAAATCGTTAGCAGCGTCGGATGGGATCCCGAGAATATCTTTTTTATCCTATCTGAAACAGGAGAGCCGCTTCTCTACTCCGGTAAGGATAGTCATCTGATCAGAAAAATCTCTATCCTTTCTGAAAACCGCAAAAATGAACAATCCGGATTAATTTCTGTCGATAACAGTGATTACATAATTAATAGCCTGAAAATATCCCCACTGGGCTGGACCGTGTATTCCGCAATGGATGCCAGGAAATTCAGAGAGTCTATTCAACCATTCAGGAATACTGTCTTTATACTTTCCATGCTCTTTTTCCCCCTGTCACTGCTTTTAGCTTATTTTCTTGGGCAAAGATTGTACAAACCGATAAAAAAGCTTTCCGGTTATGCGCAAAGCCATTATTCGGAAAGCCCGGAGATGACCAGCCCGGGAGAAGGGGACCTTGAATGGATCTGGTATTCTCTCAAATCGTCCAGGATGCGTGAAAAAAAGCTCGAGGAAAAGCTGACGGAGAGTCTGCCGTCATACCGCAATGATTTTCTCAAAGGTCTCATATTCGGACAGGCATACAGCATAGAGGACGTTCTAGAAAGGCTGAATTTTCTATCTTCTTCCCTGAAACCGGAAAATCTCGCCATCCTTCTAATTCAAAGCGATAACGGCCAAAAGAGCAAACTCACTTTTCCGTGCACCATGGTTCTCAACCTTGAAATCGAGAGTATCATAACAAATGAGTTCCTCAACCGGTTTGATGGAGAATGCCTCTCTCTTCCCGCGGGAGAGTTTTGTGTTATTTTCAATTATCCGTCGGGAGGTCTGCAACCGATTCTGAAGGATCTGGAGAAACTGCTCGATTCATTAAAGCTGGAGCTTTCCATGAATTTCACTTTCGGACTGGGAACTGAAGCGCGAAGTATCTTTGATTTGCAGAATTCTTACAAAGAAGCCCGCGATGCCATTGGTCTCCGCTCTCTTGCCGATACAGGTCATCTGGTTTTCTACGAAGATATTAATGTCGGAGAAAAAGAGACCGCTGTCTTTGAAATTTCAAACAGGATGCCTCTGCTGAAAGACTGTATCAGAGCCGGACACCGGGAAGAGGCGATAAAGGTTCTCGATGAAATCTACACTTATCTTATAGAACAGGGTGATTCGATAAGTTTCAACAAAGCCAGGCAGCTCTATCTCACAGTTTTTAATGAATCACTCAATACCGTCCATGAATTCGGCCTCGACACAGAAAGCCAGCTGAACTGGCATACCCCCTATGAAGATCTGTTTGTTCTTAATACAATCGAAGAAATAAATCAGTGGATCATGGAAAGGATAGGAGACCTGACTGAAAAAATAAACGCTCTTTCCCATGAGAAGAAGAGCCGGAAAATCGAAGAAATCATCGCTTATATCGACAGGGAGTGCGGTCAGGAAATCAATCTCAACATTATTGCCGATAAAATAAATCTGAACCCTTCCTATGTAAGCCGTCTGTTCAAGGAAAATATGCATCAGTCCTTTATCGATTACCTGACCGATGTCAGAATCAAGAAGGCCATGAAGCTGTTAAAGGAAACCGACCGTAAAATCAGCGAGATAGGACAGGAAACCGGTTACTACAATAGCAATTACTTTATCCGTCTGTTCAAGAAGCGAACGGGACGGACTCCCGGTGAATACCGCCAATTATCCCGATAGCACAGTTTTGCGGAATATAGAACTTTTTTGACATGAAGAAATTGAATGCTCAAAGTCAGAAATTCATCAGATACAGTTTCTCCTCCCTGGTTTAATGTGAATTATCGAACAATTTCAAAGGAGAAAAAATGAAAAAAGTACTTGTTCTGTTCACGTCTTTATTGCTGACATTCCATGTCTTTTCTTCCGGAACACAGGAAGTGGGAGAAACAACAGCGACTCCAAAGATCGTAATCTACAATAATAACGGTGTAATCAGCGGTGCCGGGGGAGAGACAGCCAGTTCCCCCGAGATACTCGAAGAGATGAAAGCCTGGGTGCTTTCTGAAACAGGAATCGAAGTTGAAGTGATTGCTCCGGTCGTCGGACAGGAATCCCAGAAACTGAACCTTCTTCTCGCCTCGGGAACTCAGGTCGATGCTTTCTGGGGAAACTGGCCCGATTTCGCCTCAAGAAATATGATTCTGCCTCTCAATGACCTGATGGCCCAATACGGTTCCTCCATTGAAGCGGCCTGGCCGGAAGAGTCTTTCGCTGCCATGAGCGATACGAAAGGGAATTTATGGGGCATCCCCAGAACAACTCCTTTTATGGGAAATCCCCTCTATGTCAGAGCCGATTGGGCTAAAGAATTCGGAATGGATATCCCGGGAACCATCGATGAGCTGGAAGATTACCTCGCAGCTGTAAAAAAGAACAAGCCCGACAGCATTCCTCTCCTGGCTGAAATGAAAGGAAAACATGGATCGAGCGGTATATTCCAGACATTTGCAGGAGCTTTCACCAAGTATGGCGCCAGCAACTGGCTAGACAGCGACGGGAAAATCAAACCCCAGGAACTGCAGCCGGGTTACAGGGATTTCATAATCAAAATGAACGAATGGTACAAAGCCGGCTATATTTACCCCGAGTTTGCCTCTCTCAACAGAAATATAATCAGAGATCTGATCAAATCGGGGAAAGTGGCTGCCAATGCAACATGGTATTCCAACGTAACTGTTCCCTACGCTACCACAGAAGCCAACAACCCCGGAATTGATATGGAGTTTCCCGAAGGCGGATTGACCGGTCCCATGGGGAAAGCGGAAACCATTAATCCGGCCGGAGCGGAAGGAATGCTCATTTCAGCGAAATGTGAACATCCCGAAGCCGTTATCAAGGTTATGGAGTTCTTCTATTCCAATCCCGCGAATCATCAGGTGGCCTATATGGGGCCTGAAAACAATCTGTGGCGCTGGACTGACAAAAGCAAGCTTCAGTTTGAAATTCTGAAAGACAGAACCGGATACCTGGGTGATTACGCCTTTGCCATGGGACTTCCCATGGAGCGGGCCGTTTCAACAGACAGTCCCCAGATGGCTAAGCATTTCGGTTATCTCGGTGTGGGAACTGTCGGATCAGGCGTAACACCTGACGGACTGGATTATTCTAGAGGGAAAATGCCTGTTGATGCCGGTGTCGTGTATGATCCCCAGATTATTGAAAAAGAGATCCCCGGATATGCCGATATCCAGAGAATGAGAGAGGAAGAAGTCATCAAGTTCATTATGGGCGCAAGACCTGTTTCCGAATGGGATGCCTTTATAGACGAGCTCTATTCCATCGGTCTGAATGACTGGATCGAGTCTTATACCAGAATGTATAAATCTCAAAGATAAAAAATTATTCTAACGCAATCAGCTGTCCCGGATCAGCGGGACAGCTTTTTTCCGGAGTGAAATATGTCCACGCTATCAGGGGAAAGATCCCCGAGCATAAACAGGCCGTTGTGGCGGAATTTGCGTAAAGACAAATTCCTCTATCTTCTTATGCTGCCCGGTTTATTGTATTTTCTTTTATTCAGATACATTCCCTTAATGGGGACACTTGTCGCCTTCAAGGATGTGGCCCCCTTTGATAATGCCGCAACAATTCTCAGTTCCCAATGGGTGGGGTTAAAGCACTTTTCCGCTTTTATTTCATCCCACTATTTCTGGAATATCATGAAGAACACTTTTGCCCTTGCCGGGCTGAGAATGGTCTTTGAGTTTTTCTGCCCTGTACTGCTGGCCCTTCTCATCAACGAAGTGAGAAACAGGTATTTAAAAAAAACCATTCAAACCATTTCCTATATGCCCTACTTTCTATCCAATATCGTTCTGGCCGGACTGGTTTTTCAGCTTCTGACCATGAATAACGGTGTGATTCCCGCCGTGGTTGAAAGCCTTGGAGGCAACCCGGTTTACTATCTGGGAGATTCCCGCTATTTCAGGACTGTATTGGTATCCGCCATAGTCTGGAGAAATATCGGGTGGGGGACGATTGTTTATCTGGCAGCACTGTCGGGCATCGATCCGCAGCTCTACGAAGCGGCAAGAATAGACGGAGCCAACCGGTTCAGACAGACCATATACATCACTCTTCCGGGAATATCTTTTGCTATTGCCATCATGTTCATCCTCAGAATCAGTGTCATACTGAATCAGGGATGGGAGGAAACTCTCCTTCTCTACAATCCCGGCGTCTACAGCGTCGCCGACATCATTGATACCTATGTATGGAGAATGGGGCTGGAGCAGATGCGTTATTCCTTTGCAACAGCCGTCGGTTTTTTCAAATCTCTCCTGGCCCTGGCTCTGGTTCTCATGTCCAACTACATTGCCAGAAAAAGTGGACAGCAAAGTATGTATAGATAAGAGGTTTACCCAATGAGTACTACATTTGAAAGCCGCGGCGAAAAAGTATTCCGCATAGCCAATGCCTTTTTCCTTCTGATGATTACAGCAGTTTTTCTGCTTCCCTTTCTTATAACAATAGCAGGCTCCCTTATATCGGAAAGTGAACTTCTCCATAGGGAAGGCTTGCTTCTTATCCCGGAAAATCCGGATTTTTCCGCTTACAGGATGCTTCTGGCAAAGGGAAGTGCCGTATTTAAAGCCTTCCGGGTGACACTTTTCAGAACTTTTGTCGGAGGATTCCTCCAGATAATGACAACCGCCGCTCTAGCCTACGGTTTATCGAAAAGACATCTGACCGGTAGAAAATTCATCATCACAGCGCTGATGATCTGTCTGGTCTTTCCCGTTCAGATCATACCCCAGTATCTTGTCGTGAAAAACTACGGACTGATTGATTCCCTCTGGTCACTGGTTTTCCCCTGGCTGATCAACACACAGTATGTCTTTATCATGATGGCTTTTTTCCAGCAGATTCCCGAATCCCTCGAAGAGGCCGCAGTAATTGACGGCTGCTCCCATCTCACAATTTTTACAAGGATTATTATACCGCTCAGTCTGGCTTCTCTGGCTACTATAGGTCTCTTCTATGCCGTGTGGCAGTGGAATTCCTGGTATGATGCCGCGATGTTTATTAATAGCACGGTAAAATTCCCTGTCCAGAACCTGCTGAGGACCATTCTCGTCTCTTCGACTCTAGATTCCGTACTGACTGAGAACAGCACAAATCCACCACCTTCTGAGAGTATCAAAGGAGCGATCATTGTTATCACTTCACTTCCTATTCTCTGTGTTTATCCTTTTGTTCAAAAGTATTTTGTGAAAGGGTTTATGGTTGGTTCGGTAAAAGGGTGAAAGATAGGTCCCTGGAGGAAACAGCTTCCGGCAGTTGTTTCCTCTAGTATTCGGCTTTTGATCTTTTGTCCTTAAGCTATGGTTCCGGGGAGGTCTCCTTCCTCTTCAGGGAAAACTGGGCATCTCTGAATTCTCCGGGAGTTACACCATAGTGCTTCCGGAACACTTTTATAAAATAGTTACTGCTCCAGTAGCCGACGCGGCGGCTCACATCCTTGATTTTCAGTTCCCTGTCCTCCAGGAGCTGACGGGCTTTTTTCATCCGCTGAACTCTCAGATACTCGGTAAAGGTTTCATTCCTCACTTCCTTGAACAGGCGGCTTAAGTAGAAAGTTGAAAGATGCATCTGTTCGGCAATGGAGGACAGGCTGATATCATCTCCCAGCTGCTCATCTATCAGGGCCTCGGCCGTGCTTATATAGGAACGGGCCTGTGAATTCTCATCACCTCCGGACATTTTCCCCGCTATCCTGTCCATAAATCCGAGAAGCCACCGGTTTATGGCATCGCCGGTTTTCAGATTGATCAGCGTGACAAAGGGATCTTCTCCGACCGGATCGGAAAGATAAATATCATAACCTCTGTCCCGGAGACCGTTGAGAAGCGAATTGACCAGATGAATATAAAAATGCTGAACTTCCGACGGCAGGTGGTCCTCTCCCTCATCCGCCAGCTGTGCCAGTCTGAACCGGAGAAGCTCCGCCGCCTCTTCCTTCTCTCCGTTTTTTAAAAGATCGAGCAGATTTTCGGTAAAGCCTTTTTCCAGAATAAGGGGAGCGATATCTGTTCCGCAGGGACGACCCAGCTCAATCACCGGTGTTCCGAAGGGGAGTTTCAGATAATCTTTTAAAGCTGTTTCGACCTGGATGCGTCCTTTGTATAGCTCCTCTGTATTCCAGCTTTTCTGACTTATGGCCCCGAAAAGCTTTAAGTTTGATTCGCCGTATACCCGGGATGTAAAATCATCGGTGAGACGGCATATTTCGCTGTAGGCGGGTGTTTCTCCGTCCATGACAAGAAAGAGCTCCGAGCCCTTTCTGAAGGATACCGACGGCCACTGCAGAGAAGAACTCCACTGGGATAGTTTATGAAGAGCCTCCTGCAGATCTTCATTCTCTTCCGTAAAGAAAGCCAGAACCCGCAACCGGGAATCTTTAAAAGGGAGATCTGTCGGGGGAAGCGAAGAATCGGGAACATCTCCTCCATCGAGTTTGCGGCTCAGGTAATCGGTCTGAAAAGCCGGAACCGTTTTATTGAGCAGTTCCTCGTGAAAATCTCTTTCGTTGACAGCTTCATCGATCCATTGCCCGAGCCGGTCCAGTGTCCGCGCCTCCTCTTCCGGCACATGGCCCATGACCATATCTATCGGTTTGTACAGAAGCCGACGCAATAAAAACAGCAAAGAGAGATTGATAACGAGAAGCGGAAGAAGTATCCACAGCATAAAACGGCGGTTCTGATTAAATAAGGCGGCAAACTGGGAACTGTTATTGACCCCGTGATAGGACCAGCCGGGGTAGTCATCTTTCCAGCTGCTTACCAGCAGCTTTTCATGGCCTGCCCGAAGGGCATTCAGGCCTTCGGAGTTTTCCTTCACTGACCAGGCGAGCGACTGAATCATCTTTTCCATGGGGATATCATATAAAAGAGGGGAACCGTTGTTGTCGAGGATGAAGAAGTATTCCGTATTGCGCGGTTCGATCTGCCTCCAGAGGAAATTATAGAGAAGAGACAGATTAATATTGACGATAAATACCATATCGCTGTTATCCCGTTCGGGAAAGACCATATAGAGAACTTTCTGTCCGTCTTTGTTGAGAACAGGCCCGATCAGAGTTTTTTCAGCGATAGACGGTAAATGGCTGTACCATTCGCGGTGGGGGAAAGACTGAATGGGCGTCGGTATATACTCCATGGAAAAAACTTCCCTCACCTTTGTATCGTAAAAATAAACCGACTGAATAAAATCCGCCGTCGTGGCGAACTGCTCCAGGTTCCGGTTGATCCCGGTCCGCAATTTCAGAAAGCGCGAGTATTCGGAAATGCGGTCGAGATTGTAGTGATCATGAAAATTCCTGAAGTAGTTCTTGTCTTTGAAATGCTGATAGCTGATGAAATCGTTATTCAATTGGAGAAGATGGACCGTATCCTCTATATTCTTAACAATCAGTTCCATGCTGTGGGAGATCTGCTCCAGATAGTGGATGGCCGTTTCCTCTTCGGCGGTCCGGATGAGATCGGACATGCGGGTGTAGAGAAAGCCCGCCAGCCACACTGTTGGAACCATAGAGGCGATGATCAGTATAAAGAGGATTCGGATATAATAACGCGGCACTTTTTTCAGGTTTTTCATACCTCCGGAAGTTTCGGCGGACCGATTGATCCGCCGGAAAATTATAGCATGAAATTACCCTTTTACCGAGCCGATCATCATCCCTTTGACGAAGTATTTCTGAATAAAGGGATAGGCTGCAAGGATGGGAAGAGTCGAAATGACTATGACGGCTCCTTTGATCGCTTCGCCGGGAGGGGGCGTCTGTCCGGTCGTGATAACCTCGCTCATGGTTGATGAGAGAAGTATGGTTCTCATAAGATTCTGAACGGGAAGTTTTCCCTGGCTGATGAGGAACATGGCCGCATCGAACCAGTCGTTCCACTGCCAGACCGCGTAGAAGAGCCCGATCGTGACGAGCGAGGGGAGGCTCAGCGGCAGAATGATTCTCACAAAGGTCTGAAACACAGAGCACCCGTCCAGTTTAGCCGATTCTTCGAGGCTGGCGGGGATCTGCCGGAAAAAGGCCATCATGATAAACACGTACTGGGTGTTGATCAGCCGCGGCCAGATCAGGGACCAGATGGAATCGATCAGCCCCAGGCTTTTGTTCAGCAGGAACAGGGGGATGATCTGCACGGGAAAAACGATGCAGATGATCAGGGCTGAAATGACGATTTTCCTTCCCGGCAGATCGGATTTGCTCAAACCGTAAGCCAGCAGGCTGGTGGCTCCGACCTGAAGGATCGTTCCGACAACTGTCCGGAAAATGGTATTTTTATAGGCTGTCAGGACGGCATCTCCCTGCAAGAGGAGCATTTTGTAGGCTCCGAAATCAAACTTCTCCGGGAAGAGAACGAAGGGGCCTCTCTGTATGTACTCCTGCTCCGAAAGGAAACTGGTCGTAAACACGGTGAGAAAGGGAACCAGAAACAGCAGGGAGATCAGGATCAGCAGGGAACCGTTGAGCCCCCGGAATATTTTTTCGCCCCTTGTGGGGAATATTGCACTCATTTTAATAACTCCTAGGCATACAGGCTGTCCTGTCCGAGCTTTTTCGTGGTCCAGTTGGAAAGGCCGACAAGGGCGAGAGCCAGCAGGGATTTGAAGAAGCCGACCGCCGTGGCGAAAGAAAAGTTCATCTGCTCCAGACCGGTCCTGAAGACATAGGTGTCGATGATATCCGCCGTTTTATAGACCGCAGGGCTGTAGAGGAGCAATGTCTCCTCGTACCCCTGGTTCAGAACTACGGATATGCGGAGCAGGAACATGATAACGATGGCGTAACTGATGCTCGGCAGGGTTATTCTGATGGTCTGCTGCCATCGGCCGGCACCGTCTATTTCAGCGGCTTCATAGAGCTGGGGATCGATTCCCGTCAGGGCCGCCAGATAGATAATGGTTCCCCATCCCAGATTCTTCCAGACGATGGCGGTGACCAGAACGGGACGGAAGGTATCGGACATTCCCACATAATATTCCGGCTGTCCGCCGAAAAAGCGGATGATTTCGGGTATAAGGCCGCCGTGAAGAGACAGCAGGTTAAAAACCATACCGGCCAGAACCACATTCGATACGAAGTAGGGCAGGTAGGAGATAGTCTGAACGGCTTTTTTGAATTTGAGAAGGCGCACTTCATTGATCATCAGGGCCAGAACAATCGGGAGTCCGAACTCGAAAATCATCCTCAGGCCAGCGAGAATAAAGGTATTGCCCATTATATTCCAGAAAAAAACCGAGGATATGAATTTCCTGAAGTGTTTCAATCCCACCCAGGGCGCTGTGAATATGGCTTCGATACCTTCAAAAGGCGCGACATCTTTAAAAGCCACCAGGGTCCCCAGCATCGGTATGTACCGGAAAATAAAAAAATAGACGAGGCCCGGCGCCATTAACCAGTAGAGAGCGGTGTAATCGCTTTTCTTTTTTCTTAGTGATTTCAAAGTAAACTCCGGAAAAAAAGCGGCCGGCCGGAGAATCACGGCCCGCCGCGTAAAATGGGTCTTATTTCATGGCTTCTTTGTAGATATCGGTGTGAACGTCAATCCAGTCCTGAAGCCCCGCATCGTAGAGTTCGCCGATGAAATCGTTCCATTCTGACAGAGGTCTTTCTCCGATGATGAACATGATCTGCTCTTCCTCGACCATTCTCTCTATATCGCTGTATCCGGGAATCTGATCGGAAAGGACTGAAGGATCGTATTTCACACCGGCGTCGAAAGGCATTTTCCCCCGGGAGAAATCCAGTCCCGTAGGAGGATTGTTCCCCTGGCCCGCGAGACCCCAGACTTCGTTCTCTTTCTGAAACATGGGATTGGCTGTTCCGGCAGTTGCCGCAGCGGGGAGGCCGACGGCGAAGTCGAAATCGCGGATGTAGTTCAGGTTGTCGGTGAGCAGATCGTAGATTCCGTTCTCCTTGTCCGTCCATTCCCAGTTGACGCCTTCGGGACCTTTCTGGGAAGTGGCAAAGGCTTCGGGAGAAGAATAGAGCAGGTTCATGACTTTGATAACCGCTTCGGGGTGCTTGCTTCTGGAAGAAATGAGCATACCCTGTGATGTGGCGGGAATAACTGTTTCGCCTTTCCCCATGGGACCGTCGATCCCTTTCTGAATAAGAACGAACTCCGCGTCGGGATCGATCTGGTTCATATCCCAGTGGACGTTCGCTACATTGGAATACCAGGTTGCCGTTGATGCGACATTTCCGGTTTTAACCAGCTCTCTCACCTTCTGTCTGTTCAGGGAAGCAAACTCGGGATACATATAACCGCTTGTATACCATCTGTTCATCGTTTTCAGGAATTCCGTGTATCCATCCTGGAGATAGTAGGGTTTGAGTTTTCCGTCTGAATCCATCCAGTTGGAGAAACCGTGCTCTGTGAAACCGCCGATAAATGTCTGGTAGATCCCCTGGGATCCGTGTTTCCCGTTGATTTCCGCCAGCATGATGATGGTGTCGTCTCCCGCCAGTTTATCTTTGTTAGCGGCTGCTGCGGCCATATAGGCTTCCAGTTCCGCTATGGTTTCGGGGAATTTGACGCCCAGTTTCTCCGCCCAGTCTTTTCTGACCCAGGGATTGGTGGCTACTGTAGGTGTGACTCTGGGAACACCCCAGAGGTTGCCCTGGCCGTCGCTCATGGCTTCGATGGATTCTTCCGGCCAGTGAGACATAATATCGGCACCGTACTCTTCCATCAGATCGTTAATGGGCATAATGGCGTTTTTGCTGTAGTACTGGTCCCAGTTACCCCAGAAGGCGTCTATCTGCATACCCGAAGCCAGCAGCATATTGAGCTTCTGGTCTTCCTGACCGATTACCGGGGGAATAACGATGACGTTCACGCCGGTCCGTTCTTTTATATACTCCCTGATAAATTCCACATGCTCGGGATCGCTGGATGCTCCCCCCTGGGCGGCGCTCATGGCTCCGCTGTTGTTGTAGATGACGATTTCCACAGCATCATCGGCTGTTTTGTCCTGTTGTCCTTCGGCAATAAGCATGGCCGGAAGAAGCAGAAGCAACATAAAAATTCGTTTCATTCCTAGTCTCCTTGTTTTTTCGTTGCTTCATTGTCCCC
This sequence comes from Spirochaetales bacterium, assembly GCA_016936555.1. Taxonomy (GTDB): domain Bacteria; phylum Spirochaetota; class Spirochaetia; order DSM-2461; family DSM-2461; genus Spirochaeta_F. Next base: position 8 of record JAFGXR010000075.1, on the reverse strand, counting down.
CGGTCCTT
>JAFGXR010000074.1 GCA_016936555.1 Spirochaetales bacterium | reverse complement strand
GAAAGTTCAGGTCGTCAAATTGCGCTGACGGGCTGGACGGTTTTCCGGTAAGCGATGGCGTATGGCTGAAAGTCCGCCGTAGAAAAGACTGCTTCGCAATAGAGGCAGACCAGTTTTTCCGATTTGTCAGACAGGTTGTACTCATGAAATTCCCCGCACTGGGGACACTGAAGGTAACTCATCATTTTCTTTTCCGTATCTGCCATATTCTCCTGCCTTTTCCCCTTAAAATACATCAAAGGGATACGCCTTCAAAAATACAGCTTTCCCATACGAAATGATATAGGAAAAATTCCTATTTTTAATGCTCTTTTTCCTGCAGCCCATTGGGGTATTTTTCGTGAATTTGACCTTTCGACTACTTTTGAAGCTATAATGTAGAAGAAGGGGATTCCGATGGGAAAAAAGGAAAAAAGAGGTTTTGATCTCAGAAGAAAAATGATATTGATGGCCCTGTCTGGGATTGTGATGATAGCCCTGCTGTCGGTCAGCATGACTCTGATATTGATCAGATCCGTAGACAGCTATTCTTTTTTCCTCTATACCGTTTCGGGAAAGACGTACCGCCTCAATCAAATCAATTTGAACCTGAATATCTCTCAGAATAAAATACGGGCTTTTCTCATGGAACTCGATCAGAATGAGTTTTATCAGTTTCGCGACCGGGTCCGGGCCATGGAGGACCTTGTCGAGGAGATCGCGGCTTTCGATGATGAGATCTTCCGGTATCTGGACAGCCGCGAATATCTGGACACGACTGATGGAGTGCGGTCGGAGCTGCTGAGGCTGATCGGTGAAATGAGAGCCTCCGGGGAGAACGTTTTTCAGCTCCAATCGGAACGGGGGCTGGCGGAAAACAGTGGAATGAGAGGTCAGCTGAACCGCATTACCGAATCTCTGGCAGTGGAAATGGATAAAACAGAGTCATTCCGGATCCTCGATGCCTTTGAGAAGGCGAGAGTTCTCGAGCTCAATTTTCTGCTCAGGGGAAATACCGATTTTATAGAGCCATTCCGGGAACAGCTGGATATTCTGAAGGGTTTAGTGACTGAAGGGTCGGAAGCTGGAAACCTGATAAATCGATATTCCATTGCATTTCTTGACCTGGCGCAGTCGGAAGCGGCAATAGAGGAGGCTATTGCCAACCTCTCATCGGTCAACAGCAGGCTTGACAGGGCGCTCAAGGAGGAAATTGAGAGAATGGACAATTTTCTGGCTGAGCAGAAAGCCATGCTGTCTCAATCGAACAGAAGAAACGTAATCAATATTCTTGTTCTGGCCCTTTCTGTCGTTATCCTGGAGTTATTTGTCGCTCTGCTTGTACTCAGGTCAATTTCGCTACCCATGAAATTCATTATGGAAGAGACGGTCCGCCTGGAAACCGGTGATTTGAGAGCGGATATCAACTACAAAAAAAACGATGAGATGGGCAGGGTCTCCCGTTCGATCAACGGGGCAGTCGGCGCGTTCCGCCAGCTGATTTCCCGGGCCCAGACCGTTTCGGAGCAGAGTATCGATCTGACCTCGTCCATCGTGGCCACGGCTTCGGAAACCGCCGCAGCCACGACGGAAATCAATGCCAATATCAATTCCATTAATCAAAAAACCAATATGCTTCTCGGGCAGGTTGATAATTCCAGCAAGGCTACCGGCGATATTCTGGAGGTGATCAACCGTTTCAAGGATTCGGTGCACACCCAGACCGCATCGGTGGAAGAGGCCTCGACGGCCATCGAGCAGATGATTTCGACCATCCGGAGCGTTGCGCAGATAGCCCAGGAAAGAGGACGGGCGGCTGAGAATCTGAATAAAGTAACGGAAAGCGGTGAAAACCAGATCAATAACACCAACAGGATGATAGGGGAAGTCGCCCAGATCGCCGAGGATATTCAGAATATTACCAAGATCATCAACGGCATCGCCTCCCAGACCAATCTGCTGGCCATGAACGCCGCCATAGAAGCCGCCCATGCCGGCGATGTGGGGCGGGGGTTTGCCGTCGTCGCCGATGAGATCCGGAAACTGGCCGAATCGTCATCAGTCAATGCCAAGCAGATCAATACACTCCTCAAGGAAGCCGGGATGAGAATCGCTTCGGCATCGGAAGCTTCGGGCGAAAGCATCAGTTCATTTCAGGATGTCAAATCCGAAGTCGATATATTTCTCCGGTCCCTGTCGGAAATCGCCGCGTCCATGTCCGAAATGTCCATAGGCTCCCAGGAAATTCTCAAGTCGACGGCGCATTTGTCTCAATCCATGACGGAGATTTCCGATGAGACGGAGGAGATCGTATCGGACGTCAACAATATTGGCGGATCCATGGATTCGGTCAGCCGTCTGACCAGTGAAACGACAAACGGAATATCGGAGATTAAGCTGGCTATACAGGAGATCGATAAATCCATTATTGATCTGAATGAGAAATGTGTTGAGAATGAAGAGCTTATGGCTAAAATGAACAACAATCTGAAGGAATTCCGGATCTGAAAATCGACAGGCTCCTCTCCATAATCGTCTATCTTCTGAACCGCGATCTGGTCAGCGCCAGAGTTCTCGCCGAGCGTTTCGCCGTAACCACCAGAACCATTCAGCGCGACATGGAAGCCATCGAGCTGGCCGGGATCCCCATTGTCTCCATACAGGGGCCAAACGGCGGCTACGGGATTATGGAGAACTTCAAAATTCACAATCAGCTTGTATCGGTAGAAGATTTTTACTACATCATCACGGCCCTTAAAAGCGTTTCTGAAACACTGGCCGACGATAAAATCGACAGGACTCTTGAGAAAATGAAAACCCTCATGCCGGCCCAGCAGTCCGGTTTTCTGACCGAGAGGAACGAGAAGCTCTCCATTGACTTCACCATGCTGGGCGGCGATCCGAGACATCAGGAGTCTTTTAAAATCGTCAGGGACGCTGTCGATTCGGAGAGGCTTCTCCGTTTTACCTATACCAACAACAAGCTGGAATCGATCCGGCGGACAGTCGAACCCCTGACCATAGCTTTCAAATGGCGGGCCTGGTATCTCTTCGCCTGGTGCCGTGAAAAAGAGGACTTCCGCACATTCCGCATATCGCGGATGCGGGAGCCTGAGATCCTCCCTTCCCGCATTAAAAGGAAGGATATCTCCTTTGAGGAATATCTGGGAAATCAGGAAAAAAAGAAATCGATCCCCGCAACGGAACTAACTCTCCGTTTTGATGCCTCCATGCGCACCATTGTGGAGGAGTTTCACTGCCCCGACGACTGCAGCGAAGGACCGGAAGGAAGCCTGATTGTAAAGGTGTCGATGCCCGAGGACGGTTGGATGTACGGTTTTCTTCTGTCCTACGGAGAGTTCGTCACGGTGCTCGATCCGCCCCGTGTCAGGGAGAACCTGAAGCGTTCCGCTGAAAAAATCGCAGAAAAATACTGATAATTAAAAAAAACTGAATTAATTGCGACATAGGGCTGTCGTATATGTCCCGCCATAATGATCTCAACAATAGGGGCCCGATCGAACGGGCAACCAGAGGAGATGACAATGGAAATTAAAAACGTGGAAAAACAGAAGACTCTGATGATCAGAATGACGGCGCCGGCGGCGAAGCTGCCTGAGGTTATGGGTGAGGTGTACGGCGAACTGGGAGCCTATCTGGGGCGGAAGGGAATCGCCTTTGCCGGCGCACCCTACGCCATGTACTACAACATGGACATGGACGCTCTCGATGTGGAGATGGGCTTTCCCGTCGTCTCGGATGATAAAGGTGAGGGGCGGATCAGAAACGGAGAAATTCCCGCCGGGAAAGTGGCGTCAACGGTTCATGTGGGGCCCTATGCAAAGCTCGAAGACTCCTACAGCAGCCTTATGGCCTTTGTGAAAGAGAAAGGACTGAATGTGACCGAATGGATGTACGAGTACTACCTCAATTCTCCTGTGGAAGTGAAGGAAGAGGAACTTCGGACCGAAATCTGTTATCCCATCAGATAATTCAAGCGGGTGGGGCGTCTTTGCTGGGGCTCTCACCCGGCCTCTCTCCGTGGTTGTGAGGTTGAATTGTATGGTTCAACTTTTAAAGAGCCCTTTTTTATATTTTTATGGGCTGGCAAAGCCGGGGGAATAAAGGGCATAATGAAGGGGAAGAGGTGAGTGAATGATTGATCCGGATCTGGTGAGGAATAAAAAAGCTTTTATCTGCGATATGGACGGAGTCATATACCTTGGAAACAAGCTGCTTCCCTGCGTTCCCGAATTCATAAACTGGCTGAACGGAAATGACAAGAAATACCTTTTCCAGACCAACAGCTCCGAGAGATCTCCCAGGGAGCTTCAAAAGAAATTGAAGCGGCCCGGTCTTATTCTGAATGGCGTAGGAGAAATCCCCTGATGGAAAACCATTCTGTCGAGGAGAAGCTCAATGCTCTGACCCATAATATCGGCGCAGGTCTGAGTATCGGAGGGCTGGTGTTTCTCCTTTATCTCACGGGGACAGGTGGGGGAACAGCTCTGCATTATGTCGCGTTTTCGCTGTACGGCTCATTTCAGATTTTGCTGTATCTGTCTTCGGGACTGACCCATCTCTTCACTGACAAACCGCATATTCACGGTGTTATCCGGGTCGTCGATCAGATTTCCATTTATCTTCTGATCGCCGGAACCTATACACCGGTGGCGCTTATTGCCCTCCGCGGGGTCTGGGGCTGGTCCATTTTCAGCGTTATCTGGGGAATGGCGGTTCTCGGAATCGCTTTCAAACTGATCCTGGGCCGCCGGAAGCATATCATTTCCGATCTGTTCTATATTCCCATGGGCTGGACAATCATCGTGGCCCTCAGGCCGTTGATGAAAGCGGCCCCTGCGGGACTGCTCATGTGGGTCGCTATAGGAGGCGGTTGTTATACCGTCGGTGTGCTTTTTTATCTCCTTAAGAAAATTCCCTTTGCCCATGTTCTCTGGCACCTCTTTGTTCTGGGAGGAAGCATCTCTTTCTATCTGGGATTTGTGAAATATTTAATTTAAATTATAACTTTGTCTCTCATAGGATTTTTATTATATTCTAATAAAAGAATATTAGGAGAGCATAACTCAATGGAAAAAAGAAAGCTTGGCAATTCCGGAATATCAGTTCATCCCATCGGAATCGGTCTGTGGGCCATGGGGGGGAATCAGTGGGGACCGACTGAGGACCGTGAGTCTCTGAGTACCATAGACCGGGCTCTAGAACTGGGTATTGATTTTTTTGATACCGCCGATGTCTACGGCGACGGACACAGCGAGGTGCTCCTGGGCAAAGCCATGAAGGGGCGCCGCGACAAATTCGTTCTGGGAACCAAAATCGGCTGGGTTGATTTTGACGGCGATAAAGGGCAGTCCGCCTACAGCACAGTTGAGAAAGTCAAAGAAGGCGTCGAGACCAATCTGAAACGGCTCGATACGGATTATATCGATGTGCTCCAATGGCATGTGAACTTCAGGGAACCGACCATGGAAACCTTTATCGAAGGATCGATGAAACTGAAGGAAGAGGGAAAGATCCGGGCTTTCGGAGTCAGTTCCAGCGATTATCCCTTTATTGAAGCTTTCTTCGGAAACGGAGAAGGCGACACTCTGCAGATCGATTACAGCATACTCAACAGAATGGCGGAAAATGAAATTTTCCCCTTCTGCCGGAAGAAGAATGTCGGTACGATAATCCGCGGCGGATTGGCCATGGGATTACTGACCGGGAAGTTTTCCCGGGACAGCGAGTTCGCAGAGAACGATTTCCGGAAAAGCTGGAAGGACGATGCTGAACAGAGAGAACAGTTCCTGAAAGACCTGGAAACCGTGGAGAAACTGAAAGAGGCGTTCCCCGGCGAAAACCTCGCCCAGCTTGCCTTACGATTTACAATCAGCCATCGCGATGTCTCGGTCGTCATCCCTGGAGCGAAGAGGATCTCTCAGCTCGAGTCCAATTTCGGTGCTGCTGAAAAAGGGCTGCTCAGCAAGGATGAGCAGGCTCTGATCGACAGTATCGTCAACCCCGGTGGCGGAAGAAGGATCTGGCCGGCTTGATAGAGCGATTTTTATGAGATAGGATGAGCTATGGGTATAATCTACGCTCTTCTATCGGCTCTCTCTTACGGAACCGCCGATTTCCTCGGCGGTTTTTCATCGCGGAAAAACTCGGCTCTTCTCGTTGTGGCGCTTTCCCAGGCGATGGGGCTCCTGACCGCTCTGGCCGCTGTTTATTTTCTCAGGCCCGAATATCTGGTTCCATCAGATTTCCTCTGGGGCATAGCCGCCGGAATCGCCGGCGCATCGGGCGTAGGTCTCCTCTATCATGGTCTGGCGACCGGTTTCGCCTCCATCGTTTCGCCCACGGCTGCCGTTGTCGGCGCGGCTCTTCCCGTGCTGTTCGGTCTTATAGCCGGAGAACGCCCCCCGCTCATGACCTGGGCCGGCGTGGCTGTCGCTATACCAGCCATATTACTGCTCTCCTGGGATAAAGGGGAAAAGCGCGATCATATCCTCAAATCTCTGGAACTGGGTGTGTTGTCGGGAATTGCTTTCAGCGGTTTTTTCATCTTCATCGCCAGGACGGGAGAAGGTTCGGGGATGGTTCCCCTTCTGGCAGCCCGGAGCATCACAGTCCCGCTTTTTATTACCATAGCTTTAATCAAAAAACAGAGATTGGTTCCCCGCAAGGGAACGCTGATCACCATCCTTGCCGGAGGATGTCTCGATATGCTGGCCAATGTATTCTACTTGCTGTCGACCCGCACGGGATTTCTCATTATCGCGGTCATTCTCACCTCTCTCTATCCCGCGCCGACCGTCTTTCTCCAGCGCTTCTTTATCAAGGAGAAGCTATCGGTTGCCAGGCTCGCCGGTCTGGCTCTGGCTATTGCCGGGGCTGCGCTGATCGGGATCAGGGGATAAATCGGGCTCTGAAGGACACCTGTATATTAATTGACTTGAAATATTCACAAACCGGTGTTTCACTGATAATATGTCAGATACGATTGTCCTTGTTGATGATGAACCTGAAAATCTGATATTCCTTCAGAAAGTTTTAAAGCATCATCGATTGAAAACTTATACCAACCCCCTCGATGCCTTTGATTTCATACGATGTGATGAGAGCGTCAGGCTGCTTATCGCTGATCAGAAGATGCCGGAGATATCGGGGATCGAGCTGGTCAAACTTGTCGATGCCGAAAAGAAGGGTATTATATCGATCATAGTCAGCGCCTATACGGATCCTGATGATCTCGTAAGCGCAGTGAATTCCCGGTTGATATACAAATATATTGTTAAACCCTATAATCCCATGGAAATCAGAAAACTTGTTGATGAAATTGTAGATCTGATGCCATTAATCAGAACAGAAGAGTCTTTATCACGCTATTTTGTTAAAGACCCTTCGCCACTGGATTCCTTTCTGACAATAACTGCTGCAGGAGAAGAGGTAAAATCAAAGGCTGAATTTTACTCGGAAAGTTCTTTACCCCTCTTTATCCATGGGGAAACAGGAACCGGAAAGGAAATTCTTGCCAGAGCTGTTCACCAGCTGTCCCCAAGAAAAGACGGTCCATTTGTCGCCGTGAATTGTGCCGCTCTGACCAGAGAGTTATTTTTAAGTGAATTGTTCGGCCATATCAAAGGCGCATTCTCCGGTGCATTATCAGACTCTCCCGGCTTTGTCGGACGGGCTGACGGGGGGACCTTATTTCTCGATGAGATTTCGGATATTTCTCTTGATCACCAGGCAGCTTTATTACGGCTTCTGGAAAATTGCACTTATTATCCTGTTGGTTCATCTATTGAAAAAAAGGCTGATATAAGGATTATTTCCGCTTCACATAAGAATCTGAATAATATGAAAAATGAGAATCTGTTCAGAGAAGATCTCTTTTACCGGTTATCACCGCTTGAGTTGAATATTCCGCCTTTACGGGAGCGGAAAGATGACATCGCTTTATTGACTCTCCATTATTCAAAGAAACTTCATACAAATGAGTTTTCCCTGTCGGTACCGGCCTGGAAAATTCTTTTTGAGCATAATTGGAATGGAAATGTCAGGGAGTTGATTCACTTAACGGAAAAACTGTCAATATACGGGAAAATGTATCAGATTGACCACATCTCGGCTGACGTCATAATGGATGTACTGAAACGAGACGAACCCGATAAAATATCCCGGAAATCTGATCATGAAGAGGAGTTTCTTCCTGAACAAATACATTTACAGGAATACCTCGAGGGTATTGAAAAAGAGATAATTTCCAAATATCTCGGATTACTAAACAATAACATCAGCCGTACCGCCGATACTCTGGGATTGAGCCGGCAGGGGTTGAAAAACAAATTGAAGAGATACAATGTTGTTATTCAGGAATAGTAAGATGACTCCTCCGGTCATTCTCATTTTGACCGATATCGTATTTCTCTCCATTACAGGATTCCTTTCCTTCCTGTATCTTCCCCAGCATTATTATTATATCAGATATCTGATTGCCGGCTGCCTGTCTCTCTATTTTCTAATGCCCGTTTCCCATTTCGGTAACTTTCCTATAAAGAACATTATTCTCATGAACCGATTGGCACTTTCTCTTTTGCTTTTCTTTCTGTTTTATTTTTTTCTACCCGATGGCATATCCGGCGGAAGTCCCCCTTATTTTATCATTATGACCGGAATCGTTCATGTTTTATCGAGCATTATTCTGGCTACGGGTTTCGAATCTGCAAAGGGATTTACAGTCCTTTCCTTAGCTGTTTTAGGCCAGCTTCTCTTACTCTCTTTTCTGAAAGACCATGCCCTTTCCAGTTCCCTGATACTCAGTCTTGTCATGCTTGTAATGTATTTAGCTCAGGTCATGGGGAACAGGCAGATCCTTCAAGACCAAATGGGTTTGGAAGTCGCAGAAAGGATTACGGAAATGAACAGGCAGCTTCTGGAGTATGAAAGAGCCCATCAGCTGCAGAATATGACCGCTTCTTTTGTTCATGAGGTGAACAATCCTCTGAACCATATGGAAGGGAATGTTTATTTTCTCCGGGAAATAATGGGAGAACTGGAATCTCTTAAACATTTGGATTCAAAATCTCATCGGGAATTCCGAAATAAAATCTCATCCATTACAGAAGAACTCGAAGGCATTTGCAGGCAATACGAAGTCGGTTTCAAAACGATTCAGAAGCATATCAGTAAAATGAAGCAAATTTATCTGGTAACTCGTAAAGACAGCCCCCGCCGTATTGATGCCGTTAGCGTTCTAAATGATGTCATTCTGCTTACCGTTCCGGCCCATAAGCGGGATTTGATAACGCTGGATACAGATGAAAGAATAGATATAACCATACAGGAAATCGATTTAATTTCTCTTTTCTCCAATCCCATTAAAAATTCTTTGCAGGTTCTGGAAACAATCGAAGGGCATAAAATGATAAAAATTTCTTTGAAAAAGATAGATGAGTACTCCTCTCATCTGAAATTTTCCGTCGAGGATAACGGCCCCGGATTCAGGGATCAGCGAAAAAGCTCAGGCATGGGGCTGGGATTGAAAATCTGCAGCCGAATCAGTGAGTCCAACGGGGGATTTATGGAGACGGGAAACCGGAGTTCCGTAGGGGCTTTTGTCAATATAATCGTGCCGTTAAAGGTTTGACCATGAGAGCCCGGTTCTTTCTGCTTTTCATTGTAACTATTGTGTTTTCCTGTTCCAATGGAAAAATAAGGGATTTGATTTCCTCAGACACCGCGGATTTATTATACAACTTCAATGGAAACGATAAGGACCGGCTTGTCGCGGCGGATATTCTGGGAAAGGAAGATGTGGAATATCTCAGTGATGAGGGGCTTTATGTCGGAATCTTTAATGGAAAAGGAGAGTCCCTCAGGAAGTTTTCCGTCCCTGAAGGGTATCGCTTATTGGACACCTATGATGTTGATGGGGACTGGAAATCGGATATCCTGTTCTGGAAGACAGAGGAGGAAGGGACTTCCATCATCGCCTATAACGGACTGGGCAGGAAGCTGACCGTTCCCTCTGACATGGAAATCGCTGTCCCAACGGATGCGGGAAGGAGCGGTCCGGATTATTTTGACAGTTCTGTTCCCTCCGGAATTCTCGATACAGGAGGAGAAGACGGCGGATACAATCTGGTTTACTACGAGGGATATCTCTTTACCGTCAACTGGAAAAACAACAAGCTGATGAAAGTGCCTATGCCGGGGCAATCGGGAATCAACAGTTCGGTATTCGATCTTGCCGGCGCTGCGGGAATACATGGAATTGCCATTGATAAGGATTCCGGAACATTATGGGCCTGCGATCTCGACGATAGTAAAATCATCGAATACGATAGCGGGTTTTCTTATTTGAGAGAAAAGTCTTTGGGATCCCAACCTGTATCCATTCTCATATCCGGGGACCGCCTTTACGTCGCCGATAGAGAAACCGATATCATTTATATTCTGGACAAGTTTACCCTCGATTTGATCGATCAGTTCGCGCTGGCCTTTTCTTCCCGGAATGACGCTTCGGATTATATAGACATGTGTATCTTCGACGGCAGATTATATGTTGTAGGGAAAAACGAGATTGATGGCGTTCTGTCGATGAATACTGACGGTAGCGATCAAGAGCTACTTAATATAGAGGGGCAATCTTTTCGGGGAATAGCCATTACAGCCGACAGAGCGTATCTTAATACGGGATCCCGGATCCTTGTGGTCAATCATAATCAGGATATTCTGGACAGGATCGACCTGACCGGTTTGCATGACGGATTTACAGATGTGGTGATTCGGGATAATTTAATCATGACCACCAGCTTCTCTCTTACGGGAATAGAGAACAATCACAGTGTTCTTTTCTTTCCGGAAAGCCATGAAGAAAACATCAGGATTTATATGGCAAATGATCATGGCTTCATGTCATCATTTTCACCGGGTTCCGATCAAAGCGAAGATATGAGACATTATGGGATATTCAATTCCTATGGTATTGCCCTGGACCGACAGGACAGAAAAATTTATTGGACTGATTACAGCAGAGGTGCGATTTTCCAGTCCGATTTTCTGGGAAACGGAAAGATTCAATTAATCGATGAGGATCTTGTTATGCCCGCTGATATCGCCGTAGATCCTGAAAAGCAAAGATTATACTGGACCGATTTTGGAAACAAAACAGTTAAAACGTCACGTTCCGATGGTTCCGGTGTGCAGATTCTCCTCGATGAGAGTGTTGTGGATGCGCCTATTGGACTGGCTCTGGATGCCGGGGATGATAAACTGTATATTACCGATGAATCAGAAGGGACAATTCTCAGAATTTCAACAGACGGATCCGATCGGGAAATCTTAGTTTCAGGTCAGGAGTCTCCCCACAGTCTGGCGCTTGATGAAGCAAACCTTTTTTTATTCTGGTCGAATTGGGTTCCCGAAGGGAGGGGTTCCATAAAACGACTTGAAATCGCAACCGGAAAAGTTGAAACGATTGTCTCGGGCCTGACCTATCCTATGGGTCTCGCTTTTGTTCTTGATTTGAACCGCTTATACTATTTCAGTAACAATGAAATCAGATCCTGCGATCCTGATGGCCGATATAATGCATCACATTTCAGTTATGATCACAGTACCTTTATGGATATCTATCAGTAAGGGGTTCTCAAATAGACATGAAAATCCGGGAAATCTGATATGCCTACGTTTTTACCCTATGTAAACATATTGGTGACCACATAGTTTACACTTATCTGCGTTTATCTTCCTCAAACACTTAAAATCGCTCTGATTAAACACTGGCATGAGTTTTGCATAGATCTTTGCGGAGCTTCCTTTTGGGAAGTACAATTTTGACAGCGAGGAATTGCATGAGAAAGAGCTTTTTCACAACCGTTTTTACAATTATTACGTTTTTTCCCCTGATACTGGGCTCCTGTGACAGTGTCGTTCCCGATCTTCTGATTCCCGGTCAGGGCATCGTAAAGGTATTGACGGATCTTGAACCGGATTACGATCTTTCCGAATTGAGTTTTGTCTATATCGATCCTTCGGACGGATCGGAATACAGGCACGCCCTGGTTCCCGACAGCGCAAACAGTAGTGCGAGTCTCAACCTTCTCCTGCCGGCAGGAAACTATCAAGGCTATATTATCCAGGACAAGGAATGGGACGATACAACGGGATGCCGGTTATTCAGCGAAACGGCAACCCGTGCATTTACTGTTGTCGAGAACGAAGAAACCGATTTGCCCTTTGATAACAACTGGCTGACCGGTACTCATAATCTGACCGTCAACATTGATGTATCCTCCATGATAGCCGAAGGGGTTACACCTGATCATGCAGGAATCTGGATGAGCAGCATTTCCGCAGATGGGGAAGCCTTTAATCATTATCATTTTCATGCCACTGAACTGGACGGAACAATTCTGTCCGGAAGCTTTTCAGTACAGCCCGGTGAATACGATTTTGATATCATTCCGTCTAATTTTGATCACAGGGACTGGACGGCCGATGAACCGTGGCATCGGGAGTTGAGCGCCGGAAATCCTCAGACAATATATACTGTAGGCGAGACCACGGCATCGCTGGACATACAGACCATCCATTTTATAGAAGATGATTTCTCCGGTGACGATTCTGTCTATTTTACAGGGGCCGATGCCGGAGGAACCATTGAATACGTCAATGGAGAACTTCATATGGCGGGAAATGGAGAGGATTCGGTGCCCCATGTCAATCTGGATCAGTTCGCTATTGAAAACAACATGCTGATCAAGTTCGACTTTAAATTGGGTACGAGAAATGATGGCTTAAATGGCGCACATCCAATGCTTCATGTGAATATGCTCGATTGGAACGGTCCTGGAGATACAAGAGTATTTTTGACGATTGATGAAAGCGGATTGTGGATGACAACTCATTATGATGGAGTTTCAACGACAACAGAATCCTGGGACGGAGGATCAGATTACTATAATGACGGAGCCTATCACACTCTGTATATATTCATTAGACAGGGTGTCGTCCGTGTTTACAACGATATCAATCAGGATGCGGATATTACCTATGTTTATGATAACAGGCTGCAGAGTTCCGGAGGTTTTTCCTTTGAATGTCATCAGGAGATTTTTATCGATAATGTACGGCTGGAACGGGAAATCCTGGGCAATCTGCCTCTTTGAATCATTAAGGAGCATTGTGGTCTCCTGGAAAAAGCGGCAGTTCTGCTAACCGGACTGGAAACTGAAATTGATAGCTGGATTCTCTTATGGGAAAAGAGGACAAAGGAGTAATTTGTGAATTACAGATTTTTATTAGTTTTAGGATCTATGAGTTTCCTCTTATTTTTTGCTTCCTGTGCAAGTATGAATTTTAATAACTATCGAATGCATGAGGAAAAAGTGCTTTTTCAGAGTGATTTTGCAGTATTGCCCGAAGGTATAAACATCCATCAGCCCCAGTCAATCATACTGGATGATGAAGAGCTTCACTTTACCGCCCCTGAAGGGGAAGGCCTCGGAGCTGAAATCCCGGTTTTCTATACTGATCCGGTACATATCAGTTTCAGGCTGAAATTGGGGAAAGATATAAATCGGCCTCATCCTCTATCCCATATAAACCTGTTTACCAATGGGGCGAAACGGTTCTGTATCAATTTCGATACGCAAAGCATAGGAAGCTTCTACCAGCTGTCCCAGGATGAATGGGGTGAAGGTTTTCATAGCAATTCAAAATTGGCGCGAAATCAATGGTATGTAATCGATATTCTTGTAAAAGAGAGCAAAATTGCAATATTCATCAATGGAAAACGGAGAATCAGCACCACATTACCAGCAGATGTGAATAAAACAGGCGGCCTTCGATTCGAGTGCCATAACGAAATGTGGGTAGATGATGTCATGATTTCTTCTATTCAAGGATTTGAAATTGTAGATCCGGATTAAGGTTCGTATAAGACTGTTCGACACATCCTGAAATTGGATATGAATTAAGAGGGATCTATCATTAAATCCGGAAAATTACAGGGGTGGTCCTGTTCTGCTACAGAGGGATAGGTCGAGGGGGAAGAACGGAACTTCCTCTTCCAGCCTCTTCTTGCGGCCGTTCATAAAACTGCTGCACCACGGATCCAGGTTGTTCAGATCGAAGCTCCTTTTAATAACAGCATAGAGCTCCATTTCTCTCAGTTTCTGAAAGTCGGGAATCTCTTCGCTGTACATTTTTCTGATCTTTTTGTCCATAAACTCAGGATTATATCACAGAATATTAAAGTTCATTTGCTTTTCCTCTTCCCTTGCACAAGACTTAGTGTAAGGGAGAGCTATGACACTTTCCGATAACCTCAATATTTTATTTCTTAAAATAACTATTTACTCAAAAACAAATTATTTCACAATTCAGGGGGAGTTCTATGAGAGAAAAGGGCAGATGTCCCGTCACGGGAGCCACAAGCCGCGGCTCCAATTCAGGTATGGCCAATAAAGACTGGTGGCCGAATCAGCTTAACTTGAAAATCCTTAACCAGAATTCGAATCTCATCAATCCCATGGATGAAGACTTCAATTATGCCGAGGCATTTCTGAACCTCGATTATCAGTCCTTAAAGGATGATCTATATGCTTTAATGACCGATTCCAAAGAGTGGTGGCCTGCCGATTACGGTCATTACGGACCTCTTTTTATCCGCATGGCCTGGCACAGCGCCGGAACCTACAGGGTCAGCGACGGACGGGGAGGGGGCAATAGGGGGAACCAGCGCTTCTCTCCTCTCAACAGCTGGCCTGACAATGTCAATCTCGATAAAGCCAGGCGGCTTTTGTGGCCGATCAAACAGAAGTACGGCCAGGCAATTTCCTGGGCTGACCTTATGATTCTCGCGGGGAACTGCGCCCTGGAATCCATGGGGTTCAAAACTTTCGGTTTCGCCGGAGGCCGGGAGGATATCTGGGAGCCGGAAGAGGATATTTACTGGGGCGCTGAGCAGGAATGGCTGGCGACCAGTGACAAACCGAACAGCCGATACAGCGGGAACCGCGATCTGGAAAATCCTCTGGCTGCCGTTCAGATGGGTTTGATATATGTGAATCCCGAAGGTCCCGACGGCCATCCCGATCCTGTCGCTTCGGGAAAAGATGTGCGGGAAACTTTCGCCCGCATGGCCATGAACGACGAGGAAACCGTCGCTCTGATCGCCGGGGGGCACACCTTCGGGAAATGTCACGGAGCCGGTGATGCAGCTCATGTGGGACCGGAACCGGAAGCGGCTCCTCTGGAGGAACAGGGGCTCGGATGGAGAAGCAGCTTCAAAAGCGGCAAAGGGGGAGATACCATCTCCAGCGGGATCGAAGGCGCCTGGAAACCGAATCCTGTCAAATGGGATATGGGGTATCTGAAAGTCATGTTCAAATACGACTGGGAGCTGGTGAAAAGCCCCGCCGGTGCCCATCAGTGGCTCGCCAAAGATGTGGATGAAGAGGATCTGGTGGAAGATGCCCATGACCCCGATAAGAAATTCCGTCCCATGATGACAACCGCCGACCTTTCGCTGAAATTCGATCCGGCCTATGAGAAGATCGCCCGCCATTATCTTGAAAATCCCGAAATCTTCGCCGACGCCTTCGCCCGGGCCTGGTTCAAGCTGACCCATCGCGATATGGGCCCCCGCTCCCGCTATCTGGGGCCGGAAGTCCCGGAAGAGGAACTGATCTGGCAGGATCCCGTTCCCGAACTCGATTACGACCCGATCGATGATGACGATATCGATGAGCTGAAGGAAAAAATCCTGTCATCGGGACTATCAGTTTCCCGGCTTGTATCGACAGCCTGGTGTTCCGCTTCGACTTTCCGCAGTTCCGATATGCGGGGAGGCGCCAATGGCGCGAGAATCCGTCTGGCTCCGCAGAAGGACTGGGCGATAAATGAACCGGACCAGCTTCAGAAAGTCCTCTCTGTTCTGGAAAAGATACAGAAGAACTATAAGAAGAAAGTCTCACTGGCGGACCTGATCGTCCTGGGAGGCTGCGCTGCGATTGAAAAAGCGGCTGAGGACGCCGGCTATGCCGTATCGGTTCCCTTTGATCCTGGACGGACCGATGCGACTCAGGAACAGACCGATATCGATTCATTCTCGGTTCTGGAGCCCTGTGTAGACGGTTTCAGGAATTTCCAGACAGGACAGGGCGGCCCGGGCGCAGAACACTATCTGCTGGATAAATCCCAGCTTCTCGGACTGACGGCGCCTGAAGTGACGGTTCTTGTCGGAGGCTTGCGGGTTCTCAATACGAATTTCGGCAAGTCCCAGAAAGGGGTTCTGACCCATCGGCCCGAAGTTCTGACCAATGACTTCTTCGTCAATCTGCTCGATATGGAAACCGAATGGAAGCCTGTTTCCGAAGAGGGGAAGGAATTCGAAGGCCATGACCGGTCGACGGGAGCGCTGAAATGGACAGCCACCAGGGCGGACCTTATTTTCGGTTCCCACTCCCAGCTGCGGGCCCTGGCGGAAGTCTATGCCTGCGATGATGCCATGGAAAAATTCCTGGAGGATTTCATCATGGCCTGGGACAAGGTTATGAGCAACGACCGTTTTGATCTTTCCGAAACATATACGACATAGAGCTGTCCTATTAAGTCTCCGGAGCACCTTATGAAGCATGAATGGAGAAAAGAGGAAAAAAAATACTATCTGCCGGGGAGGAAACCTGAATTAAAGGAGATTCCCCGGTTTCAGTTTCTCACTATTTCCGGACAGGGGAATCCCAACAGCGAATCATTCGGGGAATATATAGCTCAGCTCTATGCGCTTTCCTATGGTTTGAAGATGAATCTGAAAAAGATGGACAATCCTCCGGCGGAATATCGGGACTATACGGTATATCCTCTCGAAGGCGTCTGGGATCTGACGGAAGAGGGGCGGAAGACTTATGACGGGGTGATCGATAAGGATGAGCTTCTATTTATACTGATGATCAGGCAGCCCGATTTTATTGATGAAGAGTTCTTTCGGAAGATTCTGGAGCTGACAGGGAAGAAAAAGCCCCATCCCCTGCTGGATAAAGTGAGATTTCAGTCAATAGAAGAAAGCCCGGTGGTCCAGATGCTGCATGTGGGACCCTATGATGATGAGCCGGAGAGTTTCAGGCAGATGGAGGCTTTCGCCGCAGAGCAGGGGATGAGGCGGTCCTCGAAAACTCACCGGGAAATTTATCTGTCCGATTTCCGGAAAACCGAACCTGCCAGATTGAAAACGGTTCTGCGTTTTTCTGTTATAAGGGAGTAATCCCTGAATTCATTTGACCGGGGACTCTTTTCTGTATATATTTAGTATGCGAAATGTTCGTAAGCGAAATATAAGCAGGAAGGACTTTATGGTCAGGATTTTTTCCGAGTTAAGCGAAGTCCACAGGGCAGGTGGAAAAGGGCGGACCCTGGCTCTGATGAGAGGACGGGGATTGAAAGTACCCGATGGGCTGATTATTCTTCCCGAAGCCTTTGAAAATGATGCTCTGAAAAAAGAGGCTGTCTCCCTCCTTGAAGTTAAGCTCCCTTTAATAAAAGGCGGTAAAAGCGGTACTTATGCTGTCAGATCTTCAGCGGAGGGAGAGGATTCTGCCGATCATTCCTTTGCCGGCGAGTTCGACAGCCTTCTTCATGTGAAGCCCGGAGATTTGGTAAAGTCCGTAGAAGAAGTTTATAATTCCCGGAATAACAGCCGTGTAAAAGAATACGCGGCGGAAAGAGGAATTCAGGTATCCGATATGGCTGTCGTCATTCAGCCCATGATTGATGCCCGTTTCGGCGGTGTCCTCTTTTCGGCCGATCCGGTGACCCGGCGCTTTGAACGTTTTGTTGGAAATGCCGTCGCCGGTACGGGAGAAGGGCTTGTCTCGGGGGAGGAGGATTCTCTCGATTTTTCCCTTGAAAGGGCATCGGGACTCTTTCAGGGGCCGGCGGAGTTGAAAAAACCGGCCCGTAAATTATTCGGGCAGATTCACGCCATAGAGAAGATCTTTGCCGGGCCGGTTGATGTGGAATGGGCCTGGGACGGAAAGAGAATACACATTCTCCAGGCCAGATCCATCACCACCCTGTCTTCCCGGGATCCCAAAACGGGCGGACAGAACGATTCGCTCAGGGGATGCATGCTCTGGTCCAACAACAATGTGGCCGAAGCCGTCCCGGATATCATGACGCCGGCTACATGGTCTCTTTTAAAAGAATTTCACGATGCCGGTCCGATTCCCTGGATCCGCATCGTTCCGGGAGCCGCCAATATCGCCGGACGGCCATACATGAATATCAGCTATATGGTTTCCATCTACAAAGCCCTGGGCAAGGAATATAAAAACACGGGGAAAGACGAGTTTTTCGGAAATATACCGGAGAATCTTGAAATTCCGCTGCTTCCCCAGAGAAAGAAAGATTTTCTCCCTCCCATACTCAAAGCCCGGTTTACAACGATTCCCCGGTACAAACGGTACGGCGACGACATTCCGGCTTATCTTGAAGAAAATCCTCATTTCATTGAGTCAATGAAGGAGAAAATCCTCTCTTGTGAAAAGCCATCCGATCTTGTTTCCCTCTGGGAGGAACAGATATTCCCCCATTTCATCATGAGCTGCCGATATCTCCGGGTCGCCACCATTCTCTTCGGAGACAGGCTCTCCGTTTTCAGAAAAAAACTCAACCGGATTGTAGGCGGAGAATCGGCCAGCGATATTCTCTCCGATATGGGAGGTTCGTCTTCTTCTCTCGTCAGTCTGAACCTGGTCAAGGGGGTGTACGCTATTGAGAAGGGGGAGCTTACCCGTGAGGACTTTATACGAAACAACGGATTCCGGGGGCCCCACGAGTTTGAGATTTCCATCGCTGATATGCAGGAGGAGCCCTCACTGCTGGAGGATTATCTCTCCTCCCCGGGGCTGAGGGATCCGGAGATCCTGCTGAAAAATCAGAAGGCGAAAGCCGCAGCCTCCTGGCTGGAGCTCGGAAAGAGGAGCAGAGGCCTCCATAACAAGTACAGAAAGGAGTTTGAAGGTATATCGGCGATGGCCGGAAGACGGGAGCGGGTCCGGGCCGAAATGATCAGAACTTTCCGATTGTTCAGAGTCTTTTACCTGAAGGCCGGCTGGATAACCGGATTGGGTGATGATCTCT
This sequence comes from Spirochaetales bacterium, assembly GCA_016936555.1. Taxonomy (GTDB): domain Bacteria; phylum Spirochaetota; class Spirochaetia; order DSM-2461; family DSM-2461; genus Spirochaeta_F. The sequence goes on along the minus strand of JAFGXR010000074.1, from coordinate 22,356 downwards.
TCTTTCTCTCCTATGGGGAATTGATCGCCTCCCTGAAAACGGGCTGCTATGACAGGAGAATTCTCGAAGAGCGGAAAAGGGCTCATGAAATATACAGCGGAATTCCCTATTATCCTCCCCTTATCAAAGGCCCCTTCGATCCGGTTAAATGGTGGAACAGCCCGGACAGAAGAGCGGATATCGCCGATTCGGAAGAGGAATCTGTCGGAGCCGGATTCCCGGGATTGAAAGGGCAGCCGGCTTCCTGCGGAATTGTTGAAGCCCCGGTCCGGATCATAGGACGTCCCGAAGAGGGCAGAGAATTGAAAGAGGGGGAGATCCTCGTGGCCTCGACGACGAATATCGGATGGACCCCCTATTTCCTCCGGGCGGCCGGGGTCATAACCGATGTGGGGGCTCCGCTTTCCCATGCCGCTATAGTGGCAAGAGAGCTGGGAATTCCGGCCATCGTGGGGTGCGGTCATGCTTCTACCAGTCTGAAGACCGGCGATCGCATCAGGATGAACGGGGGAACCGGATCCATAGAAATCCTCTCGGGAGGAGAAGGAGCATGAAAAAATATCATGAGGAGCTATTGAGTTCCATTCGCGATCTGAGGCGGGAGATGAAAAAAATAAGCTACGAACTCTATAAGGACGGGGAACTGACTCTTCCCCAGCTGGGAGTTGTGGCTGTGCTCACTGAAAACGGACCGTCGAAAGTGAGTGATATTTCCGGCCAGGTCGGTCTGGCGAACAGTACGGTTTCCGGCATCATCGACCGACTCGAAAAAAAGGATATCGTCAAGCGCAACCGGCTTGAGGAGGACCGCAGAACCGTTGTCATCTCTCTGACCGAAGGAAGCGAAAAGTATTATGAAGAGTATAAGTCCAGACGGGATTCCTACATGCTCGAAAAGATGGAAAAACTCGATGAGGAAGAGGCCGGCGATCTGACGGAAAGCGTCAGGAGGCTGATTTCACTTCTTTCGGGGGTTGAAAAGTGAAGCCTCCGGAACAATAATACGATTATGACTGTTCAACTTATTCCCTTTCTCCTGTTTTCGCTGGCACATGTTTTCGGAGAGATTATCGGTTCTATGAAGATCCGCTATTTTACAAAACCTCTGCTCATGCCGCTGCTGGCTTTATATTATCTGGCGGGAAATCCCGATCCTTCGATCCTTATGATTCTGGCTATTGCCGGCGGTTGGCTGGGAGATCTGTTTCTTATGATCCCCGATCCGGAAAAAACGCGCCGATGGTTCAAGCCGGGTCTTGTCGCCTTTCTGCTGGGGCACATTTTTTATATGTCGGTTTTTTTCAGGGCTTCAGCGGGAAAGATTGAGCTGACAATGCCTGTCATAATTCTTGCGGGTTTCGTTCTTGTCTATTGTGCATTGGTATTTCTGAAACTGAAACCATATATGGGAAAACTGGCACCGGCTATTACTGTTTATATCGTCGTCATCGCGGCTATGGGTATTTCGGCCGTTTTATGTCTCCCCGGTCAGGAATTGACTCCGGCAGTCACTGTAATTGCCGGAGCGATGATTTTTATGGTTTCCGATACGGTGAATGCCTGGAACAAATTTGCGAAAGAGGTGCCGAGGGAGAGGGTCATCACCATGACGACCTACCTGGCGGGGCAGGGGCTGCTGGTTGCCGGTTATCTGGGGTTCTTGCTCTGATCAGGAATAGAGAGTTTCCAGATAATCGATCAGCTTCAGGACTCTCTGATCTTTGAGCTTATAGTACATCTGTTTCCCGTCCCGTTCCTTTTCCAGAAATCCTGAAAGGGTCATGATTTTCAGCTGCTGGCTTACATTGGATAATTTGGAACCGCATATGGATACCAGTTCGGTTACGGTGAAAGCTCCCTGGCTGACGGCACAGAGGATATGAAAGCGGACCGGATTGGACATAATCATCAGCAGCTGTTCCACCTGCTCGCACCGTTCCACGACAAAGCGTGATTGTATCTGATTTATCAATTCCTGTCGGTCTTCCATATATATCCTTTGTAAAAGTTTATAATCAGCAGTAACAATATCCTATCGTCGGCAAAATGGCTATAGTCAAAGTCTTTTGTCATATGTTTCAAACCCTCACACTGAGACTCTGCCAGGCAGACTGTGTGAGATCTCTGAACACAGCTTTTCTGAGAGAGCGTTTTTCCCAACCCTCACCCCGGCCCTCTCCCAAAGGAGAGGGAGAACGGGAAGGGGATGAGGGGAGCAGACAATCTCTACTTCTGCAACAACCCTCCCTGACATCATTTTTCTTTAAAATTCGTCAGGTAGATATCGATCCCTTTCGCCGCCGAATGCCCGTCGGCAATGGCGCTGATGGCATCGCGCTTGCGGTTGGCGATATCACCTCCGGCAAAGATCTTGGAATCTCCTGTCTGCCTGAACTCATTGATCTGAACCATGCCGCGGTTGAACACCAGGTTTTTGCCGATCTCTTCGGGAATGAAGCTGTAATCCGCTTCCTGTCCGATGGCCGTAATGACCGAATCGCATTCGATGACTTCCTCCGATCCTTCGATCAGAACCGGTTTGGGCCTCTGGCCTTCGCCCTGGTCAACCATTTCCGCCATTCCGAAGAACAGTTTCAGCCTGGTCGAGTCGCCTTTCTCCACGCGGAGCGGTATGGCCTGGGTGACCAGCTTGCATCCCTCTCCCTGAGACTCATGGATCTCCTCTTCGTCGGCGGGCATATCCACTTCCCGCCTTCTGTAGAGGATGGTCACTTCGGCCCCGTAGCGGCGGCTCGTTCTGGCCGCGTCCATGGCCACGTTTCCGCCTCCCACGACGACAACCGATTTACCGATGTCGGGAGTTTTGCCTTTGGTCACTTCGTCGAGAATATCCAGACCGGACTGGACGCCCGGAAGATCTTCTCCGGCAATTTCCAGTCCGTAGGGATCTTTCAATCCCGTGGAGAAGAAAATGGCGTCGTACTCGTCATAAAGGCTTTTGAAATCCCGGTCCACGCCGATCTTCAGGTCCTGGTTTATGGTGACGCCCAGCTGCCGGATGTATTCCACATCCTTATCCACCTGTTCGTAGGGGAGCCTGTATTCGGGGATTCCGTAGCGGAGCATACCCCCGGCTTTCTCGTTGGCGTCGAATACGGTGATTTCATATCCCAGAAGCCGGAGATAATAAGCGGCGCTCAATCCTCCGGGGCCGGAACCGATTACGGCGATTTTCTTTCCGTTGCTCTCGTCGGCGCTCTTCAGGATTTCCTTGTAATCGCCCAGATAGATCTGATCGATGATGTAACGCTTGAGCCAGCGGATGGAAATGGCTTCGCCTTTGTGCTTCATGGCGCAGACATACTCGCAGGCATGAGAACAGACCCGCCCGCAGCTCGCCGGCAGGGGATTGGCGTTGTAGACGATTTTCAGTCCTTCTCCCATATCGTCATTGCGGATCGCTTCGATATAGGCGGGAACGTCCATATGGGCGGGACAGGTGGCGATACAGATTCCGCAGGCCACGCAGCGATCCGCTTCCTCCATGGCCTGTTCTTTGCTGTAACCCTGAACCATTTCGATAAAGCTCTTCTGCGATTCCTCGAAGGAGAGCATGGGCATTTCCACCCGTTCCGCTTCGAGAAGATCGTAGCCTTCGGCGCGCCTGTATCCTTCGGCCCGGTCGTCCCAGGGCTTGGACTCGCCGCCGGGGATAAAGCGGAAGTCCTCCGGATCGGTGGTGATCCAGATGTACTCGTTGCTCATTCCCAGGCTGCCGGTCGGGCAGATGTCCACACAGAGGGCGCACCAGCAGCACCGGCCGTAATCGATTTTCGGCCTCAGCCCCGAATCGCCGTGGGAGCTTGTCTTCCCTTCCAGGGGAACCAGGTCGATGGCGTTGTTCTGGCAGATCTCCTCGCAGGTTCCGCAGCCGATGCACTGGTCTATGGCGTTCTGATGAAACCCCCGGTAGCGGTCGGCTCCCGGCCGGGTTTCAATGGGCTTTCTGTTCGTATAGGGTTTTTCCAGAGCTCTTTTCCACACGGAAAAGGGGGCTATAATGTCTTTTAAACTCATCTCTTACCTCTCTATTTCCGGCGGATAGGTGTGCAGGCTGACCATTAAACCGGCCGTATCGGCGATATTGGTCCTGATGGCCAGATGCTCCATAAGAGCCACGGCATGGGTGTAGGAGGGGCCTCTCACATAGGTCCGCCTCGGCTTGTCCGATCCGTCGGACTGGACGTAGAATCCGTATTCCCCTCTGGTGCATTCGGCCCGTTTGTAAGTGTGTCCGGCGGGGATCCGCCAGTGGAGAACGTTGGGCAGTTTGGTGAAGAAAGGGCCTTCCTTGGGCATTTTCTCCACGATCTGCCTGATCAGGTCTATAGACTGATACATCTCTTTTATCCGCACTTCGCAACGCCCGTAGGCATCGGACTTCGTTCCCGTGACGATTTCGAAATCCAGTTTGTCGTAAACGAGGTAGGGGGAGTCTTTCCTGATATCCCTGGCCACGCCCGCTGCTCTGGCGTTGGGGCCGGTTATGCCGTATTTATCCACCATATCGGGCGTTATGATTCCCAGGCCTTTCGCCCTCATTTTAAAGACGGCGTTGTGCATCATGGCCAGTTCCACATCATCGAGGGTCTTCTCAACCGTTTTGAGCGTATCCAGCAGCTTATTGATCCATCCCGGGGGGAAATCGGCCCGGACGCCTCCGGGAAGCATGTACATGTGGTAGATTCTTCCGCCGGTCAGTTCCTCGAAGAGGTCGAGCATATAGTCGCGGAGGGTGACGGTCCACTGGCCGATGGTTCCCATGCCGAAAGAGCCCGCCTGGCCGCCGATCCACATGAGGAAGCTGGTCAGCCTGGCCATTTCCAGATTGAGAGTCCGGATCCATTCGGCCCGTTCGGGTATTTGTATTCCCGCCAGCTCTTCGGTGCACGCCGCGAAAAGGTATTCGTTGAAATCCGGTTCGGGCACGCAGATCCGGCAGACCACGGGAAAGCACTGGATGTATTTTCTCCGCTCCATCAGCTTTTCGAAGCCTCTGTGGAGGTAGCCCACATGGGTTTTGCAGTCTATGATCTCGTCTCCGCAGATCGTCAGCTCCAGCGACATGTTTCCGGTAATACCCGGATGCTGGGGGCCCTGCCAGACCCTCAGGTATTTGCCCGATGTCAGATCGTACTGGCTTTTTCCGTCCACCAGGGGAGGAAACTTGCTGTTTTCTTTTTCTTTTACCATGTTTCCGCCTCGCCGGGATAAAGATTTTCTTTCATATACTCCCTCGGATCGTGCGACTCTCTTCCGGGCCGCGGGTAATAGGTTTTGTCCGAGTATTCTTTCGTGTCGAAATCGCGGCGCATGGGGGGGATGTCCTCCCAGCCTTCGAGGGCGAAGTTCTCATAGAGCCCGGGGCTGCCGGGGAACTCGACGCCGTACATCTCCCGTATCTCCTGCTGATAGGTGGCCGCCGCCGGCCAGAGGTGATGGATCGACTCCATCTGAACATTCTCCCGGGCTATTTTCACAACCACTCCCATATCGTGATGCTTCTCGTAATTGTGGAGCATATAAGTCAAATGAAATTCGTTTTTTTCCAGGTGATCGACGACCGTAAAAAACACCAGATGGGTGTAGCCGTACTTTTCCTTCAGGCTGGTAAGGACCGCCACCGCGTGTTCCTTCGACGCATGGAAGAAGTGGAGGTCCGCTCTCTGTTCCTTCAGATCGGAGATCTGGAATTGTCTGGATAATTCGTTAAATTCAGTCATGTCCTCTCCTTACCAGTTGTAGTCCGGCATATTCCAGTCTTTGATGATTTTCTTCTGGTTCCGTTTGTACCATTCGAAATTTTCCGCATACTTGTTGGCGTTTTCGCCTTTTCCTTCTTTGATAAGCTTCTTCAGCTCGTTGATGCCCGCCAGGAGAGCTTCGGGCCTGGGCATGCATCCGGCGATGTAGACATCCACCGGTATATAGTGGTCCAGTCTGTTTATCGTGTTGTAGCTGTCCCAGTACATGCCGCCGTTTACCGTGCAGCTTCCCAGTCCCAGAACGAACTTGGGGCCCTGCATCTGCTCGTAGGAGCGGACGATTCTCTTCATGGTTTTGACCGAGGCGTAACCTCCGATGATGAAGAGCCCGGCCTGGCGCGGCGTCGGCCTGGGCTGAACGCCGTACTGATACATGTCGTAGCGGCTGGTCATAAGAGGGCGGAGCTCTATGGCTCCGCAGCCCGTACCGAAGCCGAGAATCCAGAGGGATTCGGATCGGGCCCAGTTGAGGAATTTCTCCCAGATGCCCCGGTAGGGGGCGTCGACCTGAGGCGCGGCGTCGCAGAACAGGGCTTTTTCCTCGTCGGGAAGACCGGCGTTGAGGAGCCTGCCCTGGTCGTTGAAGAGCTGTATCTGGTCCATATCATTCATATTGTCACTCACATCAAACTCCTTAAATCATCTGCTGGATCACAGCGATCAGTCCCAGCAGAGTGGGGACTCCCAGAAAGAACCGGATGGACTGTTCGGTCCGGAACCGGGGGAATGAAACGCCGACGAAGACCACGTAGAGGTAGATGAGGAAGGTCTTCATGATCATGATTCCCAGGGCGATGAATATATTGGGATGGGCCGCTCCGCCGAAGAAGAGGTTCATAAAGAGAACCATTTTGGCGCCGTTGAAGATGGCCCGGTTGGTCTGCAGCATCCCCAGGAATGAGGAATGCATTTCCGTCGGCGGCCCGATGGGAATTTCCTGCGGCGCGATAACGATCGAGAAGGGATTGTTCATGGACATTCCCAGGAAGGCCAGCATGCCGGCGGCCATGGCGAAGGGGTTGGTAAAGGCCACCCAGTTCTGCCATCCTCCCTGCTGGGCGGCAACGATCTCCGTAATGGAGAAGCTGCCGTACTGGGCGGCGACGGCGATAACCGCCAGCGAGAAGGGCAGTTCGAAGGCCGTCATCTGGGCCAGGCCCCGTGCGACCCCGATGGGGCTGTAGGGGTGTCCGCTCTCTCCGGCTCCCAGGGCCATGCCCAGCTGTCCGAAGAAGATGAAATACATGACGAGCAGCACATCGCCGGAAAAGCTGAAGTTGGCGAAAATTTTCGATCCGAAGATGACGGGGATGAAGAAATAGGTTCCCAGTCCTCCCGCCAGCCGGAAGACCGGCCCGAGGTAGAACATGATCCCGTGGGTGACGCCGCTTCTCCGGGCGTTGTTCTTGATAATATCGATATAGGGCTGCCAGACCGGCTGGCCGATACGCCCCTGAACCTTGGCCCTTACCCTTGCCATCGTTCCCAGAAGCAGAAGGGAATAATTGAGTATCACGAAGAAGGATATGAGGGTGTACAGGGCTTTGGTTAAAATTGATGTTAACATCAGAATGTCCCTCCTGCCAGAAGATGGAATAGTATGACGAAAATGATGATATGGAAGGCGTAGGTCTGGGCGTTGCCCGAATAGATCCTGCGCACCAGCCCGCCGAGGGCGTCAGTCGATTTCCTTATCATGGTCCAGAACCGCTCGGCCCGCACTTCGACCAGGAAGCCGAGGGCTTTCTGATAGTGGGAGAAGAAATTGTAGGCATAGTGGGTCGTTTCCGGTTTATAGGGCCGTTCGGCGGCGAAAACGATATTGAACTGCTTCACCTTCTGGATTCTGCCGTTCACGATCATCAGCCAGGCCAGGGGAATCAGAAAAACTCCCATGGTGACGTACATAACTGCCGAGCCGTTCCAGTAGCCCAGGGACGACAGAACCGTGGAGCCCTGCCAGGCCACGCCTTCGGCGGCGGCGGGATAAACCATTTCCACCGCAGCCTGGAGCGGCTTGATCAGCAGGGAGGGGAACATGGAGAATCCCATGATGACCATCATGAAAATCGCCTGGGGGATTAGGCCCCAGATCGGCGCTTCCTTGATGTTTTCAAACATGCCGGTTTTGGGCTGCCCCAGGAAAATCGTGTGGATCAGCCGGAACAGATAGAGGAAGGCGACGCCCGATGAGAACATGGCCAGTCCCGCGTGGAGATACCAGCCCTTCTCCATAAGCGAAGAGTAAAGCAGCCACTTGCCGCCGAATCCTGTCAGCGGCGGGACGCCGGAAAGGGCGATAATCGCCAGAAGCACGGAGATAAAGCTGATGGGCATCTTCTTAATCAATCCTCCCATCTGATACATGAGCCGGGTTCCCGTCCTCATGATAACGCCGGCTATGGCCATGAAGAGGAGCCCTTTGAAGAGGAGATGGGTCACAGCCAGATAGAGAGCTGTCACCCAGCCCAGATGGGACTGGATGCTGAAGGCCAGTATCATATAGCCGATCTGCCCCATGGAAGAATAGGCCAGAGTGTATTTGATATCCTCCTGGAAGAGGGCCATCATCGCTCCCGCCAGAGCGGTTATGACGCCGATCCAACCCAGAATGGCGTTGATGTCGATCGAGGCGAGAAAGGCATTGCCCGCGCCCGGAAAGAATGTCTGTCCGTAGATTCCCGCCGTGATAAAGAGAATGAAAAGTCCCGCTTTGCTGAGAACCGAACTGAGAAAGGTGGAAACTTCGTCCTCCGCTTCCGCATAAGCGCCGGGAAGCCAGATATGGAACCCGATCGCGCCCATTTTGATCAGAAGGCCTATTGCGAAAACCAGTCCTGTAAGCGGACCTCTGAATCCGTCGGCCAGCGCGTACATGATCATAAAAGCTCCGGCGAGGGAAAACATGATGTAACGGAGAGAAGCTCTTGAGGCCTGTCGTCCCCGGATAACCAGAAAGAAGGAGGAGACAGTCATCATTTCCCAGGAAAAGAAGAATCCGAGGGAGCTTTTGAAAACAAGGAGGTTCCCCAGCGAGAGGATCATCATTACCAGAAAGGGGAGAAGCCCCGATCTCTTATCTCTTTTATTGAAGAGCAGGAAGAGCTGGACCAGTGAACCGGCAATGAAAACAGCGCCGAATATAAGCGTCATATTGTTCAGTTCGCCGTAGATGAGATAAGCGTATCCGCCGAGCCCCGCCATGGCCAGAATATTTTTCACGGCGAAAGGCAGAGCTATAAGATCAAAAAGGGCATAGAGGGCCAGAGCCGCGAGGGGCAGAAGAAGCAGTTCCTGACCGCCTGACAGGCTCAGGAAGGCCCAGGCCAGCCCGAGAGATGTCAGAATGATGATGCTGAGGGCCGGAGCAAAAATCTGCCAGGCCGGTTTTATGGTCAGGCCGGCCGGTGCGGGAGCCGCTTCCGGTGCAAAATCTTCCGGAACCTGAGGAGCGATAACGTCTCCGCCATCCTCACCGTGGGCCTGGGTTCTGATAAACCAGCGGAAGAGGTAATACACTTCCAGGAGAGAACCGATCAGAATGACGGCGATTCCGCCGATGTTTCCGGCGGCGCCGAAAGAGGTTATGACAGCCCATTTCGCCCAGAATCCCGGGAAGGGGGGCAGAGCCGTCAGGGCGAGAACGGCCATTCCTGCCGGAATGAGCCAGCCCCTGTTGCCGCGGTAGTCACCTTCTTCCGATGATTTGTGAAGTGCGTCCTTTTTGAGGAATTCCGTCAGCCAGAAAAGAGCGCTTTTTGCCAGAGCGTGATTGATCAGCAGAGCCAGCGCAATCACTTCAATTGTATCCAGGCGGAGCATCGATGCGATAATCGATAATCCCCTTTCTTCCGACAAACCTGCCGACGGGCTCAGCAGAACGAAAAGAATGAGACCGGTCTGGGCAAGCGATGAATAGCCGAGCATTCTGCGGCCGCTGGTCTGCCGGATACCCGCCAGATTGGCAAGGAAAAAGGTCAGGCCGGCGATTATAAGGGCTGCATAGACAATGCCGCTGCCGAAAGCCTGAAGCAGAGGCATTAATTTCATAAAAACCAGAATGAGCGCTGTCGTGTTCATGGCGCTTATGACGGCTCCCGTTCCCGGATCGGCTGATTCGTACACATCGAGGGCCCAGCCGTTAGCGGGAAAGGGTTTCAGTTCTATGAGAATCCCGATCGTCAGGAGCAGGAGAGGCAGGTAGAGGTTGGCCTGTCCGCTCTGTGCCACAATGATATCGAGATTGAGCTGTCCCGTTTCTCTGTAGAGGAAGGCCACGCCTATAAGGTAGAACGCCGAGGAGAGCCCTCCGGCGATCATGTACTTGAATCCCCCCTCGAATCGCCGCTCATCGCGGCCGGACACGAGAAGCCCGTAGAGGGAAATGGATGTTATTTCCATAAAAACGAAGAGGTTGAAGAGGTCTCTTGTCATCACCAGCCCGCTCAATCCCAGAATGAGAGCGAAGTAGAGGGACAACTCTTTCCCCTGCCAGACCGCTTTCTTTACGAAGATCTGAAAGGCTCCGCTGAGTAAAGCGACAAGATAAATCACGGCCAGACCCGTCGCCTCCATCATGGAAACCGACAGGTTTATGGATACGGGCGCTTTGAAACCGGCTGTCTGACTGATAATGGCTCCTGTCTGGAGAATTTGGGCGACCCAGGAGAGACTGGCTGCGAAAAAGCCCGCCAGAACGAGAAGGCTCAGTGTTTTTATCAGACCCTTTCCCGCCTTTTCCAGCACAGGGAGAAGGAAGGCCATAGCCAGAGCCGCTGCAATTATAACAATAGGTGTCACCATTTCAACTCCTTGTGCTCATCGGCATTCATAGTCGGATTATTCTGAACCATCCGCACGGCGAAACTGAGCATCAGCGCTGTAACGGCCAGGCCGATAACGATGGCCGTCAGAACCAGAGCCGAAGGGACGGGGTCGACCGCATTCATTAAAGCCTCTCCCTTCGAAAGAGCTTCATCGAGGATCGGAGCCGTTCCGCCCTTGCGGTAGCCGATCGCCACCAGAAGGATGTGTATGCCCGTATCCAGAATGGAAAACCCTATGATCATGCGGATAAGATGTCTCCGCGAGAGGATTCCCCACAGGCCGATCGCCATGACGACGAAAGCCAGAATGTAGAGTAATTGCGTCACTTTTCACCTCCTTTGGAGATCATGGCGTTCAGTACGGCGCTGAGCTCCGAGCCGACTTTTATTCCCACGAGGGAGTAGATGACCGGTATGGCGCCGGCGGAAAATATCCCGCTCCATTCGCCCCTGGGAAGGAATCGGGGATCGAGAAATCCCGCCGCCAGATAGAGGCCCAGAAGACCGATCGCCACATAGGAGGCTCCGGCAAGAGCTTCGAGGAGCGAGGTCATGAGGTGGGAAACACCCGGAATGACGCCGCTGAGAAGAAGAAGGAGGGCGGCCGAAGCGATAACGACGCCTCCCTGAAATCCTCCCCCCGGACTCAGGTGCCCGTGAGTGAAAATATAGATCCCGAATATGAAGAGTATGGGGAAAAGCAGGGAAGCGCCGCTGGCGAGCAGTTCGCTGGGTCCCTGGGTCTTTTCCCTCTCTTTTTCATCCATCTTCAGCCCTTTGAAGGCCAGCATGATTCCCGCCGCGGCTGCGAAGAGAACCGTCACTTCCCCCAGCGTATCCAGGCCCCGGTAGGTTACGACGACCGAAGTGACCAGATTGGGTGAGTTCAGGTCGTCGGCGCCGGAGGAGAGATAGTATTCCGCCAGAGAGGAAACATGAGTCTGTTCTCCCAGGCCTTCCAGGAGAGGAAGCAATATAAGCGCCAGAAGAACCATGGAAACAATAAGAAGGATTCTTTTAAGCATTTTTATCCTCCTTTTCCGTGGAGGTTGCGACGATACGGCTGATCCGCCTCCAGGCTATGAGGAAAACGACTGTCGTCAGAGCCGAACCTATGGACGCTTCTGTCATGGCGACATCGGGCGCTCCCGCCAGTATATAGATGAGCGAGGCGACGAGGCTGACCGCTCCGCTGGCGATAATGGCCGATAGTATTTTCCCCGTGTAGAGAGCGAAAACCGCCGAAACGGCGATGACGATACCCAAAACGGCTACGATGTAGATCATTCTTCATCCCTCCTTGCCTTCAGGTCATCGCGGGACGATTGGCTCTTTCCCTTGACGAAAGGGTTCATCCCGATGAAATGGGCCGCCCGCGCCAGCGCGTGGGAGGAGAGGGGGTTGGTGAGAAAAACGAAGATGATAAGTCCCGTCATTTTCAGTTCCCATCCGGGCTGATGCAAGGCGATCCCCGCGAAGATAAGGGCGCTTCCCAGCGTGGTGGCTTTCGTTCCGGCCTGCATCCTGTTGTAGGTGTCGGGCATTCTGATGAGTCCGATAGCGGCCAGGAGAAGAAAGAGCGATCCGATTATGGCGAGTATTCCGCCGATATATCCCATTATCATATCAGAGCTCCTTTTCCAGATAGCGGGCCAGGGCTATGACCCCGAGAAAACTCAGGATTCCGTAAACCAGAGCCACATCGAGGTAGATGACCCTGCCGAAGCAGCAGGCGAACATGGCGATCCCCGAAAGGGAGATGATGGTCATGGCGTCCAGGGCGACGACGCGGTCCGTCGCGTCGGGGCCGGCGAGCAGACGGTAAAAAGAGAGAACCCCGGCGATGAGGACGATGATTCCGGCTGTGAGAAAAAGCTGATTAACCAAAGATCACCTCCAGATATTTCTCGAAGCCCGAGACGATTTTCGATGTGCTTTCATCGACATCATGAGAGGCGACGTCGATCCAGTGAATGTAGAAGTCCTCCCCTTCGGCCTCGACGGTTATGGTTCCGGGAGTCAGGGTTATGGCGTTGGCCAGAAACAGTCTGCCGAGGCGGCTTTTCAATTTCGTTTTGACTCTGACAATACCGGGGTTGATGGGGAGTGAGGGCTTGAGAACCCTGAACGCCACATCCAGGTTGGACAGGATGACCGCTTTGACAAAAACCAGTAAAAAAATAAGAGCGTAAATGATTTTGCGCGGGGCCGGGCTTATCTCTTCATATATCCTCAAACCCGGAAGTGGCAGAAGGGAGAGAAACAGGGCGATGCCCGCTCCCAATGCCAGATCGGCTGATGAAAAAGGATACATAACCAGAAGCCAGATAACCGTCAAAATGAGAAAAGTGGCAAGACGCATTCGAATCGTCTTCATTGCTCCTCCTTTGAAGGACTTCACTTCGATAAATTATTATTTTATTAAATGTTAAATCGTTAAACTGTAGCTGTCAACAAAAAGAGCTTGATTAAAAGGATTGCGGGGAGCCGGAATCTACTCATTTCACCGGGGCTTCACCGATTCTACCTCTTCGTGGTAGACTTCAGATATTGTCGGAATGCCTGGATAACTGAAAGACAGGAAATATCATGAGCGGGGATATAACAGACTTATATGAACTCAGAAAACAGAACAAACTCAAAACCGGTACTTATTTTCTTTCTGGCCCTTATGGCGGCCATGATTGTCCTGAGCATCCTGTTCCGCGATCGTATCGATGAATTCCTGAACAGGCCCTTTCTCTATCCCCACGTCCTGTTCGCCCATATCCTCACGGTCACTCTATTTTTCGCCAATGCGGTCATCGGCATACTCTGGGAGCTGCGGAGCCTGGCTTCGAACCGGAAGGAGATCATCCTCCATACCTATAACACAGTCGCCTGGCTCGATGCCCGTTTCTCCTCGCCGCTCATCATTCTCTCGGTTATCAGCGGCATCATTCTGACTCAGATTTACGGTGATTTCCTCCATACGGGCTGGCTTTTTCTCGGCTTCGGCCTTTTTGTTCTCTCCGGCGTCGTGTGGATTATCAGCGATATTCCCGGGCAGTATAAGATCAAAACGCTGCTGGCGGAAGTCGACCCCTCATCAGATGTCCTCTCCGATGAGCTTATGGATCTGTTAAAAAAACGATTAAAAGTCTCTCTGGCCGGGGTGGTTCCTCTGATCTTCGTCTTCATCCTCATGGTTTACAAACCGGATTTTACGCTTTTTTAAAATAATTAGTGGAACCTAACTCTGTAATTCTTTATATTATTGGAATACATCGGTAAAGAGAGGTCCGCCATGAGCCAGAACCTGCTGAATAAAGTATGGGACATCCACAGGATCAAAACCCTGCCAACCGGGCAGGACCAGCTTTTCATCTCCCTCCATCTCATCCATGAAGTGACATCTCCCCAGGCTTTCGGAATGCTGAAGGAGAGAGGGCTGAAGGTTCTCTACCCCGAAAGGACCTTCGCCACGGTCGATCACATTATCCCCACGGACAAGAGGGAAAGACCATTTGACGACGGACTGGCCGAAGGGATGATCCGCACCCTGGAGGAAAACACCGGTGAAAACGGGATCAGCTATTTCGGTCCCGAGAGCGATCATCAGGGGATCGTCCATATCATGGGACCGGAACTGGGACTGACACAGCCGGGACTGACTATCGCCTGCGGAGATTCCCATACGTCGACCCACGGCGCCTTCGGAGCCATTGCTTTCGGAATAGGCACCAGCCAGATCCGCGATATCCTGGCAACCCAGACCATGGCTCTTTCCAAACCGAAAGTCAGGCGGATCAACATTGACGGAACTCTGAAAAAAGGCGTGTACGGCAAGGATCTCATTCTGAAAATCATCGCCGACCTGGGGGTGAACGGCGGCATCGGCTTTGCCTATGAGTACGGCGGCGAGGTTATCGACAATATGTCGATGGAAGAGAGAATGACCATCTGCAATATGACCATAGAAGGGGGGGCCCGCGTCGGCTACGTCAATCCCGATGAAAAAACCTATGAGTACCTGAAGGGCCGGAGATACGCGCCGAAGGATTTTGATGCCGCTGTAAAAGAGTGGAAAAAGCTCGCTTCCCCTCAAGATGCAGAATACGATGATGTCTATACCCTCGATGTCTCTGACCTGGAGCCCATGATCACCTGGGGAATCAATCCCGGTCAGGCTCTGGGGGTCGGAGACAGGATTCCCGAAGATGCCGATGAGCAGGCCTGTGCTTTTATGGGCTTTGAGCGCGGGCAGGTTCTCAAAGGAACACAGATCGATGTGGCTTTTATCGGATCCTGCACGAACGGGCGGATCAGCGATCTGAGAATCGCCGCCGAAGTTGTCAGGGGAAGAAAGGTCAGCCCGGGCGTCCGGGCTCTTGTTGTTCCGGGATCGAGAAGCGTCGCCGATCAGGCGGAGCGGGAAGGGCTCCATACCATTTTCAAAGAAGCGGGATTTCAGTGGCGGGAACCGGGCTGCTCCATGTGCCTGGCCATGAATCCCGACAAACTGATAAAGCGCGAATTATGCGCCAGTTCATCGAACCGGAACTTTATCGGACGACAGGGCTCGCCAACGGGACGGACAATCCTGATGAGTCCCGCCATGGTCGCCGCTTCGGCAATCATCGGCAGAATATCCGATGTGAGGGACATGTTATGAATGAGAAAATTATAGAGATAACTGGTAAGGCCGTTCCCCTCCGGGGCGATGATATCGATACGGACAGGATCATACCGGCCCGCTTTATGAAATGTCTCACTTTCGACGGACTGGGACAGTTCGCCTTCTACGATGTGAAGTATGGGGAGAAGGGGGAAGAGAAAGAGCACGTACTGAATTCTCCCGATTTTAAAGGGCATGCCATTCTGATCTCCGGCCGGAATTTCGGCTGCGGCTCCAGCCGTGAACACGCTCCCTGGGCTCTGAAGGGGATGGGGATCAGATGCATTATCGCCCGGTCCTATGCTGAAATATTTGCCAATAACTGCAGCAGCCTGGGCATTCCGGCTCTGGCTGTCGATGAAAACATCGCCGACGAACTGCTTAAAATGGTTGAAGATGATCCCGCCGTGGATTTCTCTATCGATCTGCTGGGAAAAAGACTCTACAGCGGAAACAGAACTTTCCCTTTCCATATTCCCGAAAACTACCGCCTCGCCCTGGTCGAAGGGAGATGGGACACGACATCCATGCTCATGGAGAGTCTGGAGGATATTGAAAGGGCAAATAAAAGGCTGCCGGCATTTATCGATTGAATAATCGATAGGAAAGACTACAATTAATTCTGATTTATGAAGGAAAAATATATCGATCCGGATAGCAGGCTGAAAGCGGAAATTGCCATAGAAGCTTTATGCGGAAGGATTCCTGCTTCTCAAATAGCCGAAAAATACGGCGTCTCTGCCGATCTTGTCGATCAATGGAGGCTCCGGCTGATCGAGAGCGCTCCCTCTCTTTTTGAGACGGAGCAGAGTGAAAACCGCCGAATGCTGACGCTTCTCTCCGGGACGGCGCTGGATTTTATCGAATTTCCCCGCGATGACAATATATACGAATATATAGGCAGAAGCCTTCTCGGATACCTGAATGACAGCGCCTATATCCTTGTCAACTCCGTCGATTATGACAATAAAAAATCGACCGTCGAAGCCGTTCTCGGCATCGGGAATTTCCTTGAAAAACTGATACATATCCTGGGCTTCGATCCCGGGAGAATGTCCTTTGCAATTGAAGATTCAACACCCTATTATGCCGACGGGAAACTGCACGATTTCGATGAGGGGATTTACGGCCTGTCCCTCGGCTCTATCCCCCGTGTCGTCAGCAGCTCCATAGAAAAGCTGCTGGGTATAAAGCGTATCTATCTCATTGATATGGCCAAACAGGATCAGTTCTTCGGGACTGTCATTATTCTGAGCAGAAGCAGAGAGCCTCTGCAGAACAGAGAACTCATCGAAACTTTTATAAAACAGGCTTCCATCGCCATTCAGAAGAGTCAGGCGGAAGTGGGCCTTCAGAAAAGCGAAGCCATGTTCAGGGAACTGTTTCAGAATATGAGCAGCGGCGTCGGAGTTTTGCAGGCCGTGGACAGCGGAGAAGATTTTGTTTTTATCGATATAAACAGGGCCGCCTGCGAAATCGATCAGCTCGATAAAGAGGATGTGCTGGGGAAGCGGATCACCGATGTGTATCCCGCTATGAAGTCTCTGGAATTCTTTTCTCTTCTGAAAAGAGTCTGGATCAGCTCTGCTTCGGAACACAGCCCCGAGTTCGAGTACAGGGATAACAGAATTTCCGGCTGGCGGGAGTATTTCGTCTATAAGCTTCCCACAGGGGAGATCATCTCGATTTTCGACGATATCACGGGGAAGAAGAAGCTGGAGGATCAGTTTCTTCAATCGAGGAAGATGGAATCGATAGGCCAGCTCGCCGCCGGAGTGGCCCATAACTTCAACAATATACTCTGCGGCATTACCAATGCGACGCAGCTTCTCCGGTCACCCCAGCGGAATCTCGATGAAAAGGGGCTGAAATACACCGGAATGATAATGGATTCTTCCCGGAAAGCCGGGGAAATGGTGGAGAAACTGGTCTCTTTCGGACAGAAAGGAAATATTCCCGATGCGTACATAGATCTCGGGGATATCCTGCGCGATACGGTGGATCTGCTCTACGGCACAATCGTAAAGAATATCACCCTGTCAATCATGGCCGGGCAGAGATCCGTTTCGGGAGTTTATTCCGATCTGGAGAATGCGGTCATCAATCTCTGTCTCAACGCCTGCCATGCTATAGAGGAAGGCGGCGAGATTCTCCTCTCTCTTGAAAATGTCCACCTCGATGAAAGTTATTGCCTCTCCAGTTCCTTCGATCTTGTTCCGGGACTCTACTGCCGGCTTAAAATATCCGACAACGGCGTCGGAATCCCTCCGGAACATCTGAACCGGATATTTGATCCCTTCTTCACGACAAAACAGCAGGACAAAGGCATGGGACTCGGACTTTCCGTCAGTTACGGCATCTTCAGGGATCACAGGGGTGAAATCCTGGTGGAAAGCGCCATCGGCAAAGGGACGGTTTTCACTCTCAATCTACCCTGCGTGAAGGGGGAGGAACCGGCTCCCTGAGGCCTGTTCAAAAGGCCGGTCTTTTCCGGAATCGTCACGGAGGCGACTCTTTTTCCTTGTCATAGACGACAATTTTGATAAACATTTAATCATGAAGACAATGGATATCACCAGAGATCCCGTAAGCGGGCTGATCGGAGCCATAGCTGTTCCCGCCGCAACGGGTTTCTTTTTCAACACCATGTTCAATGTGGTCGACACCTACTATACCCGGTTCATTTCCACCGAAGCTCTGGCCGGCCTCTCCCTTTCCTTTCCGGTTTTTTTCATACTCATAGCCTTCAGCCACGGAATCGGAAGCGGAATTCAGGGGCTGACGTCCAACGCTCTGGGCCGGAGAGACAATGACGGCGCCGACAGGCTGGCCGCCGCGGGGATTTTTCTGGCCGTTCTTTTCTCTCTGATTCTGGCTCTGGCCGGAATCTTCGTTTCCCTGCCGGCCTTCAGATTTATGGGAGCCGCGGGACAGTCTCTGCGGGAAGGCGTCATCTATATCCGTGTGATACTTCTGGGGCTGCCTTTCTTTTTTCTCAATAACGCCATAAACGGTCTTCTCTCCGCTACGGGGGACACGAAAGCCTTCCGGAATTTTCTCATTCTGGGGTTCTTTCTCAACCTGGGGCTCGATCCTCTCTTTATCATCGCCTTTCATCTGGGAACGGCCGGGCTGGCCCTGGCGACGGTGGTTGTCCAGGCCGTCGGTACAGTCTATCTCTGGTTCCGTCTGAGAAAGACGGAAAACCTTTCCTTCTTCCGGGGGATCAAGACCGGGGGATATGCCGGTCTCTGGCCCTCTCTGCTCCGCCAGAGCCTCCCTTCCAGTCTCAATTCCATGAGCATCGCCCTCGGCGTCTTCATCATCAACCGCTATATCGTCAAGTTCGGCGGAGACGAAGCCATAGCCGGTTACGGCGTGGCTATCCGTATCGAACAGATCATTCTCCTGCCCACTATCGGACTGAATATGGCGCTGGTCACCCTGACCGGCCAGAACCACGGGGCTAATCAGCCCGGGAGAGTCAGGGAAGCCTATTTCAAAACGGTGGTTTACGGGCTGGTCATTATGGGAGCCGGAATGGTCATGCTGTTTTTTCTCCGCCGGCCTCTCGTCTCATTGTTCAATTCCGGAGAAGGCGTCATAGCCGCCGGCGCGGGGTACCTGCTGATTGAAATTATCACCATGCCCGCCTATGTCCTGCTCGGTACGGGAAACTCTCTTCTGCAGGGTCTTAAGGATCCGGGGCTGATCTTCTGGGTAGGGCTGTTCAGACAGATTATTTTTCCGCCTCTTCTTTTTTATCTGCTGGGAACTTTTTTCGGACTGGGGCTGCAGGGAGTCTGGTGGGGAATTGTCATTTCCGTCTGGGGCGGGGCGCTGGTTATGTTTATACGGGCGCGCTATAAACTGCGCTGAATCTCGTGCCGGGCGAACAGGAGGCGGCCAGGGCTTCCCGTTCTTCATCCGGTGTATTTTCCGCTATGGAAATTTCTTCTATCAGGCCTTTTTTTACGGTAAAGCGGCACAGGTATGAATCCCGGGAAGCCTGTACCGGGCAGACCATCGTAAATGAAGGCGTTTTACCGTAGATCCAGTCCCAGCTTGTCATTGCGGAGCGGTAGTTCTCTATTTCCTGTATTTCTTCCGTTTCCGATTCGTTCAGGGAGAGAACTTCCGGATTCGATTGAAGATAGTGTGAGGTTTCGCGGACTATGGCTTCGCAGATTGTCTCATAATCAAGTTCGGCGTTGTAGTCGCAGATATTGGTCACATCGGCGCGGATAGACGCTATGCCCTGGCTCGACACATCGGTGGAGTGATAGTCTTTTGATATGAGATACCTGCCCAGCGCGGAAAGGTCGGCGCTGATGAGCAGGGTGCCGTGTAGGAGGGCTCTCGATGAGGTGTACCGTCCGGCGCTCCCCGATATTTTCCTCCCCGCTATGTAGATGTCGTTTCGCTCCCCCTGCTCGGCGGGGATTCGCAGTGACCGGAGAGCCTGGACGATCAGGGCGGTTCTCTCCCTTTTGGCGAAGTTCTCTTTCGGTCCGATAAAAGAGAAATTCATATTTCCCATATCGTGATAAACCGTACCGCCTCCGCTTTCCCTTCTGACGAGGGGAACGGCCTCGGCAGCCATCTTTTCGAGATCGCATTCCAGCCAGGGGTTTTGAAAGCGACCGAGAATGACCGATGGTCTGTTTCTGTAGAAGAGGAGAATCTCAGTCTCTTTCAGGTCTTCCCGTTTCAAAAGCCATTTTTCAATGGATAGATTGAGGAAAGGATCGTCTGTCCCGGAATAGTACACTTTCATCTTTCATCAGTATAAATGTCTTTTTACAAAGTTTAAATTGCTTTTCAGGTCTTCTTTATTCCAAAAGCAGAAGACCCTGAAAAGAGGAAATCTCTTCGGGAAAAGACCAGGACCGGATGTAATTTCCTGCGCTGTCAAAATGAAGAAGCTGACGTCCTTTGCCGCCCTGATCGGGACCGTGACCCTGCCAGTTGGCCACCAGGATTGAACTGTCTGCGCCTAGGGAGAAAGAGGCGTAGAAAAAGGGCTGAACCTCCGTAGGGACCGCGTCTTTTCCGCCGAACTTCTGTATCAGTTTTCCCGAAAGGGAAAATCTGGCCATAAAGGCCCCGTATCCGGCCGATACCAGAATGCTGTCATCGGTCACACGGCTCTGCCAGGCGTGGAGAAATCCCTTTGCTGCAAGCGACCCTTTCATTTGTAGCCCGCTCGTGCAGATCCTGATCCTGTCATTGGTCGACAGGAGATACCGGTTCTCTTCCGTCCGGGACATCAGCCTCACGTAATGGCCTCTGCGCGATCGGGCGTCGATGACCCGGTCTTCGCGATCCAGGGTCAGAACCGTGACGCCTTTCCGCCCCTCCAGGTTTAATCCGGTTATCAGCCTGGTCCCGTCGGGACCGGATATAGCCGACGTGACACCGGTCCAGCGGCGGCAGTCATGGATTATCTCTCCGCTGTCGATCTCTGCAATGCAGTATCCCCGGTCGTAACCGATCAGGATCCTGTCCCCGTCGAGCCTTTCGAGGGCCCGGGCGGTCGGATAGTCCGCCAGAGATCTTTTCCAGCTGATAGTTTTCCCGCCTGTATTGCCCCTCAGGAGATTCTGTTTCCCTTCATCAATGGCTATGAATTCATAATTCTCTTTCATAATTTCAAAAACAGGGGATCCGCCTGTCCCGATCTGATAACCAGAAGGGAGGAGCCCTTTTCCGCCTTTACCGTTATTTCCGATTTGCCGTTGCACATCTGGACCTTTTCCGATCCTCTGACCGTTCCAAGGTTTCTGATCATCTGACCCTTCCCGGCGAGAGAATAATAGACGTAATCACCGTAATCCAGACAGGTTTTTCCCCGGCCATCGGTCATTTTAACCGAAATCAGGTATGTATTTGAATCCTCTTCGGACATATCGGCCAGAAGAGCGGCCGGCTCTCCCCATTTTTCGCTGTGGTAGGTAAAGCTGATATGGTCTTCCAGTTCTTCATTCACGGCCCTCGCGCGCAGTTCGTGGATCCCCGATGACAGTTCTGCGGTCCAGCGCAATCCCGCCGCGGGAAAATCCTGTGAATTCCTGGTCTTGACTCCGAGGCTCCGGCCGTCGAGAAACAGCTCCACCCGGCAGCAGTTGGAGTAAACGCGAAACTCCTTTTCTTCCATTTCCCCGCCCCAGCGGTCCGTCCAATTATGGCCGAATATTCTGATCATGGGAATCTTAGACCAGAAAGACTGAACGACATAGAAGGATTCCTTCGGGGTCAGGTCCCTGTCCACGACCCCCTTCTGGTTGACGTAGGGCAGGGGATTCTCCGGCCTGAGCGGTGTGGCGAAATCCTTGAAGGGCCAGAACGCCGATCCGGTCAGATCCCCCATGGTCTCCTGTTCCTTCAGCGTCCAGTCGAAGAGATCGCAGGCGTAGTTTTCCGACCAGTTCCCGTCTTTGGAAACCCGGGATATCCCGCCGTAGAGAGAGGCGTCTCCGCCGCGCTCATCGGTCCCCACACCTGTCTTCAAGTGCTCCAGACCCTCGTAGGGATCTTCGGAAAAGCGCCCGCTGTGGCTGGATGCCCCCCATTCGGCGTGGAGGAAATGATCGGTTTCGCCCATATGTTTCACAGTCGCCTCTTTGTACTCCCTGTAGTGGCCGCGATACCATCCCGCCCAGATGGACGGAGAATAGACATCGGGAATATCTTTGCAGAAATCGCAGCGGCGGATTGCTGTCATTCTTGTTTTATCAAGTCTCTGTGAGAGTTCGTGCAGCTCATTCATATATTGCCTGATAGCTGTTTCGTCGAAATCTTCAAAATCCCCCGGCCAGTCATTCTCGTTACCCAGCCCCCAGATCATGACAGAGGGGTGGTTGTAATGCTGTTCTATCATATTCTTCAGCATGGTCCGGCCCATCTCTCTATAGGATTCGTCTCCCAGTCCGCCGCGGCACCAGGGAATCTCCTCCCAGACCAGGAGGCCGAGGCTGTCGCACAAATCGAGAACCTGCGGGGACTGCTGATAGTGGCCGAGGCGGATGAAATTCGCTCCCATGGCTTTGATCATCCGCATTTCCTGCCCGATCAGTTCCGGGGGCAT
>JAFGXR010000073.1 GCA_016936555.1 Spirochaetales bacterium | reverse complement strand
TATCATGAAAAAAGGACATGGTCACAATTTCTTGTTTCCATGTCCTTTAGAACTCCTACTTTAGGGAGACTTTTTCAGTGGCCTCCTGTCAGGGGACGGCTTTTTTTATGCCTGGAATGCGACCTGGAACTGGCCCAGGTCGCTGTCAGGGTTCAGTTCACGGAAGTCGACAGAGCTGACGGAAGCCGAAGGCGGTCCGGTCCGGAGCCATTCCAGATAACTGTCAAAACTATTTTCATCACCTTCGAAACGGGCTGATACCGACCCGTCCATCTCATTCCTGACCCACCCTCTCAAACCGAGAGCCCGGGCTTTATTCAAAGCTGAGTAGCGGAATCCCACCCCCTGAACCCTCCCTCTGACGACGGCGATACCCGATTTAATCACAACCGATCTCCGCGGCAATCTTTTCCTCGAGCTCACCGTAATCAAAAGGCTTGTAGATAACGGTGAAGGGTATGGGAATTTCGGGACTGAGAAATCCGCTAGTAATAAGGACGGGAATATCGGCGCAGAAGGTCTGAAGGAAACGGATCCAGTAATCCCCTCCGAGAGAGGGCATCCGGTAATCGGACACAATCATATCGATTTTGTTATCGAGAAGCTGCCGGATGGCACCGACGCCATCGGAGGCGACATGAACCGCATACCCCTTCCGGGTCAGGAACTCCCTCAGCGTCAGGCGGATGGCATCTTCATCTTCTACAATTAACAGGGATTTTCCCATAAGTGACTCCTTAAAGCCCCAATCCGATCAAAGTTCGCAACCGGACAGGGACAAAGAAAAAAACAAGATATGGCTTTGACACCTTTATTATCCGGAATAAACAACAGCTTCGGACTGAGAATCTTATTTTATTGTAGTCAATTGGGACGGGATGTCAATTGTGTTCGAAAAAGTACCGGATTTCCCTATTTGAAAAACCCTTTCTCAGAAGCGCCTGTTTCAGTTTTTTTTCGTCCGCCCCGTGGCGCCTGGTAAGTTTTATACCGGCATTGATTACGGCATTCTGAATTTCCTCTTCAGAAAGGACAGAATTCAGCGCGGCTTTGGCACTTTCAGGTGTCACCCCCCTGGAGAGCAGGCCCTGATAGAGGAGAGTCTGCCCTTCGGGATGCTGTCTCAAACGGGATTCCAGCCAGAAGGTGGCGAACCTCTCGTCATCGAGGAGTCCCAGTTCAATGACACGATCCACAGCCTGCCGGCTGACAGAGGCGCTGAACCCTTTTTTCCTCAGTTTCAGAAACAAACCGCCGGAGCTTTGTTCCGCCCGGGCGAGAAGGTCACCGGCTTTCCGCAGGGCCAGAAGACGCTGTTCTTCATTGCGAAGATTTTCAAGCTGATCTTCTCCGACAGCCATTCCTTCAGTGTAATTGTGTGAGTTATAAAAAGAAGCGGAGACAAAAAAAGAGGACCCGTCGGAGAGACGGATTGTAAACCCCTCTCCCGCTGATCCTCTTTCTGTAATCGAACTGATATACAAATTAACGTTTTGAGAACTGGAACTTTCTTCTCGCACCGGGCTGACCGTATTTCTTTCTTTCAACCATTCTGGAGTCTCTTGTGAGATATCCGTTCGCTTTAAGAGCCGGTCTGTTTGCTTCGTCGAGAGCGACGAGAGCTCTTGAGAGTCCGTGAAGACAAGCACCGGCCTGTCCGGTTATTCCGCCGCCCTTAACATTGATGACGACATCGAATTTCCCGAGGCTGTCTGTGACATCGAGGGGTCTCATAACCGTATCGGAGTGAATACCGATTGTGAAGTATTCTTTCAGCTCTTTACCGTTAACTTTGATTACACCGGTACCTTTTCTCAGGTATACACGTGCTACAGAAGTTTTTCTTCTTCCTGTTCCGTTTGCAAGATTTTTTACCATTTAGATTCTCCTGACCTTACACTTCCACAGCAACGGGCTGCTGAGCGGCATGGGGATGATTTGCCCCTGCGTAGATTTTCACGTTAGTATAAAGCTTGTTTCCGAGGGGTCCTTTGGGGAGCATTCCTCTGATAGCTTTCTCCATGGGCATGGTGGGTTTTTTCGCCAGAACTTTTTCGTAAGTTTCCGCTTTCAGACCACCGAGAAATCCGGAGTGACGATAATACATTTTGTCAGTTTTCTTTCTACCGGTAACAGCCGCTTTTTCAGCGTTGACAATAATAACATAATCACCAATTTCCTGGTGAGGTGTGTAATAGGGTTTGTTCTTTCCGCGGAGTATATTCGCCGCTTTTACTGCAACACGACCGAGAGAAACGCCTTCTGCATCGATGACGTACCATTTTCTCTCTATACTTGCAGGTTTTTCAAATATAGTTTTCATCTTCCTCTAACCTTATCAATAATAGATAATTCTCGACTTATGTAACGGGATTTCAATACTCTCATCATTGAAAAATAAAGTCAATAAGGGCAAAGGGTTGAATTCCCCATTAATCCGGCGAATTCTACAGCCTTTTTCTTCTGGCCGAGAGAAAAGAAAGAAACCCGGCCGTAAAAAAAACGAAGGGAAGAACGGCGAAGAGGGCGTCAATGACGGGAATTCCCAGGATAAGGATTTTCCTCACATCGGTTATTCCGAAGAGATCGAGCGTTTCGAAAATAACTTCTCCATAGAGAAAGACCGTACCGATGACGACGAACAGCCAGGACGCTTCGCGTGTCTTTGACCAGAGAAGCACAGCCGTTACCGTCGCCGCGAATCCCGCCAGCAATTTAACGAGAAGCAGAAATATTTCCGGACTGTTTACCATAGCTCTACCCCTTTGAGGCCTTCATGAGTTTTTTAAGACTTCCTTCTTTTATATCGACAGCTGAGATCGACGGCTGATCGTAATAAGGCGAAATCAGAATATCGTTTTCCAGATAGAGTCGGAACAGGTCGGCGTATTCCTCTTCCGGGCACAGGGGTTTTAAATAGGGTCCGGTTCTCGCCCAATGACCGGTGCTGTCAAACCGGGACCAGGTATTCCTGTCGGTTTCTTTCAATGTGATCTGTAAATCAAACCAGGAACGCACCATCCCCGCTTCTGCGACGGGAGAGAGCAGATCCGACGGAGGCAGCTCTTTCGTACCGGAGAGAACGGCCACGGCATCATTGCCGGGATAGGGAAGCCTGACCAGAAGGAGCCCGGGGGTCTCGGGAACCGGAAGGAAGGGCCTCCAGATCATATTGGGGCCACCGGGGGAACCCGATGCCGGATCATCAAAAAGAAGAGCCCCGCCTGCCTTTTTTTCAAAAGACTCCAAGCTGCGGTATACAGATCGATAGCGGAACCGGGGGAATCCCCCGGAGAGAACCTTATCCAGCCTCTTCCCGTAAACCGAGGGATAGGGAGCATAGAGCCCTCTGGAAATAGTATTCTTAAGGACATTGGAAAGACCGTTGGGCCTGTGACCGCAAAGAGCCTTTCCTCCGTCGAGGTACAGATCGAGTATTCGGTTTCCCTTTTCATCATAGAGATAAAAGTCTCTGGCTCTTTTGATCCGCGGAACCAGCCGCATTAAATCATCTGACATATTCATTACCTGATCAGCCGTCCCATTCGGAGCGGCCGAGTTTTTCCAGTTTATGGGCGCAGAATTCGGGCATGAGCACAGCCGTCCGCCCCGATTCAAAAATAACATGAAGAACCGTATGACCGTTGTTAAACAGATTCTTGTTCACGATCCCCACGCCGTAATCTTCGTGATAGAGCCTCATCCCCGGCTTGTATTCGCCGGACGGTCCGCTCTCCTCACCTATAGTATCGACAAATTCGGAAGGAAGCTCATCAATAAAGCGGGAGGGATACCGATCCTCCGTTCTGCCGTAGAGCATCCGCCGTCTCGTCGATGTGAAAAACAGTTCCTTTCTGGCCCTGGTGATGCTTACGTAAAAGAGGCGGCGCTCTTCTTCGATTTCATCCTCATCGGCATATTCATCGCCCCGGGGGAAAAGCCCTTCCTCCAGGCCGGTTATAAAAACGCGGTCAAACTCGAGCCCCTTCGTATTGTGCATGGTTATAAGCGTAACCCTGTCGGGATCCTTATCCTCTTCCTCGAGCATGGTCTGATCGAGTTCGATTAATTCCAGGAATTCCGAAAGGCCGTCCATTGTTCCCTCATACTGATCAGCCGCCGTAACGAGCTCTTCGAGGTTACGCACTTTCTGGGAGTGATCGATTTCATCCTGGGCTCTGTGATATTCGAGCAATCCCGATTCACGGATGACCCGGTCCACATAGGGCGCCAGCGTTTTTGATTCACCCAGGCCTTCGGACAGAAGGTCACAGACTTTGCAGAACTCCCCCAGCCCTTTGGCACCTTTCCCTTTCATGCCGCCGAGCGCCGCTCTGGAAGCTTCGAGGAGATCTCCTCCTGTCACCGTCATAAGATGGAACACTTTTTCCAGAGAAACCTTTCCAAGCCCCCGGGCCGGCTTGTTGACGATGCGCCGGAAAGCGACTTCATCGCGGCTGTTACTGAGAAAGCTCAGAAAGGCGACCGTATCCTTGATCTCTTCGCGGCTGTAGAAACTCAGAGTCCCCACAAGCCGGTAGGGAATGCCCATTTTGCGGAACGTGCTTTCGAACTCACGGGACTGGGCATTTGTTCTGTAGAGAACCGCCGTTTCACCGTACTGCCTGTGGGAGAGAATATTATCGGCGCAATCCTGAGCCTCGGTGATCTGGTTTTCCGAATAGATCAGCTTAGCCTTATCACCAGACCCTTTCCTCGTCCAGAGTGTTTTTCCCAGCCGGCCCGAATTATTGGAGACGACGGAAGAGGCGATACCGAGAATGTTTCCCGTTGAACGGTAGTTCTCCTCCAGCTTGATGACCTTCGTACCGGGAAAGGATTCATGAAACGTGAGGATATTTTTGACTTCAGCTCCGCGGAACCGGTAAATGGACTGATCGTCATCGCCGACGACGGCCAGCCAGGTGTCGGGACCGGACAGCTCTTTCAGAAGCTGAAACTGCGCCCCGTTGGAATCCTGATACTCATCGACGAGAATCACCCGGAACTTCTGATGGATCCTCTTTTTCAGCTCGCTGTTTTTGCGGAGCATTCTGACGGGCAGACTGATCAGATCTCCGAAATCGGCATTCCCTATTTCCCGCAGCCTCGTTTCGTAAATCCTGTAGATTTCATTGAATGAGGGATCGGGATTGATATGGGAGAGATCATCATCGGGAAGCAGGCAGTCGTCTTTGGCCCGGGATATATCGCGGCTGTAACGCCTGAGCTCATTGCGGGGAGCCTCATCAAAGAGCGTCTTGAGCAATGAGAGCACATCATCATCATCGTAGATGGTGAAATGGGATTTCATATCGAGGAGTGCGGCGTTTCTTCTGAGCAGCCAGGCGCCGAATGAGTGGAAGGTCTTTATCATGACACCGTGAGCACCGCTCACCATCCCGTGAACCCTTTCGGACATCTCGGCAGCCGCTTTGTTGGTGAAAGTTACGGCGAGAATGGAAGAGGGATCAAACCCCATCTCCTCAATCAGCCAGGCGATCCGCGTCGTAATGACTCTGGTTTTACCGGAACCGGCTCCCGCCAATATCAGAAGAGGTTCATGTCCGTGCATGACAGCTTCCCGCTGCTGTTCGTTGAGACCTTTGAGATAAGAGGGAGAACCGTTCATAATCAGTCCTCCAGTATGACGGCTTCCAGATCCAATCCGTTTCTTTTAAAGACTTTGGCCTGCACGACATCACCGGGACGGATATTCTCTCCATGGAGAACGATCAGGCCGTCCACTTCCGGTGCCTGAAAATAAGCGCGGCCGATGTAGAGGTTTTCCTCTTCAACCTTTTCCTCGATGAGAACCTCATAGGTCTTCCCGAGAAAATCATCGAGAAGATTCTCTGTTATTTCGCTCTGACGGATCTCAAGCTCTCTCTTTCTCTTCTCCGCCGCTGCGGCAGCGAATTTCGTCCCCAGAGCACCTCTGTAGTTCCAGGCGGGTGTATCCTCTTCCCGGGAATACGTGAAGAAGCCGACCCAGTTGAGCTTTGCTTTGTTTTGGAACGTAAGCAGTTCCTGAAAATCCTGCCTGCTTTCACCGGGGAATCCTGTCATAAACGTAGACCGGAACACAGCATCGGGCAGTCTTTTCCTAATCGATTCGAGCATGTCCAGATGGGACTGAGACGTTCCGCGACGCCCCATTTTCCTTAAGATTCTTTCCGATGCATGCTGAAAGGGAATATCGAAATAAGGAAGAAACCTCTTATCCTCAGTCATAATATCAACCACTTCATCGATAAAGCGGTCAGGATGAATGTAGAGAAGCCTGATCCAGAACTTTCCCTCTATGGCCGATATGGCTCTGAGAAGTTCGGGAAGCTCTTTTCTTCCGCGGTCCGTCCCCAGTCCCGCCAGATCCTGAGCGATGAGATTGAGTTCAAAAGCCCCGTCTGCTATCAGCTGTTTGATCTCGGTAATAATTTCGTCGAGAGGCCGGCTTTTCAGACCGCCCTTGATGACGGGAATGGCACAGAAGGTACACCTGTTGTTACAGCCTTCGGCAATTTTCACATAGACAGACCGGTCATAGGAAAAAAATTTCTTACGGGGAGTAACTGTCAGATCCGTATCGGGGATAAGAACCGGCTTTTCGCCCTTCCGGACAGATTCGACGACATCTGTGATATGGCTGGGAGCCATGGAGCCGAAGACACCGGCCAGTTCGGGAATCATATCCATAAGCTGCTGATTATAACGTTCCGATAAACAACCCGCCGCCAGTACTTTCTTACCGGGATAGGTGCTGGTAAAATCGAGAATCGTATTGATCGATTCTTCTTTAGCCGGTTTGATAAACCCGCAGGTATTGACAATGATCAGCTCAGCATCTTCGGGACTGTCCTGATATATCCATCCCGCATTTACCAGAGTTGAAATGATATTTTCGGCATCGACCTGATTCTTCGAGCAACCGAGGTTCTCAACGTAAAAGCTCTTAGCTATAGGGGACGATGATGAGTTCGTATTTTCCTGTTTCATTGTTTTTTACCCATTTGACCGAACGGACGACGACCTGTCCGCTCTCACCTATTTTGATTTCCTGACCGGAAATCTTCAGATCGACGCTCCCCGCGTTGGAAGCCCAGAGAAGAAGATTGCGGTTGACATCGACTTTCAGGCGCTCTCCCGCCTGATAAAATCTTTCGATCCGCCCCTGCCCGTCCGTCTCGTAACGGAAGAGCCCGTCTCCCCGGAATAAAGCATCAATGGTGTAAGCCTTGGGATATGTTTCAGTCATAATGACGATTTTATCGGATAATGGCGCATCGGCAGTCGTAACCGTATTTTCCACGGAACCACCTTCCTCTGTTGTTTCCATGACCTGAGGCTCATCGACGGCGACCTTCTGTGCGATAATCGTCGCCTTCTCGGTAGAGATCGATTTAACAGAAAAGTAAACACCGGTCTGGTCCCCGATAAGCACAAGCTGCTCCCCGCCTTTCTCAAGGACAAACTGTCCGGGATTCCCCGACGGATCGGTGTAAGAGATAAAACCGCCCTCATCAGAAAAGTTAACCATGAAAGTAAGCAGTTTGCTTCCTGTGGAAACTTTGATCGAATCTCCTCCGGAGACGTTGATATCGAGAGTTTCTTCCGTCAGGAAAAATTCTTTAGGCACACTATTCTGCTCCGGTACCGCAGGAGTTTCTTTTTCGACCGAAGACTCAGCCTCTGCTCCTTTGTCGAGAAAGGAAGGAATAAAAACGACGGCGACACCGGCTGCTACGACAATGACAGCGAGGACTGGAATCAGCCACCGGGGTAACCCTTTTCTCTCAACGGGGGATTCGGGTTTTTCCTTTTTGGCAGCAGCTGCTTTCTTTTTACCGAGAAGCAGATCCATGGGAACCGGCTCTTCGCTGATTTTAAAGTTCTTGTAGATCCCCACCATTTTGGAGGGATCGAGTCCGAGATATTCGGAATAATTCCTCAGAAAACCGATCAGATAGGCTTCGGCGGGAAAAAAATCAAAATCATCCTCCTCGAGAGCATGGATATACTCTTTGGAGATGTTTGTGTCATGGACGACCTGATCGAAGGAATACCCCTTCTCTTCTCTGGCAGTTTTAAGATGTTCACCTATAGATTTCATGTATCAGTTTTCCGGCTCAAATAAAAAGTTTTCTATACTGTTTCCCTCTGAGGGAGATTCATACTGGAAGCGGGCATCGGGAATTTTCGTCAGGGTATCGATATCTTCAAAATCGAATTGAATGGTTTCGAAAGAACCGGTTACACCTATTATCCGCCGGATAGACTTATCCCCCGCGTTGATGCTCATCTCAAGTTCCCGGAAACCTTCTGTCTGGGAGGTCCAGGTGAGTTTGAGCTTGACGACCATTTCCGGCGACCCCTCTTCCAGGGGGACTGGCTCGGGATCGACAAGATAGGCGATGCGGTAATTTCTGGCCAGAAGCTGAAGTCCCTGGCTGCTAGCCATAGAGGCGAGAGTCGCCGTATTGTGTTTCTTCAGGGTCTGTTTGAACGATACGCGGAATTTGGGTATGTAGAGTTCCAGCTGCTCGTTGTTGACGACCAGGACCTGCTCTTCAGGCTCGTCAAAATCGATCCGGAGAAGATTGGGCGTTTTATAATATAAGGTTCCCGACTGAACATCGTTTCCCTTGGTTATTGTCAGATATGCTTTATAATCAGATACATCGCCGTGCTGTTCCGATACCGATGCGAAATATTTCTCAGCGGTTTCCTGGGACCAGAGAGAAAATGCGGGCAGAATCAGCAGCGCTGCCATCAGAAGGGTATGTCTCATTACTCTTTTCAAAACCAGTTTTTACCTCTATTCTATTCCATATTAGATACTTAAAGACGCTCTAGTGTCAAGCTGATTTATTGTGGGAGAGAAGACATGCCTAATATTAAAGTATTAGATTTCGGAGGCTCTATAGTAGCTCCCGATGAAGTGGATACGGCTTTTATCAAAGAGTTTAAAGATTTTCTGATAAAATGGCTCGATGAAGATGAGGAGAACAAAGCCATCATCGTCATAGGAGGCGGAGCACCGGCCCGGAAATACCAGCAGGCGTACAGAGAAATCATCAGGGACAGCGAGAACAGCGAAGCGGACTGGATAGGCATCATGGCGACCCGGATCAACGCCCAGCTGATCAAAGCTGTTTTCAGCGAGTTCTGCCCGCGTGACGTGATAACCGATCCGACAGCACCCGAGACTTTCGACGGTCGGATCATGGTCGCCGCCGGCTGGAAACCGGGGTGGTCAACCGATTACGACGCCGTTGTCCTGGCGGAAAAGTTCGGAGCCGATACGGTATACAACCTCTCCAACATCGCTAAAGTCTACACCGATGATCCGAAGAAGAATCCCGATGCACAGCCCCTTGAATACGTGAGCTGGGACGATTACAAAAAGATGGCCGGCGACGAATGGACGCCCGGCAAGAATGTTCCCTTCGATCCCGTTGCAACAAGGAAAGCGGCCGAACTGAACCTTAGGGTTATCGCCGCGGCAGGGAAGGATCTTGTGAATTTACAGAAGATTTTTGACGGGGAAGAGTTTGTAGGAACGGTGATAGGGCGGAAGTAGAGTGTGAGCTGTTCGTTTCCGGATAGCTGGTTTTGACCATATCTTTTGGGAGATAGGAGTCGGGAGATGGGAAGACGTTCTCCTGTCTCCTATATAAAATCCTTTGTAACGGACGACCAGATCACCTGCGTCTGCTTTGAAGGGAAGGGAACCGGGTTTCTGAAGTCGGGGAGCCAGTCGTCATTCTGTTCCAGATCCTGAAAGAAACCCTCTTCTATCGCGAATTCATCCAGCCAGTCCAGAAGCTGGTCATACTCCTCTTCCGAAATATAGCGTTCGGGGATAGCAACTTTGTTTCCGGGGATGCGGACGGGCGCGTACTGGACCATGACCGAGACGAGTGCTTTTCCCATCAGTTCCGAGGCGTACCATTTGAGGAACTTCCGTGTCGATTCCAGTTCTCCCGGCAATACGAGATGGCGTATAATAACGCCTCTTTTCATCAATCCGTCTTCAGTAAACTCAAGAGGCCGGCTAAGGGCCATCTTTTTCAGAGCTTTTTCGGCAACCTGCGGGTAGTTTTCCGCCTGATAGAGTCTTTTCGTCAGATGCGGTTCCGATGCTTTATAGTCCGGTAGATATATGTCGACGAAAGAGTCGAGCAGATCAAGAGCTTCCTCAGTTTCATAGCCTGAGCAGTTCCAGAGCATGGGAACGGACAACCCCCTTATCCGGGCCAGTTCCGCGGCCGAAGCGATAGAGGGGAGAAAGTGTGTGCCGGTGACGAAGTTGATATTCTCCGCTCCCCTCTTTTCAAGCTCGAGCATAATCTCTGTTAAAGTTTCAACCGGGATTTCCGCTCCGATCTGCCCCCGGCTGATCTGCCAGTTCTGACAGAAGGGACAGCCCATGGTGCATCCGCTGAAAAAGATCGTTCCGCTCCCCCCTACTCCGGTCAGCGGCGGCTCCTCTCCGAAATGGAGAGCGGCGGTTCCGATTCTCATGATATCGCCCTGACCGCAGAACCCCTTCTGACCGGCTGTCCGGTCGATGCCGCACAAATGGGGGCAGAGATGGCAGTTTTTGTAATCCATCATTCCAGCCCTTCAAAAAAAGCCAGGATATCGCCGATGAGCTTCTCCCGGATCGATTCATAGAGAAACAGGGCATGAGCCGTATTGTAATAGCCTGTGTAATCGAGCCGGTTGAACGATTTTATTGTCGATGACACGCCCTTTTCGATGAGAGAGAGATTGGCAAAATCCACCGTGCTGTCAGCTGGAGCCTGGAAGGCGATGACCGGAACGGTGATTTTCTTCAAATCCTTTCTGATTTTATAGACACCCATCTTGAGGCTGTAAATCTGCCTGGGGAAGGAGCCCTGATAGCCGATCCACTGGTTATGGCCGTCTTCCATTTTCTTCCACTTGTCGCTCTTCCCGCCCTGATGTTTGACGAACCACCCGAGGGTTCTGATAAAAAGAAGAGAGGCCCCCCTGCCGGGACCTTTTCGGGGAAACCGGAGCGATACGGGGGCCGCGTTAACGGAAATCCCGTCGGGAGCCCATTCCGTGCCGGAAAACTCCTCCGCCAGCTTGAGGGTCAACGATCCGCCCATGGATAAACCGATAATGTAGAGCTTCTTGTATTTCCTTCTCTTTTCCAGGTAATAATCGGAGAGATAAGCGTACCATTGGGAAAAATTGGATTTTATAAAATCATCATGATTTGTTCCGAAACCAGGCAGAAGAGGGGCGAAAACATCATATCCCGAATCCGCAGCCATGGGAGCGACATATTTATAGGTCTTAGGCGTCGAGGGAAAACCGTGAACAAAAATGACGGCCTTATCCGATGAGTTGTCCAGTTCAATAGGTCCTGCTTCCCCATCCATCAATCGGGAAAGATCGGATTGACTATACCGTGGATCTTCCCGATAGAAAAAATCTGTCCAGTTGAATAATAGAATCAGAAAAAACAGAACAGCAAGTATGAATAAGGGATGGAGAATCGCTGTAAAATGAATCGATAATGCCGATAAGGCGAGCAATGATATTTTTCTTAGAACCATAGGACCTTTCCCGAATGTGTTTAGTTTGTATAATATATACAGGCGCATCTTATTAGTAAAGAATAGCTGCCGGGGAGCAGGGATATGAGAAAAGAAGTTGAACTAGACAGGATTCTAAATGAAATCATGGCAAAACTGGCCAAACCGGGACTTCTGCTGGGTTCAGGAGAGCGGTGCAACCCCATGACAATCGGTTGGGGAAGTTACGGAATCATGTGGAACAAACCGGTTTTCACCATAATGGTTCGTCCGGTCCGGTACAGTTTTGAATTGCTTGAAAGAAACGGAGATTTTACAATAAATGTCCCTTCGGATGATATGAAGAAAGAGATTGGAATCTGCGGTTCGAAATCGGGTCGAAATAAAGACAAACTGGCTCTCTGCGGCTTTACCCGAAAAAAAAGTGAAAAAATATCCGTGTCTTATATTAAAGAATGCCCGATCCATCTGGAATGCCGCACCGTATTTTACAACGATGTGACAGCCGCTTCTCTCGATAAAAATCTGATTGACCGTCATTATCCCAAAGCGGATCTCCACCGCTTTTACTACGGAGAAATCCTGGGTGCCTTTATAGAAGAGTGAAATGATTGACAGATAAAGAGAATATCATTATTCTCTTCAGAGTAATGCCGGCGTGGTGAAATTGGTATACACGGTAGACTCAAAATCTACTGGCCTCGCGGCCGTATGGGTTCAAGTCCCATCGCCGGTATTTTCATACTCTCTGAAGATAAGTTACGAACTTGAGAAACAATGAAATTCGTCTACACGAGTGGGGAGAATGTCAGAGAGCTTCAATCCTCTTTTTCAGGAATCAATTCAGCAATAGCCTTACGCAATTCCTTCATATTAGGAGGCTTGCTCAGTAAATAGTCAATATCTTCAGTCAATTCCTTATCCCGGTCCAGCATTTTCCCCCATCCGGATAATAGAATGATTGGAATATTTCTATCTATTTCTTTTATCCTCCTAGAAAGCTCCAAACCATCCATACCGGGCATTCCAAGGTCTGTTATAACTAAATCAAAATCCTTTTTATCCTCTTTAGTTTTTTGATAAACTTCAATTGCAGACAAACCCTCGGAACAAACTGTAACAGAATATCCATCAATCTCCAGCAATTCCGCGAATGCGTCCCTGATCTTTATATTGTCATCTACAAAAAGTATGCGGAGAAATGAAAAAGACTCAGCACTTTCCGATTTATCTATAGATTCTTTCAAGATGTCATGAACTGGAATTTTAATATGAAATGTCGTTCCCACACCCAACTCGCTTTCTATTTCCAGTGTTCCTTCATGTCGATTTACCATTCCAAACACTTCAGCCAATCCCAGTCCGGTGCCCTCCGTTCCTTTAGTTGTGTAAAAAGGATCGAAACATTTTTCCTTCTGCTCATCTGTCATTCCCGTCCCGTTGTCCGTGAGAGAAATATTAATAAACTGATCTGATCCCATTATGTTCAATATAGGTACAGTCTAATGTAAAGTCAAAATCAAATTTGCCGGTAATTTTTTAATCCCTTAGAATTTACTGAAAATCGCTCAAGGAGAATACTATGAAGATGTTTTGTTTTCAGTGTCAGAAAACGGCCAGAAACCAAGGCTGTCAAGCCGGCTCGGGTGTCTGCGGAAAGAGTTCCGAAACCGCCAATCTGCAGGACTTGCTAGTGTACATCATGAAAGGAATATCCCGTATCAGCGAATTGCCAGAAAAAACGGTATGGCGGAAAAAACAGCTGACGATTATATCGTTAACGGCTTGTTCAAAACAATTAAGGAGCCTACCTCTCCCACGCCAACAACCTCTGCTATGAAGATGAATCGATCGTAGATTTTATCGAAAAAGCCCTCGTCGCTACAACCGATAAGAGCCTGGGTGCCGAAGAGCTGACAGCCCTGGTTCTGGAGACGGGAGAATATGGAGTAAAAGCCATGGCTCTGCTCGATAAAGCCAATACGGAAACATTCGGGAACCCCGAGATAACGGAGGTGAATATAGGCGTCGGCAATAAACCGGGAATACTCATCAGCGGCCATGATCTGGCTGATATGAAGGAACTTCTCGAACAGACGAAAGATACGGGTGTGGAGATCTACACGCACAGCGAAATGCTCCCGGCAAATTATTACCCGGAATTCAAGAAATACTCCCACTTCCACGGTAACTACGGAAGCTCCTGGTGGAATCAGAAACCGGAGTTTGAAAGCTTTAAGGGGCCGACTCTACCCGCATTTCTCTTACCTAATATTGTCGGTGTCCTCGTGGAGAAATTCGGAATCAGCGGAATCAGTGATCCTGAATCGGATATAGCCAAACTGGTGGGTTGATAAAATAATCCCGGTAGCCTGAATTTCGCTGCCGGGACAATCGGAAGTGAAAAAATGATAATGCCCGAACAGATAGATACTGATTTCTTCGCTCCATGCGGAATGAACTGCATGGTCTGTTATGGCCATCTTAAACAAAAGCCATACAACCCGTTATGGAACAAGTTTGATCGAAAACTCAAATATGGTTAAGGAATCAGGCCTTACATGTTTTTTGAAAGTTGAAAGAATCAAATGGATATGCACATGTGGCGGAGTATACTCAATACATGACCATTTCTGTTCCGAATGCAAGAGTATGTATTCCTGATCTCATCTGAATCTTTATATTATTTTTATATCCTGAAGGGATTTTTTATCCTATCTTTATCCTCTTTTCATTATAATGATATGCGATGAACCGCAATAAATATTTTAAGGACATCCTGTTTACTATTGTTATATTACTGGTTTCAACCGGGACTTCTGTTCTTCTCAGCAACCGTGATTTTCTCGATTCCAATCTGATTCTGATATACATTTTCGCCGTTGTTCTTATTTCAATAAGAACAAACCGTCTCAACGGAATCATAGCTTCCATAGCCAGCGTCTTCATTTTTAACTTTCTTTTCACAGCCCCCCGGTACACTTTCGCCGTGGCAGACCCACGGTACATCCTGACGTTAATCATCATGCTTGCCGTAGCTCTTATCATTACGACATTGACAGCTAGAGAAAAGAAATTGGCACAGGAATCCCGCAGAGGGGAAACACATGCCAATGTATTACTGAATATAAGCCGGACACTTCTGACCCTCTCGGGAAGAGAAGCCATATGCAGGGAATCGTTGGAACAACTGGGCCAAATCCTCTCTAATGGGACATGTATCCGACTTAACGGAACTGAGGACGAAGAAGAATGTATCGCAGGAGATCCCGAAATTCAGAAGAGAAGGCCAATATTACATGTTGAGATAAAAGGTTCCGATTTTTCCCATGGATTTCTGTTTTTGGATAATAACAGGAAACAGGACAGATCATTATCTGATGATGAGAAAGCTCTCATCCAAACCTTTGTAGCTCTGCTCTCACTCGCACTTGATCGCGATCTGATTTCCCGGAAACACGAAGACGTAAAAGTCCGAGCCGAAAGGGAAAAGCTACGGGTAATGATCCTGAGATCCATCTCCCATGATTTCAGGACGCCCCTGGCCGGGATAGCAGGTGCCAGTACCACTCTTCTTGAGAACTGTCAGCTGCTGGACCCGGAGACTCAAAATGAATTACTGAAAGGAATCTACGATGAAGCGTCCTGGCTTACCCGTCTGGTGGAAAACATTTTGAGTCTTTCCAAGGTTCAGAGTTCGACGGGTCTCATCAGCAAAACGCCTGAAGTCCTGGACGATATTCTTTATTCGGCAGCCCAGAAAATACAGAAGAGGCTGAATGCCCACAAGCTGGTCATCGAGCCTCCTGAAAATGTTTTCCTTGTCCCCGTAGATGCCATTCTCATCGAGCAGGTCATAATAAACCTTCTGGAGAATGCCATTAACCACACACAGAGCGATTCGACAATCATTCTGTCATCAAAAAAAACAGCCCGGGAAAACAGGGATTTCATAGAAATAGCCGTATCGGATAACGGCTCGGGAATCCCCGAAGAGAACCTGGCCGGAATTTTCGACTTTTTCAAATCTTCCGGAAAACCAACGGGCAAATCCGCCAGAGGTTCCGGCCTCGGGCTGGGTATATGCAAGGCCATTGTAGAAGCCCATGGCGGAACGATCAGTGCCGGAAACAAAGCGGAGGGCGGTGCCGTTTTTCAATTTACACTTCCGATGGATCAAAGAGAGGATAATTCGTGATAAGTCCATTGATTCTGATCATTGAAGATGAAAAGCCCGTTAGGAATTTCCTCGGTGCTTCGTTAAAATCCCAGCACTATAAAGTTCTGTATGGAGAAAACGGATCTGAAGGTATCTCTCTGGCCGCTTCGCATAATCCCGATCTGATTCTACTCGATCTGGGACTTCCCGATATAGACGGCATAGATGTGATTATGCGGATCCGCGAATTCTCGACGGCCCCCATTCTCGTTCTTTCGGCCAGAGGCGAGGAACAGGAAAAAGTCGAAGCCCTGGACCTGGGCGCTGACGACTATCTCGGCAAGCCTTTCGGAACTCCCGAACTGCTGGCCAGAATCAGGGCGGGTATAAGAAGAAAGCACCTGGCAAAAAGTAATGGAGACGGCAACAGCCCGGTTTTTACTTTATCCACGCTGACGGTCGATGTGGAAAAACACCTGGTCATGATAGAAGGACGGGAGATCCATGTAACGCCGACGGAGTTCAAACTGCTGTCTGTCATGGTGCGGCATCCCGGCAAAGTACTGACACACACGTTTCTCCTCAAAGAGGTCTGGGGTTCCATTTCCGCCTCGGAAACCCAATCCCTGAGAGTCTATATGGCAAATCTCAGGAGAAAACTCGAAATAGATCCGGCCAATCCCCGGTTTTTCCGGACGGAAGTGGGCGTCGGCTACAGGATAATCGATGAATAGAAAAAAGAGGAATCCTTCATGAAGCAGATAGCTGTTATCGGGCTGGGCGAATTCGGAAAGAGAATGATCGATGAATTATCGGAATTCGACACGGAACTGCTCATAATCGACAAAGATGAGAGTCTGGTAGACCAGTTCAAACACAAAGTAACCATATCCTATGTCGCAGACATCTCTCACGAAAGCACACTGAGGCGTCTCGTTCCCGTCGATGTGGATATTGTCATCGTTGACCTCGGGAAGAAGATAGAGAATTCCGTACTGGCCACCATCAACCTCAAGAAAATCGGTATTAAAAAAATCATCGTCCGGGCGGAGAACGAACATCACGGGGAAATCCTGAAACTGGTTGGTGCCACGCGGATCATATTCCCCGCGAAGGAAGCAGCCCAAAGGATTTCCCCGATTCTCCTTTCGGCAGACCTTTTCAGCTATTTCCCCATAAACGACGGCCTGTTCATTGCCGAGATCAGAGTTCCCGCTGAATACCGCAACAGGACCCTGGTGGAATCGGATCTGAGAAACAGCCACAACATTACGGTCATAGCGGCGAAAAGGAAGGAAGAAGAAAATTTTTCCTTCATAACAAGGGATTTCAGAATGACGGAAGAGAGCATTCTGCTCGTGGCGGGGGTAGAGAAAGATCTGATGAGATTCAGCGGAATACAGTCTGCCGTAATGAGAAGCAGCGCCAGCCCATCTCTCAGAAAACTCTTTTCCAAAACAAGAAAATAAAGAATTACGAGGTATCCATGAATCGCAACCCTTTCATACTGAAAAATGTCCATCCGGAAACATCCCTGGTCTGGGGCTATATCAGCTATACCATTGCAGGAGTTCTTATACTTTCTCTCCCCTGGTTCCGCGTCGTCTCCATCGGATTTCTGGATAATCTCTTTATCTCCGTCTCGGCCATTTCGACAACCGGCCTTGC
>JAFGXR010000009.1 GCA_016936555.1 Spirochaetales bacterium | reverse complement strand
GACACATTTTTCGATAAATATGTGACCAGCAGCAAGAAAAACGGAACAGGACTGGGAACATACAGCGCGGGGGTTGCCGCATCGGTAATCGGCGCATCGCTCGAATTCACAACCGATGAAATTGACGGAACAGATCTGATTATTAATTTCCCGCCTGCAAAGACAGATACCCTTTAAAACAGCCGGCCTGAAAAAAAACCGCCCGCAAGAGAAAGGAGACTCTTGCAGGCGGCACAGGAGTATTTAATAGTTTATTAGCCCTTTTTCTTGGCCACGACGTCGAAGAAAACGGCTCCGAGAAGAACCAGCCCCTTAATCGCCTGCTGCCAGTCGACGCTGACACCCATAATGGACATACCGTTGTTCAAAACCCCCATTACCAGACCACCGATTATGGCGCCTATAACCGTACCTATACCGCCGGAAGCCGAAGCGCCCCCGATGAAACAGGAAGCAATGGCATCAAGCTCGAAGTTGACACCTGCTTTTGGCGTGGCGGCGTTTAGCCGTCCAGCCACGACAAGACCTGCCAGAGCCGCAAGCAAACCCATATTGGTATAAACGAGGAACATGACCCTTTTGGTTTTAACTCCGGAAAGCTTGGCCGCTTTCTCATTACCACCCAGTGCATAGACATGGCGTCCGAAAATAGTTCTCTGGGTAATGAAAGTGTATAGCCCGATCAGTCCGATAAGCAGAATAAGCACTATGGGAATCCCGTTATAGGCCGCCAGGCTGAATGTAAGCAGATTGATGGCAATAATGACAAGAGCCGCTTTACCCAGTTCCAGCCAAAGGGGAATTACATCAAACCCGTATTTTACTTTGTTTCTCCTTGCCCGGAAAACCATGATGATAAAGAATAAGGAGATCAATAAACCGGCAATCAAAGCTATGACATTCAGTCCGCCGATTTTGAGATCGCGCCCGGGAAGATATCCGGCAGCCATAGCCTGAAAACTCTTCTCGAAAGGCGATTTAGTCTGGCCTTTGAGAATTACCATGGTGAGACCTCTCCAGATAAGCATACCCGCCAGAGTTACGATAAACGCGGGAATCCGCATATAGGCTATGAAGTAACCGTGGAAAGCACCGACAGCCACACCGACCAGAAGAGCCGCAATAATTGTAATCCATACGGGGACGCCCCAGTCCACCATCATGACAGCGGAAATGGCTCCGACGAAAGCGACGACGGATCCTACGGAAAGATCGATATTACCGGTGAGGATAGCCAGCAGCATCCCCGTGGCAAGAATCAGAACATAGGCGTTCTGAAGTACCAGGTTGTTGACATTCATGGGTCGGAAGAGGATCCCCCCGGTCAATGCCTGAAACAATACCATTATAAAAACAAGGGCCAGAACCATTCCGTTCTGCCGGATATTGTTCTTAAAATAATTTGTGAGCTGATTCATCCTTTGCTCCTTTGAACTGATTTTGTCTTTTTCTGATGGTTCATGATAGTTTTCATGATGCTTTCCTGAGAGGCTTCGCCCCTGTCCAGGCAGCCGGCGATCTCCCCGTCATTCACAACAAATATTCTATCACACATGCCCAGAAGCTCGGGCATTTCCGAACTGATCATCAACACCGCTTTACCTTCGGCGGCCAGCTCATTGATAATCGTATAAATCTCGTATTTCGCGCCGACATCGATACCTCTGGTCGGTTCGTCGAGCAACAGGATATCCGGTTCGGACATAAGCCATTTGCTCAGAACGACTTTCTGCTGGTTTCCGCCCGACAAGCTTTCGACGACCTGCTCCAGACCGGTGGATCTTACAGAAAGTTTCTTTCTGTATTTCTCGGCTTCCACGACCTCCTCATTGGGGTTGATAACCTGAAACCGGGAAACCTTGCCGAGATTAGCCAGTGATATATTATTTTTAATATCATTAATTAGAACCAATCCGTAGGATTTTCTATCTTCCGTAAGATAAACGAGACCGTTATCGATGCAGTGGTTGACCGTATCGACTCTGATCTCCTTTCCATTCTTGAATACTTTACCGGAATGCTTCTGACCATAGGATTTCCCGAAGAGACTCATAGCGATTTCTGTTCTTCCCGCGCCCATCAGTCCGGCGAAGCCGATAACTTCTCCCTTACGGATATTGAAATTGACATTATTTACAACTTTTCTATGTTCATGAAGCGGATGATGGACCGTCCAGTTCTCCACTTTGAACATCTCGTCACCTATTTTATGAGTTCTCGTAGGCCAGCGGTCGGTAATCTCCCGCCCTACCATGCTTTTGATAATCCGGTCTTCGTGAAAATCGCCCTGCTCGCGGGTCATATTCTCGATGACCCGGCCGTCCCGGATAACCGTGATCTGATCGGCAACCTGCTCTATCTCATTGAGTTTGTGGCTGATGAGGATCGAAGTGATTCCTTGTACCTTCAGTTCCTCCAGCAGATTGAGAAGATTACCGGACTCCTCATCATTCAAAGCCGCCGTAGGCTCATCGAGGATAAGGACCCGGACTTCTTTGGATAGAGCTTTTGCAATCTCTACAAGCTGCTGCTTTCCCACTCCGATATTGCCGATGAGCGTATTGGGGTTTTCATCAAGGCCGACCTTCTTTAACAGCTTTCCGGCCTCATTTACAGTTCTGTTCCAGTCGATTACACCCCCGGTCGCTTTTTCATTCCCGAGGAAGATATTTTCGGCAATCGAAAGGTAGGGGATAAGGGCAAGCTCCTGATGAATAATGACTATCCCGAGCTTTTCGCTGTCCTTGATGGATTTAAAACTGCACTCTTCTCCCCTGACGAAGATTTTCCCGTCAAAAGAGCCGTGGGGATGAACGCCGGAAAGCACTTTCATCAGAGTCGATTTGCCGGCCCCGTTCTCCCCCACAATGGCGTGGATCTCGTCATCCTGTACGGAAAAACTGACATCCTGTAAGGCTGGAACGCCGGCGAATTTTTTCGTTATATCGCGCATTTCCAGAATCGTGTTTGCCATAATCCCTTACATCTCCTTAATCATCTCTTCCCTGACCGGCAGCTCTGTAAGAGCCGCCGGTCCCGATTTGTAAACGGAATTACATGCCGATCTGGTCTTTTGTATAATAACCGGTATCGATCAGCGCTTCGACGACATTGCTCTTGTCCACGGAAACGGGAGTTTCGAGGAAGGAAGGAACAATTTTGACACCGTTGTTGTAAGTTTTTGTGTCATTGATCTCGGGCTCTGTTCCCTGGAGAACGGCGTCAACCATATCGGAGGCTCTTTTGGCGAGAGTTCTCGTGTCTTTGAAGACCGTGGAGTACTGCTCGCCGGCGAGGATGGATTTAACGGAAGGAATCTCCGCATCCTGTCCGGAAACATAGGGAATGGGCTTCGCGCTGCCGTATCCGACGCTCTTCAGAGCGGAGAGGATACCGATGGAAAGACCGTCATAGGGAGAGAGCACGGCGTCAACTGTCTTGTCCGTATAGTAAGCGGCGAGAAGGTTATCCATTCTCTGCTGCGCCACGACACCGTCCCATCTGAGTGTGGCCACCTGGTCGAAATCCGTCTGGCCGGAAACGACGACGAGTTTTCCCTTGTCGATGTAGGGCTGAAGAACGCTCATGGCGCCTTTGAAGAAATAACCGGCGTTCGTATCATCGGGAGAACCGGCAAAGAGCTCGATATTGAAAGGGCCCGCACCGGATTTCAGATCAAGAGCTGTTTCAAGAGAGCTCGCCTGGATCACGCCGACTTTGAAGTTGTCGAATGTGGCGTAGTAGCTTACGTGGGGAGAGTTGACGATCAGTCTGTCGTAGGAAATGATTTTTACGTTGTTCTGAGCGGCCTGCTCGAGTACATTGAAAAGAGCGGCACCGTCGATAGCGGCTATAACGAGAGCATCGGCTCCTTTAACGATCATATTCTCTATCTGGGCCACCTGGGCGTCGATATTGTCTTCAGCGTACTGAAGGTCAACCTTATATCCTCTTTCTTCGAGGATCTGTTTCATGTATCCCCCGTCCTGTATCCATCTCTGGGAAGACTGAGTCGGCATGGCGATGCCTACAGTGGAAACTCCTTTTTCCTGTTGTCCGTTTGCGAAGAGAGGCGCGGCCATGAGCACCATCAGTGCGGAAAGAAAAATTGCAGTGAACTTTTTCATCTAAGTTCTCCTTTGTTATGATTTTTCAGAATATGAAAGCAAATAATCATTACATGAAAGCATTCGTAATCATTTACTTTCGTTTCTAAGATTATTTAAAACCCCTTTAGGACAGGTGTCAACAAAAAAGTGTGTGCGTTAACGCAAATTCGTACCGGCCCTTTTCTTTCTGTTGTGCGCCTCGGTTTTTCCCTTTAATATGAGAGTATGTACGCCATCGAACGGATCAAGCTCATCAAAACATATCTGGAAAAGCACGGACAGGCCCAGGTCCAG
Organism: Spirochaetales bacterium; assembly: GCA_016936555.1. Classification (GTDB taxonomy): domain Bacteria; phylum Spirochaetota; class Spirochaetia; order DSM-2461; family DSM-2461; genus Spirochaeta_F. Next base: position 3,807 of record JAFGXR010000009.1, on the reverse strand, counting down.
ACCCTCAGCTCCCTGCTCAGCGTATCGGAAGTGACGGTGCGGCGAGATCTGGAAAGACTGGAAGCGGAAGGATGGCTGACAAGAACCCACGGCGGCGCCGTGATTAATCGGGAGGAGACAGCCGATCCCTTTCTGGACCTTCTTGACGAACCGGACATGGATGAAAAAGCCGATGATATCGCCACTGTTGCCAGCCGCATGATTGAAGACGACGATGTCATAATGCTGATGAACGGACCGATAAACAGGGTTCTGGCCAGACTTCTGGAAAAGAGGTCCAATCTCACTGTCCTGACCAATGATGTCACGGTGGCACTGGCGGTTTCGCTTCAGGAGAGAAACCGCGCTGTGCTGCTGGGCGGCGAAATGGACAGAGAGGAAAAGGCCGCCTTCGGATCCATGGCTTTGAGCAATCTGCGGAAATACCATGTGAACAAGCTTTTTATTGAACCGGACGGCATTAACGAAAATCTCTATTTGACCGTGAACAGTCAGAACAAAGCGGACCTTATTGAAGGCGCCATGGAAGTGACCGGAGAGACGATTGCCATCTGTTCGGTTTCCAACTTCGGGAAAAGCGCTTTCTTCCGGCTCGGCCCCGTAAAGCTCGTTGCCAAAGTCATCAGTTCCAATACCCTGGAAGACTCCTATAAAGCCGCCCTTTTCCGGGCAGATATCCCGCTTTATACATCGGCAGGGGCCTTTGAGGGCACGGAATGACAGAAAATCCCCCTGTTATCGAGCTGCTGGGCGTAAGCAAGCGTTTCGGAGAATTCCAACTTACCGATATCAATATCAATCTCAACAAAGGGGAAATTCACGTCCTGGTCGGCGAAAACGGAACGGGCAAATCCACGCTGATGAAAATGATAGGCGGCTGGTTCCCCCAGGATGAAGGAGTCATTCTCTACAAAGGGACCCGCTGCTCCTACTCATCGATCAGCGATGCCGTGGAAGGGGGGATTCTCTATCTCCATCAGGATCTGCAGAATTTCGATAACCTGACTGTCGCGGAAAACATATTTTTCAGATCCCTATCGGGGAAAAAGAAGGGCTTTTTCTTCTTCAACCCCGAAAAGATACAGGCAAAATGTCTGGCGATCTTTAAAGAACTGAATATGCATACCGATCCCCAGGCCAGACTGGGCACTCTGGGATTCGCGGAAAAGCAGCTTATCTCCGCCGTCCGCGCTTATGTTTCCACTGCGGAAGTGGTGATTTTCGATGAGCCATCTTCGGCCATGGGAGACCCGGAACGGGAGATACTCTTTAATATTGTCAGAGCCCTGAAGGAACGGGGAACGGCGATATTCTACATATCCCACAGACTTGATGAAATTGAAACCATCGGCGACCGCGTTTCCGTTCTGGACCGGGGAACGATCAGAAGAACATCGCTTTGCAATGAAGTGGGCAGCCAGGGGATCGTCGAAATGATGATCGGCGAGGTCCACAAAGAGCGGTATCCGAGACTCTCATCCCGCAAGGGAAGAACCCTTCTCCACGTTGAGAATTTAACCCTCCCCCCCATCCTCAAAGGGGTCAGTCTGACTCTGAGGAAAGGCGAGATAGTCGGCATAACCGGACTCATGGGGTCGGGCCGAACCCTTCTGGCCAACTGTCTCTTCGGAATAGCCAGACCGGAAAGCGGAATAATTACTGTGCGCGGAGAGGAGAGGAGATTCAACCATCCGCTGGAAGCCATGGAGGCCGGCATATCGCTGATCCCCGAGGACAGGGTGGAAAACGGAATTTTCCCGATCCACACAGTAAAGAGCAACATTACCAGTGCCGCGCTGAAGCGTTTTGTCAATAAACTGACCCTCGATGAACGCTTTATCTACGAACTGACGGGCAAGTATGTCGATGAGCTGAGCATCGCTCCGGGCCATGCCGACGATGTGGTGAGAAATTATTCCGGCGGCAATATGCAGAAGATTCTTATCGGCCGGTGGCTTATGCAGCGGAGTCCCATTTATATAATGGACGAGCCCACGAGGGGGATCGACGCGGCTTCCAAGGTGGATATCTACAACACCATGAACGACATTGTGGAAAAAGGCGGCGCCATACTGCTGATCAGTTCGGAGATTGAGGAGATTCTGGGAATGTGCGACCGCATTCTCGTTCTGGCGGGAGGAAAGATCAAAGGGGAGATGAGCCGGGAGGAGGCGACGAAAGAGAAGATCCTCCGGCTGGCTACCGATGAGAGGGCCTGATCAGAGAAGCTCCTCCCCCGGCAAAACACGTCTCTGACCATATACTCTCAGGGACTCGGGCGACTGGCTCATGATCTCTTTTGGGAAACTCAGATTCAAAGGAATTACAGCGCTCTCTATTACGAAAGAAAAAACGAGTGGGAGCTGATAAACAAAGCCTACAGAGAAGGTTGTATAGATTTTATTCAGGCCTATTCTCGATAGAGACTTCCTGTGCTAAGGCTATTTGACAAAATACATCAGAAAATAACAACTCGAACTTGACTAATTCAACATATCTCTCTATTTTATACACAGATGTCTAATTTTAGACAACAATGTATAATTTATGAGAGATTCATGAGAGCGGACAAACAGAGAAACAAAGAGAAAATCCTGAAGATAGCGGAAGAAATCCTCACACGGAATAATATCGATACCATAGCCATTGATGAGATTGCCAGGGCCGCGGAAGTGACCAGAGCGACCCTCTACAACCACTTTTCATCAAAAGAGGAACTGCTCAAGGAGATGGTTCTCCCCGCCCTGAAGGAAATAACCGAAGATCTGAAAGAAAAAAACAGTAGCGGCAAAGGAGATTTTTCCTCTGTAACCGCTTCTTTGTTCAAACTCTATATCAATCATCAGAAGACTCTGGAACTCGTATCCTGCCGGACCCTCTACGGCAATGAGGACGTGACTGCTTCTCACAAAGCTTTTATGGAAGAATTCAACAAGGCCATGATCCTGGCCGATGCTGAACATTTTCCATTAGGGATGGAAATGAGCCTGAAGTTGATTTCAGCCACATATCTTTCCGTTCTATCGGAACTTCAGAAGGCCGGGAAGCTGACCTACTCTCTCTTTCACAAAATCATGGAAGGAGTTTTAACCCTATGAAAAAAAGACAGATTTCAATACTGTTCTCAGTTGTATTTATGGATATGATCGGCTTCGGTTTCATTATTCCCATCATGCCCGATATTATTAAATTCTTCGGATCCTCCCAGGATATGCTGGGAATCGTTCTCGGCGTCTATGCCCTGGGACAGTTCGTCGCCGCCCCTCTGGTCGGCGCTTTGTCGGACCGCTATGGCAGAAAGCCCCTGCTCCTGCTGAGCATCGGCGGCACGTTCCTGTCTCTCCTGCTTCTGGGAGCCGCTCAATCGATGGTTCTCGTTATAGCCAGCCGGTTTCTCGACGGGATTACCGGTGGAAATATTACCGTGGCCCAATCCTATATCGCCGATTCAACCGATGAAGAGGACAGGTCAAAAGGATTCGGACTCATAGGCATGGCCTTCGGCCTCGGGTTTATTCTCGGGCCCCTTTTCGGCGGACTGCTCATGAGCATCAGCATCCATGCACCGGCCTTTGTCGCCGCTGGAATCGCCGCCGTCAACCTGATTATCATATCCGTCGTACTGCCTGAGTCCCATCCCGCGGAGAAGAGAAACAGATCGCGGCAATTCAAAATCATCGACATCAAGGCTTTCCGCCAGGTGTTCTCCCATAACGCAAGCCGGAAATTTCTCACCATCATTCTCTTCTACACCATGGCCTTCAATATGTTCGAAACCATGTTCAGCAGCCACGGGATGCTGGCGAT
>JAFGXR010000008.1 GCA_016936555.1 Spirochaetales bacterium | reverse complement strand
GTAATATGCTGTAATTGAGGTGTGAAGAAATGAAGATATCCCTGAAAGAAGATATTAATTCGCTTTCCTATTTCAAAGCGAATTTCAATCAAATTCTTGAGAAAATGAATCATAACCATCGCCCTATGATACTGACACAAAACGGAAAATCCGACGGTGTTTTTATGGATATTGAAACATGGGAGACTTTGCTCAAGAAAATCCAGGTTTTGAAAATGATCAATGAAGGCGAACGATCTCTTCAGAAGGGAAATGAAGTATCTCTGGAAGCGGCGGAAGTATCTTTGAAAAAAAAGTATGGTCTATAATATCAAGCTCTCTCCTATCGCAGAATCTGATCTCGATACAAAGGAACCCCTCACCCGGTGGGGGTGAGGAGCTATGTCATACAATGGAACGCTTTTCATATTCCGTATGAAGCAGATGATGGGACCTCTCTCCGAGCGGTTCCTTCAGATAATCCGCATAAATCGCTTCAATCGTCGGGTTTTTGTGGGACTTGCGGATCGGCTTGCCTTCATCCTCTCTGTAGATGGCGGCGATTCTGGCTCGGCGTTTGGCATCATCGGTAAAGCGCGGCTGCCCTCCCCCTCCGATGCATCCTCCGGGGCAGGTCATGATTTCCACGAAATGCCATGATTTCTGACCGGAACGGATCAATTCCATAAGCTTCTCCGTGTTACCGAGACCGTGGGCTACAGCCACTTTTACTTCAACCCCGTCGAGGAAGCTCCAGGCATCAACCGGATCGGTGATTAAAACAGAAGCTTCCTTGATACCCTCAAGACCGGCAATCGAAGCCACATGGAGGTTATCCATAGGGAAATCCCGACCTGTTACAATCTCGTAAACCGTTCTGAGAGCCGCTTCCATGACGCCCCCCGTATTGGCAAAAATATCCGCCGCCCCCGAAGAGAGACCGAAGGGCGAATCCATGGCCGAATCGCCCAGGTTGCGGAAGTCGATGCCCATGGACCGGATCATCTGTCCCAGCTCCCGCGTCGTCAGCACATAATCCACATCGGGAATGCCGTTCCGAGCCATCTCGGGACGGGCCGCTTCGAACTTCTTGGCCGTGCAGGGCATGACCGAAACGACGACCAGATTTTTCGGATCGACGCCGATCTGTTCGGCATAGTAGCTCTTGGCCAGAGCCCCGAACATCTGCTGAGGGGACTTGCAGGAGGAGAGATTGGGCAGAAAATCGGGATGGAAATACTCGGCGTACTTGATCCAGCCGGGACTGCAGCTGCTGAACTGGGGCAGGGCAGCCGGTTTCCCCTCGACAAGAGTTTCCTTCAGGCGCTTGAGCAGCTCCGATCCCTCTTCCAGAATGGTCAGGTCGGCGGTAAAGTTCGTATCGAAGACTCCGTCAAAACCCATCAGCTTCAAAGCCGTTACCATTTTTCCCGTAACCAGTGTGCCCGCCTCGTATCCGAAACACTCGCCCAATGCCGCCCGTATGGCGGGAGCTGTCTGAACAATAACTGTTTTCTCCGGATTATCCAGGGCGTGATGAATCAGTTCGATATGGCTCTTTTCGATGATGGCTCCCACAGGACAGACGGCGGCGCACTGCCCGCACTGAACACAGGCAACCGTATCGAGGTCTCTCGTAAAAGCCGGTCCGATAACCGTATCGAAACCGCGGTTCTGAGGAAACAGGGCGCCTACGTTCTGAACTTCGTTGCAGACCATGACGCAGCGCCGGCACTTGATGCATTTCCCCGTATCCCGGACCAGAGCGGGAGTCGACATATCGAAAACCGACGGAGGCGTTTCCCCTTCGTACATAGGCTCGCGAAGCCCCATCATATTGGAAAGATCCTGCAGTTCGCAGTCATCCCCCCTGTCACAGTACCGGCAATCGCCCACATGTTCGCTCAGCATCAGGTCTACAACCGTTTTCCTCGCTTCGCGGACCCGGCGGTTTTCTGTCTGGATAACCATGCCGTCGCGGACCGGCGTAGAGCAGGAAGCGACCAGGGCATTGGCTCCCGCCACTTCGACGACGCAGACACGGCAGGCCCCCTGGGGATGATTCCCCTCCAGATGGCAGAGCGTGGGGATATGGACGCCGATGCTTTTCGCCGCTTCCAGAATGGTCAGCGACGAATCCACTTTATATTCCGTTCCGTTGAATGTTATTCCGATCATTTGTTCACCTCCTGATGCTGGCAGACCTTGCCGTAATCGCAGCGAAGACACCTTTTGGACTGGCGGATCGCCACAGCCTCGTGCCAGGGCTGCTCCACTTCGTCGAAATTATTCTTCCGCCTCTGAGCATCAATCATCTGTATCTGCTCTCTATGATAGGGAGCCGGATCGGAATCGGGATCGTAGCTGGTTTCGATGATCTTATCCTCTCTCCAGAAGACATTGTCTTCTCCCGTAAAGAACTGATGGATAGCCGCAGCTCCTTTCTCTCCGCCGGCAATCGCTTCCACGACAGAGGAAGGTCCGGTCGTCACATCGCCTCCGGCGAAAACGCGGTCCCTGCTGGTCCTGCAGTTCACCGGGTCGGTGAAAACGAAATTGTTCATACCCAGCTCCAGTTTCTGCTCGTCGATCAGCTGCTGATCCAGCCTCTGCCCGGCGGCGATAATCAGCTGATCCGTCTCGATGATAAGGGTCTTCTTCCTGTTGACCTGGGGCCGTCTTCTGCCGCTCTTGTCGAAATCTCCCAGCTCGACGGGAGAGCATTTGAGCCCTTTCAGATTCCCTTCGCTGTCCCGGATAATTTCAACGGGCTGGGTCAGATCCTTGAGAATGACCCCTTCGCTGAGCGCCGCTTCAATCTCCTCATCATAGGCTGGCATCTCGCTTCTGGACCGTCTGTAAACAAGAGTCACCTCTTCGGCTCCCAGACGGATGGCGGTACGAGCCGCATCAACGGCCGCATTGCCGCCGCCGACGACAACGATCTGACGGCCGACGGGCACGGATCCCCGGATATTATACTGCTGAAGGAAAGGCAGAGACTGAACGACCCCCGGCCCCTCTTCTCCGGGAAGCCCGAGAGAAACCGAACCGGCCGCTCCGGTCGCCAGGAAGACCGCTTCGAAACCCTGAGCTTTCAGATCATCACAGGAGAAATCCCTACCGAGCCTCTTTCCCGTTTCGATATCGACACCCAGACCTTCGATCATCCGGATTTCCCTGAACAGGGTTTCGCGGGGTAGCCTGTAGGCGGGAATAGCCTGGACGAGAAGTCCTCCCGCCCGGTCTTCGGCTTCGAATATCTTCGGCTTGTATCCCAGTCTGGCCAGGAAATAGGCGCAGGACAAACCGGCCGGACCGGCCCCGATAATGGCGATTTTACGTTTGGCATATTCGGCGTTTTCCCGGACTTCCGGCAACTGCACCGTTATTTCCTGATCGACGAGGAAGCGTTTGACGCCCCGGACCGAAACGGGCTCGTCGATTGTGGACCGACGGCATTTCTCTTCGCAGGTGTGAAAACAGACCCGGGCGCAGACCGCCGCAAAGGGGTTTCTTTCGCGGTGGAGCTTCAATGCCTCGGCATAGCGTTTCTCACCGGTCAGGGAGATAAAACCGGGTATATCGACTCCGGCGGGACAGGCGCTCTGACAGGGAGCCCGTACCAGATCGGGACAGACGCCGGCGCGGCAGTGTTTGTCCCGGATATGTTCCACATATTCATTCCGGAAATGGCGGATGGTCGACAGAACAGGATTCGGGGCCGTCTGTCCGAGGCCGCAGAGCGCCGTCTGCTGGATCTGACGTCCCAATTCGATCAGCTTTTCTATATCCCCTTCTTCGCCGTCGCCCTCGCAGATACGATTCAGGATTTCCAGCATTCTCTTCGTTCCGACACGGCAGGGAACGCATTTTCCGCAGGACTCCTCCTGGACGAATTCCAGAAAGAACCGCGCCATATCGACCATACAGGTGTCCTCGTCCATAACGATAAGACCGCCCGAACCGATAATGGCTCCCAGCTCTTTCAGGGTATCGTAATCGAGAGGCACATTCAGATATTCCCTGGGAATGCATCCTCCGGAAGGTCCTCCGATCTGGGCCGCCTTGAAGTGCTTCCCCTCTTTCATGCCGTCGCCGATATCGTAAATGACCTCACCGAGAGGCGTTCCGATGGGAATTTCCACCAGGCCGGAGTTATTGATGGAACCGGCCAGAGCGAATACTTTTGTCCCCTTGCTCTTCTCGGACCCGTAGGTCCCGTACCAGGCCGCTCCCCGCTGGATAATGGGAGCGATATTGGCATATGTTTCCACATTATTGAGAAGTGTCGGTTTCCCCCAGAGACCTTTCTGAGCCGGAAACGGCGGTCTCGGCCTGGGCTCACCTCTCTTTCCTTCAATGGAATTGATCAGCGCCGTCTCCTCACCGCAGACAAAGGCTCCGGATCCCATCCGTATGCCCAGATCGAAATCAAAACCTGAACCGAGTATATCCTTTCCGAGCAGCCCCGCTTCCCTGGCCTGGGATATGGCCAGATTCAGCCTCTCCACTGCCAGAGGATACTCGACGCGGACGTAGACATACCCCTGAGATGAGCCGATCGCATAACCGGCAATGATCATCCCCTCGATAAGGCTGTGGGGATCGCCCTCCAGAACACTTCGGTCCATAAACGCACCGGGATCACCCTCATCGGCATTGCACAGGACATATTTCACTTCGCTTTTTTCAAGAGCGGTAAACTCCCATTTTTTTCCAGTGGGAAAACCGCCGCCCCCTCGTCCTCTCAGACCGGACTGGGTCACTTCATCGATGACGCAGAGAGGCTTCATGCCCTTCAGAGCCATAGCGAGACCCTGATATCCGTCGTGACCGATGTAGTCATAGATATTCGCCGGATCAATATTTCCGCAGTTTCTCAATACAATCGGTGTCTGTTCTTTAAAGAAGGGGATATCGGGCTGAGAGGCAAAGCTCAAACCGTCGGATACATTCTTCCAGGTCAGAGAATCGACAATCCGTCCCTTTATAAGATGTTCGCTGACGATCCGGTCAATATCCTCCTCATGGACATTTTCGTAAATAACCGCTTCGGGATTGATTCTGAGAACCGGCCCTTTGGAACAGGGTCCGAGGCATCCCGTCAATTTGACGGAAACATCGATCCCCGATTCGGCGATTTTATGTTCCAGGGATTCTTTCAAGGAGAGAGATCCCGATGCGATACACCCGCCCCCTCCGCAGACGCAGACATGCAGTTTATTCTGTTCCTGGTCCCTTTTTTCCCTCTCGAGATCGCGAATCTCCGTAAGTTGATTGACGGAAGTGATTTTACTGATTTTCATGAGTGAACCTCCTCCCCGGCCTTCTGGTAGGAACTCAGTATTTCCCTGAGTTTGGAAGGCTTGACCCTCTGATGGACGTCATCATTGATCATGACGACAGGAGCCAGTCCGCAGGCGCCGAAGCAACGGCCGACTTCAAGGGAAAACTCCCTGTCCCCGGTTGTCCCTCCGACCTGAATTCCAAGCTGATCCTGAAGGGCTTTCAGAACATCCTTCCCCCCTCTCACATAACAGGCCGTCCCCAGGCAAACCCTGATGATATTCTTTCCCCGGGGAACCGTGGAAAACCAGGAATAAAATGAGACAACTCCCGTAACTTCACTGTATGGGATTTTCATGGATGTGGATATGTGTTTCAGGACAGATTCCGGCAGGTAGCCGAAGAGGTTCTGAGCCGACTGGAGAACGGGGATAAGGGCTCCCTCGACTCCTTCAAAATTGGCGATGATGTGATCAAGACTCTGCATCATTTCCGCTTCGGTTGGTTCATGGCACATGAAATTACTCCTTTTGGCGCATTGGCGGTCAGTAGACGAAGTCTACGACCAGCCTTCTCGCATTTTTGAGGGGCTATTTCATTTACGCCGGATCGGGGTAATGGACGCAGTTTATGTATGTTTTCGATATATTTTTAAATTGTTATTCTCTCGATTCGGTGAAATCTCCCCCGTTTGCTTTCTGTTCTTACTAATACGATACACCCGTTTGCACAATAGGGGAATTATTATCTATTATTTTTTATCTATAACACTGTATCTATATATTTTGATTTTTGAATATTCCCGTCAATTGTTTACAAATCATTCCAGAGCTGATACCATCCACCTAGTTATGGCAATAATCAAACTGGAAGACGTCAAAAAAAATTACTATCTGGGAAAAACCGAAGTCCCGGCCCTCCGCGGTGTGAATTTTGAAATCGACAAGGGGGATTTCATCTCTATCGTGGGACCTTCCGGATCGGGAAAATCAACCATACTCAACCTTCTGGGATGCATCGATGTTCCAACGGCAGGGACGGTCATCATTGACGGAACCGTAACGAACGACCTTCCGGAAAAGCAATTAACAGCGATCAGAAGGAACACAATAGGATTTATATTTCAATCCTTTAATCTACTACCGACTTTAAACGTAGTAGAAAATATTGAATTCCCCATGCTTCTCAAACAGGGTAATAAAAGCCTGCGAGTGAAAGGAGAGTCAAAAGAGTTTATCGATTTTCTGATTGAAGAGGTGGGTTTGAAAGGAAGGGAAAAGCACAAACCCAATGAGCTGTCCGGAGGGCAGAGACAGAGGGTGGCCATAGCAAGAGCTCTTTCCACGAAACCCCGGATTGTTCTGGCTGATGAACCTACGGCGAATCTGGACAGCAAGACAGGAGAAGAGATCATCGATCTGATGAAAAAGATCAACAGGGATCTCGATACGACATTTATTTTCTCCACCCATGATCAGACAATCGTCGATATCGCCGATCATATTATCCGTTTGAAAGACGGAGAGGTTGTGGAGAACAGAAAGATCAACTAAAAGCTTCCTGATAGTTCCAAAGCCAGACCCAGCGCTATCCGCCGGCCTTCTGGATCGCTGTTTTTTAGAACGGCATATGAATCATCGGAACCATAGATTATCGGAAGACCGATTGTCATTTTCAGTAATGGGAATATATCCATTGTCATTACCGGTGTCACAGATCCGGACCAGTCCATGAAATTCTGTTCCCATTGAACGCCTAAACTCAATGGAGCCCCCAGGGGATTATTTACACCAAAGGCAATACTGGCAACATGATCGTTCGTTGTACTTATACAGCTGTATTGATACTCCCCGTACAATTTGATGCTACCCCACTCCCGGAAAAATCCGGCAACCGCATAGAGAGAAGCCAATTCGCTATCCTTTATTGTTAAGGATGTATCAATGAGGAAATCAGTTTTAAAAATAACCTGTTTAAAAGAAAGCAATGCTTTAAAACCATCGCTGTCTTTATAAGTCAGAGCCGGACTGATCATAGTGGAGCCAAAGACGAAATCTGCTTTGCCCCCGTATGTGAAATCGCCATAGTACGTTGAATCATTCGTCAGAAGAATAAAAGTCACACCGGCAAGGGAGGGCAATGTCAGCCGAAGATTAAAATCCGAATTGGAACTGCCGCTCATAAGATTGCCGGGAGTGTAAAACCTTCCCTGTCCCCACCCTACGGAGAATTTTCCAAGCCTGGTGAAAAGAGTGTCCTTAAGTATATAATCAGCGTACAGGGCATCTATCCCCGGAGCAGTCCAGAGAGCTTCTGCAGTTGCAGTCTCCCCGGCTTCCTGCAGGGATGCATAGGGATCAAAAGCCGTGGAAACAGTTCCGAAAATCCGAAGCTCCGATGCCGGCCGGGCATCAAAAGAAACAGACAGACTCGACTCCAGCCCGGCGGATGCGTTGAACCCTTCTTTTATATCATGAACAAAATCCCAGCTCGTCCATCCCGCGCCGACCAGCCCTCTGGCCTTGTAGGCTCCGGTTATAGAGACTTTCTTCGACTCCTCGAATTGCGCACGGTGATCGACTTCAGGTTCCTCGACGACGATGTCTTCCTGAGGTTCATCGAAGAGGCTGTCGAGATCCTCTTCCTGGGCCTGAAGTGAGATTGATGCGAATAGGAAAAACGGGATTATGGCAAGCTGATTTATTTTCAACGATTAACCCTTTCCAGATATTCTTTGGTGAAAAGAGAATCCGGCAGATCTGCTATGGAGGGTTTTGAAATTGTAATAGTCGTTCTCTCGTATTCTGTTTTCCCATTAATATTCCGGGCTTTTAAATAATCCAGAATAACCATTTGCGCGGGGATCCACTTCTCACCTATCTTCTGGTATTGAGGAATGGCAGTAACCCGCATTTTCTGACCGGAAAGGCTGTAGTCCTCAATTTTACGGATGAGATTGTCTTCGGAAACCCAGATTTTCATTTTGGGATAGGATACAGTATTATTGGAGGCTTCCAGTTCCATGACGATGCAATCCCATACCCCCAGTTTCTCATTGTATGAGTTGACGGCTCTATAATCTGTTGAATAGTTTGATCTGGTGAAATCTGATATACGGGCGCTTGAATTCTGAAGGCGCTCTTTGGCACTAGTAAAGGTAAAGCTTTTACCGATGGGGTCATAAAGCCAGAGGTTGTCGTCAACTTTAAGATACCCCTTGCCTTTATCGATAACCGGTTCGAGGATGAGTATGAGGAATTTACCTTCGCGGTCACGGCGGAATATGGTCGCGACGTTTGTCGAAGAGGCTCCGCCGGGGTCGCGCTTGACGATTTTATATTCGGCTGCAATGTCGGAGTCGTTGAAGACTATGAG
>JAFGXR010000072.1 GCA_016936555.1 Spirochaetales bacterium | reverse complement strand
CTCCCACGAGGAGAGGGGGGCTGTTTTTTATGGGTTGCGAATACCTATCCTGCTTTCCCCGTTCTTCAAACTTTCTTTGTACTGTTTTATCGCTCTCAGATTGACAGATACTTTCAATTTTCTACCGCCTTGACTCGTCGAACAGGAATTATGGCTTCATTATAACATGACAAATCTCCCCTCTCCACTTTTGGGAGAGGGGCTGGGGGTGAGGGCGGGAAAAAGCCCTCTCATAGTAAAGTTGTGTATAGAGATCTTCAGACTTCAAGAATCATTTTTATCACATTGCCGGGAGAATCGGCCCAGCGTTTGAAGGCCGCTCCGGCCTCATCGATGGGAAAGCGGTGGGTTATGATCTTTTCAACGGGAACCTTGCCGGTTTTCAAAGTCTCGATGACAGCCAGAAAATCTTCCGGCGCGGCATTCCGGGAACCGCGGATATCCAGTTCCTTCGCCACGAAGTATTTGGTTGTGAAGGGAACATCTTCCTTGGCATAGCCGATATAAACGACCCGTCCCGTAAAGGCCACGATGTCAATGGCGGCCCGGTAGGTTCCGGGCAGGCCGATCGCTTCGATCACCACATCGGCTCCCTCTCCCCCGGTCAGTTTCGCCACTTCCTCCTCCAGCTTCACTTTTGATGTGTTCACCACATGGGCGGCGCCGCATAGGCGGGCTATTTCCAGTTTCTCATCATCGAGATCGACAGCAATGACCTCGGCACCCCTTGCCGCCGCGCCGATTACAGCACCCAGGCCGATCATGCCTGTCCCCATAACCACAACCCGGTCGTCTTTCGCGATTTCTCCTCTCCGGGAGGCGTGAAACCCGACGCTCAAAGGTTCGACGCAGACCGCGTCGTCCAGGCTGAGCCCCGGCAGGGGATAGACCTTCTCCGCCGGGATGGTCATAAACTCAAAGGCCGCGCCGTCCCGCTGGTTTCCCAGCGTTTCATTGAACTGGCAGGCGTGGGCTCTGCCCCGGCGGCAGGAAGGGCACTTTCCGCAGTTTGTGTAGGGGTTGACCGTAACGACAGTCCCTTCGGGATATTTAGTGCCCTTAATCTCCGTTTCCAGGAGGAGTTCCCCTCCGATTTCATGACCGAAAATAATGGGGTACCTGACAATGGGATTCTGTCCCGTGTAGCTTCTCAGGTCGGTGCCGCACAATCCGATGCGCTTTACCCCGATAAAGGCTTCCCCCGCCTGTTTCTGCGGAACTTTTATCTCACTTACCGAAACTTTTCCCGGTTCATCTATTTTGACTACTTTCATTTTATAACTCCACTCCGTAAAATCTCGCTGCGTTGCTGCTGTAGATCCCTTCTCTCTCGGCTTCCGATAATCCCGACAGGTAGGAATCCAGAGCTCTGAACCACTTTTTATACCCGCCAGCGACCAGGCAGACCGGCCAGTCGCTCCCGAACATCAATCTGTCCGGTCCGAAGGATTCGAGCATTTTATCCAGATAAGGCTTCAGATTGGTGATCGTCCAATTATTCCAGTCCGCTTCGGTCACCATTCCCGAGAGTTTGCAGTTTACATTCTCAAAAGCGGCAAGCTCGGTCATGTAGCGGGACCAGTTCTCAAAAGATCCGCTTCTGATATCAGGTTTGGCAATATGATCGATAATAAAGGGCTGATCAGGATGTCCTTTGACAAAGGCCACGGTTTGAGGAAGCTGTATTTCCGTCACGAGAATATCGTAAGACAGCCCTAAATCCCTCAGAACTGATATCCCTTCGTTAAAGTCATTTCTGAGAATGAAACCGGGGTCAGGTTCATCCTGAATGACATGCCTGACTCCCGCCAGCTTCCCATGTTCTTTCAGTCTTTCCAGGTGTTCCCTGACGACGGGACTTCTCAGGGGAACCCATCCCACGACTCCGGCGACAGTCCGGTCTGTTCCGGAAAGGGATAAGAGCCATTCCGTCTCTTCCAGGGTCTGTCTCGCCTGTACGGCTATGGACTTCACATCGGCGGCAAAAGCCGTTTCTCTGCGAAAATCATCCATGGTGAAATTCTGTTTCAGAACTGCCATGGAATCGCCTATCCAGCCGTATTCGTTCTTATTGTAATTCCACAAATGATGATGGGCGTCTATAATCCGGTTCATCTGAAATCCTCCGGGATGATTTTTACAAGCGATGCTTTTTTCATCTCCAGCCAGAATCCGGCCGGTGCCTGTTTTGAGACCGATTCCCGGTTTTCTTCGACGCGGTCGGGATTTGAGGTGTTCAGGGAGATCCCGTCGATCCCCGGCAGCATCAGACCGAATTCGATACAGGCATCGACAGGCTTCACCTTATAGAGTTCGCAGAGGCGGAAAAACCGGTCACGCCATTCGAAGAGATGGGGTTCCTTATCCCGCGAGACTTCCTTGTAGTCGAAATAGGATGAGCCGGCCAGAAAACCCGAGTGAAAAACCGCCGAATTGACGATTCCGACGCCTTTCTCCGCCAGTTCCCCCATAAATCCGACAAGCTCATCGGGGTGGGAATAGATTGTAAAGCTGTTGGCAAACATAACCCAGTCGAAATCTATCTCCGATGCCAGATCTCTGATAATCCTCCAGTCTTTCGAACCGATTCCTATGGCCCGGACTTCTCCCGCTTGTTTCAGTTCCCTCAGCGTCTTATAGGCATCGAGAATATCCTGTCTTCTTTTCTCTCTTTCTCCTGCCGAGAGGGCTCCGTTCAGATATTCATCGGGGTCGTGGACCGACAGGAGGTCCGCTCTATAGGGGTGACCGAGCAGCTCATTTCCCTGTTTCCAGCATTCAAATATCCCTTTGCGGCTTATCGTCTGTTTCGCATCGTATTCAAGCGCTTTCCAGACCCCCGGCTCGAAGGTCGGCTCTTCACCGCGAAGGGGAATGCGGGTCCATCCCAGCTTGTTGCTAATCAGAACATCTTCAGGAGGGATGGACAGGCTTCTCAGGGCCTTCCCGATCTCTTCCAGAGCCAGTCCGGCACCGTATTTTCCCGCCGAATCAATGCAGACCGGTTTTGGCGAGCTTTCGATCCACCGGGAGACCAGCTCTCTCTTCGTCTCTTCCGTCAGAACCTGATAGAGGTTTCCCAGAGAACTGGAGCCCTGTATCAGCCGTGGCAATTCTGTTTTTTTCTTCATCATGGAAGAAGTGTAAAATGAAATTCCAGAGAGACCAATGCGCAAAATGCGAATATAATATTCCAAAAAGCGCAAATATGGGAAATTCAGGATATACTGGAAATATGAAAAAAGTTGCCCTGGTTATGGGACTTTCCGATTTTTATGACCACAGAGTCGCCAGAGGAATTGTCAGATATGCGAAAGAGCAGGGGGACTGGAAGCTGTTCGGCCACGGCTGGATGTTTAACCGGCTGAACCTGCTGCAGGACTGGAAGGGGGACGGGCTGATTATCCGGAGGGAATTTGCCGATTCTCTCGATCCGCTTACCGGCTATGAAGGCGCTGTTGTCGACGTTGCCAATGCCTACAGCGCTCCCGGCGTTCAGAGCGTCTGTAATGACGATTACCGGACCGGGGAGCGGGCAGGCCGTTTTTTCCTGGAGAAAGGGTATGCCTCATTTGCCTTCTGCGGTGCTCTGGGAACCAGTTGGTCCGATCTGAGGCTGAAAGGTTTTCTCGACAGAATCGGCCTGCAGCAGATTCCTGTTTTTGAACGATCCCTCTCCTGGTGGCTCAATGAACCGTACAGCCTCGAACTGGCCCTCTTCCTGGCATCGTTGCCCAAGCCGTCCGGTCTGCTGGCCTGTAACGATAAAACGGCTCTGAGGGTCAGTGCCGCCTGCAGAGCGGAAAACATAAGTGTACCCGATCAGATCTCCATTCTAGGCGTTGATAACGAGGACATTCCCTGTGAGCTTTCCGATCCGCCTCTTTCATCGGTTCTTCTGCAGCTTGAGCAGGTCGGCTATGAGGCGGCGCGAAAGCTGCACCGCCTGATGGATGGAGAAGAGTTTCCCGGAGAGCCCCTGCTCATACCTCCGGCTCATATCATAGAGCGCAATTCAACAGCTCTTCTCGGATTTGACGATGATTTGATAGCCAGGTCCTACAGAATCCTTCAGGCAGAGAGTGGGCATTTAAACGATGTCAATTCGCTGACCGCCGCCCTGGCTGTCAGCCGGAGGACCCTGGAATCACATTTTAAAAGGGAGACGGGAAAGACCGTTCACGAGGCCATTGTCGATCAGAGGATCCGCGTCGCAACAGGCTTTCTCCATTCAACGGACAGAAAGCTGGAGGATATTGCCCGGGAGGCGGGATTCGGATCGCTCCAGGCCTTTTTCCGGCACTTCAAAGAACACTTCGGTACGACGCCGAATGGTTACAGAAAACAGCTGAAAGAAATTTACGGGGGCAATTATTGAATCGGGATAACCCTCTTCTATTTACCAGCTCCCCCCTCAGATAGTACAATGCGATAGAGGTCATGATATGTTTGAAATTCAGCACATAGGCATCCCCGTAGCAGATATTGAGCAAACAATAAAATGGTACGGGGAACTCGGGTTCGCGCCGCAGTTCAGGACAACTCTCGGGGACGGTGTAAGTGCCGCCTTTATCGAAGTCGCGGGAACCATGCTGGAATTCTACACGAATCCTCTCTCAAAGGCTGATTCACCAGTTATAGAATCTCTGCATTTCACTTCACCGGATCTGGATGGACTCTATATCGGACCGTCCGGTGAAAAACTGCAATTCGAAAAAGGCGACAGCGCCGGATTGATTTTCATTGCGCTGAACAGCTCTTCCCCTGAAAAAACAGCCGATGACCTGGTTCTGCACGGCTTTGAGGAAACAACCGGATTTTTCCGCAACGGTAAAGTCCTTCTGAAGATTAATTCCGTGACGGAAGGGCGTGTCGCACCGGGACCGGTCAATCACATCGCTTTCAATGAAAGGGATCTTCAAACCAGATATTCCGAAATGACCTCAAAAGGCATACCCGTTGTCGAGGGAATCTGCCATCTGCCTTTTTTTGAGAACGGCGTGACCTACTTCGTAACGGAAAATCAGGATGGATTAAGACTCGAGTACAACCAGATCCTCTAATCCACCAAGAGAAGACTAAAATAAAGCATTTAGAAAGATATTGATAAATCAAAAGAAAGAGTTGTATAATAATCACCATATAGCATACCGGTGAAGGAGCTCTCTATGAATGTCAGTCTTTCCGAAAGAGAAAAAAAAATCCTCGATATACTGATGGAGGGAAACAATCCTTCAGTTAATGAAATCAGCGATATGCTGGAAGTCTCGAAAGTGACCATCCGGAGTGATTTTACCTCTCTCGAGGAAAAAGGGCTTATCGTCAGAACCAGGGGAGGGGCTTTCCCCGCTTTTCATCCGGAAATCCTCGAGAGCCAGAAACACGCCGTCGAAGAAAAAAACCGTATAGCCAGAGCCGCCGCCGCTATGATCAAAGACGGCGATACGGTTATGATCAATGACGGAACGACCACGGCGCTGATCCCCAAATACCTTCTCGGCAAGCGGGACATTCACATCGTGACCAATTCCACGCTGGTTTTTACTTACGCCCGTATCAACCCGGCGCTGCACCTCACTCTGGTGGGAGGTTCCTTTCAGCCATCGTCGGAAGCCCTTGTCGGTCCCGTTTCCCTGGTGGATCTTGAAAACTTTCACGTCAAGTACGCCTTTGTGGGAACAAGCGGCTTTTCCCTGGAGACCGGTATGACGACCGATCTGGTGGAGGGAGCCGAAGTCATAAAGAAAATGAACCAGCAGGCCAGAAAAACCATTCTTGTGGCCGATTCCACAAAATACGGAAAAAACGGATTTGTTAAAATACTGTCACTCGATCATCTCGATTCCATTATCTGCGATTCAGGCCTCGATCGCGATACTGCTGAAAAAATCCGCGAGAGCGGCACGGACATCCGTCTCGTTTGAGCGCAACCATAGACCAGAAGGTTTTTTTGAATATATACTGAGTACGCATCAAAAAAATCATAAAATATCAGGAGAATGTTTAATGAAAACAGACAAACACGCCAGGCTGGCGGCGGATACGATCCGCGTCCTTTCAGCCGAAGCCATTCAGAAGGCCAATTCCGGACATCCCGGTATGCCCATGGGATGCGCCGATTTCGCCTATACGCTCTGGAAAAAGCATATGCGCCATAACCCCGCCGATCCGGCCTGGATCGGGAGAGACCGTTTCGTTCTCTCGGCGGGACATGGTTCCATGCTGCTCTATTCCCTTCTTCATCTTTTCGAGTACGGCCTGTCCATGGATGAGCTGAAGAACTTCCGCCAGCTCGGAAGTCTGACGCCGGGACATCCCGAATTCGGACATACCGCCGGTGTCGACTGCACAACCGGCCCCCTGGGAAGCGGGTTCGCCTCCGCCGTGGGAATGGCCATGGCCGCAAAAAACTTTGCCGCCAGAACAGGTCTGGACCGGAGCGGTCTTTTAAAAGACCAGAAAGTCTACGTAATCTCCGGAGACGGATGCATGCAGGAAGGGACCACTTCCGAAGCGGCATCACTGGCGGGCCACCTCAAGCTTGATAACCTGATCGTATTCTACGATGACAATAAAATTACAATAGAAGGTAACACCGACAAAGCCTTCACCGAAGATGTGGCGAAGCGCTTCGAAGCCTATGGCTGGAGAGTCATAGATGTTGAAAACGGCAATGACCTGAATCAGAACGATCTGGCTCTGGCGACAGCGCGGAACAGCGACGGGAGACCGACGCTCATTATCGGTAAAACCACTATCGGTTTCGGAGCCCCCAACAAAGGCGGTTCCCATAAAACCCACGGAGAACCTCTGGGGGCTGACGAGCTGGCCGCTACAAAAGAAGCTCTCGGGATCAGCGCCGAGCCCTTTACCGTACCCGGTGAGGTCAAAGAGGAAATCGGGGCCCGCATCGCCGAACTGAAAGAAGAGGCCGCCGCATGGAACAGGGAATTTGAAGCCTACAAAAAAGCAGACAGCGCCAGAGCGGCCCTGATCGACTCATTGACGGGCAAAACCATTCCGGAAAATCTCCTCGAAGAACTGCTGAAAGCGGCCCCTCTCGAGGGGGCCCAGGCCTCCCGAGCATCGAGCGGGAAAATCCTGCAGAAAGCGGCCGAGCTTATCCCTTCCCTTATGGGTGGCGCGGCGGACCTCGCGCCTTCGACCAAATCGGACATTCAGGGCGAAACGAGCTTCCAGGCCGGTTCCTACGAGGGGCGGAACTTCCATTTCGGAGTCCGTGAACTCGGAATGGCCATGATGGCCAACGGTATGGCTCTTTACGGAGCGGCCATTCCCTACAGCTCGACATTCTTCGTTTTCTCCGATTATATGAAACCGGCTATCAGGCTGGCGGCGCTTCAGAAACTGAATCAGGTTTATATTCTGACCCACGATTCCTTTTTCGTCGGCGAGGACGGACCGACCCATGAGCCGATCGAACAGCTCCCCATGCTCAGAACCATTCCCGATATGACAGTCATCCGGCCCGCCGATGCCAACGAGGCGGCTCACGCCTGGAACCAGGCTGTCAGAATCCAGGGGCCAGTCGCTCTTGTTCTTACCAGACAGAACCTGGCGCCTCTCGCACCGGAAATGACTTCGAAGATCGATATGTCCAGAGGGGCTTACGTTCTCAGCGAGGACCAGGGATTTGATATGATCCTTATCGCCACCGGTTCGGAAGTGAATCTGGCTCTCGAGTCTGCCGGGCTGCTGAGAAAAGAGGGAAGAAAAATCAGAGTCGTTTCCATGCCTTCAAGAGAGATCTTCGAAAGACAGGATAAAGCCTATAGAGACTCGGTACTTCCTTCATCCTGCACAAAAAGGGTTTCCATCGAAGCGGCTACCACTTACGGCTGGGGCAAGTACGTGGGATTTGAGGGTCTGGCAATCGGAATCGATCATTTCGGGGAATCGGCTCCCGCAGGAGTACTTCAGAAAAAATTCGGTTTCGTACCCGAAGCTGTCGTTGAAAAAATCAATAAGCACTTTTCATAAGGTTTCTATCTGGAATATTAAGGGGACCGCCGGTTGGCGGTCCTTTTTGTTTTACATAGTTTACATGTCTTTTACAGGTTGTTAACCGGTAAGTTACTCTTTCCGTATATTCTCAAATCAAGCTCTACCGGTAAACTTTATTTAGACGTTATACCTGAGAGGACCGACGCCGGAAGAGAACCCGGTCTTCTCAGGTATCTTTAAATTCGTTGAGAAAGGCATTGAGTTCATCGCGCATTTTCAATATCCGATCCAGAGGAAAACGGTTCCCGGCTTTAGACGCAAGAGCTTCGGGAATCTGGCAGGCCAGCTTCTCCATCTCCTTTCCTTTATCGGTCAGTGAAATCCGTACCTTTCTCTCATCCGCGCCGGATCTGACACGGGACACTATGCCCTTGCTCTCCATTCTTTTCAACAGCGGGGTGAGTGTGTTTGAGGCAAGCATCAGCTTTTCCCCCAGTTCCATGACCCCCGATTCCTCCTGTTCCCAGAGAACGAGAAGAATCAGATACTGGGGATAGGTAATATCCAGGTCGTCCAGGAGAGGCTGGTACATTCTGGTGACCAGCCTCGAGGCGGCGTAAAGGGGAAAGCAGAACTGGTTCTCCAGTTTCAACTGTTCGTATTGTCCCACTGTCATTCACCTGAAAGAAGAGGTTCGATATACTTTTCCAGTTTTTCCGGATCGGTGGACGGAGCGAATCTCTTCCGCGGTTTTCCGTCGGGCCCTATAAGAAATTTTGTAAAGTTCCATTTTATCGCCGGTCCGATAGTGCCAGGCAGTTCCTTTTTCAAATACTGATAGAGGGGATGGGCATCAGAACCGTTTACTTCGATTTTCCGGAAGAGGGGAAAAGTCACTCCGAAGTTGACAGAACAGAACTGGTGGATCTCTTCATCGGTACCGGGCTCCTGATGGGCGAACTGGTCGCAGGGAAAACCGAGAATCTCAAGTCCCCTGTCTTTGTATTTTTCATAGAGTTTCTGAAGACCTTCGTACTGGGGAGTGAAACCGCATTTGCTCGCTGTATTGACGACAAGCACAGTCTTTCCTTCGAACTCTTTCATAGAGACATTTGCGCCCTGAACATCGAGGGCTTCTTTATCATAAAATTCTGACATTTGCAACTCCTTGACGATATAATCATGAACGAATATATCGTGCGCGATATATAAAAGTCAAGTCAAAAGGACGCTTGATACAAGATAATCTGCCGATAAGGGTTAGCTCTTTCGTCAAAAAGCATATAAAATTGAACAAAAGGAAATAAGAGATGAAATACAACTATCTTGGAAATACGGGAGTTCTGGTGTCGGAGTTATGCTTCGGAACCATGTCTTTCGGGGGAGATGCCGACAGGAGCACGTCCCTGGCCATGTACAAAAAAGCCCGGGAGAAAGGGATAAACTTTTTCGATTGCGCCAATGTCTATCAGAAAGGCCTGGCGGAAGAGTATCTGGGGGAGTTTTCCTCTTCGGAGAGACAGGATCTTATTCTGACGACAAAGGCTTATTTTCCTTTCACAGACGGAATCAACAGCAGAGGCGCTTCGAGAAAGCATCTCTTCGATTCTCTCCATGGCAGTCTGAAGCGTCTGAAAACCGATTATGTCGATTTGTTTTATATTCACCGTTTCGATGAGAATACGGATCTCACCGACACCATGAGGACCCTCGATGATATGGTCCGCCAGGGAAAGATACTCTATCCGGCTGTCAGCAACTTCGCCGCCTGGCAGGTCGTCAAAGCCAACGGTATTGCCGGTGAAAGAGGTTCTGCGCCCATACGCTGTATCCAGCCCATGTACAATCTGGCGAAAAGACAGGCGGAAGTGGAGCTCCTTCCCATGGCGGAAAGCGAAGGTCTCGCCGTAACGTCCTACAGCCCTCTCGGCGGCGGGCTTCTGACCGGTAAATACGGGAAAAACAGTAAGCCTCAAACGGGAAGGATTGTTACCAATAAAATGTACGGGCAGCGATACGGAGAGAGAATCAATTATGAAATAGCCGAGGCGTTTACCGATTACGCCCGCAGTCATGGCATGAATCCCGTATCCCTTGCCGTCCGGTGGGTGGCGACTCATTCCGCTGTAACAGCTCCTATAATCGGAGCCAGAAATCCCGAACAGCTGGAGGATTCCCTGGCATCAGTTGATATCGAATTGACAGAGGATATGAGGAGAGAGATATCATCCTTTTCACCGGAGCCTCCACCGGCGACTGACAGAAACGAAGAGAAGAGCGATTTCAATTATTCGGCGGTTCTGAAAAAATGAAACTGGCATTAATGCAGATGGATATCGCCTGGGAAGATAAGGAGAAAAATCTCCTGAAAGCGGAAAAACTCCTTGAAAAGGCGGTGGAGCATGAGTGTTCCATCGCAGTTTTTCCCGAGATGTTCGCCACCGGCTTTTCCATGAATGCGGAGAAGATCGCCGAAGCGGAGAAGGGTTCCGTTGTTTCCACCCTGTGCCGTCTGGCGGCAGAGCAGGGTATCGCCATTATTGCCGGTGTTGCCGTAAAAACGGAAGATTCCTTTGAGAACAGGGCTTATGTAATCGATTCCGATGGAAAGATCGTCGATTTCTATACGAAGAATTACGGTTTTTCCTATTCAGGTGAAGATCAGGTATTCAGCTCCGGTGACAGACAGATCGTTTTTGAAATAGAAGATATCGAGGCTTCGGTGTTTATCTGTTACGATCTCCGCTTTCCCGAACTTTTCCGGAATGTGGCCAGAAAAGTTTCCGTCTTTTTCGTAATCGCCAATTGGCCGGACAGCCGTATTGATCAATGGGATGCTCTTCTCAAAGCGCGTGCTATCGAAAACCAGTGTTTTGTTGTCGCGGTCAACAGGAAAGGAATAGACGGCAACGGATTGAAATACAACGGTCATTCCACTGTCTACAGCCCTTCCGGAGATGAAATCGATCTATTCCGTCTCGATGGTGAATGCCGTTGTTTTGAAATCGATGAAGGGGAAACCGCTTTCGTCCGTCAGCGGTTTCCTTTTCTGAGGGATATGAGACTGTGATTGAGAGAATTCGTGCAATCAGGAGTTATCAAATTAGTCATACCTGAATATATTCTCTATCATTTCTTTATGAATCGTTCTGTAGATATAATAATCTGAATCAATAGTAATAATCTGTTTGATTTTTAGTTTTTCAGAAAGTACTACCAGGGAAGCATCTGCTAAATCCATTGGCACATCTGAATATTTTTCTGATAATTCAATAATTCGTTCAATATCTTTTGCATGGATTTCCTCAATCATAATTCCTCCGAGCTTAATCCATGTGAGAAAATCTACTTGAGTCTGAACATTGAAACTGAGCATATGCGATACTTCAGTTACTACAGGCCATGTCGTCGTCAGAAATCCTTGATAATTTTTTATGAAGGCTTTTATTTGATGGTGAAATTTGTCATTCTTATTAAATAAAGCAATAATTGGTCCGGCATCAATGAGAGTGTTTACCATGAAGCTTGTCCGTTAATCTTGTTTTGTATGTTTGTGATAAGTCTTCTTCTGCACCATATTTTCCGAATAATTCCTCTCCAATTTCATAAGGAGTTCTTTCCTGATAATGAGATTCATAGTATTCAGAAATTGCTTTCTTGATTATTTCCGACTTCGTCGTTTTCTCAAGCTCAATTAACATGGCTAGCTTAATATCTATATCATCATTTAATCTGACTGTAGTCATAGCTTTACCTCGTAATACATATTGTATTACAAATTGTTGGGTTTATCAAGTTTTCGATTAAGTGGCTTTCGCAGCATATTAATATTTTACTGTATAAGTATTTTAGTCGTAGTAATTTCTACTTTAATTCTTGAAGATAATTCGCAAAACCATATTATAACTACATCCCGCGGGCAATTTGTAACTTTTCATTTTCGTTAATATCACTTTTTGAATTCAACCAGACTGTCACTGCCGATTTGGATTTTTAACAATTTGATACATATAGGGCATCAGGGATATCTCTCTCAACATTTTTAAGGGGGGGATATATCAAAAAAAGACTTGCAGAAATTGTAAGGAGAATACCTGAAATTACAAACATCGATGCTAATCCTTCTGTGGGAGTATTAAACATTGGTATGAATACGTGGTCAGCTAAATAGCCTGCACTTAGAAAAGCGAAAGGAGGTAGAACCCAGCCAATAGACATTCGAGCCGATGCTACCCGCCCCTGTAATTCGAACGGTACTTTTTTCTGCCAGATTTCCACAGCATGACTGGATGCGATAGGACCGATGAACATTGTTATGAACAGGCCTGCTGTAATCAGGAAAGCATCAGGATATAATCCCATTATTAGCAATCCGATCCCTGATAGAATTGTTGAAAAAAATAAAATAGGAATTTTCTTATTATGGGTTCCTGCTATTCCAATGATTATGCTACCTAATAGCATCCCCGCACCACTGATTGATTGAACAAATCCCAATGTTGTGCTTTTTGCAAAACTGAGGACATAAGGAACAAGGATAATAATCGTAAAACTCATAAGGAAATTAATTATAGATACAAGTATTAAAAGCCCGGTAAGACCGGCGTTTTCAAATAAATATCGGAATCCGAAGGTTAACCGGAGCCAAAAACTTTCCTGGATCCCATTTTTCAAATCAGGTCTCCTGCTGTAAAACAAATTGTAATTTTCCTCTGAAAGATCTTAATTCAAATGAATACTCAAACAGGATTTTCAAAGTTCTATAGAATATCCCCCGGATTGTAAGCCGCCGCTTCGGGAAATGCTTTCTTCCACTTATCCGTTTCGGCCATAAAGACATCGACCTGAGCCGAAGCCGCGCCGACCAGTTCTTCGCCGCGGGAAAGGATATTTTTAAGTTCATCCATGGATAGCCCCAGTCTTTCGTCGGCGGCCAGCCTGTCCAGCAGATCGTTTGTATCGATAACACCGTTTCTCAAGTCATGGACCGT
>JAFGXR010000071.1 GCA_016936555.1 Spirochaetales bacterium | reverse complement strand
CGTTTTCAATGTCGTCCAGCCCGATCTTTCCGTCATTTGCGATACGGACAAGCTGGATGATAAAGGATGTAAAGGCGCTCCTGATCTTGTCATTGAAATACTCAGCCCGTCCACATCGTTCAAGGACGAAACTCATAAATTGAATCTTTATGAAAAATCGGGAGTCCGGGAATACTGGATCATTAATCCGGAAACGGAAATTATAATGATTTATCTGCTGGAAGGTGAAAAATTCAAAGCGCCAGTCAGTTTTAGAAAAAACGGGTCTTGGGAAAGTCCTGTTCTCAAAGGTTTTACTCTGGATATTTCCGCCCTTTTCGAATCACTCTGAGCATAATACTTATTCCTGACACTTGCCCCTCTGCTGTAAAATTTGTATATTAGCATAACTAAATACAGTTAATAATATCTCTTGTTCAGGAGTTTTTTCATATGCCGACTTATGATTACAAGTGCACAAAGTGCAATCATATTTTCGAACACTTTCAATCCATGACTGAGGAACCTCTTTCGGTCTGTCCGGAATGCGGCGGAGAAGTAAAACGCATGATAGGCGGTGGATCCGGATTGATCTTCAAAGGCAGCGGATTCTATGTCAATGATTCGAAGAAAGGCGCCAGCGGCGGCAGTTCCTCCTAATGAAAAAAGCTCCCGGCCGGGGAGCTTTTTTGCTTATTGTTCATATCTATTCTTCTGAATCTTTGATATTCGCCGGAAACCATATCCGTTCCGCATCAGCTGCCGCCTGATCCAGCAGATCTCCGAAATCGATACTGCTGAACATTTCTCTGGTCTTTGCAAAATCCGGTTTTGTCTCGGGGTGCTGGGGCGCGAACATGGCGCAGCAGTCATCGTAGGGAAGAGTTGACGTTTCAAAAGCTCCCAGTTTCCGGGATATTTTTATGATCTCTTCCTTATCCATCCCTATGAGCGGCCGGAAGACCGGAAGAGTTACCGTGCTGTTGGTAAAGGCCAGCGACTCCATCGTCTGGCTGGCGACCTGGCTGAGGGCTTCTCCGGTTATAAGGCAGCCGCCCTCCCTTTCCCTTGTAATCTTTTCCGCAATGGTCATCATGGCCGCCCGGGCGTGCAGAGTTGTAAAAGATGGTTCGACCGACTGATTCACTTTGACCTGGACATCGGTAAACGGGACAGAAAAAAGGTTTATGCCGCTGCACCACGGAGCGAGTATTTTCGCCAGATCTTTTACTTTCTCATGAGCTTCTGATGAGGTGTACGGGGGGGTATGAAAATACACGGCATCGAGTTTCAAGCCCCGTTTTGCCATCATGTATCCGGCGACGGGAGAATCGATACCCCCGGACAGTAGCAGTGTGCCGCGTCCTGCCGCACTGACCGGCAATCCTCCCGGTCCTTTTACGCCGAAGCCGTAGACATAGGCTTTTTCCCGCAGTTCCACATGAATCACCCAATCGGGGTTGCGGACATCGACTTCCAGACCATCAACCGATTCGAAAATCATGCCTCCGATTTCCCGGGAGTAATCATAGGAGTCCATTGGCAGGCTTTTATCAATTCGTCTAGTGTCCACTTTGAATTTGTGACCGTATCCCGCTGCCAGATTCTGCTTTGCCAGATCAATTGCCAGCCGTGATATCGGTTCGAGTTCCTTCGCGCAGCTGTGAGTTTTAAAGAAACCGACAATCCCGAAAGTCGTGGCGAGGACGCCTGTTACAATTTCCTCCGGGACATCCTCCACTTCAAGGTAGAAACGGCCGTTCCGAACCTCGATACGGCTCCCGTATGGTCTGAGATTTTTCTTTATATTGTCTTTGAGCTGTTTCTCAAAAAGTTTTTTATTTCCCTTTTTCAGAGATATTTCACCGATTTTAATTAAATAGAGATCTTTCATAAGAACTAAAATAGCAGATTTCCGGTGAATAATGAAGAGTTAAACTTCACCCATCAATTCGAACCCCAGATCGACGAAATGCTCTCTGTCGAAGGCTTTGATCATGATTTTCGCCCGACCTTTCCGCCGGTCAACTTTCACGATCAATCCTTCCTTTCCCTTCAACGGGCCGGAGATGATCTGTATTCTGTCGTTTTCATCGAATTTTGCTTTGGACAGAGCGGCTATCTGGTTTCCCGTAAATAAGGTTCTCAGGAATTCCATATCTTCCTGGCGAACCGGTTTTATATCTTTATTGGAAGGAAGAACCTGGTAAAAATCGGGAATATTCTTCAATCTGATCAAATCGGATGCGCTGATTTCTTCTGATTGAATAAATATATATCCTCCGAACATCGGTTTAAGCTGTCTGGTCGTTTTGCCCTTTTTCCGGATCATAAGTTCTCTCATCGGACAGAATACTTTCAGAGCGTCATTGAATTCTTCTTTTATTGATTTTCTGATTTTCTCTTCTGATCCGGTCTTAATGTGAAGGGCAAAATAGTGCATGGGTAAAATATATATTTAATTGTTCATTTTGTGAACATAAAACTGGAACTCATATATAAAATGAGATATGATTGTTCAAAGATTGAACAATATTCCGGCAGCAGGTTCCGGCCGCGTCGGTTTGCTTTGCTTTTAATATACGACCTGCCAATGGGTGAGGTCTCTCCCGATCTTTAAATCTTATGAAAAACCCCGAAAACGAATTGAAAATACTAGAACTAATCTCCCAGGGAAAGGATGATATCAGTCAGCGCGATATCTCCCGTATAATAGGTTTGTCCCTCGGAATGACCAATTCCATACTCAGGAGATTTGCCGAAAAAGGGCTCATAACCATAAAGAAAGTCAACAACAGGAACATTCAATATGCACTGACCGCCAAGGGATTCGAGGAAATCGGTCATAGGTCCTGGAACTATTTCAAAAGAACGATAAAAAATGTCGTAGTCTATCGTGAAGCTATAAACGGGATACTAAAGGAAGCTCTGGACAATGGTTTTAGAGATGTGGTACTTGTCGGATCCAGCGATCTCGAGTTCATCGTTGAGCATGAATGCTATAAGCTGGGATTTCCTTTCCGGACTGTCTATGAAAAAAGTGAGGATTTATCAGAAAACAGCTTTCTGATTTTTGCGGAAAACCAGGTGAAAGATCCACATGAACGGTCTTTCAGCTATTCTCTTAATAATCTTGTCTACTGAAAAGAGGTTTTATGAAAATCACTATTGCCGGAACAGGTTATGTCGGATTGGCCAACGCTGTTCTGCTCGCGCAGCACAATGAAGTTGTCGCCCTTGATATATCTGAAGATAAAGTGAATCTTATCAACAAGGGGCAATCGCCTATAGCTGACAGGGAAATTGAAGATTTCCTTGTAAATAGAGAATTAAACCTCAACGCAACAACTGACAGCAGTTCCGCTTATGCCGATGCCGAGTTTGTGATAATCGCAACACCGACAAATTATGATCCCGATGAGGATTATTTTGACACATCTTCAGTCGAAGCCGTCATTGAAGATGTACTTGGAATCAATCCTTCAGCCACAATAATTATTAAATCGACAGTGCCGGTAGGTTATACTGGACAAATCCGCAGGAAATTCAGCTGCGACAACATCATTTTCTCGCCTGAGTTTCTCCGGGAAGGGAAGGCTCTCTATGATAACCTCTATCCTTCCCGCATTGTCGTGGGGGCCAAAACGGAACGGGCCAGAAAATTCGCATCTCTTCTGGTGGAAGGTGCCGTGAAAGAAAATATTGATGTTCTCTTTACGGATTCGACAGAAGCTGAAGCGATAAAGCTCTTTTCAAATACCTATCTGGCCCTGAGGGTTGCTTATTTCAATGAATTGGATACCTATGCGGAAACTCACAGTCTGAACTCAAGGGAGATAATAGAAGGAGTCGGCCTGGATCCCAGAATAGGAAACCATTATAATAATCCTTCATTCGGGTACGGCGGCTATTGTCTGCCTAAAGATACGAAGCAGCTCCGCGCTAATTACCGGGATGTGCCGAACAATATCATCAATGCTATTGTCGAAGCCAATACGACCAGGAAGGACTATATTGCGAGGCAGATATGGGAGCGCAATCCCGATACCGTCGGAATATACAGGCTGACCATGAAAACCGATTCGGATAATTTCCGCGCTTCATCGATTCAGGGAATCATGAAGAGGATCAAAGCCAAGGGAATCGAGGTCCTCGTTTACGAACCGGTACTGGAAGGTAAAGAGTTTTTCCGCTCTGAAGTCGTCAATGATCTTGATGAGTTCAAGAAGCGTTCGGAAATCATTCTGACGAACAGAATGCATGAAGAATTAAATGATGTTAAAGAAAAGGTCTATACAAGAGACCTCTACAGCAGGGACTGAAGGAGTACTCAATGAAAGGAATAATACTGGCGGGAGGTTCCGGTACAAGACTGTATCCGGCCACGAAATCTATCTGCAAGCAGCTGCTGCCGATTTACGACAAACCTATGATTTATTATCCGCTGTCAACGCTTATGCTCGCCGGCATAAAGGAAGTTCTCATTATTTCCACGCCCCAGGATACGCCGCGTTTTGAAGATCTGCTGGGAGACGGGGCAAAGCTGGGAATGAAGCTCAGCTATGCCGTGCAGGATGCTCCCAACGGATTGGCTGAAGCGTTTATTATCGGTAAGGATTTTGTGGGGGGTGACTCTGTCGCTCTGGTTCTCGGGGACAATCTCTTTTACGGCCATGATTTTGCCAGAATGGTCAAGAGGGCTTCATCCCAGGATGATGGGGCCACTGTATTCGGATATTACGTAACGGATCCCGAGAGATATGGTGTTGTGGATTTTGATGATGAGGGAAATGCCTTGTCGCTGGAGGAAAAACCGGAAAATCCGAAATCGAATTACGCGGTTGTCGGTCTTTATTTTTACGACAACGACGTCATCGATATCGCCTGTAACCTCAAGCCGTCGCCGCGGGGCGAGCTGGAGATTACCGATGTCAATAAAGTGTATCTTGAGCGGAAGAAGCTGAAAGTCGAGCTTATGGGGCGGGGATTCGCCTGGCTCGATACGGGAACCCACCGGTCTTTACTGGAAGCTTCCCAGTACGTTGAAGTCATTGAGGCCAGGCAGGGGTTGAAGATTGCCTGTATCGAAGAGATCGCCTATCGCGAGGGATTTATCGGTCTGGATCAGCTGAATGAATTAGCTGAAGAGCTCAGGAAGTCCTCCTATGGGGAATACCTTGTCAAATTAGTGGAGCACGAAAACTGATATGCCCTTTGAATTTAAAGAAACACCTCTGAAAGGTGTCGTGATCGTTCAGCCCCGGAAATTCGGAGATGACCGGGGATTTTTTATGGAAACCTACAAGAGAAGCGATTTTGTCGCAGCGGGAATCGAGGAGCCGTTCAATCAGGATAACCACTCCTTCTCATCGAAAGGAGTCCTCCGGGGAATCCACTTTCAGTCGGCACCTCATGCTCAGGGTAAGCTGGTCCGAGTTGTTAAAGGAGCTGTCTGGGATGTCGCCGTTGATCTTATAAAGGGATCTCCCACATATGGTGAACATTTCGGTCTTGAGTTGACAGAGGAAAACGGAACCATG
Source organism: Spirochaetales bacterium (assembly GCA_016936555.1). GTDB lineage: Bacteria > Spirochaetota > Spirochaetia > DSM-2461 > DSM-2461 > Spirochaeta_F. The sequence goes on along the minus strand of JAFGXR010000071.1, from coordinate 3,505 downwards.
CTCTATATTCCCCCGGGATTCGGTCATGGATTTCTGACTTTAAAGGACAAGACTCACTTCCTGTATAAATGTACGGAAGAGTATGCGCCTGAATCCGATGGCGGGATTATATGGAACGACAAGGATCTGAATATTCCCTGGCCGCTGGCAGGTGTGATTGATAAGCCATTAGTTTCAGATAAAGACAAAGTGTTACCGGCACTGTACCATACGGGATATAATTCAATATGAGAGTTTCTCAGAATCAATTGGATATAATTGTCAAGACTATTAAAGGCTCTATAGAAGATGCTGCGGTTTTTCTTTTCGGCAGTCGTGTAGATGACGAGAAAAAAGGCGGTGATATAGATCTATTTCTGTTGACGGACCATTCTGTACGATTGACAGAAAAAATATCAATCCTGACTCAGCTTGAGAAGAAAGGCATCGAAAGGAAAGTCGATCTTATTATCAGCACTCCTGAAAACCGCTATGACAAATTGTATTCTGAAGTGCTTAACACGGGGATCCGCTTATGCTGAAAGATGTGTTACATACTCTCGAATTGCATATCAAAAGGGCTGAGTCGGCTAAGAAAGAAATACTTGAGTGGGGAGACTTCTCGAAAGATGTTTTTACTGATGAACAAAAAATTAAAACTATCGATTCCTTTATTTTCCGTTATATAAAACTTCAGGATCTGACGGGACAGAAACTATTTAAATTGTTTCTTGATGAGATTGGGGATTTTCGTGATGATATGTCATTGCTTGATATTCTGGATAGGCTTGAAAAGCTGGAAGTAGTCGAAAGCTCTGAAACCTGGATGGGGTATAGAAAACTGAGAAATGTCTTGACTCATGAATACCCCGATAATGAAGATGAGATTGTTGAAGGCTTAAAGTTAGCGCTCGATGCCTTTAATACAACATTAGTAATAATTGAAAACATTAAGAAGCGAATAAGCAGCAGTTTTAAGGGGCTTTCATGATTTGGGTAGTAGGAAACGCGGGAATGCTTGGTCAGGAACTCTGCCGGGCTCTTGAAGCGGAAAAAATAGAATATACAGGAACGGACAGGGAAGTCTCCATTCTTGATCCGGAAGCATTAAGCTCGTACGGGGAAAAGCACAACCCCGACTGGATAATCAATTGTTCGGCTTATACAGCTGTCGATAAAGCGGAGGATGAGACAGATGCCGCTTACAGCATCAATCGGGACGGAGTGGCAAATCTGGCTCGGATAGCTGAGGAAAGAGATATACCGATCATCCATATATCAACGGACTATGTCTTTGACGGGACTTCCGAAAAGCCTTTGAATGAAGAGGCACCAACCGGTCCTGTCGGAGTTTACGGAGCGAGTAAGCTGGCAGGAGAAGAGAGTCTTCGCCGGATTGCATCGAAGCACTTTATTATCAGGACGGCCTGGCTTTACGGGCAATACGGACCGAATTTTGTCTACACCATGGTGAAGTTGATGAACAGCCGTGAATCCATAAAAGTTGTGGCCGACCAGATCGGATCACCGACTTGGGCTCGAGATCTGGCTGATCTGATTGCTGCGGTCATTGAATCCGGTTCTGAAAAATACGGAACCTATCATTTTTCCGGAGAAGGTCAGTGCAGCTGGCATGAATTCGCCGGAGAAATATTCCGGTTGGGAAGAGAGAAGGGACTGGTGAAGACCGAATGCAATATTAATCCCTGTTCATCAGGGGAGTATCCGACAAAGGCAAAGAGACCTGCCTATTCACTTTTATCAAAAGAAAAAGTCTCATCGAAGCTACAGTTCAACGTGCCGGATTGGAATACTTCGCTCAAGTATTTTATGAATGATTATCAGGGATTGCACAGTCGGGTCTCCAATTGGATTGAACATGCGGAATATGATCTGGAAACGGCAAAAGCCATGACTTCCAGTGGAAGATATTTATATGTATGTATAACCTGTCAGCAGTCAATCGAGAAGATGATCAAAGCAATCTATGAGTTCAGAAATCTGTCAGTGCCGAGAATTCATGATTTGCTTCGATTAATTGACGGCTTGAGTATTTTACCGGATGCAAATACAAATACTTATCTTAAGGATTTATCCTATTACTATATCGCAAGCAGATATAATGAGAGAATAAGTAAACTTTCCATCGAATTGAATAGAGAAAGGTCCGAGTTCTTTCTGGAAAAAACAGAAGAGGTGATTCAATGGCTGAAATTGAAAATTCCTTACTTATAAAAATTGGCAGGTTCTGGAATGAAATAAATACAATGTATAAAACCCGGAATCTGTATTTATTTGGATCCTATGCAACCGGAACGTATTCAAAGTGGAGCGATATTGATATTGCCGTGATTCTTGATGAATCCGATTCCCATTCCAGGGAGATCTTCTCGCTTGGAAAGGATTTTGATCTTCGATTTGACGCAATGGGATTTACTTTCGAGGATTTCGAAAAAACATTGATTCCGGTAATTCCCGAAATTAAAAGAAACGGAATCCGTCTCTATTAAATCTAAACCAGATTGTTTGAAGCAAAAGGAAAAAACATGAGAAAATTCAAAAACATCCTCGTCACAGGGGGAGCCGGATTTATCGGCAGCAATTTCATCAGAACCGTGTTGTCGAAGAGTGGATATGAAGGGAGAATTATCAATCTCGACAAATTGACTTATGCCGGCAATGCGGCCAGCCTTGATGATGTCGCAGCGGATTTTCCTGAAAGATATGTCTTTGAACAGGGTGATATCTGCGATCGAGGCCTGGTTCAGGGCCTCTTTGATAAATATGATATCGATGCTGTCTGTCATCTGGCTGCGGAAAGTCATGTAGACCGTTCCATAGAAGGGCCGGAAGCATTTATCAATACCAATATAATCGGAACCTTTACTCTGCTCGATGTCGCCCGGAAAACCTGGGGCGATGAACTGGAGGGAAAGCTGTTTCACCATGTCAGCACCGATGAGGTATACGGCTCTCTCGGGGAGACGGGATTCTTTTTCGAAACGACACCTTATGATCCCCGAAGTCCCTATTCGGCGAGCAAGGCTTCTTCGGACCATCTGGTAATGGCTTATTATCATACCTATGGCCTTCCTGTTACAATGACCAATTGCTCCAATAATTACGGACCGTACCAGTTTCCGGAAAAACTGATTCCCGTGATGATCGAGAATATGCTGGAGGAGAAAGATCTTCCTGTTTACGGAGACGGAAAGAATATCCGGGACTGGCTTTTCGTTGAAGACCACAATTCCGCGGTCTGGGCCGTTATGAAGCGGGGAAATATCGGAGAAACCTATAATATCGGCGGTGAGAACGAGTGGGAGAATATTCATCTTGTGAACAGTCTCTGCGAGATCGTGGCCGGTGAGAAAGGCAAGGACAAGGATTATTACAAGAAGCTGATTACCTATATCAAGGACAGGCCGGGACATGACAGGCGATATGCCATTAATTGCGACAAGCTGAAGAGCGAGTTGGGATGGACGCAGTCTGTTACTTTTGACGAAGGGCTTGTGAAGACGGT
>JAFGXR010000070.1 GCA_016936555.1 Spirochaetales bacterium | reverse complement strand
CTTGAGAACGTGGCCCGGTTCGGAGTTGATGATATCGACGGAGAATTTGTCCCGCCAGCTCTTCCCCCATTCGGGCTGATAGAACCGTTTCACCACGAAAACCAGGGCTTTGACTCTCAGGGGAATCTTAGCCAGCCACTTGTTGAACTCATCGGTATTGTTCGACGACGGGGAGAGGAGCTTGATGACCGACCCGAGAGACCGCTCTTCGCTGAGAAGGGGCCTGGTCGTGTGACCCGGCTTCAGGGTCTTTCTGTATTCCGGTTTGAATCTCTCGCCGTAGTTGTAATCGATAATCTCTTCGGCCATATCCATATCGGCTTTGAAATCGCCGATAAAGACGGAGCCGTAGGTCATGGCATCGCTGATGGATTTGGAAATCTCCGATTTCCCCCCGCCGGAAACCGTACAGGGTTTGTGGCAGAAGGTTCCCTCGGCCACGGTTCCCACGAGCCGCCAGGCGGGAGAGGCGGGGTGCTTTTCCATCCGGACTTTATACCCCGACGGGTGAACATAAATATTCTCGGGAAGAACTCTCAAAGATTTCTTTTTGCCCTTATGTGTCCAGTGCGCCTCCTGGGAGTCCAGGTCGATGCGGGCGTCCTCGGGAATGTAGATGATATGGCTGAAGTTCCGGTCGATTCCGTAGCCGTCCTTCTGTTCTATGAAATCATCGCCCAGAACCGCTTTGAAATTGCCGAAACTGTGGTCCTTTTCCTGGTGGAGAAAGTGCATATTCGTATCGGGGAGGAATTGGGATCCCAGGTTGAAGCTCGGGAAGGCCAGAGCTCCTCCGGCATGCTCCTCTTCGGCGAGGCCGAGAAGGTTGGCCGAATAGCCGATCTGGGTCTTCACTTCTTTTTTGGAATAGCCGAAATAGTTGTCGGCGATAAGGGTGACGATTACGCCGCTGTCATCGCGGGCCGTCAGCTTGAAGGGCGATCCCTCGTTGTAGAGCTCTTCTTCCGATTCCCAGCACATCCCCTCGGCTTTCTGTCTATCCGTTGCCTCGCTGATAGGGGGCAGTCCGGCTTCCTTCTTGGTTACTTCCGTCAGATGGGGCGCCAGGATGACGCAGCCCGTGTGGCCCGTCCAGTGCTCGGGATCGAGGGCCGCATCGTGCTCGGGAAGATAGGGGTCTCCGGCGTTTCCGAAAATGGACTCGACGAAATCGAGGTTGCTGACAAGATTTCCCGGGGCGAAGAACCGGATCTCCATGGTTTTTCTCGGCGTAAAGCCCTCTACTTCGGGAACGACGACGGGGCGGAGGAGAAGGGAGAGAAACACCCGGGCTTTTTCTTCCTGTTCCGACGAAAAGGGGAGAACCTTCAGATCGGCCGGGGCGTCATTTATCGCTCTGCTTAAAAGCGCAGCGAAAGCCCCTTTGGGTACCGACTTTTTATCGAAGGGTACGGGGAGTCCCCCTTCGGCTACATGGAATGAGCCTTTCGTGGTTCTCCTGTCGTTTTTGGGATTGTTCAGAATCCCCTGTTTCACTCTGTAGGAGCTGATAATATCGGTTATGAACTCGTTTTTCTCCGGTGGCAGACTCAGTTCCCGGGCCAGCCCGTAGCGGTCGAGAACCAGCGAATCCTTCGGGAGTTCCGGTTTTGATGTCAGGTTCAGGTCATCGAGATATCGGTCCAGGAAATCCTGGATTCTCTGGTCCACGGGACAGAGATAAGACGAAAGGAGCCGGTTTTTTTCTTTGTAGTTTTCGATCAGGTCCCTGGCTATCTCCAGTTCCGGCGTTTCTTCTGAATCCTGAACGGGAAGTCCGAGCGAAGCCAGTTTCAGGTTGATGTATCTGAGAATTCTCTCTCTTTCCACAGGCGCGTCACCGGAACCGGCGATACCGAGAGTTCTTATTTTATCCATATTTCAATCTACTCCTTTGAGAGTTTTTTACAAGTCTATAGAACTGCAATTCCAGAGTCAAGTTACAGGAAATAAAATACACGAAAAATAATTCGTATAATTAGATAAAAAAAATCAGCTGTAGATCAGATTGATGAGATCATCGATCTTCTTATGCGATTCTATTTTGTGCTTCAGCTGCCGGTCTCTGTGAATCATGTAAATATTGTTGCGGCCTTTCTTCTCTATGCTGATATAGCCGCATTCGGTCAGTTCCGAGATAATCCGCTGTACCGCCCGTTCGGTGATGCCCACCTCCAGAGCTATATCGCGGATCCTCATAGCCGAATCGGCGGCCAGACAGAGCAGAACATGGGCATGATTGGTCAGAAACGTCCAGTTGCCGCAGCTGCTCTCTTTTTTTTCCGTCATTATTCCTTCCTGTTCTTTTATATCCTGACTTATATACTACATTCAGCGGGGGATCTGTCAAGACGAGCCGTTTTTTATTATATACTCCGGCGGCTTGAGATAGATGCGGCTGTCAGCCGGTACGGAGCTGGTAATCCATACATTCCCTCCGATCGTCGTGTTTTTCCCGATCACCGTTTCCCCGCCGAGGATGGTCGCTCCAGAGTAGATGGTGACATTGTCTTCAATGGTGGGGTGGCGCTTCACCTCGGCTTCTTTTTTGATCACTTTCAGAGCTCCGATGGTCACGCCCTGATAGACGCTGACGTTGTTTCCGATAATGGTTGTCTCGCCGATGACGATGCCCGTACCATGGTCCATGAAGAAATGGTCTCCGATGGTCGCGCCGGGATGAATGTCAATCCCTGTGTGGCGGTGGATGTATTCGTTCATCATGCGGGGAATAAGGGGAACCTGCTTCAGGTACAGTTCATGGGCGAAGCGGTGGACGACGATAGCTTCCAGACCGGGATAAGAGAGAATGACTTCCTCGCTGGACCTGGCCGCCGGGTCTCCCGCCAGCGCCGCTTCCACATCGAGAAGGATTTTTTCCCGCAGTTCCGGAATCCTGTTCAGAAGCGCGAGAGTTATCTGTTCGGCGCTTTCGGCGCATATGGTGCAGTATTCGGTTTTGTGTTTTATTCTGCAGCCGAATTTCAGACTTTTCCGTATTTCCAGGGTCAGATCTTTGGCCAGCTGCTGTATTTTCGCCCCTATGGTATAGGAGATCAGCTCGCTGTCCAGATTTTCCTCCGACTCGAATCCGGGGAAAATGATCGATTCGTAATTCCGGATAATTTCGCGGATGCTCTTTCTCGAGGGGAGATTGGGGCCTTCAAGATGGTTGAGAACCCCTTTCTCCTTATAGGTTTTAATAATCATTTCCGTGATGCGGTCCATAGAATCATTCATTTCTTTAATATAGAGAATGTCCGGCTTAAAGACAACAGAAACAGAAGGAGGGGACTATCGAACAAAAGGGAAAACTGGTGTATTATCGCGGTTATGGCAGACAGCGAATGGTCGGAACTGTTAAAAAAATCATGGAGGAGCGCAAGCGATCTGGCGAATTTCACTCTGACAGAAGGTGAGAGGGCTTTTTTCGCACAGGGGGGGGAGGAGGACCGCCTTCAGTTTCTGGTCAATCCCTATTACGCTTCTCTGGCGGAGGATACTCCCGAAGATCCCATCCGCCGTCAGTTTATTCCCCTCGTCGATGAATACACCATCGGGGAATGCGAGCTGACCGATCCGCTGGGCGAGACATCCTTCAGCCCTGTTCCCCGGCTGATACACCGTTACCGCGACCGGGTCCTGCTCCTCGTAACCGATAGCTGCGCCATGTACTGCCGGCATTGTTTCCGCCGGTCTTTTGCCGGCCATGAAGGAAGCACCGTCTCACCTCAGGAAATGAAGCAGGTGGCCGCCTATCTGGCGGAGCACCGGGAGGTCAATGAAATATTACTCTCGGGAGGCGATCCCCTTACCTGTAACGATGCCAAACTGGAAGCCATATTGAAAACAATCAGAGAGGTCCGCCCCCATATGGCGATCCGGCTGGCAACCAGAATCCCCGTTGTTCTCCCCCAGAGGATAACACCCCGGCTGGTGGAAATCCTTCAGAAGAACGGCCCGCTCTGGGTCGTCACTCAGTTCAATCACCGGCGGGAATTGACGGCAAAGTCCGAAGAGGCGGCGGCCCGTCTTATAGACCGCGGGATACCGGTCCTCAATCAGTCGGTTCTGCTCCGGGGGGTCAACGATTCTGTTCCGGCGCTCGAGGAACTCTTTCAAGCCCTGGTGCGGTTGAGAATAAAGCCCTATTATCTCTTTCAGGGTGATCTGGCTGCCGGGACTTCCCATCTCAGGGTCCCCCTGGAAAAGGGGCGGGAGATTATGAAGGAGCTCAGAACACGCATTTCCGGACTGGCGCTGCCCGTCTACGCCGTGGATATGCCCGGCGGAGGCGGAAAAATTCCCCTGACCGAGGATTATGCCGTCGGAGAAGATGAAAAAAATTACTATTTCCGGAATATTGAGGGAGAGGAATACGCCTATCCCAGGGAGAGTTAATGGATAAAGAACATCTTTTATGGGAGACCGACAGCGAAAAAACAGAAATGGACTGCCGGATCTTCAAAGTCAAAAGTATCTGGAGAAAAGCCGCTGAAAACCGGCAGGGGAAATTCACCCTGATCGATTCGCCCGATTGGGTTACCATCCTCCCCATCGTCAAAAACAGCCGGGGCAGAGACTGTTTTCTCATTGTCCAGCAGTACCGCCACGGCTCATCGTCCCTGACCAAGGAATTTCCCGCCGGACTGATCGATCCCGGTGAGGAACCTCTGGAGGCGGCGAACCGCGAACTGGAGGAGGAAACGGGATACCGCGCCGGTAAAATGACGCAGATCGGCACCATTAACCCCAATCCCGCGTTTATGAACAACCATTCCCACACCTTTCTGGCGGAAGATCTGATTCCCCTGGGCAGACGGAATCTCGATGAACACGAAATGATCGATATGGAACTGGTTCCCGTCGATGAACTGGCCGCGGAAATAGGCACGGGACCCTACAACAGCGCCATTACGCTTCAGGCCTGGTTCTGGTACCTGAGGCACAGGGGAAAAGTGTTATAGGCCGGCGGATAAAGAACAGTACAATTTTCATTTTTTAACTCCTTTTGTACTATAATGAAAGAATGAGGCAGGTTCTTCTCGTCTTAAAATTATCTGTTTTTCTCATCATCTCCTTTTGCGCTTCTCTGTTCGCAGACCCTTTCAACGATCATTCCGATAGGGTCAGAGTCGGAATTTTCCCCTTTGAACCCATGAATTTCATTGACGAGAAAGGAAATCCCGCCGGTCTGTATCCCGATCTTCTCAGAGAGATGGCCAAAGGGGAATCCTGGGACTTCGTTTTTGTCGAAGGGAGCTGGGCCGAAGGGCTGGAGAGACTGCAATCGGAAGACATTGATCTTATGCTCTCCGTCGCCTATACGGAAGAGCGCGATGAAATCATGGATTTTAACACGGTTTCGGTTATCGAATTGTGGAGCCAGATTTTTACGCGGCCCGATAGGCAGTCCATCAATATCAACGATCTGGCCGGGGAACGGGTCGCTATCATGGCGGAGGACATTAACGGCCAGCATTATATCGAGACCGCCGCGGAGCTGGGCATACAGAGCATCATAGTCGAATACCCCACTCATAATGATGTTTTTGAAGCTGTCCACCGGGGCGATGTTCTGGCGGGCGTCGCGCCCCAGCACTTCGGTCTCCGCCATGTTGAGCAGTACGACCTCATTCCCAGCAGCATTCTCTTCTCACCTTTTTCCATTTATTTCGCATCAGAAGAGGGAAGAATGGCCGATGTCCTCCGTCACATCGATTACCACCTCATCGAATGGAAGGAGAAAAAGAATTCATTTTATTACAGGACCCTCAATTACTGGATGACCGGAAAGGAATTGAGGCGTGTCATCATTCCGCTCTGGGTCATTGTCACAATGGCTGTAATTTCCGGCCTGGTCATTCTGTTCTTCCTCTTTATCATCCTTCTCCGTCATCAGGTGAGATTGAGAACGGAGGCGCTGACCATTCAGGAACGGCAGTATCAGACCCTGGTCAAATATGCGAGCACAATCATTCTCCGGCTCAACAGATCCGGAGACGTTATTGCCATCAACCGCTTCGGAGAGGATTATTTCGGGCTCGGTTCAGACAGCCTCGAGGGAAAGAGCCCCGTCGGACCGGTTTTTTCGGCGGAGTGCGGTCTCGAGGAGCGGCTTAGTAAAGACAGGGACAGCTTTGTCGACCGGTTGCCCCGGAAAGAGGGGCGGGATCTCTACATTCAATGGAGTCTGAAATTCATCCGGGACGATAATCTGAATCTGAGGGAGACGCTCTGTATCGGCACCGATATTACGGACCGTCTGGAAATAGAAAGAGACCTGAAAGAAAGCAATGAACAGCTGGAAGAGATGGTGTATATCGCTTCTCACGACCTGCAGGTCCCCCTGGTCTCCATGAGCGGATATGCCGGGGAGCTTCTGGAGAATTACGGAGACCGCCTCGACGAGGAGGGCCTTTTCTGTCTGGAGAGGCTTCAGGTCAATTCAAAGCGCATGCAGAAACTGGTCCTGAGTCTGCTCGACCTCTCGCGGCTGAATACGGTGAAGAAGAATGTCTCCGAGTTTTCTCTCGCTGAACTTATCGGCAAAATTGAAAAGGATATGGCTATACTGCTGGAGAAAGAGAAAGTCTCCATCCGCTGCGGATCTCTTCCTGTCATGTCTGCTGATTTATCCCGGATTGAAGGAGTTTTCCGGAATCTAATTCTCAACGCGGTCTTGTACGGCGGAAAGAACATCGACATCAGTGCCGTGGGAAATACTCTTTCCCTTAGCGATGATGGCATCGGCATACCTGCCGGCCAGTTGGAAAAGATTTTCAAACCGGGAGAGAGGCTTAAGATGAACAGCGCCGAAGGCGTGGGCATGGGGCTTACCTTCAGCCGGAAAGTCATAGAACAGCATGGCGGACGGATCAGAGCCTATTCGGAAGGGGAGGGGCGCGGCTGCACATTTACCATAGATTTCCCCGAATCCGTTCTCTCTGGAGATCTTCATGGCTGATATTCTGCTTGTTGAAGATGAAGAAGATCATGCCCGCTTAATTCTCCGCTCTCTTTCGAAGGGGCCGGAAGATGCGAACCGCATCAGGCATTTGAAAAACGGCCGGGAAGCACTCGATTATCTTCTCGAAACGGGAAATTTCGCCTTGGGTCTGGAGGATTTGCCTCTTTTTATCCTCCTCGATATCAATATGCCTCTTGTCAACGGTTTTGAGGTTCTTGAAACAATAAAAAAGAATGATAGACTTAAAAGCATTCCCGTTATTATGCTGACCACGACATCGCGCCGGGAAGACGCCATGAAAGCGCTGAGTCTCGGTGCCAACGATTTTATGATCAAACCGGTCAGTTTCAGCGATTTCACTGAAAAAATCAGACAGCTGGAATACTATTGGGGATCGGTTAGTGACGTAAAGGAGATTTTCCGCTGATGGATTCGGTTATCGATATACTTATTGTTGAAGATAATACTGATGATCTGTTCTTTATTGAAAAAGCATTAAAGCCTTCAAAATACAGAACATCTGTCATTTCATCCGGTCTGGAGGCTTATAACAGCCTGAAAGAGGGGATCGTTTCTCCCGACATAGTCATCCTCGATTACAGGCTGCCCGGTATGGACGGGCTGGAAATTCTCGAGGCTCTGGGGCGGGGGAACAGGGACTATTCATTTATATTCCTCTCCGTCGATAATTCCATCGGAACTGTTATCGAAGCCATGAAGAGGGGCGCTCTGGATTTTGTTGTCAAATCAGAATCTCTGAAAGAGGAGCTCCCGACTAAAATCGATAAAGTCTACAATCTGCACCAGTCCCGGATGCAGAAGAGAAAAATGGAAGCGGAACTTCTCGAAGCCAAGATAGAAGCGGAAAACAATGAGCTGAAATACAGGATTCTCGTCGATGCCGTTTTCGATGTCATTCTCGTTACGGAGAACGGTGTCATCGTCGAGGCCAACAGCCGTGCCGTCGAGAAAAGCGGATATTCCTATGAGGAGATCATAAACAGAAGAGCGCTGGATTTTGTCGAAACCGATGATGTCTCTATTCTCTCCGATCCGGAAGACAGGGATTGGCGGAATGTGGAAGGACGGGTCAGAACCGCATCGGGAGAATTGAGGACCGTTATCATCAATTCCAGGACAGCGGAATTGAAGGGGCGGAAAGTGGTCATCTCTTCCATCCGCGATATCACCGACAGCCGGTTGCTCGAGGATAAACTGCGCCAGTCTGAAAAAATGAGCGCCATCGGTCAGCTGGCCGGCGGTATAGCCCACGATTTCAACAATCAGCTTTCTCCCATAATCGGTTATGCCGATATGCTCTGTCATCAGCTGGAGAATCCCCAATACCGGAAATTCGCCAGCAATATTCTCCACAGCGCCCTCAGATCTGCCGATCTGACGAAAAAGCTTCTTTCTTTCGCCCGGAAGGGGCAGGTTATGCTCGAACCCGTCGATATCAACGAAAAGCTGAAACTTGTTCTCAGAGATATAGAAGGACTGATCCCTGAATCGATCGCAGTAAAAAAGGATTTTCATAGCATCTGCAAAATTGTCAAAGGGGACCCGAATCAGCTGGAGCAGGCTTTCCGCAATCTTATCCTGAACGGAGTTGAGGCCATGCCTGAAGGAGGGACGCTCACGGTTCAAACACTATGCCTGGAGTTTGACAGCAAAGACGATCTGGTCGTCTTCAACCATCTCGAACCGGGGCATTTCGTCCGGATCAGAATCGCCGATACAGGGTGGGGCATTCCGGCTGAATTGAAAAAACATATTTTCGAGCCATTTTTCACGACGAAAGATGTCGGCCAGGGAACAGGTATGGGACTCGCTTCGACCTACGGAGCTGTTGTAGAGCACGACGGGTACATCACCTTTTCCAGTGAAGAGGGAGCCGGTACGGAATTTTCTGTATATCTTCCCCTGGACAGAGAGTCGGGGTTCAAACATGATCTGAAGGAAAAATCCGAAGAGGCTGCAGTCAGAAAAAGTACGATTCTGATCGTTGATGATGAAACGATGCTCAGAAATATGCTCGAAGATATACTGGTCAGTGATAATCATTCCATTATCAGCTGCGGTAGCGGAGAGGAAGCTCTTGATCTCTATCGGAAAGAGGGAGACAGAATTGATATCGTTATACTCGATATGGTTATGCCCGGTCTTGACGGTTACGAAACTCTATCGAGATTGAAGAGTCTATCGCCTTCCGTGAAAGTCCTCATATCGAGCGGCTACAATATGAAGAAGGAATTCAGGAAACTAAAGGCAGCCGGTGCTCTGGGCTTTTTAAAAAAGCCCTATAAAATGAATGAGCTGAGAAAACAGCTGAGAAATATTCTGGGGTAATATATTGAGCCGTTCCATCTGAGCGGCAAAAATCGCTGAGCTCAGTTGAATTTCAAAATCTCATTTATATTGTGTTCCGCGACACCTGACAGACTCGTCGGCGCTTCTGTTCCGTCACTCATGGGAAAACCGGGGAAATTGATCAGAATCACGGCTTCTTTACCGAGGATCTCTTCGAGAGGAGCGGCCATGGGATTGTGAATGTTATCGAGGATCAGTTCGGGCTTCAGTTTTCCGAGTTTTGAAATATCGGAGGGCGACAGGGGCTGAGGGCCGAAAACTCCCAGGATATTAAACCCGAGAGCCTGTGCCAGGGGACGCTGGTGAAAGTTGACCAGAACATCCTTTCCGAAAATTCCTCTCTCTTTCAGTTTGCTCCTGCCGTCGCTTATCAGTTTTCTATAGGACTCTATATTTTTTTCGGCAGCCGGAACGGTTCCGATTTTCCGTGCTACGGCCAGAACCGATGCTTCCACCGTTGCGGGTTCGTAACTGGTCGTGATCTGCACCATCTGATCTTCCGGCTTTTGAAAACTCTCGAAAACAGTTTTCATCAGGACTTCGTATCCCCCGTAGACCAGGTAATCGGCATCGCGTATTTTTGCGACATCCGATATCTTCAGTTCGTATTCCGGCGGATGAACCATATCGGCTGGTGCCAGGAGTTCCGCTTCTCCGGCGGCCATTGTGACAAAAGCCGACGTCCAGGCATTTGTCGCCAGAATCATGTGATCGGTTTGTGCGGAAAGTCCCGCTGCTGCCGTCGCAAGCACGAACAGTATGGAAAGAAAGGTATTTCTGTTTTTCATGTTTTTTGTCCTTGTTTATAAAGAATGATTATGATAAAAACCGCAGCCGCCGGAATAGCGATACCGGAGCTGACGGGAATATCGAATAGTAAAGCCGTAAAAAATCCGGCAAGAGAGAAAGCTCCTCCGAGCAGACAGGATAAAACCATTGTCTGTTTCAAGCCCGATGAGAGCAAACCGGCGATAACAACCGGAAGTATCAGCTGGACATCGAGAAGGAGAGCTCCCATCAGGTTCATGGCTGAAGCCACGGACAGAGAGATTATCAGCATCACCATCAGCTCAAAGCGCGGTACGGCTATCCCGAGCGAAGATGCGACCTCCCTGTCGTGAAAGAGGACTGTGAGCTTTCTGAAGTTCAGCGCTGAAAAAAGAACAAGTCCGATACTGAGGGCTCCCGTTATGAGAACCGTCATCGGTGAGTTGGCATAGAGGCTTCCCCAGAGCAGGGTGAGCGTATCCTTGGCCGGTACATGGAACAGGGATGTGATAACCGAAGCCGCCGCCACGGAAAATACCATGAAAAACATCGAAAGGTGGCCGTATCCGGTTTTCAGTGTCTTTTTACTCCCGTTGAGAACAAGAATCATCAGAATATTAACCGCTACACTCGTCAGCGCGGTATTCCATCTCAATGCCAATCCCAGGGCACCTCCGAGCAATACGCCATGCATCAGAAGATAGCGGATCGGCAGCAGATTCATACGCAGGACAAAAACGCCGGCCAGGGGAAAAGTAAAACCCGTCAGGAGCAGCAGAATCAGACCTCTATAGATGGGAGGGTAGGAGAGAAGCTCTAACATAGTATTCCATCCTTCAGTTCCCGTGTCTCCCATCCCAGCTTTTCCAGCCACTGATGATCGTGAGAAACCATAATGACTGTGGGGCTTGTGCTGTCTATTACCTGATTGAGAATTTCCAGAAAATCCTCTTTCGAATCCCTGTCCAGAAAGGATGTGGGCTCGTCGAGCAATATGAGCCGGGCCTGTTGACAGAGGCATCTCGCCAGGGCCACCCTCTGGTTCTCGCCTCCGGAAAGTGTGTTGACATCGCGATGGCGAAGGTGAAAACAGCCGGTCCGTTTCATGGCGATTTCGATGCGGTTCTTCTGTTCATCCCTTCCCAGCCGGCTTCCGATCAGCCCCAGAGAGACAATTTCCTGCGCCGTTGTGGGGAAAGATGAGCCGGGACGTCCCTGGTTGACATAACCGATCAGCGACGGGCCCTCCGTCTCAGCCGGGGTGCGTCCGTCGAGGATAATCTCACCGGAGGAGAGGGGCTGGACGCCGATAAGAGTTTTCAGAAAAGTGGATTTACCCGTTCCGTTATCTCCGGTCACGACAAGGTGATCGCCACCGCTCAATTCGAGATTCAGTCCCCGGAGAATTTCCTTACCATTATAGCCGGATCTCAGATTCCTGATTGTCAAAGCCGCCCCCATGGAATAGCCGGCTCTTTTGCGGATCATCAGATAGATGCTTTGCAGATTCATCTCCCCGTTAATCAGGTTTTCAGTCCGGCAGGCAATTTTATCGACCAGATTGCCGTGACGGCACCGTACATTGTGCTTTCTGAAGAGATCGAGAGCCGGGCGGCTGATCAGATCGATGGAGCAGGACCTGAAGCCCATACGTGTAATTAAAGCGGCAGCGGCTCGACCGGCAATTTTATCGTGGAGAAGGAGATCTTTTCCCGAAAGGTTCCGGGATTTGAGAAAAGTCTCCACTTCGAAAAGCGGGTGTAACCACTTTCCCGAGCTTCTGAGCAGGAGTTCACCTTTTCTGTTATAGAGATGAAGAGATTCATCTTCACCCAGGGCTGGTAGAGTTTCCAGCGTTATATCTTGTTTTTCCGGCATAGAGACACAGAATATTAGATAGAGTTAACTCCAGGTCAAGAGGAATGGAGTTTTTTTCATTCTTTCAAATTCAGGCTTCTCCCTGGAGGCTCCTGCAGAGCTGAAAAATCATCCCTGTTTTTTGCCCTTACCGGTTCCGGTCGTTCTGTTGACGGTTCTTCCGCAGTCTCTGTACATTCCGGGAACGGGAACTCATGTTTCGAGTCCTATCCTGAAAATTATAAAAGCAAAAAGACTCCCTTTCGGAAGTCTTCTTGATTTTATATAGCAGGGGTAGGACTCGAACCTACGGCCTTTGGGTTATGAGCCCAACGAGCTGCCAACTGCTCCACCCTGCGCCGCATTATTAGTTAGTCTCTGAAACAGATTCAATGAAAAAAGAGAGGATCATATACTTTGTTTCAGATTATAGCAGGGGTAGGACTCGAACCTACGGCCTTTGGGTTATGAGCCCAACGAGCTGCCAACTGCTCCACCCTGCGTCGTTTCGTTCAGTAAATTATAGCTAATAGGATTTTTTGTCAATGGTTCCCGGAGAAAAAGAAAAATATTATAAAAGGAGTTTCCCGAATCATCAATTGTTTTCTATAGATCCTTTCAGTTTCATCAGAAATAAAAACATATAGAATAGAAGAGGAAAAATTAAAAGAGGCCAGAAAGAGGGCAGGCGGAGAAAGGTGTTATAGATACCGTGACAGAGCAGAGGCAGGATTATTGTCCGGGGATTAAATCCTCTTTCCTGCTGCAGGCTTTTCGAAATAAAAGCGCCCATCATGGCTCCGCATAGGGTGTGGAGGGGAAGTGCACTTATCCCACGGATTACCATAACAGGGAAAAATCCGGATGTTCCCGCCATATACAGAATGTTTTCGCCCATGGCGAAACCTATTGCGGCCGAAGCGGAGAGTGTCATGGCTTTTTCAGTCGACCGGCTCTGAGGCAGTCTTTTCAATAGAAACCTTATCACCGACAGCTTGGCTGTCTCTTCAATCAGCGATACGGCAAAGAAGGGTGACAGAAATCTCAGAATTCCTGTCTGGTCATCGAAGAAGGGTGAGATAATGCCTACAAGGAATGCTGCAGGGATGAGTATAATGGCTCCCCCGAAGAGAAATTTTATAAAAATCTTTCTATCGGGAGGATCTCCGTTTCCCCCTGAGAGAAGCAGTGAAATCAGAATCAATGCGGGAAGCAGCGAATAGAGAGCTACTTTACCTGCCAGAGCAATCAGCATTTCAGACTTTCTTCCAGGATTCTGATCAGCAGTTTATTGTCTTCTTCCTGACCAATAGTCACGCGGATCCACTCGTTGAGACCGAAACTGGCAAGCGGGCGGATTGTCACGCCTCTGCCCATCATGTTCTGAAACAGCTCACTGCTATCTCTTTTAACGTGTATACAGATAAAGTTCGCCTGGGTCGGATAAAATTTCAGTCCCAGTCTTTCCAGCTCTCTGTAGAGGTATTTCTTCCCTTCCCTGTTCATCGCTCTGCTTTTTTCGTAAAATTCACTGTCTTTCAGAGCGGCTTCCGCTGCCCGCTGTCCGGGGGTGTTCACGTTAAAGGGTTGTTTTGTTACCAGAATCTGGTTGATGACTTCTTCCTTTGCCATGGCGTATCCAATCCGCATCGCCGCCAGACCGTATATTTTGGAAAATGTTCTGAGTATGATCAGGTTCGGAAATTTTTTCAGCAGGGTTTTCCACTGCGGAAAATCGTCGGCATCGCTGTAATCGGCATATGCTTCATCGAGAACGAAAAGAACGTCATGGGGAATCCTGGAGAGCATACTGTCCAGTCTTTCATGGCTGACATAAGTTCCAGTGGGATTATTAGGGTTACAGAAGTATATGACTTTTGTCCGGTCATCGATCCGCTGCAGAATCGCTTCGGGGTCAAAGGTGCCTTCATTGAGGGGAGCTTTTCTGATTTCTCCGGCATAAAGTATTGTGGCGAACGTGTATTCGGAAAACGTACTCTCCGCTGTAATGGCATTATCGTCCGCACCTATGTATGCGGCGGCTATCAGTGTCATAATCTCATCGGAACCGTTGCCCACGATAAAACTCTCTGCGCTGATTCCATGTCTGTCCGCAAGTGATTCCCTGAGTTTCCGGCAGCTGCCGTCGGGATAGATATGTACATCGGCAAGAGCTTCCGATGCGGCTTGAATGGCCATAGGGGAGGGGCCTAGTCTGTTTTCATTGGAGGAGAGCTTGATCGCTCCTTCCTTAAGAATTCCCGGTTTATACGGTATCATCTGCTCTAGATTCGTCTTCAATTTCATGACCTTACTTTACTGCGAAACAGGATTTTTGGTAATAGGTGAGACATAATAAACATATGATGTTTTTATCAAATTTAAACTACGAAATCCAGAAATATCCCTTTACAATTTACGAAAAACGAATACAATAACTGATATATCATATGGAAAGGATGTATTCGAAATGCAGCCAGATGAAATAGATTGGAAAATCATCGATATTTTACGGGAAAAATTTGTTCCCAATAACGCTATAGCACGGGAACTGGGCGTTTCCGAAGGGATGATCCGCCAGAGAGTCAAGCGACTTAAAGAGGCGGGAATCCTGAGAATTCGCGCGCTTATCAATCCCGATGTGCTTGAAAATCTGCAGTTGGCTTTAGTCGCTGTTAACATAACGGAATCTTCCCTGTTAAAGAAAAAAGCGGATCAGATCGCGAACCTGGAGAATGTTCTCTCCGTCTCCTTCACCTCCGGTCGGTACGATCTTTTTGTGGAAGTTCTGGTTTCGTCAAACAGAGACCTGGTGCGGTTCCTGACTGAAGAATTGCCCAATGTTGAAGGCGTTACGAACTCGGAGACATTTATGATGCTCCGCAGCTATAACAAATTCGTTTAATAAATTCAGTTTATCTCATCTGCCTCCCTGTCCGCGGGGAGGTTTTTTTATAGCTTCTTCAAGTTTCAGTTTCAAACTCTCGTACTATCGAACCCTTTTGTAATGATAGCGGCATTCTTCATTTGACGATGCCTCGCTTTTCTGCTTATTTTTCCAGTGTAAAATCAAGAAACAACAATGGAGGATATATTTCCGTGCAGGACAGATTTACCATTAAAGCGCAGGAAGTCATTGAACTCGCATCACGCATCGCATCGGAGAAGCAGCATAGTCAGATTGAGCCGATACATATCCTTCAGGCCCTTATCAGGCAGGAGGAGGGCATAATTTCACCCCTCCTGGACAGGCTGGGAGTCGAAAAATCCATGCTGGCCGGCGATGTGGAGGATCTTCTGGGCAAAGTCCCCAGAGCCTACGGCGACACGCTTCAGGTTTCCCTCTCCAGCCAGTCCATGTCATTACTGAAAAAAGCCGAGAAGGAATCTTCCGATTTAAAAGATGAGTATATTTCAACGGAGCATATGCTTATCGCTCTGGCTGCATCGGGCGGATCGGTCGGCGACAGGCTCAAAAAACACGGCATAACCCGTGATTCCATACTTCAGGCTCTGATCTCCATCAGAGGAAATCAGCGGGTGACCGATCAGAGCCCCGAAGAGAAATATCAGGTCCTGGAGCGATACTGTACCGATCTGACAGCTCTGGCCAGGAAGGAAAAGCTGGATCCCGTTATCGGCCGCGATGAGGAAATACGCCGGGTCATGCAGGTTCTTTCGAGAAGGACAAAGAATAACCCCGTCCTCATAGGAGAACCCGGCGTAGGAAAAACCGCCATAGCTGAAGGTCTGGCCCGGCGGATCGTGTCGGGAGACGTTCCCGACTCTCTGAAAAACAAGAAGCTGCTGGCTCTCGATATGGGATCTCTTGTCGCCGGAGCCAAGTTCCGGGGTGAATTCGAGGAGAGGCTGAAAGCTGTCATCAAGGACGTGACAAAATCGGAAGGGGAGATCATCCTCTTTATCGATGAGCTCCACACGCTGATGGGTGCCGGTGCCGCCGAAGGGTCGACCGATGCCTCCAACCTTCTGAAGCCGGCTCTGGCCAGGGGGGAGCTGCGAACTATCGGAGCGACAACTCTGGATGAGTACAGAAAGCATATTGAAAAGGATGCCGCCTTTGAAAGGAGGTTCCAGCAGGTCTATACATCTGAACCGTCTGTTGAGGATTCGATAACCATTCTCCGGGGAATAAAAGAAAGGTATGAAATCCATCATGGCGTGAGAATCCGCGACGACGCATTGATAGCTGCGTCAACCCTTTCCGACCGGTACATCACCTCCCGATTCCTGCCCGATAAGGCTATCGATCTGGTCGATGAAGCGGCCAGCCGGCTCAAGATGGAAATCGAGAGCCAGCCCGAGGAGATCGATCGTCTCGAGAGAAAAATGCTTCAGCTGGAAATTGAAAAGCAGTCTCTCTCACGGGATGATGATTCCGCCTCGGAAGAGAGAAAGAAAAACATCGCCGCCGAACTGGCGGAATTGAAAAGCGAATTCGATTCTCTTTCTCTCCAGTGGCACAACGAAAAAAGCATCATAGAGGCAATCCGCGATCTGAAACAGCAGATCGAAGACCTTCAGGCTCAGGAAACAATTTTCGAAAGGGAGGGAAATTATGCCGGCGCCGCTGAAATCAAACACGGCAAGCTCCCTCAGACCCATGGAGAGCTGCAGAGTAAAACGGAGGAGCTGGCAAAAATCCAGTCGGGCAAAAGTCTTCTCCAGGAAGAGGTGACAGAAGAGGATATCGCCCAGGTCGTTTCGGCCTGGACAGGCATACCGGTTTCGAAAATGATCAGCTCGGAGAAAGAGAAGCTCCTGAAGCTGGAGAAAATTCTGGAAGAAAGGGTTGTCGGTCAGAATGATGCGGTCGAAACGATCTCCGACGCTATCCGGAGGAACCGGAGCGGGCTGTCGGAGAGCGGAAAGCCTCAGGGCTCCTTTATCTTCCTCGGCCCGACCGGAGTGGGAAAAACCGAACTGGCCAAGACTCTGGCCGATTTCCTCTTCAATGACGAGAGGGCCCTCACCCGTATCGATATGAGCGAGTACATGGAGAAATACGCGGTTTCCCGGCTTATCGGAGCGCCTCCGGGATATGTGGGGTACGAACAGGGCGGACAGCTGACCGAAGCGGTTCGCCGCAGACCCTATTCGGTCATCCTCTTCGATGAGATTGAAAAAGCCCATCCCGATGTCTTTAACGTCCTGCTTCAGGTTCTCGATGACGGGCGGCTGACCGACGGACAGGGGAGGGTCGTCAATTTCCAGAATACAATCATCATTATGACGAGCAATCTGGGCAGCGATATTATTCTCCGGGGATTACCGGGTGATGAGCTACGCGAGAGAATGGACGGAATGTTGAAATCGACATTTAAACCGGAATTCCTCAACCGCATTGACGACATCATCATTTTCAACCAGCTGACAGAGGAGAATATTCTGGGCATAGTCGACATTCTCACCGGCCAACTGGCCCGGAGGCTTAAGGAGCAGAAAATCGAGCTGAGTTTCAGCGATAAGTCTCTGAAACATCTGGCCCGTGAGGGATACGATCCCCTCTTCGGAGCCAGGCCTCTGAAAAGGACCATCCAGAATCTGGTGCAGAATCCCCTGGCCAGAAAAATCCTGGGGGGAGAGTATCCCGAAGGCTCAACTGTCCACGTGGATGTAAAAGAGGGAGAGATCGTCTTTTCCTGAAGCCTAACGTCTCAGATAGGATAGTTCTGCGGGAAGAACGATATTGTTTCCGAAAAGATCCTCGCCGTAACCGTTTGCGGCGAGGATTTCTATATCTTTAAGAACTCTTTTATCCCCGGAAAATGTCACGGTGAGATTGCTGGAAATATCGATTTTACCCAGCGCGAGGTAGGTCGTAATCGCTCTCTTGACATAATCGATCAGATTCTCGTCTTCCAGAGGAGCCAGTTCCTCGAAAGAGAAGCTGTTCTCATAGAGGAGGAGGGTCTTCTGTTCCATCAGGTCGAGAAAGATCGTTCGGAGCTTCTTCTTCATTTCCTCGGGGGGAAATTTTTCAATTTTCAGCTGGCGGATAAGGGGATGTTTCATAATTTCCCTTGCTGCGGCCGCTCTTTTGTCGGAGTTGATCACTTCATTGGCTCTGAACAGATCGAGGGGCATGGAGGCGTCATAAATCTGATCGTGGAGCTGCATTTTCACATTGCCGCCGTAGTGAAGAACGATTTTCGAGATAAGCGTGGAGGGGCGGACATGAAAGCCTCTGTAGTTGGGAATGCTGACGGTAATTCTGTCCGGTACGGAATACTGACGGAGTACGGTCCGGCACACTTCCTGTGCGGAAACGATGATTTTATCACAGTAATTTATGAAGTAATCCATCAGGATGGAAAGGCACTGCCCCTCTTCTATATGTTTCTTGTATTTCCACTTCCTGCTGAAATAACCGGCATGCCTTTCGATATAGTGAACCAGCACGGTAGCCGTCTCAAGAAGATTGTAGACCAGAGAAATCTGGCCTCTCAGGATGGGCAGGTTTTTATCGTGGAGCGCAATATCGGTCAGTTCCAGATGGGTATCGTAGATCGACTGGAGATTGTGGAACTTGTTCTCCAGAATCCTCATTCCCTCTTCACTTATAATATCGGGAATGCAGCTTCTGTAATCCCTGCGGCTCATCTTTTTGTAGACCTTCAGGCTCTTGCTCTCTTCAGCCAGATTGAGAAAGGACGTGGCGAGATTAATGGCTATGCGCGAAGGGAACCGTGTTCTCCGCCGCTTCCGGTTATTCGGCAGTCTTCCTTCGGGATAGAGTTCCGTAAAATTTTCGATTTCAAAGGATCTGTCATTGAAGAGAATCTTTTTTTTCTGCACGATGCTGATCATGGTCCGGGAATTCTGTATCAGACTCTTCAGGATGATATCGCTGACCCTGTCCGTTTCATTGAGGAAGTCGCTGTCCACTTCATTCAGATTGTACAGAGGGGCTGTCTGCTTTATGTGAAGGAGATTGTAGGCAATGGTCGTAAAGGATTTGCTGACGGCTATAGTCTGACGGAAAGGGTACCAGTATCTGTTCTGTTTGGCCCCGTAGTGATCGAGGAGCTCTTCACACCGTGTCGACTCGAGATGTAATTTGCCGATAATCGGCCGCTGTATATTGTCATAGCTGGATTGCCTGGAAAGCAGGTACGTAAGGGAGAGCATCTCGCTCATTTCATTCGAGACGAACAGTCCGAAGCTTTCCTCTTCCAGTTCAATTGCCTTGGTTAGTTGCATAAATGACTGATTTCCTAAACTTGAATCATACTTCAGTGCCCTTTTCTTTTCAAGAGAGGGATATTTAAAACTTCTTTTTTCACGGTCAACCGGCGGTTTAAGTCAGAAGGTCTATTCTTGTGAAAATATAATCGAGAGAGTCTTTTTTCAGACGGACCCGGCAGTAATCCGTATCATCGAGCCTTTTGTGGGTAACGGGATTATAGGTTATATTGCTTTTCCGGTTTGTTTCGTCGTACCAGGCGACAAGAGATATCTGGCCGTTTTCAATCTCCAGACAGTTTATCCCCTTTTTGTCTATGACACAGCCGGAATTGAAAAGGCAGGGAATGATCATATGGTCATAGATGCTGCTGAACGAGTCGTAGTGATCTCCCGTTTTGAGAAGTTCCTTCAGCGCATCGGCCAGAACTCTGATGGAGGATTCCAGTTTCGCCCGCTCATGCTCATCGGACTCGAGAAATTTCCTGATTCTCTGTTCAATATTGTATTTCAGGTGATCCGCTTCGGAAAGTCCCTCAAAGAGAGCCCTGTGGGTATGGCCGACGAGAGAGAGGATCTTTTTTTCTTTGCTGAAATCGTAAATCTTCTCTTCCGCTTTCAGTTTTTTTACATTGGTGTATGGGCGTTTGATATTTTTTATCATAAGGGGGTGAGCGATATATTTCAGTGAAAGGCCGACCAGGGAATTTAAAAGGCCGTGGTAGTTCGAGGCCTGATGCCCGTGGAGAACAAATATCCTGTTGTCTTTATACAGCATCTTCAATGCCGGCAGAATCTGATAGTTTATATCGTTGGGGCGGAAATTGATGGTGTTCTTTATGAGCAGGAGATCGCCGTCGTGATTTCCCACAATTTTAAAGAGGCCGTTTCTGTCGCGGAATTTTCCGAACAGATCATAGAGATCGTGCCATTTCCTGTAGATCGTGGTCAGCGATACCTTCTGCAGCTCCTCGATATCGCCGTTCAGGATCAACTTGTACCCTCTATTGTAATAATACTTCTCGAGTATGGTGAGAAACATTTCTGAATTGGGGAGAAAATCATCGCGGCTTTTTCTGCCCCCCAGATGAAAATCGCTGAATATGACTATTTTATCGCTGTCATCAATCTCCAGGGAGGGGCAGTTATTGTAGAGTTTTTCCAGTTTTTCCTGGCTCTGGTGATTTTTCTTCATTATATTAAATTATAAGTGTACGCTGCCCGATGGCAATTATTTTTGAAAAAGCAGCGAAACGATTAAAAATTATTTATTTATGTTGACTATATATGGAAAAACATATATATTCGGATCAACAAAAAGAAAAGAGGTGATGTAATGGCTGAACATCTTACAGTGGATACTTTCAAAGAAAAAGTATTCAATTATACAGAAAATAAAGAATGGAAATTCGAAGGGGATCTGCCCTGCATAATCGATTTCTACGCTGACTGGTGCGGCCCCTGTAAAATGGTTGCTCCTATTCTCGAAGAGCTCTCAACTGAATTTGAAGGTAAAATGAACGTTTACAAGGTAAACACGGAAGAACAGCAGGAACTGGCAGCCGCTTTCGGTATCCAGAGCATTCCTTCTCTCCTCTTCGTCCCCAAAGACGGACAGCCCCAGATGGCTATGGGAGCACTTCCCAAAAACAGTCTGCTTGACGCCATGAAAAGCGTTTTGAACGTTGAATAATTTTTTTATTTAATCAATGATAGAAGAGGCGTTGCTCTACACAGCAACAGCCTCTTTTTTTTTCAAAAAAGTGTCTTTGAACTGTATGCTGCGTTGTGCGGTGCTCGAAATGCTCAAATAGCTCCGCTATTCTGCGCTTTCTGTGCTCCTGACGCCTTGCCTACAGCCCAAATACATCATTTTTACACTGTAGACGGGGAGGAAGTTATGGGGAAACTGTGGGAGAAGAATTACTCGACCGATAAGCTTATCGAGGAGTTTACCGTCGGGCGGGACTACCGGCTCGATATGAATCTGGTTCCTTCCGACTGCCTGGCTTCTCTGGCCCATGCTTCCATGCTGGAGTCTATCGGGATTATCAGTTCCGAAGATCTTAAAAGTCTTAAAGATGGGCTGATTTCCATCATTCGCGATCACAAATCCGGCAAATTCGATATCCAGCTCAGCGATGAGGACGGGCATACGGCTATCGAAAACAGACTGGTGGAGATCTGCGGCGATGCTGGCAAGCGGATCCATACGGGGAGAAGCCGGAATGATCAGTCCGTTACGGCTGTCCGCGTTTACGGGCGCTCGGCTCTTATCGGAATTCTCGATGCGGGATTCGGCCTTGTCAGAACGCTTCTTGATTTCGCGGAAAAACACAGCTCCGTTCCCATGCCGGGGCGGACCCATATGCAGACGGCCATGCCCTCTTCAGTGGGGCTCTGGATGGGAGGTTATGCCGAAGAGCTGGCCGACGATCTGAAAGGTGTATACAACACTCTGGAGCTCATCAATCAGAATCCCCTCGGCGCCGCGGCCGGATACGGCGTTCCCCTGCCTCTGGACCGGGAGATGACAGCCCGTCTTATGGGGTTTCCTTCCGTTCAGAACAATGTCATCTACGCCAATAATTCCAGGGGGAAATTCGAATCCATCATTCTCGATTCTCTCGATCAGATAGGTCTGACTCTGAGCAAGATGGCTCAGGATCTCATCCTTTTTTCATTGCCGGAATTCGGCTACTTCAAACTGCCCGACGAACTTTGTACGGGGTCCAGCATTATGCCTCAGAAGAAAAATCCCGACGGTCTCGAACTGACGCGTTCCGCCTCGGCCGTTCTCTCCGCGGCCGCGACAGAGGTTAAAAATATCATCCGATCGCTGCCTTCCGGTTACAACCGCGATGTCCAGATGACCAAAGAGCCCTTTATCAGGGGAACCCGTCTGGCTCTTACCATGTTGCGGGTTATGGAGCTGACGGTCGACCGTCTGAAGGTTCGGGAGGATAATCTGACCGCCGGATTTACACCGGATATTCATGCCACGGACGCGGCGCTCGAAATGGTCGCCACCGGCAGCACTTTCCGAGAGGCTTACAGGGAAGTCGGCCTCAATCTCCATAAGCTGGGGGACAGGGATGCCCGCGCGGCGCTTGCCAGCCGGACTTACCCGGGGACCACCGGCAATCCAGACTTCGGTTTCTGTATGAATAAAATCGCGGAACTGGAAAAGAGAACACTGTCTCTGTCCGATAAAGTCGAAAAGGCTTTCAGGGATCTGACCGGAACGGAAATCGAAATCATACCCGTTACGGATTATCGCTAGATATTTCCTGAATCTGTTTGATCAGATCGCGGAGTTTGGCTTCCCGTGTTTCGCTTTCTTCGAGTTTTCTCTCAAGATCGTCAATGTCGGAACTCAAATCAGTCTGTAGCTGCTCCAGCTCCTGAATTCTGCCGGACATGGTCCGTATGCGGTTTTCATCGCGGGCCGATCGGGAAATCAGTTCGCTGTTCTCCTCTTTCAGCTCTATAATCAGCACTTCCACTTCCTTCAGCCTTTCCGTGCGTGATTCGAGTTCCATTTTCAGTCTGTCCGCCAAACCCTGTTCGGCGCTGATTTCCCTTTCTCTCTCCAGAATCTCCGAACCGGTCATCTCCGGTTCCAGAACAATTCTGTATTCCAGATCGGTTTCCGCATTGATTATCAGGACTTTATCGGCATATCCTCTTTTCCTGACCAGAACAGTAAGTTCTTCTCCCGAAGGATATAATCCCGTAAAGGAGCCCCGTCCCGAGAGGTAGCCGTTCACGTAGATCTGAGCATCTG
Source organism: Spirochaetales bacterium (assembly GCA_016936555.1). Lineage (GTDB taxonomy): Bacteria > Spirochaetota > Spirochaetia > DSM-2461 > DSM-2461 > Spirochaeta_F. Next base: position 41,269 of record JAFGXR010000070.1, on the reverse strand, counting down.
AAGGTATTGCCACTATGCCCGTTCTGACAAGAGACCCTTTCTCTCCGGTCAGATCGAGAACCCGGAAGCTCTCTCCCTCGCGTATCATCTCTTTCGAAGAACCGGACATCGGAGACAGGGTTCCGGCGGATTCTCCCTGAATGACAAAGTATTCCTGTCCGGCTCCTGTTTCGACAGGTACCGCTTTACCATCCCCTGCGGCAACACTGACCAATCCTTCGGCGACAATGAGAGATGTCCCTTCGCTGTTCCGGTCTACAAGAAAGGTCGTTCCTTTGACGGAGTAAATTTTATCTTCCGATTTGACTTCGAGTTTTTCCCCTTCCCGGAGCTTATTGACGCGGTAGAGCATGGTTCCTGTGAGAATTTCAGTCTTCACATCGGGAGTGCTGTTCATATTGAGAATGCTCTTGATTTTAATTATGGTATTGCTTCTGAGCCGCGCCGAGGCGACCGTGGAGAACTGAATCTGGCAGAACGATTCGTCCACGACTTTGATAATATCTCCCGCATAGAGAGCAGTTCCCGTTTCGGCTGTGATAATGCTGTCGTCGCGGAGAATAAAGACCTCTCCCGATAAAGCGGTTATGATGGCTTCCTCGTCTCCTGTAAGAGACAGGGGAGCCAGCTTTCTGGTCTCTTTCGGCGTCGAAGTCATATCAAAATAAAAATAAACCGCTATGGCGGCCAGAATCATACCTATAAGAAAAACAAGAACTGTGCGAATTAACTGTTTCATAGTTATTAATATACATACAGCAGGCTGTAAATCTCAAGATCCATGATAAAATATAAATATGAATATCTTTAACCATACTGCCAGAAAATTCGGCTATGCTTTCAAAGGGCTCAGGATTGCGGTTAAGACGGATAATAGTTTTAAAATCCATTTCCTCTTCGCCTTTCCCGTTGTTCTTTCAGGTTTTTTTCTCCATTTCAACAGATATGAGTGGATGACTGTTGTCATCTCCATCGGACTCGTCCTCGTTGCGGAGCTGTTCAATACATCCATTGAATATCTGGTTAAAATGTTTACAGATGAGTATCATGAATTGGCGGAGAAACTGCTCGATATCAGCGCGGGAGCAGTTCTAACGGCGGCCATAATGGCAGTCGTGCTGGCGGCTTTCGTCTACTATCCCTATGTGGTATGACTCCGGAGACTGCCAAGAATGAGTTTCAGGAGTTCCGGTTCCAGATTCGTACCTTTCTGCTCCATCAATCTGATTAATCTCATTCGGTTGTAGGGACCGTCGCAGGTTAGTGTGGAACGGCCGCTATCGGTGCTTTTCCAGGTAACAGTTCTCTGTACCGACCGTTTGTCATAGGATATCTGAAAACCCGTAGGGTCGGCTTTATCGTCTTCATACCAGAGAATAAGATCCATATCCTTGTCAATGAACCAGCGGCGCAGTCCCTCGTCCGGAATCTGCCTCACATTTTCTATCTCAGTCAACATCGCTCTCCCTTATCTCTCTCTACATTAATTTAACACATTTTTGGGGTAATCATAATAGATTTCTCTGCATTGTCTCTTACCGCACTGATTCCAGGAGGGCGTATCCATTATAAAGAGGCCGCAGGTGGGGAAACGGTCTCTTCCGGTCCCTGTAAAATAATATTCCGCCATTTCAATGGCGGGGTTGTGACCGACGATCAGGACTGTCCGGATAGAATCATCCATGTTTTTTATCAGCTCCTTGAAGTCGGAAATTTCACAGAGGTAGAGATTTTCATCATATCGGATTCTTTCAATATCATATCCCAATTCTGCGGCCACTCTCTGAGCCGTTGAAGCGGCCCTGAGTGCCGGACTGCTGATTACAAGATCCGGTTTAAAATTCCGTTCTGCCAGTCTTCTTCCCATTTCCAGGCTGTCCTGTTCTCCTCTGCTGTTCAGCGGTCTTTCAAAATCACTTCCCGATGAGTGCCCCTGTGCGGACTTTCCGTGACGGATAAAACAAATTTCTTTCATAAAACCCTCTCTGCTTTTTATTGTCTGGCTGATCAGGGGAAGCATTTTTCTCAGTTTTCCCGGCCATATCCTCTTGCGGGCATCATCAAAGGGAAACCACTTTCTCTTTCTTTTTTTCTTTTCAGGCCATTTTTCAGCGACTTCGCTCACCTTCATCAGAAACAGTTTGACCCTGACTTTGCTATTCTGTTTAGGGTGACCGTATTTGGTGAAAGCGGGATTCATAATTGTGCCCCGTATTCCCGCCTCCTCCCAGGCTTCCATATGGGCGACATCCCTGTTGGACATTCCCTTTTCGTTATGGCCCTTCGGCAGCATCCAGCGGGAATCGCTTTTATTTCTTATTAAAAGGATCTCGATTTCCCTGTTTTCATTTATTCTGTAAGGGACGACTCCGCTGTGTGTGGTTTTTCCTTTCATTAACTCCGCTGCCTTATTATAAGGTAATGCAAAACACATGCTCTGTTGACATAAAATTCATCATGACAAAATAATTTATATAGAGTAATAAGGGGAAGAGCCATATGAATACAAAAAAAGTCAGCGGAAAAAAAATCGGAATACTCACAGCGGGCGGAGACTGCCCCGGTTTGAATGCTGCTATACGAGGTGTCGGAAAGACCGCGATCCTCGAATACGGCATGGAGGTATACGGATTTTCTTCCGGTTACCTCGGCCTGATCAACAAGGAGTTCCGCAAGCTCTCGGAACGGGACCTTTCGGGCATCCTGACACTGGGCGGAACCATTCTGGGCACATCCCGGGAGAAACCCTATAAAGATGTGGATTACGACGATTATATAAACAGCAAACCGGCCCAGATCGTCGAAACCTATAAGGAAATCGGCCTCGATGCTCTGGTCTGCATCGGCGGAAACGGAACGATGAAAACAGCCCATAAGCTTCAGAACGAGGGCCTCAATGTCGTGGCCCTGCCCAAAACTATCGATAATGATGTCTGGGGGACCGATCTGACCTTCGGTTTCGATTCAGCCGTTCAGATCGCCGCTGAAGCGATCGACCGCATCCATTCAACGGCAAACTCGCATAAGAGAATCATGGTCGTCGAGGTTATGGGGCATCATGCCGGCTGGCTGACTCTCTATTCGGGAATTGCCGGAGGGGCTGATATGATCCTCATTCCCGAAATCCCCTATAAGGAGAAAGTCATCAAGAAATATCTCGAACACCGCTATAATGAAGGAAAACCCTATTCCATTATTATTGTTGCCGAGGGAATCGAAATCCCCAAGAAAGCCAGCGGGGAAATGAAAACCATACGACCGGCCCACTATATCGCCAAACTCGTCACGAAACTCACGGGACTTGAAGCCCGGGAAACTATCCTCGGCTATATTCAGCGGGGAGGTTCTCCTTCGCCCATGGACCGCATTCTTGCGACCCGGCTCGGATCCTATGCCGCCGATCTTATCGCCAGAGGGGAGTTCGGAACCATGGCCGCCCTGGAGGGAGACAGTATTATTGCCCGTCCTCTCGAAGAAGTCGCCGGAAAACTCAAGCTGGTGACCGAGGACCTCGATCTCATCCGCCACGCCAGAGCCATCGATACCTGCTTCGGAGATTATTACTGATGGAGAATTTCCGCAACAAGGAAGTCAGCTGGCTGTCCTTCAACGAGAGGGTGCTCCAGGAAGCTGCCGATCCTTCGGTACCCCTGGCAAACCGGATAATATTTCTCAGTATCTACTCCAATAATCTGGATGAGTTTTTCCGAGTGAAAGTAGCCGGTCTGACACACCTTGTCCGGCTGGGGAGAATCGATCCCGATCTTATCGGGGGAACCGACCCCCAGTTGGTGCTTGATGAGATCGGCGCCATCGTCAAAGATCAGCGAACCCGTTTTGAAGATCTGATCGCACAGATCGTCGATGAGCTTAAATCTGAAAATGTTTTTATAAAGCGCTATACCGAATTATCGCCGGATCAGGAAATCTTCGTTCAGGAGTATTTCAACAGGAAAGTCCGTTCCCACATCTTTCCCATGGTCCTGGATTTCCGGTATAAGCTCCCGAAACTGAAAGACCAGGTTCTGTATCTCGCGGTGGAGCTTCTCCAGAAAGAGAAAGCGAGCAAATACAGTATCATCGAAATCCCGACGAAGATCCTGCCACGCTTCGTCAAGCTTCCGACCGAAGGAGATCAGGTCGAAATCATTTTTATCGATGAAATCGTGCGCTACGGCCTTCCTTCCATTTTCAGAATGTTCAATCTCAAAGAGTATCATTCCTACAATATCAAAGTGACGAATGATGCGGGACTCGACCTTGAAGACGATCTGGATACCAGTTACGTCAATAAAATAAACAAAAGCCTGAAGAAGAGGAAACAGGGGCCTCTGGTTCGATTCGTTTATGATAAGACGATCCCCGAACAGATGTTCCGGCTGATCTATACGAAACTCAAACTAGGCAGAATCCAGTTTCTGACTCCCGGAGGGCGCTATCACTATATCAAGGATTTTATCCAGCTTCCCTCACTGACTTTTCTGAAAGAGGAGGAAAGGCATGTTCAGCTGAGACATCACGCCCTGATCGGAAAGGACCGGATTCTCTCGGTCCTGAAGAAACAGGATATTCTTCTCCATTTTCCCTACCACAGTTACGATACGATCATCGATTTTCTGAGGGAAGCCTCTATCGATCCGAAAGTAGAGACCATCAGCATCACACTTTATCGTGTAGCCCGGTATTCCAGTATTGTCAACGCACTGATCAATGCTTTGAGAAACAGGAAATCCGTTACCGTTATTGTTGAGCTGCAGGCACGGTTCGATGAGAAATCCAATATTTTCTGGGCGGAAAAGCTGAAGGAGGAGGGGGCTAACGTTATTTTCGGGTTCAGCGAAATGAAGGTCCACTCAAAGCTCTGTCTCGTTACCAGGAGAAACAGAAAAAAAGAGATCGAGTACTACAGCACAATCGGCACGGGAAATTTCAATGAGGATACGTCGAAATTATATACCGATACTTATCTGCTGACGGGCAACGGCGAAATCGGGAGGGAAGTGGAAGCTGTTTTTGCTTTTCTGATAAAATCTTATTATATCAAGGCGCCGGAGCACCTTCTTCTTTCGCCTGTTACGAACCGGGAGGGGATTGCGGCCTGCATTGAGCGGGAAAGACTGAATGCTCTTGAAGGCAGAAAAGCCTTTATCTATATCAAGATGAATAACTTCGCCGACAAAGATCTGGGAGAAGCCCTTTTAAAGGCGGCCGAAGCCGGCGTGACGGTGAGAATGCTTGTCAGGGGAATGTTTACCCTTCACCTCGATGGAAAGAGGGGGAACGGCAATATCGAGGCAAGAAGTATCGTCGATAAATATCTGGAGCACTCGAGGTATCTTATCTTCTTCAATAATGGTGATGAAAAAGTGTATATAACATCTTCCGACCTTCAGCCGAGAAATCTCGACAGGAGGGTGGAAGTCAGCTGTCCCATTCTGCATAAAAGACTGCGTAAGGAAATCATCGATATCTTTGAAATCTACTGGCGTGATAATGTGAAGGCGAGAATTCTGGAACACTCCCTGGCAAACAACTATGTTCAGGCACAAGGGGAAGAACCCTGTCGAGGACAGGATGAAGTCTATAAGTATCTGAAGGCGAAAAACGAAATCAGAGAAAAAAGCCCCCGGAATCAATTTAATTAACACCGGGGGCGGTCAGGATATTAAATTTTTCTCAATGTCTGTGCGATATTCAGACAGTAGTCCCCGATCTGCTCCATATGGCGGATAATGTCGATATAGAGAAGTTCTCCTTTGACATCGGCCCCTTCGATGATTTTCTTTCTCGCCTGTTTCCGCAATTTGTTCCGGTAGCTGTCGATCCTGTCTTCCAGCACATTGGCTTCCTCAAGATCTTCGCTGGAAAGATGTTTATTGACATGCAGCTTGATAAACTGCAGGAATTCGTCAACATATTTCGAGTAACTTATAATTTCATCAATGGCATTGTCATGAAGAGGAATTTTCTTTTTATATTTTTTCTGTGAGAGCATTATGAGGCTGAAACAGCTGTCCCCTATGCTTTCCAGTTCCGAAACAATCCGGATCATGGCCGTGGCTTTATCCCGGCCCGATTCGTTCAGATTCTCTTTGGAACACTCGAGGAGGTACGCTGTGATCTTCTCCTGCATCTGATCCGAATAATCTTCCTGATCTCTCAGCTTTTCAACTTCAGATCCCATTTTTTTGTCGGGATTGCTGAAGACGTTCAGATAGGTCTTGAACATATCCTCCACAAGTTCTGTCATGGTCACCACTTCTTTCTGAACCTGGAGGAGGTTCAGTTCAGGCGTATCCTGTATGATCGATGAGAAATAATCGAGGTGGTAGACGTTCGCATCTTCTTCCGTTTCCTTCTCGGGAACCAGTTTTTCGATCAATTGAGCTATCTGTGGAACGAACCAGATGAAAACCAATGTGTTGGTTATGTTGAAGATTGTGTGGAACATGGCCAGCGTTGTTGTGATCTCGTCTCCCGGTACTATCCACTGGATCATTTTCAGGAAAGGCCGGAAAACAATGAGTATGACGACAACCCCGAAGACATTGAACAGCAGATGGACTCTCGCGGCTCTTTTGGCGTTTGTCGTAGCACCGATAGAAGCCAGGTAAGCGTCGATTGTAGTTCCGATGTTGCTTCCCATGATCATGGCAGCTGCGACATCGAGGCCGATCAGTCCGGAAGCGGCCATTGTCAGGACGATGGTCATGGACGCGCTGGAGGAGTGAACGATAATGGTGATAATCGCGCCGAAAATGACAAACAGGGCGATGGATCCGAAACCGAAATTGGTATAGGGGCTGATAAAATCGATAAGGGCCTGATTGTCGGAGGGAACCGACTCCTTCAGGAAATCCAGACCGATAAAAAGTATACCGAAACCGATCAGAAACTCACCCCAGTATCTCCTCGTCTCCTTTTTCGAAAAATAAAGAGGCAGACCGAAAGCAATGATCTCCAGAGCCAGAGCGGCAATTTTCAGTTTGAATCCCAGAAGGGATACAATCCATCCGGTTACGGTCGTACCTATATTGGCCCCCATTATAACGCCGATCGACTGAGTCAGAGTCAGCAGGCCGGCATTGACGAAACCGACAACCATAACCGTTGTCGCCGAAGAGGACTGAACGATGGCCGTAATGAAAAAACCGGTGAAAACAGCGACGAAGCGGTTGGCTGTTATCCGGTTCAGAACATTCTGCAGTCCTTCTCCGGCGGCTTTCTGAATACCGTCACTCATAATCTTCATACCGAAGAGGAAGACCCCGAGCGACCCGATAATTTCTAGAACGATTAGTATAAACATTTGAACTCCTTGGATTTCTCACCCCCAATCCACTTGATTCACAGGGAATCTAAAGCAATTGCCGGAATGGTAAATCGGGATAAATTTAGATAATGTTAATTTTACGTTAGCATACTGTTCAAGAATAGTTAAGCTTGTGTTAGATAAATGTTAGGATTGTGTTAAAAAGACGGCCGGGAGGCCGCCTTTTTTGATTTATGATTAGTATTGACCCGCTTTCTCTTTTCCCTCGAGAACTCTCAGAACACCGCTGGTCATGGACAGCAGTTCGTTTTCACCGGGAAGGATATGGAGCGGTGCAATAAAGGACACTCTCTCCTCAATCCGATCGGTAACGAAGCTGTTGTATGCAACTCCGCCGGTAATGACGATGGCGTCGACTTTCCCTTTCAGGACCGCGGCACAGGCACCGATCTCCTTGCAGATCTGGTAAATCATGGCTTCGAGAACTTCTCCGGCTTTCTCATCGCCCTCTTCGGCCATTTTTACAATAGCCTGTACATCCGATGTGCCCATATAAGCGGTCAGACCGCCGCGGCCGACCACTTTTTTCTTCATTTCATCTTCTGTGAATCTGCCGGAATAGGACATTTTTATAATCTCCAGAACGGGAAGCCCTCCCGAGCGTTCGGGGGTGAACGGTCCTTCCTCCAGGCCGTGATTGACATCTACGGCCCGTCCCCGCTCATGGGCGGCAATGGTCGCGCCGCCGCCGAGATGAGCTATGATCATATTGGTCTCCTCGTATTCCCTTCCGATCTTCTCGCAGACCGTTCTGGCCGATGCTTTCTGGTTCAGGGCATGGAAGACGCTGACTCTGCTGATGTCCGGATGGCCCGAATAGCGGGCCAGGGGACCGAACTCATCTGTGGTCACGGGATCGACGATATAGGCATCCACCCCGGCCATTTTTGCAATCTCACTGGCGATAAGAGCCCCCAGATTCGAGGCGTGAACTCCGTATCTGGCGCTTTTCAAATCGGAGATAATAGCATCGTTGACAATAAAGGTTCCGCCGTGAGTCGGTCTGAGAAGGCCGCCTCTGCCGACGACGCCATCGAGATCCTTCACATCGATATTCTGTTCCCCCATCCAGTCCATTATGGCGGTTTTGCGCATATCGTACTGTTCGGCAATGGTTTTGAAACGGGCGATTTCATCCTGATCATGTCTTATTGTAATGGATGCTTTGCACTCTCTGTCTTCAAAGTAGCCTATTTTTGAGGATGTTGAACCGGGATTGATTGCAAGAATCTTTTTCATCTATTTACTCCGTTCGAAATACGATTTTCAATTTATTATACATATAAAAATACTGTATGATCGTAGATACCGCAAGAAAAATACGTAATCCTCTACTGTTTCCGTTTTTTTGCGATAGAGAATAGAACCAGCCCCGTAATCGTCATGAAATAGGGGAAGCTGAGAATCAGATTGGCCGGTATCTCGATGATCCCCTGCGCGGCATCGGAAAGCGATTCGGCTATGGCGAAGATAAAGCAGGATAACAGCACGGGAAAAGGTTTTTTAAATCCCAGATAAACGGCGACAAGTGCGATCCAGCCTTTACCGGCCGATATGCCCGGAATAAAAACGCCCAGTTTCAGGGAGATCATCGCTCCGGATATTCCGCAGAGAATTCCCGATAATATAATCACGAGGCTTTGTATTCCCGCAGGTTTTATTCCCCTTGAAAAGAGAAAATCCGGATCCGTTCCCGCTGTTCTGATGCGCAAGCCCAGGGGGGTGTAACGCAAAACGAACCAGATTGCTCCGGTAAAGAACAACAGCCATAGAAGTGATTCTGCCTGTGAGAGATTCAGGGTCCCCGAACTGAGGCGGATGACACCGCCGGACCCGTAAAGCAATTTGGAAACCATGGCGATCAGAGGCGGGGTTATAAGATTGATCGCCAGTCCCGTAACGAATATATTGCCCTTCAGCCTGAGTGATGTGACAGAGAAGAGAACCGCCATGAGTCCCGATGCTGTCATGGCCGCCAGAAAACCCGCTGCGAGACTGCCTGTCAGATCCACGGCCACAACGGCGGCAAAGGCTCCCGCCAGAATCATCCCCTCCAGAGCGATATTGAGAACTCCCGCCAGTTCTGTAATCAGTCCTCCCATAGCGGCGATGAGGAGGGGAACCATAAAAATCAGCGCTTTTCCTATCATTTTCCGGCTCCTCTCTTTCCTCTAATAAAGGTAAAAAGCAATTCGGTTTTCTCCGCCAGTATCTTTGAGGAGATGAGGAGAAAAACGACAGCCTGAATCAGCCCTCCCAGTTCGAAGGGAAAATCGGCTTTTATCATTGCCGTAGATGCGGCCTGATTGAGATAGGCGAAGACCAGTGCCGAGGGAATGACCGCGAGAGGGTTTGTGCCGGCGATCAGGGCGACAGCGATTCCGTTCCATCCGATTCCGCTGTAGAAACCTTTTATTGTGCTGTGATGGACTCCAAGGACAGCCGAGGAGCCTGCCAGGCCCATTATGGCTCCACTGAGAAACATGGGCAGGATCGTGTACACTTTCGTATTCAATCCGCCGTAATGGGCAAATTCCCTGTTCATACCGCAAATCCTCAGCTCATATCCCTGCTTGGTGTAATAGAGGAAAAACGTCATGGCTGCTACGGCGGCTAAAGCTCCGAAAAAACTGATGTTCAGATTGGATGGAGGCATCAAATGCGATAAATGGAACGCTTCACTGATCGTCCCGGTCATTAAAAGATAGCTGCTTCTGTCGGACATGGGGCCGGTTACCAGGTAATCCGCCACATGAATCATTCCTCCCGACAGGAGAAAGGATGAAATGAGTTCATCGACATTCCACCGCGCTTTCAGCCATCCCGAAATTCCGGCCAGCAGACCTCCTGCTGTAGCGGCTGCCACTGTCGCCAGGAAAATGCCTCCCCCTCCGCTCAGTTCGGGATATCTCAAGAGAAGGGCTGTGGCAAAAAGGCCTCCTATATATATCTGTCCCTCTCCCCCCAGGTTGAAGACATCGGCGCGGAAAGCAACCGTAATGGCCAGCCCGGAGAAGGTGAGGAGCGAGAAGGAATTCAGCATATTCCCGATAGACAGGCTGTTGAGAAAGGGACCGGCAAAAAAATAGTATAGAGAATCCCCTTTGTCTTTGCTGAAAATCAGAAGGAAAATCACGGCAGTTAAAAACACTGCGAAGAGAGTGATCAGAGTTCCGGCAAAGCGGCCGAACAGTCTGTTTTTATCTTTCATCTACCGGTCTCCAGGCCGAGCATGGCTCTGCCGATCTGCGTCCGGTTCAAATCGGTTCTCTCTTTCTCCAGTACAATCGCGCCGTTGTAGAGGACAGCGATCCGGTCGGAAAGAGAGAGGATCTCATCGATGTCGGAACTGATAAGCAGGATGGCGGTTCCCCTTCCGGCCGTTCTGTCCAGTTCACGGTGAAGGCGGTTCCGGCTGTTGAAATCAAGTCCCCAGCTCGGTTCACTGATAATGATGAGATCGGGTTTCTCCTCAAGTTCCCTCGATAGAATGACTTTCTGGATGTTGCCTCCCGACAGATGTCTGATAGGTTGCTGCGGCTCGCCGTCTATGCTGTAGGTGCTCTGAATCTCTTTTGTCCATTTTTTTATGGATGACGGTATGAGAATGCCCATTTTGTGCATTCTTTTATAATTGAGGAGAATGAGATTTTCCGCAATGGAGGAATCCCGGCTGATTCCCCGGTTCAATCTGTCGGCGGGCACATAGGAGATTCCCATTCTCCTCAATTCCGCGGGACCGGAACGGCTTACGTCCCTGCCGTTGAAATGGAGTTTTCCCTCATGGGGATGCACCATGCCGGCCATAATATCCTCAAGGAGCTCCAGGCCGTTTTCTCTTATTCCCGTTATTCCGAGGATTTCACCCTCTCCGATATTGAGATTGATATTTCTGAGAAACCGGCTTTCCGACTTCCGGTAGCCGACGCCCTGTAGCCTGTAGAGTCTTTTCCCGTGTTTTCTCCCTTCCGGCCGTTTGCGCTCAGGGAAATTGATATCTTCTCTTCTTCCCATCATCAGGGCGGCAACCTCTTCCGGTTTCAGCTCATCAGCCGCTTTGTGAATAAGGATTTTTCCTTTGCGCATAACCGCGATTTCGTCACATATCTGAAAGACTTCTTTCAGTTTGTGGGAAATGAAGATAATGGTTTTTCCCTCTTCCCTCAGTCTTTTCAGGCGGGCGAATAGATGCTCCGCCCCCATTTCTGTAAGGCTGGCCGTAGGTTCATCAAAAATCAGGATTTTTCTATTCATATAGAGGAGGTGCAGAAGTTCCATATTCTGGATTTGCAGGGAATTCAGTTCGGAGCAGGGCGATTTCAAATCCAGTTCGATGCCGTATTCCTCCTGAATGGCCATGACTTTTTTCCGGGCTTCCGCGCGGTCGGTAAGAAAAATGCCCGTCCTCGGTTCATATCCGAGAATAACGTTTTCCAGAACGGTCAATGATGAGGAACGCATGGGGTGCTGATGAACCATGCCGATGCCCGCTTCTGCGGACCCGGCGGGGCGCCCCGGAACGACCGGGGCCGATTCAGTTGAAAAATGCCCTGAATCGGGTGTAACGGTGCCGCAGAGTATATTCATCAGAGTGGATTTACCCGCTCCGTTTTCTCCCACTATGGCTGTAATTGTTCCGCATTTCAGTTGTAGTGAAACGTCATCACAGGCTTTGACTCCACCCGGAGGGAAGCTCTTGGAGATCCCGGATATTTTCAGCGACACTATTTCGCTCAGAGGTGTTACCTCTCCGTTCCGGCCGGGAGAGTCAGGGAGCCCGATCTCATATCGCTGATAATCCTATCCATCTTTTCCCGGACAGCGACGGGAACAAATTTCAGGTAATTGGCATCGTCGTCGATAAAGTCGACATAACCTTCCTTTACACCGGCTTTGATGGCTGATCCCCTGAGAAGCGTTCCGTCAATCGCCCGGCTGATCATTTCCATTGCGGCTTTATCTTCCCGGATGACCCCCGAGCCGATAACAACGCCCGGTTCGATGGCATAACCGTTGGAATCGTACCACAATACGAATTTCCCGGCGTTTTTGGCTGCGGAAACAACCCCCTGATTGGCTCCGCCGGCAATCGTCAGTATAATATCCGCTCCCTTTGCATACATGTCCGTAGCCAGATCGGAGGCTTTCGAGGCATCGTACCAGTTCCCGATAACCCGGAAATCCAGCTCTATCGCGCTGTCAATGTTTTTAAAACCCATTTCAAAGCCCGGTTTGATCAGATTGTTCATATCGGGATATTCCTGACCGGCTATAAGGCCTACTTTTCTGATTTCATTTCCTTCCATTCTGTTTTCCGTAATGAGGCCTGCAAAATTTCCGAGCAGAAAAGCCAGTTCTCTGTGATTGAAGAAGAAAGTGGATATCTGATCATCAGTTTTCCCGCTTCCCTCGAGGATGAGAAAATCCTGATCGGGGTAGTATTTCTGCACTTCCCGGCAGATCTCCGGCATGGAGGGGTTGGATGAAACAATGAGATCATATGTTTTCTCCGCAGCGAGAGCGGTTACTTTTTCGGACCATTCCGCCTGGTTGAAACCACCTTCCACAGTTTTCACCGTAGCGCCCTTTCTGGCCGCTTCCATGCGGACACCCTTGTCCATCATTTCATAAGTGGGGCTTCCCGCCAGAACGCCGGGTACGAAAACGGCGATAGAGAAGCTCTTTTTCTCTTCTTCGCCTTTTTTCCCGCCGCAGCCCGTAAGCAGCAGAACGGCTATTAGGGCGGGAATCAGGAATTGTATTATCTTTGGGGGTCTGTTCATATCGTTCATCCTTTTTCAGCTAATTGCAAAGTGATTTTACCAAATTCAAATTTCTTTAACAATCGTTTTCTCACTTACCGGGCTGACATTGACCACGCTCAAATCACCATGTTACTCTACACTCAAATATATATATATTATATAAGGGAGACAAATGAGCTTCTCAAAGCCGACTACCCTCGGGATTATAGCTTGCCCCGGCGGTGAAAAATTTGCCGACTCTATTATAGCCCATCTGAAGACTATCTATGCCCGGAGATTTGATATCAAAGCTCAGGGAATAGCTAAGCTTTACGGCCTGGATAAGGAGAGCGCGGTAAAAGAGCTTAATATGGCTAACGACCTGAACAGTCATCGGGTCAAAACCATCGGAGACGGAAATTCCTACCGGATCCCGTCATTTAAAATTCCCTGTAAATTCACCAAGTTCGCCAATGGAGAATTTAAAACGGAAATACTTTATTCCGTCAGGGGAAAAGATATTTTCATCGTTCAGGATGTGGAGAACCGCGGACGACTCTCCTTCGCAGGATCAGAGACCGGTCATGTCCTTTCGATAAATGATCATATCTTCAATCTCTTTGTGACGATCGATGCCGCCAGACAGTGCGGCGCCAGACGGGTGACTCTGGTTCTTCCCGCCTATCCCTATGCACGGCAGCATAAGAAAAAGGGGAGAGAAGGACTGACCGCTTCCAGCCTCGGAAGAATTTTCGAGAACATGGGGGTCGACAGGATTATCACCCTTGATCTTCACTCCAAGGAAATCGAGCATACCTTTTCCTCTCTTCATCTGGAGAATATGCACGCTTCCTATCAGATCCTCAGAAAACTGAATGCTCATTTCAATCTTCCCGCTGAAGATCTGGTCGTCGTCTCTCCCGATACGGGAGCCATTGACAGAAATAAATACTACGCCAACTCGCTGCAGAAACCGCTGGCCCTTCTTTATAAGGAAAGAGATTACTCCAAGGTAACAACGAACGCGAAGGATTCCAACATCGTTTCGGCCAGGCTTCTCGGAGATGTAAAAGGAAAGACCGTTTTTATTGCCGACGATATGCTCGGGACAGGCGGGACGCTGATAAAAGCCATGCGGCTTTTGAAGGATATGGGCGCGGAAAAAATTGTCTGTGCCATTTCTCTCCCCCTCTTTACGGGGAACGCTATTGAGCATTTTGATAACGCTTTCAAGGAAGGCCTGTTTGATTACATTATCGGAACCAATGCCGTAACGACGCCCGAAGAGTTGCAGAAAAGAGCCTGGTATCTGAATGCCAATGTATCCAATCTCTTTGCGAGAGTTATTTCGAGAATTCACCACAACAGGTCTCTCTCTCCGCTGCTGGATAACAATAAGATGATTCATCGAATGCTGGCAGGAGGCCGTAGCTGATTTGATTCTGGCTGTCGACATCGGCACATCGTCGATTAAAGGAGCGATAATCTCTCCCGAAGGGTACGCCTTCGCCTATCACAAAGTTCATCTTTTTCCGGAAGACGGAAGATATCCCGGCGAAGGGTATGCCGGCAGCTGGAAGTCGGGCTTTCTCGAAATAGCCTCAATCCTCAGCAGGCAGGATATTTCCGCCGTTGTCATCAGTGGAAACGGACCGACTATTATCCCCCTCGGTAAAGAGGGGGAAGTCCTTCATCGCCCGCTGATGTGGATGGGGCATGAAAATCTTCCTGTGGCAGATACCCACTCTTTCTATCTTCCTAAAATCAATTGGCTGAGGGAGCACAATCCTTCGCTCTATGAAAGGACTGATGTCTTTCTGACAACATCTTCCTATATAACCTGGCTTCTGACAGGGGAAAAAGCAGTCGTATCGGCCCATAGGAAATTTGATCAATATATCTGGGGAAAAGAAGATTATCGGAAATACGGAATGGATGAGAGCCGTTTCCCCGAAATAGTCCCCATGGGTACCGTCGTCGGTACTGTCAGCCGTTCCGGATCCGTTCTCACCGGTCTGAACCCGGGAATCCCCGTTGTCGGCGGCGGTGTTGACTTTATGGTTTCACTAATAGGGACCGGCGTTGTTCGGCCCGGAAGAACCTGTGACAGAGCCGGGACATCAGAGGGTATTAATTTCTGTTCAGAAAGGCCCGTTCCCGATAAAAGGCTCAGAACACTCCCTCATGCTGTTGAAGGGCTCTACAACGTCTCGGGTATACTGTCTTCGACGGGGAGTCTCTTCGAGTGGTACCGCCGTATCACAGGGCAGGAGAGTTACGGATATGCCGAGACACTGGCCGCAATAAACTCTGTTCCCGCCGGTTCCGGGACGCCGATGTTTTTTCCGGGACTGAAAGACGGGGGGCTCTGGGAGTTCTCAAACGGGATGGCTGTCGGGCTCGAAGCTTTCCAGGGGAGAAATGAGCTGGGACGTTCGGTTATGGAATCCATCGGGTATGCGGTCCGTCGGGCTGTGGAGCTCTTTGAGGAGAATGGCTGCAATGTTGACGAGCTGCGCGTTTCGGGCGGTCAGGGAAAAAATATCATATGGAATCAGATAAAAGCCAATATTACAGGCTGTCCCATTCTGGTTCCCGAAGTTGAAGATGCCGAGCTTCTCGGCGGAGCCTGTCTGGCTTCAGCGGCTCTGGGCCGCTTTAATAATTTTCTCGAAGCTTCCGACGAGCTTGTCCGGATCAAGAAAACTTTTGAGCCCGACAAAAGAGAAGAGGTAATTTATAAGGAAGAGTATGAGAAGTACAAGGCTGTTTCCGAAGAAGCTAAAAAATTTCTCAGGAACGTGGAGGACCTGAAAGGTTCTTTTTAATATTCTTTTTTAAAATTTCACTTTTGTTGAAATTCTGTTGACAAAGAAAATCCTTTTTTGATACTCTACCTGAGCGTTGAGGCAAGCCTCTGTAGCTCAGTCGGTAGAGCACATCCATGGTAAGGATGGGGTCACCGGTTCAAGTCCGGTCGGAGGCTCTTATGATCACAGCTTGATGTGTGTCAGGCTCAGATAGGAGAAATCATGGCTAAAGCTAAGAAAGGTGCTGTTGAGCTGATAGCGCTTCAGTGTAGTGACTGTAAAAGAAAAAATTACACATCACAGAAAAACAGACGAAATGTTCAGGGTAAACTTGAACTCAAGAAGTACTGTAAATGGTGTAAGACCAGTACGGTGCACAAAGAAACAAAAATTAAATAGTAATTTGCATACAGGCCAATAGCTCCAACTGGCAGAGCGCCGGTCTCCAAAACCGGATGTTGCAGGTTCGAATCCTGCTTGGCCTGTATTTTTTATTTTCGGGAGTATCTTATGAGAAAAATTTGGACTTTTCTAACCGAGAGTTATGGCGAATTGCGGAAAGTTGTATGGCCGAGTTGGGACTCTGTTGTTTCATCGGTAAAGGTTGTGCTTGTCTCTACTGTATTGTTTGCTGTATTTTTCGGGCTGGTTGATTATTTATTGCTCAATGGATTATACTTGTTTTTCTGATCATTAAAATTAAGGAAGAGTTATGGCTAAAGGCTGGTATGTTTTGCATACTTATTCCGGGCATGAGAACAAGATTGAGAAGTACATAAGGCTCTATATGGAAGACGGCACCCTGGGGGGTGCTGTTTTTGACGTAAAAGTCCCTTCGGAAGAAGTGGTGGAAGTGCGCAACGGGAAGAAGAGAACTGTGAACAGGAAATTTCTTCCCGGCTATATTTTAGTTGAAATGGACCTGCCTGATCGGGGGTGGAAGCCTGTTTGTACGGCGATCAGAAGGATACAGGGTGTAATGGGTTTTGTCGGGCAGGCGCCTGGTGCGAAGCCTCAGCCGATATCGTCTGACGAGGCAAGGGCGATCTTGCAGAAAACCGGAGAGATTAAAACCGAGAAAGCTTTTCATGTCAAACAGGAGTTTGTCACGGGTGAAGAGGTTCGGATCATGGAAGGGCCTTTTGAGTCTTTTTCCGGGACTGTGGAAGAGGTTATGCAGGAGAAGGGAAAACTTCGCGTAATCGTTGGTATCTTTGGAAGAAATACACCTGTGGAAGTTGATTTTTCACAGGTTGAAAGAGTATAGCTCTTTTAAATATATGGGAGTCCCGGCCAGGGGCGCTAATACCACATAGGAGAAAAAAATGGCAAAGAAAAAGGTAACAGCTTTAATAAAGCTGCAGGTGCCGGCTGGTAAAGCTACACCTGCACCTCCCGTAGGTCCCGCTCTGGGTCCTCACGGTGTAAGTGCTCCGCAGTTCGTTCAGCAGTTTAACGACCGTACGAAAAGCATGGAGCCCGGGCTTACAATTCCGGTTGTAATCTCTGTTTTTAGTGATAGAACATTCAGTTTTATTCTTAAAACTCCCCCTGCTGCAGTTTTGATTAAAAAGGCAGCTAAGCTGGATAAGGGTTCAGCTGAGCCTCACAAGGTGAAGGTGGCTACTCTTACGAGAGCTGATTTGAAGCCGATTGCAGAGCTCAAGATGCCTGATCTTAATGCTAATGACATTGAGGCGGCGATTAATATTATCGCCGGAACTGCCCGTTCTATGGGCGTAAAGGTGGAGGGCTGATATGAAGCGCGGTAAGAAATATAGAGAAGCTTTTTCGAAAGTTGACAGGGAGGCTCTTTATACATATGAAGATGCTTTGTCTCTTGTTAAAGAGCTCGCTTTCGCCAAATTTGATGAGACTATCGAAATGGCTGTAAATCTCAATCTTAAAAAAAGTCACACTGTTCGTGATACGGTTGTTCTTCCCAATCAGTTTTCCGGCGAAAAAAAAGTTCTTGTATTTGCAAAAGGTGAAAAGGCTGCTGAAGCCGAAGCTGCCGGAGCAGCGTACGTTGGAGCTGAAGAGCTTGTTGAGAAGATTAAAGGTGGATGGCTTGATTTTGATGTCTGTGTAGCCACTCCCGATATGATGAGAGAGGTTGGTAAGCTTGGTCCTGTTCTCGGAAGAAGAGGTCTTATGCCCAACCCCAAGACAAGAACTGTAACAATGGATATCAAAGGTGCTATTGACGAGCTTAAGATGGGTCGTGTAGAGTACCGTGCCGATAAAACCGGTGTAGTTCATCTTCCTGTTGGAAAAGTTTCCATGGATCCTGCCAAGGTGAAAGAAAATATCGATGTTTTTATGTCTGAACTCGTGAAGAAAAGACCCAGTGATGTAAAAGGTGATTTTATTAAAACTGCTGCCGTTTCTTCTACTATGGGACCCGGCGTTAGAGTTGCCGTGAGTGCCAACTAAGGACAAAGGAGAAAGGAATGGCTGAAATTAAAGTACAGCAGAGTAAAATAGATGCCGTTAAATCTCTGAAGGAAGCATTCGGTGAAGCAAATGACTTCATTTTTGCAGATTTCAGAGGGATTAACGTTGAGAAAGTGACAGAGCTGAGAAGAAAGCTTCGCGAAGGCGATGCAGAGCTGAAAGTTGTTAAAAACAACTATGCGAAAATAGCTTTCAGAGAGCTTGATCATCCTGAAGTTGCAGAGTTCCTCGTCGGTCCTACGGCCGTGGCGATGATAAAGGGAGAAGCCGGACAGGCTGCCAAGACTCTTGTCGAGTTTGAGGGTGATACTCCCCTTAAGCTTAAAAGCGGTCTGATTGGCGGAGAACTTTACGATCTCGAAAAGATTGTTGCTTTCTCCAAACTTCCCACAAAGAAAGAGCTTATTCAGATGCTTCTTTTTGCCATACAGGGGACTACAACCAAGCTTGTTAGAACTCTTCAGGCTGTTGCAGATAAGAAAGCTGAGGAAGGGGATGCTTCTGTTTCGGCAGCCGCTCCCGCGGAAGAGGCAGCTCCTGCTGCACCTTCGGAAGAAGCCGCTCCTGCGGCTGATGCGGAAGTTTCCGCAGAATAATTGTAATCAGGCCCGCCTGGCGGGTATTGGAAAAATATTTATTGCAGCGTTAGTCTTCTGATTGTGTTGTGTGCTATCGTTGCGTAAGAAAATTAAGGAGAAGATAATATGGCAGCACTTACTAATGACCAGATTCTGGAAGCAGTAGCAAATATGACGGTTCTTGAGGTTTCTGAACTGATCAAAGCTATGGAAGAAAAATTTGATGTATCTGCAGCAGCACCTGTAATGGTAGCTGGCGGAGCAGCAGCACCCGGTGCAGCAGCCGCTGAAGAACAGTCTGAGTTCGACGTAATCCTCAAAGGGTTCGGAGACAAGAAAATCGCTGTTATCAAAGCTGTAAGAGAAATCACAGGTCTTGGTCTTAAAGAGGCTAAAGAAGTAGTTGAAGCTGGAGATAAAGCTGTTAAAGAAGGCGTTTCCAAAGAAGAGGCTGATACTATCAAGGCTAAACTCGAGGAAGCTGGCGCAACAGTTGAGCTTAAGTAGTAGCGTTTTTAGCAAATAAAGACTTTCTCGTTAAACCACTGGGATAAATTTCTATCCCGGTGGTTATATATTGTCAGGGGGTATTGAGTGTTTACACGAGATAAGGATACAAGGCGAGTATTTATTGGTGATGAGATTGAAGAGGTAATTGAGTTACCCGATCTTATCAGTATACAGCTCACATCATACGACAACTTTCTTCAGAGAAGCGCTCTGCTGAAAGGAGAAGCTCTCAACGATCAGGGTCTGGAAGAAGTATTTCAGTCAATTTTCCCTATAGAAAGTACCAATGGTGAGCTGGTGCTGGAATATGTTAATTATACCCTCGATGAAGATAATGTCCCTCTCTCTGAGGCTGAGTGCAAAAAGAAAGGTCTGACTTATGCTGTTCCGGTTAAGGCCAAAATAAATCTGATATTCCAGTCTACCGGAGAAATCCGGCAGAAAGATATATATATGGGCGACATCCCTTTAATGACTGATAGAGGTACCTTTATTATCAATGGCGCCGAAAGGGTTGTTGTTTCTCAGATCCACCGGTCGCCCGGTGTTATTTTCTCATACGAAAAAGGTCTTTTCTCGTCCAGAATCATTCCTTACAGAGGATCCTGGCTTGAGTTTGAGATTGATCAGAAGAAAGATCTTATATATGCCAAAATCGATAGAAAGAAAAAGATTCTCGGAACTCTTTTTCTCAGAGCTCTCGGTTTTGATTCAAGAGAGAAAATCATCGGTCTGTTTCATAAAACAAAAAAAGTATCGGTTGACAGTTCGAGAGAGGCAAAGGAAGCCCTTGTCGGGGAAATCTTTGCCAAAGCTGTTTATTCGGGAAAAGGCGAAGAAAAGAAGAAAATCTATCGCGCCGGTGAGAAAATACATCCCCATGATACTGATGAGCTTGTCCATTCCGGAATAAAAGAGATTGAGGTGATTGATTTCACTGCTGAAGAATCTCTCAATTCGAAAGTTGTTATTAATTGTTTTGATGTGGAAGAAACCAAATTCAATAAAGATGATCCAGAAAGAGATGAGCCTTCCAAGGAAGAAGCTCTTTCGGCGATTTATGCCATATTGATGCCCGGTGAACCCATTACAGTTGAAGCTGCAGAAAGAGATATTCTTTCCATGTTCTTCTCTTCCAGACGCTATGATCTTGGAAAGGTTGGCCGTTACAAGCTCAACAAGAAATTTGATTATACTCACAATGAGGAGTCTCTGGTTCTGACCAAGGAAGATGTCTATAAAACGATGGGACATCTTATCAAGGTTTATGAGGGAGAAGCTTCGATTGATGATATAGACCATCTCGGAAGCAGAAGAATCCGATCTGTCGGAGAACTTATTTCCAACTCTATTAAAACAGCATTTACCAGGATGGAAAGAATTGCCAAGGAGAGAATGTCTCTTAAAGAGATTGAGACGCTCAAACCACAGGATCTTATTTCCATCAAGCCAATTGTGGCTGCAATAAAAGAGTTTTTCGGCTCCAGTCAGCTTTCACAGTTTATGGATCAGGTAAATCCTCTTTCCGAGTTAACTCATAAAAGAAGACTTAATGCCCTTGGTCCCGGAGGTCTTTCGAGAGATCGCGCCGGTTTCGAGGTCAGAGACGTCCACTATACTCACTATGGAAGAATGTGTCCTATCGAGACACCTGAAGGTCCGAATATCGGTCTTATTGTTTCGTTGGCAAATTATACAAGAGTTAATGAGTATGGTTTTCTTGAGACTCCCTACAGGAAGGTTATCGACGGTGTGGCGACGAAAGAAGTTGAATATCTTTCTGCTATCGATGAAGAAAAGTATTTCATTGCCCAGGCCAGCGCACCTCTCGATAAAAACGGTAAATTCGAATCCAATACGGTTGCTGTTCACAAGAGCGGAAACTATACAACCAGACCCGTGGAAGATATCAAATACATGGACGTGTCTCCCCGTCAGATTATTTCTACGGCGGCTTCACTCATTCCGTTCCTTGAGCATGACGACGCCAACCGTGCGTTGATGGGCTGTAACATGCAGAGACAGGCTGTTCCTCTGCTCTTTCCTGAGGCTCCGATTGTCGGAACCGGTATGGAGGGGAAGGCGGCATATGACTCGGGTGTACTCGCTAAGGCGAAAAGATCCGGTGTTGTCTCTTATGTCTCGGCCGACAGAGTTATAGTCACTCCCGATGAACGGAATAATGATTACGACGTCGATGTTTATGAGATGATCAAATTCCAGAGAACCAATCAGGATACCTGTTTCAATCAGAAACCCATCGTGCGAAAAGGTGAAAAGGTGAATGCCGGATCTGTTCTCGCAGACGGACCTGCAACCAAGAATGCTGAAATTGCTCTTGGAAGAAACCTGCTTGTCGGTTTTGTTCCATGGAACGGCTATAACTTTGAGGATGCTATCCTCATTTCAGAAAAAGTTGTAAAAGAGGATTACTACACCTCCATACATATAAAAGAGTTCATAACAGAAGTTAGAGAGACCAAGCTTGGACCGGAAACGATTACCATCGATATTCCGAATACATCTGAGAAAGCACTCGAGAATCTCGACGAAGAGGGAATCATCAGAATCGGAGCAAAAGTAAAATCCGGATCCATTCTGGTCGGTAAGGTTACTCCCAAATCCGAAACAGAAACAACTCCCGAATTCAAACTGCTCAACTCCATTTTCGGCGAGAAGGCAAAAGAGGTTCGCGATACGTCCCTGAAGCTGCCTCATGGTGTTGAGGGAACTGTAATCGATATTCAGCGGCTTAAGAGAAGTGAAGGTGATGACCTGGCTCCCGGTGTTGATGAAATCGTTAAAGTCCTCATTGCCACCAAGAGAAAGCTGAAGGAAGGGGATAAGATGGCGGGGCGCCACGGAAACAAAGGTGTTGTCGCACGTGTTCTTCCTGAAGAGGATATGCCTTTTATGGAAGACGGAACTCCCCTCGATATCTGTCTGAATCCTCTCGGTGTTCCTTCCCGTATGAATATCGGTCAGATTATGGAAACCATGC
This sequence comes from Spirochaetales bacterium, assembly GCA_016936555.1. Classification (GTDB taxonomy): domain Bacteria; phylum Spirochaetota; class Spirochaetia; order DSM-2461; family DSM-2461; genus Spirochaeta_F. The sequence continues at coordinate 18,836 of JAFGXR010000070.1, read as the reverse complement.
TGGGAATGGCCGGTGGTCATCTCGATAAGTTTTTCGAAACTCCTGTTTTTCAGTCGGCTTCAACAGAGCAGATTGAACAGGCTCTTATCGAAGCCGGGTTATCATCAAACTCCAAGTTTACTCTTTTTGACGGGTATACTGGTGAAGCTTTTGAGAACCCTGTTTTTGTCGGGTATATGTACTATCTGAAGCTGCATCACCTTGTCGACGACAAGATGCATGCACGTTCAACCGGACCTTATTCACTTGTTACACAGCAGCCGCTCGGTGGTAAAGCTCAGTTCGGTGGTCAGAGGCTTGGAGAAATGGAAGTTTGGGCGCTTGAGGCTTACGGTGCGGCCAACACACTTCAGGAGCTTATGACGATCAAGTCTGACGACATGACCGGAAGGGCCAAGATTTATGAAAGTATAGTCAAGGGCGATACGGCTACATCCGCCGGTATTCCCGAGTCATTTAATGTTCTTGTTCAGGAACTCAGAGGTCTTGCGCTCGATGTCAGAATTTTCGACTCAAAAGCTAAGCAGCTGCCTCTGACAGAGCGTGATGAAGAACTTATTAATAGACAGGACAGTCGTTTCTAGGGGGCAGAATGAGAGATATTCAAGACTTTGACAGTTTAATGATAAAACTGGCTTCTCCTGAGCAGATCAGGGCCTGGTCTTACGGAGAAGTTAAAAAACCCGAAACTATCAATTACCGAACTCTCCGTCCGGAAAAGGACGGTCTGTTCTGTGAGAGAATTTTCGGAACAACCAAAGAATGGGAATGTTACTGCGGTAAATTCAAGTCTATCCGTTACAAAGGTGTAATCTGTGACCGTTGTGGTGTCGAGGTTACTCACTTCAAGGTCAGACGTGAGAGAATGGGTCATATTGAACTGGCATCTCCCGTATCCCATATCTGGTATTACCGTTCCGTTCCTTCGAGAATGGGACTCTTGCTCGATCTTTCCATCGCGGCTTTACGCTCAATTCTCTACTATGAGAAATATGTCGTTATAGAAGCCGGCGATACGGATCTGAGAAAACTTCAGCTCTTATCTGAAGAAGATTATGCTGAAGCTCGCGAGCGTTACGGTATGTCCTTTACAGCCGGAATTGGCGCGGAAGCTGTCCGTACCATTCTGGAGAACCTCGATCTCGATGAACTTTCAGCCGAGTTGAGAGGTAAAATGGTTGAGAAAGGGGCGAAAGCTGATAAAAGGCTTCTCAAAAGGATTGAAATCGTTGAAAATTTCCGCGACTCCGGTAACCGTGCCGAGTGGATGATTCTCGATGTTATTCCCGTAATTCCTCCCGAACTGAGACCTATGGTTCAGCTTGACGGCGGGCGCTTTGCCACATCGGACCTCAATGATCTTTACAGAAGGGTTATAAACAGAAACAACAGGCTCAAGAGGCTTATGGCACTCAATGCGCCTGATATCATTATCAGAAACGAGAAGAGAATGCTTCAGGAAGCTGTCGACGCATTGTTTGACAACTCGAAGAAAAAGAAAGTGGTAAAAGGTGCGTCCAATAGACCGCTAAAATCACTTTCAGATCTTCTCAAGGGTAAACAGGGTCGTTTCAGACAGAACCTTCTCGGTAAACGTGTAGACTACTCTGGCCGTTCGGTAATCGTTGTAGGACCGAATCTTAAGCTTCATCAGTGCGGTCTTCCCGCGAAAATGGCACTTGAGCTCTACAAGCCCTTCATTATGAAAAAGCTTGTTGAGATGGATGTCGTTTACAATATCAAGAAAGCGAAATCTCTTGTTGAACAGGAGACTCCTGAGGTATGGGCTGTCCTTGATGATGTCGTTAAAGAACATCCCGTTCTCCTCAACCGGGCACCGACTCTCCATAGGCTCGGAATTCAGGCTTTTGAGCCTGTACTGGTTGAAGGAAAAGCGATTCGTCTCCATCCCCTCGTCTGTCATGCCTTCAACGCCGACTTTGACGGGGACCAGATGGCTGTTCACGTCCCTCTGACTCAGGCTGCACAGATTGAATGCTGGACTCTGATGCTTGCTGATAAAAATCTTATGAACCCCGCAAACGGTCAGCCGATTGTTTTTCCTTCACAGGATATGGTTCTTGGTATCTATCACCTGACAAGCCAGCGGCCCGGTGCCCGGGGCGAAGGAAAGTACTTCGGTTCTCCCGAGGAAGCTATTCTTGCGCTTCAGGCTAAAGCCGTGGATTATCAGGCACTCTGTAAAGTTAAAATTAACGGGAAATTTGTAGAAACAACTCCGGGACGCGTGATCTTTAACGATCTTCTTCCCAACGAAGTGGGTTATGTCAACTACAGGCTTGGAGATAAAGAGATCAGAGCTCTGATTGCTGAAACTCATGAAGAGTTCGGTTCCGCCGTAACGGTTAACATGCTCGATGTTATCAAAGATACCGGGTATCGCTATGCAACAGTGTTCGGTGCGACAATCGGTATGGATGATATTCTCGTTCCCGATGAGAAAAAAACTCTGATAAATAATGCCAATAGTGAAGTCGAGAGAATTCAGAAGCAGTATCTCGATGGTCATATTACTCAGGAAGAGCGGTACAACCGCGTTATCGAGGTCTGGGGTAAAACCAATGAGGATCTCACCAATGTGATGATGGACCATCTGGAAAAAGATAAAGACGGATTCAATAACGTCTATATGATGGCCGATTCCGGTGCCAGAGGTTCGAGAAACCAGATCAGGCAGCTGGCCGGTATGCGTGGTCTTATGGCCAAGCCTTCGGGAGATATTATCGAGCTGCCGATCCGGGCTAACTTCAAGGAAGGCCTTTCGGTTATTGAGTTCTTTATTTCGACCAACGGTGCCCGTAAAGGTCTGGCCGATACGGCTCTTAAAACGGCTGACGCCGGTTACCTGACGAGACGTCTTGTCGACATTGCTCAGGATGTTGTTATCAATGAAGATGACTGTGGTACGATCAATGGTATAGACCTTTCCGCTCTTAAGGACGGTGAGGAGATTGTTGAGTCTCTCTCTGACAGAATAAAGGGAAGGTTTACTCTTGAAAGGGTAAAACATCCGATTACCGGAGAAGTACTCGTCGATGTCAACGAAGAGATTACCGATGCGATTGCTGCACAGATTGAAGAGATCGGAGTAGAATCCGTTAAAGTCAGGACCGTACTGACCTGTGAAGCGAAGCATGGGGTCTGCCGGAAATGTTACGGCCGTAACCTGGCCAACAAAAAAACTGTCGATATCGGAGAAGCCGTCGGCATCATTGCTGCACAGTCTATCGGGCAGCCCGGTACACAGCTTACCATGAGAACGTTCCACGTCGGTGGTACGGCAAGTACTGTTGCGGAAGATAACAAGATCTCTCTCAGATATCCTGTTATTGTTCGTGACATAGACGGTACGTCCGTTGCACTGGATAACGGCGATACTCTTTTTACCAGAAAAGGGTACATCACTGTTGCCAAAGTTCTCGAAAAAATAGAATTCGGTAAATCAGACAAGATTCTCGTTGAAGACGGTCAGAAAGTCATTAAGGGAGAGAAAATCCTTGAGAGAAGCGGTGAGGCTGTTGAGGCTCATGAAATCGCCTTTATCAACATCAGGGATAATCACATCCTGCTGGTGGCTCAGGATCAGACTCTGGAAGTAAGAAACGGATCTACTGTCATGGTAAAATCCGATTCGATTATCGATGCCGATGAACCGATTGCCATATTCGACCCTTTCAGTGATCCTATTATTGCCGAACAGAATGGTACCGTTAGATTCGATGATATTATTCTCGGTACGACCCTGAAAGAAGAGATTAATGAAGATACCGGAAATATTGAAAAGAAAATTACCGAATTTTCTCTGGATACTCTACAGCCGAAAATAATCGTAGAAGATAAAGACGGTAACGAACTGGCAAACTATTATCTGCCTGGTAATGCCTACCTCAATGTTGAAGATGGTACTGAAGTCAAAGCAGGTCAGATTCTGGCCAAGCTTTTGAAGGAAAGTGCAAAGACTCAGGATATTACCGGAGGTCTCCCCCGGGTTGGAGAGCTCTTCGAGGCGAGACGACCGAAAGATGCAACGATCCTTTCGAGAATCGGAGGTCTCGTTCATTTCCGCGGGATAGCCAAAGGGCGTCGGGTAGTCGTTGTTGAAGATCCTTACGGAAACGAATACAAACACCTTGTTCCAATGGGACGGCATTTGCTTGTACGCGACGGTGACCGGGTCAAAGCCTGCGAACCGCTTTGTGACGGCGCTACCGATCCTCACGATATTCTTGAGATTCTCGGAGAGAATGCGCTGCAGCAGTATCTTGTCGATGAGGTTCAGGAAGTTTACCGGATGCAGGGAGTTGTTATCAATGACAAGCATATCGGTGTCATCATCAGACAGATGATGAGGAAAGTCGAAATCATGGATGTCGGCGATACGAATTTCATCTACGGTCAGCAGATTGACAAGTATTCCTTCCGCAAGGAGAATGAAAGAGTTCTCGAGCAGGGTGGTCAGGCTGCGATTGCGAAACCGCTGCTTCTCGGTATCACACGGGCATCGCTCAATATCGATTCCTGGATTTCAGCTGCTTCCTTCCAGGAGACGACGAGAGTTCTGACCAATGCTGCCATTGCCGGAGATGTCGACAACCTGCGGGGATTGAAGGAAAACGTTGTAATCGGTCATATGATTCCTGCCGGAACCGGTATGAAGCGGTACAGGGATATGAAGCTTTCCAACGATCAGGCGGAAGACCTCGATGCCCATGTTCAGGAAATCCTGAAAATCAGAAAGCTTGAAGCTGAACTGGCTGAAGAAACAGTCGTTGAGATCGATTAAGTTTTCAAAAAAAGTTACGAGGGCGTATATTCGCCCTTGATAAAAAAAATGCATTGTGCTAAATTCCCTGAGGCTGACTCAGGGAAGCCTTTGTATTATATATAAGCGGGTGGTATGCTGACGCCTGCAGTTTTTTTAATGAATATTTAGGAGATTGCAATTTAATGCCTACGATAAATCAGCTTATTAAAAAAGGCCGAAAGTCGAATGTTAAAAAAACCAAATCTCCTGCACTCGAATCCTGTCCTCAGAGAAGAGGTGTTTGTACAAGGGTATTTACTGCTACCCCCAAGAAACCGAATTCCGCTTTGAGAAAGGTTGCCAGGGTCAGGTTGACAAATGGTTTTGAAGTAACTGCTTATATCGGTGGTGAAGGACATAACCTTCAGGAACACTCCGTCGTTGTTATTCGCGGAGGAAGAGTAAAAGATCTTCCCGGTGTGCGGTATCACATTATACGTGGAGCCAAAGATACACTTGGTGTTGATAATAGAAGACAGGCCCGTTCCAAGTATGGAACGAAGAGACCTAAAGCTTAATAAGGAGAGGATGTCATGCCTAGAAGAAGAGTTGCGCCGACAAGACCGGCTATACCTGATTCAAAATACAACAGCACCGTTCTCGCCAAATTTATTAAGAGAATGATGGTTGATGGTAAAAAGTCTATCAGTATCAGCAATATGTATGGTGCTATGGCTATTATCAAAGAGAAGACAGGAAACGAAGAGCTTGAGGTTTTTCTGAAAGCTGTTGAAAATGTGAAACCCTCTGTGGAAGTTAAATCCAGAAGAGTTGGTGGTTCCACTTATCAGGTTCCTGTTGAAATTAGAGATTCAAGACGCGAAGCTCTTGCTATGAGGTGGCTGATTGCCGCAGCGAGAAGCAGAAGCGGAAGAAGTATGAGTGAGAAGTTGAGTGCGGAGCTGATTGATGCTTTTAACTCGACTGGATCTGCTTTCAAGAAGAAAGAAGATACTCACAGAATGGCTGAGGCCAATAAGGCTTTCTCTCACTACAGGTGGTAGATTAGTCTTTCGGGCGGCATATGGTCGTTGTGCCGCCGCCTGAGAAGCCCTCTTGCAGGATGCCTGATGGAAATTTCAGGCCGCTACTGATCGAGGTTTTGTTCTTTTATTATGGTATGGGCTTAATTGCCTGCTGAAAGATGTGATCAAACCGGTGTTTTGCACTAGGTGATTAATCCGGAATGCCATTATGTAACATCATCTTCCTCAAGGTTGCGCAATATTCTTGTTTTAAAGTTTTGCGTAATTTAGCGGTCAATAAATCATCTCCAACTCGCACTCTTCCTGTTGAGACCTTTGACAGGATTTGGTAATATCCTGTTTAGTGCCGTTTTGTACGGTTATATAGTTGTTTTTTTTAAAAGCCGAGGAGGAATGAATGGCTAAGGAAAAATTTGAAAGGTCTAAACCGCATATCAACGTTGGTACAATCGGACACGTTGACCATGGAAAGACTACTCTTACCGCTGCAATCTCTATGTATTGCGCTGCAAAAAACGGTGGTAAGATTATGAGTTACGAAGATATTGATAACGCACCCGAAGAGAAAGAACGTGGTATCACTATCAACACAAGACACGTTGAATACTCTACTGATGCAAGACACTATGCTCATGTAGACTGTCCCGGACATGCTGACTATGTTAAGAACATGATTACCGGTGCGGCTCAGATGGACGGTGCTGTCCTTCTCGTTGCCGCTGACTCCGGACCCGAGCCCCAGACTAGAGAGCATATCCTTCTTGCCAGACAGGTTGGCGTTCCCAAGCTGATCGTATTTATGAACAAAATGGACCTTGCTGATCCCGATCTGGTTGAACTGGTTGAGATGGAAATCGTTGAACTTCTCGACGAATACGGATTCCCCGGAGAGGAAACTCCTATTGTTAAAGGATCCGCTTTCCAGGCTATGACCAATATTACTGATGCAGATGCAACAGCATGTATTCAGGAGCTTCTCGATACGATGGATACTTACTTTCCCATCCCTGAGAGAGCTGTAGATAAACCCTTCCTACTTCCCATCGAAGACGTTTTCTCGATTTCCGGTCGTGGTACAGTTGTAACAGGGCGTATTGAGAGTGGAATCGTTCACGTTGGTGATGTTTGTGAAATCGTAGGTGTTAGAGACACTCAGACTACTACATGTACCGGTGTTGAAATGTTCAACAAGCTTCTCGATGAAGGTCAGGCCGGTGATAACGTAGGTTGTCTGCTCAGAGGTATTGATAAGAACGCTGTTGAAAGAGGACAGGTTCTTTGTAAACCTAAATCGATTCTTCCCCACATGAAGTTTAAGGCTGCTCTGTACTGTCTGACAAAAGAAGAGGGTGGTAGACACAATCCTTTCTTTACAGGATACAGACCCCAGTTCTACTTCAGAACAACAGATATCACAGGTACAGTAACTCTTCCTGCTGATAAGCAGATGGTAATGCCCGGTGACAACACTGAGATTGAAGCTGAGCTGATTCACCCCATCGCTATGGATAAAGGGCTCCGGTTCGCTATCCGTGAAGGTGGTAGAACAGTTGCTTCCGGTCAGGTAATCGATATTATCGAATAAGGAAATGAAATCGGGGATCGCTTTTCGCGGTTCCCGGTTCTGGAGGAATAATGGCTAAAGAAAAGATACGTGTAAGGCTGAGAGGTTTTGACGTAGAATTAATCGATCAGAGTGCGCGGTCTATTGTGCAGGCTGTTCAGAAGCAGGGGACCAAAGTTTCCGGACCGATTCCTCTGCCGACCCGTATTAATAAATATACTGTTCTGAGATCGCCTTTCGTTAATAAAAAGTCGAGAGAGCAGTTTGAAATGAGAACTCATAAGAGACTCATAGATATTTTGGAACCAACCTCTGCTGTTATGGACGCTCTCATGAAGCTCGAGCTTCCCGCTGGAGTCGATGTAGAGATCAAACAGTAAGAGCGGATCAAAGGAAATTGAGGTAATAGTTAAATGTTGAGTTTGATCGGCAAAAAAGTTGGAATGACACAGGTTTTTGACGAAACCGGAGTTTTGACTCCCGTTACAGTTGTCAAAGTTGAAGAAAACGTTGTTATTGCTAACAAAAGCATTGAAAAAGACGGTTATGAAGCTGTTGTGCTTGGTTCAATAGAAAGAAAAGAGAAGCACACTACCAAGCCTGTAGCAGGTCAGTTTAAAGAGGGAGTCACTCCCAAAAGAAAAATCGTCGAAGTTCGTGACTTCGGAAAAGAGTGTGCCGTCGGGGATACTTTCGGTGTTGAGCTTATTGAAGGTGTCGAGTTTGTTGACGTTATCGGAACTTCTAAAGGTAAAGGTTATCAGGGTGTCATGAAACGCCACAACTTCGGTGGTGGGCGCAAGACACACGGTTCAAAATTTCACAGAGCTAACGGTTCAACCGGTATGGCTGCGACTCCTTCCAGAGTTATCAAGGGTACTAAGATGGCTGGAAGAATGGGTGGTGAGAGAAAGACTGTTCAGAACCTTCAGGTTGTTAAAATTGATACGGAAAGACAGGTTCTTCTCATTAAGGGAGCCGTTCCCGGTACAAAAGATAGTTTTGTCATAGTTCGCAAGGCAAAGAAATTATAGAGGATAAATATGGACAAAAAGGTCTATTCAATAGAAGGAAAAGAGCTTAGAGATATCACTCTTGAAGACAGCGTTTTTGCGCGTGAAGTTAGTGAAGGTTCTATTTATCACGCAATCAATAATGAGCTTGCTAACAAAAGAGTAGGTACTGCTTCTACTAAGACTAGAGCAGAGGTTCGCGGAAGCGGAGCTAAGCCGTGGAGACAGAAAGGAACCGGTCGTGCGAGATCCGGTCACAAGAGATCTCCTGTCTGGGTCGGTGGTGGAATCACTTTCGGACCTAAGCCCAGGGATTACAGCTACACGCTGCCCAAAAAAGTAAAAAGACTGGCTATGAAGTCGATTCTCAGCCTTAAGGCTGCCGGAGAGACATTCAAAGTTGTAGAGGATTTCACAATTGAATCGGGAAAAACCAAAGATCTGAGATCAATTCTCGGAAGACTTGTTTCTGACGATAGAACGGTTGTGATTTTAAAAGATGACGATCAGATGATCAGAAGAGCCGGAAGGAATCTGCCTAATGTCAAGTTCCTCTCTTATAATAGGCTCCGTGCTCATGATCTGTTTTATGGAAAGAATATTCTTGTGCTCGAGGGAGCCGCTGTAAAACTCAACGAGTTCTACGGAAAATAGAGGTTGAAATGAAAGCGGATCAGATTATTATTGAACCAATATTGACTGAGAAATCCAACATCATGCGCGAAGAAGAGTGCAAGAAGTACGTTTTCAAGGTTGATAAAAGAGCTAACAAGATTCAGGTGATGAGAGCTGTTAAAGAGCTTTTCTCCGTAAAGCCCGTCAGCTGTAATATTGTTAATGTGTCAGGAAAGAGAAAGGCGATTCTGCCCGTATCAGCTTCTACTTACAGAAGAGGTTATGGTAGAACGGCTTCTTGGAAAAAAGCAATTGTTACACTTGCTTCCGGCGAAAAAATCGACAAGTTCGAAGGCGCTTAAGCAAGGGGGATTCAATGGGAATTAAAACATTCAAACCGAGAACACCATCTCTGCGTTTTACACAGCTTCTCTCTTATGATGAGGTCACTAGATCCACATCTGAGAAATCTCTCACCTCCGGGACAGCAAAGCATGCCGGAAGAGGTGCGGGTGGAAGAATCAGCGTAAGAAGACGCGGTGGCGGTCATAAAAGAAAATACAGGGCGATCGATTTCAAGAGAAACAAATACGGTATCCCCGGAAAAGTTGCTCACATCGAGTATGATCCCAACAGAAGTGCAAACATTGCGCTTATTCACTATGCAGATGGTGAAAAAAGATACATTATCGCTCCCAAAGGGCTGACTATAGGTCAGGAGATTGTCAGTGGAGAAAACGCTCCCATAGCGCTCGGAAACTCACTGCCTCTCGAAAATATCCCCGTTGGTAGGGTAATTCACAATATTGAGCTTCAGCTTGGAAAAGGCGGTCAGCTCGTAAGAACAGCCGGTGGAAAAGCTCTTCTCGCAGCGAAAGAGGGTGATTATGTAACTGTAAAACTCCCTTCCGGAGAAATGAGACTTGTGTTTCACAAATGTTCTGCAACAATTGGTGAAGTCGGAAACGAAGATCACATGAATGTGAAAATCGGTAAAGCCGGTAGATCCAGATGGCTTGGCAAGAGACCCAAAGTTAGAGGTGTTGTTATGAACCCCGTAGACCATCCCCATGGTGGTGGAGAAGGTAAAACTTCCGGTGGTAGACATCCTGTTTCCCCCTGGGGTAAACCGACAAAAGGTTTCAAGACAAGAAAGAAACATAACAACTCTGATAAATTTATTGTCAAGAGAAGAAAATAGGAGTAAGGCGTGTCAAGATCAATCAAAAAAGGTCCTTTTATCGCTAAAAGCCTCTATAAGAAAATAGTTGATCAGAGCAAGGCATCTAAAAAACAGATGATTAAAACTTACTCCAGAACATCGACTATTATTCCTGAAATGGTCGGGTTGACAATTTCCGTGTACAACGGAAAAACCTGGGTGCCCGTGTATGTAACTGAAGCCCTTGTTGGACACAAGCTCGGAGAGTTTGCCCCCACAAGAATGTTCAGAGGTCACGGCGGCGATAAGAAATCGAAGAGATAGGTGTAGATAAATGGAAGCAAAGAAAGGTTATAAAGCCGTTGCAAAAAACCTCCCCATGTCTCCCACAAAGATTCGTCCCATTGCCAACAACCTGAGAAAAAGACCGGTTGTTGAAGCTGTGGCGATTCTCGAGACCCTCCCCAACAAGGGAGCCGGGTACCTGAAAAAGGTAATTGAATCTGCAACAGCCAACGCACTCTTCCAGAACAGTAAGCTGGATGAGGAAATGCTGTATATTAAAGAGCTGCTTGTTGATGGCGGACCTATTCAGAAGAGAATATGGGCAAGGTCGAGAGGTAAAGCCGACAGGCTACTCAAGAGATCGAGCCACATCTCTGTAGTTGTAGATGAAATAGGGAATACGGGGGAATAAATGGGACAGAAAGTACATCCTTACGGACTTCGCCTAGGTATAAACAAAACCTGGAAATCTAAATGGTATGTGAATCCGCGCAACTATGCGGAGATCCTCCATGAAGACCTGGCTTTGAGAAAAGCTCTTGAGCAGAGTCCTGAAGCACGCGGTGCTGAAATCGGTGACATTGAAATCATCAGACAGCCCCAGAGAGTTACCCTTATGATTCACACTGCAAGGCCCGGTGTTATCATTGGAACGAAAGGTGCGAATATCGAGAAGATCACCAGCAGACTTCAGAAAATAACTGATAAAAAACTGCAGGTGAAGATTAAAGAAGTTAAAAGGCCTGAAGCTGATGCTCAGATCGTTGCCCTCAATGTCGCAAGACAGCTTAAGGGTCGTTCTGCCTTCAGGAGAGTTTTAAAGCTGGCTGTTGCCAATTGTATGAAAACAGGTGTTCAGGGAATCAAAATCAAGGTTTCCGGAAGACTTGGTGGTGCGGAAATGGCAAGGTCTCAGGAGATGAAAGAGGGTAGAATTCCCCTTCATACGCTGAGAGCGGACATCGACTACGGATTCGCTGAAGCCGATACTACATTCGGAAAAATCGGAGTTAAAGTCTGGATTTTCAGAGGTGAAGTATACGGCATTGATCAGAAAGAAGACGCTGGTCTCCTTGCTAAAAACAAGAAAGAAAAAGCGCCGAGGAGCAAGTAATGCTGAGTCCCAAGAAAACCAAGTATAGAAAACGAATGCGTGGCGTCATGAAAGGTGAGGCTACCAGAGGTAACAAAGTTTCCTTCGGTGAGTTTGGACTTGTTTCTCTTGAAACAAAGTGGATCACTGCAAGACAGATCGAAGCTGCCCGTATCGCCATGACCAGGCATATTAAAAGAGGTGGAAAAGTCTGGATCAGGGTATTTCCTGATATTCCATGGACTAAGAAACCAGCCGAAGTCAGAATGGGTAAAGGTAAGGGTGCTCCCGAGAAATGGGTTGCAGCTGTTAAGCCTGGAACGGTAATGTTCGAGATTGCCGGTGTTGACCAGGAACTGGCCAGACGGGCGATGGAACTCGCTGGAAGCAAACTTCCTATTAAGGTTAAGTTTGTAAGTAAACAGGGTTAGAGGAAGTTATGAAAGAAACTTTTAACGATCTCACACTGGACGAGATGGTTGCAAAGCGCGATGAGTTGAAAAAGAATCTTAATAACCTGAGATTCGATATGGTCATGGGCCATGTCGAGAATCCCATGGAAAAAAGAAATCTTAAGAGATCAATCGCCAGACTGAATACGAAGATCCGCGAAGTGGAACTCGGAATCAGAAAGGCTTAGGTGTAGTCATGGAAAACAAAAAGACTAATAAAAGAGAATTCACCGGACTCGTTGTCAGCGACAAGATGGATAAGACAGTAGTTGTAAAGATTACAACAAAAGTGCTTCATCCTCTTTACAAGAAGTATGTTACCAAATCGGTAAAATACAAAGCGCATGATGAAAACAACGAAGCTAAAATCGGTGACACTGTCAGAATAATGGAATGCAGACCTATCAGCAAAGAAAAATGCTGGAACATGCAGGAAATTGTTGAAAGAGCGAAATAGGCTGGAGGGTTTAAATGGTACAGGATAACACAATGTTAAACGTAGCAGATAACTCTGGTGCTAAAAGAGTTATGTGCATTAAAGTTCTCGGCGGTAGCAAGAGAAAATACGCCAGCGTCGGAGACATAATAGTTGTAGCTGTAAAAGCTGCCCTCCCCAACGCACCTATTAAAAAAGGTGAGGTGAAAAAAGCGGTTATCGTCAGAGTTCACAAGGAATACAGACGAGAAGACGGTACTTATATCAGATTCGATGACAACGCCTGCGTTATTATCGATGACAAAGGTGCTCCTGTCGGTAAACGTATCTTCGGGCCCGTGGCAAGAGAGCTGAGAGAGACCGGTTATATGAAGATCGTATCTCTGGCACCAGAGGTTCTTTAGGAGAAGTTTGATGGCAGAAGTAAAATATAAACTGAAGAAAGGGGATCAGGTTAAGCTTATAGCCGGAAAGGATAAAGGCAAAACCGGAACAATCCTCAAAGTAGACAGAGAAAACGGACGTGTTATTGTTGACGGTCTCAATATCGTCAAGAAGACAATGAAACCCCGTCAGCAGGGGGAAAAGGGCAGCATCGTGGAAATCGAGGCTCCCATCCACATCTCCAATGTTATGATTATGTGTCCCAAGTGCGGTCCTGTAAAAGTGGGAGTCCGCAAAGAGGGAGACAATAAAGTCAGATTCTGTAAGAAGTGTGAAGGGGTACTGTAATGGCAGATAAAAAATATACTCCCAAACTGAAAGCTGCTTACAATGATAAACTGGCCAGAGAAATGATGGCTGACTTCAAATACAAGTCTTTCATGCAGGTTCCAAGGCTGGAGAAAATTGTAGTGAGCATGGGTGTCGGCGAAGCTATCACAAATAAAAAGCTTCTGGATGCCGCTGTTAGCGAGCTCAGTCAGATTACCGGTCAGAAGGTAATGAAGACGAAAGCGAGAAAGTCTATCGCGGGATTCAAAATCAGAGCCGGACAGGAAATCGGAGCCAAAGTGACCCTTCGCGGTGACAGAATGTATGAGTTCCTCGAAAGACTTATCAGCATTGCACTTCCCCGTGTAAAAGACTTTAGAGGAATTAACCCGAAAGCTTTTGATGGAAACGGAAACTACTCTCTCGGGATAACCGAACAGATTATTTTCCCCGAAATCAACTTCGATAAGATCGAACAGGTTAGCGGGCTCAATGTGGCTATAGTAACGACAGCTGAAAATGACGAGGAAGGCAAAGCGCTTCTGACGAAGTTCGGCATGCCTTTTGCAAAATAGGAGATGAGGTTTAATGGCTAAGAAATCAATGATTGTTAAAGCCCAGAGAAAACCCAAATTCAGCACCCGTGAATACAACCGGTGCCGGATTTGCGGCAGACCTCGTGGTTATATGAGAAAATTTCAGATGTGCAGAATCTGCTTCCGCAAGCTTGCGAGCGAAGGTATGATTCCTGGTGTCACTAAATCGAGCTGGTAGGAGTATAGAATGAGTGTTTCAGATCCTGTAGCGGATATGCTCACAAAAATTAGAAATGCCAGTGCAGCTAAGTTTGAGAAAGTAGATATCAGAACATCAAAGCTGAAGCTGGAAATTGTAAAAATCCTCAAGAATGAAGGATTTGTTAAGAACTTTAAGAAAGTAACGATCGAAGACGTTAACTATATCAGAATCTTCCTGAAATATGACGGGAAAGAAAATTCTGTTATTCACGGTATCCAGAAAGTGTCTACACCCGGTAGACGGGTTTACTCAGGTTACAAATCAATGCCAAGAGTATTCAACGGATACGGAACAGTTATCGTTTCCACCTCTGCTGGTGTTATTACAGGCAAAAAAGCCTCTGCACAGAAGATCGGTGGAGAAGTGATCTGTAAAGTCTGGTAAGGGAGAAAGCATTATGTCTAGAATTGGGAAAATGCCTGTAACCGTACCGTCTGGCGTTACAGTTACAGTGAAAGAAAATGTCATTACCGTAAAAGGTGCCAAAGGGGAGCTTTCCCAGGATTTTCAGCCTGAAGTTTCCTTTGACATCAAAGACGGAGAAGTGATTGTCAACCGTGTTGATGATTCCAAAAAAGCCAAGTCTTTTCACGGTCTTTACAGAAACCTCCTGAATAACATGATTATCGGGGTTTCTGCTGGATTCACGAAAACTCTTGTTATCAATGGTGTCGGTTACCGGGCGGAATTAAAGGGTGATACCCTTATGATGAACCTCGGTTATTCCACAACCATTGAGTATGTGGTTCCGGAAGGAGTTTCTGTTGCCGTTGAAGGTAACAACAAGGTAACTGTTTCCGGTATAGATAAGGCTAAAGTCGGACAGGCTGCTGTGGAAATTCGCGGACTTAGACCCCCCGAGCCCTACAAAGGTAAAGGCATTAAGTACGATAACGAAGTTATCCGCAGAAAAGTCGGTAAAACTGGCGTTTAAACAGGGTTGTAGATCATGAAAAGAATTGATGAAAAAAATAGAAAGAGACTGCAGCGTAAAAAACGTGTCCGGAAGAATATTTCCGGAACTTCTGCCAAACCCAGAATGTCGGTTTTCAGAAGTAACAAGTATCTGAGCGTTCAGGTTATCGATGATATCGCAGGAAAAACTCTTTCTTCCGCTTCTACCCTTGAAGCTGAGCTTAAGGGAACGAAGAATACAGTGGAAGGCGGAGAGAAACTGGGTAAAGTAATCGGGGAAAGACTGAAAGCTGCCGAGATCTCTACAGTTGTTTTTGATAGAAATGGATACAAGTATCACGGAGTAGTTAAGGCTATTGCTGACGGTGCAAGAAGTGTCGGTATAGAGCTTTAAGGGGAATAGAATGGCTTTTAAAGAAAAAAGAGAAGAAAAAGAGTTCATTGAAAAACTTATCCGTCTCAACAGAGTCTCCAAAGCCGTAAAGGGCGGACGCAACATGTCGTTCTCCGCCCTTATGGTTGTCGGTGATGGAAAAGGTCGGGTAGGCGTCGGTTTCGGAAAGGCGAACGATGTTTCAGAAGCTATCAGAAAGAGTGTAGAAAAGGCTAAGAAAAACCTTATCACCGTGCCCTTGAAGGGCAATACACTTCCTCACGAAATTCTCGGTAACTTCAAGAGCGCTTCGGTTCTTCTGAAGCCCGCAGCGCCCGGTACCGGAATTATAGCCGGCGGACCTGTACGTGCCGTTATGGAAGCAGTTGGTGTAAAGGATATCCTGGCCAAATCACTTGGTTCCGGAAATACAATGAATATTGTAAAGAGCGTATTCGCTGGTCTGGACGGACTCTTTGATGCCAAAGAGCTCGCTTCAAACAGAGGCAAGTCGCTTAATGAACTGTGGGGTTAATTATGGCTAAGACTAAAAGAATCAGGGTTCAGCTGGTACGAAGTACCATCGGAAGAAAGCCCGAACAGAGAAAAACAGTCAAAGCGCTGGGTCTTAAGAAAATTAACTCGGTTGTAGAAAAAGATGCTACCCCATCGATCTTAGGTATGGTAGAATCAATTTCTCACTTGGTTAAAGTTGAGGAGATCAGCTGATGAGTGCGTTTGAATTAAAAGCTCCGAAAGGCGCTAACAGAGATAAAAAGGTTCTAGGCCGCGGTAGAGCGACCGGAACGGGCAAAACTTCCGGTAAAGGACATAAAGGTCAGAAATCGAGATCAGGTGGTGGTACCAGACTCGGCTTCGAAGGTGGCCAGATGCCTCTTTTCAGAAGAGTAGCCGCAAGAGGTTTTTCAAACCATCCATTCAAAGTGGAATATGTTGGTATTAACGTGGGTTCCCTGAACGAGCGTTATAGTGATGGTGAAAAAGTAAACCACGAAACTCTTGTAGCCAAGGGTCTTGTCAAGAACGGTGAAAAGAACATTAAAATTCTCGGTGCCGGAGAGCTGGACAAGAAACTTGAAGTAGAGATCACGAAAGTGACCGCCGGAGCGAAAGATAAAATCGTTAAAGCCGGCGGATCCGTGGTTGAACAATAAAAAATAGGAATAGTTGGTATAAAGATGGCTAGTAATCCGGTTGTTGACATTTTCAAAGTGAAGGATCTGAGAAAGAAGGTGCTCTTCACTTTAAGTATGCTTGTAGTTTTCAGACTCGGGGCAGTTATTCCCATACCGGGAATCGACATTAATGTCCTTAAAAGTTATTTCGCTTCGCAGGGTGCCACTGGTTCCGCGATGGGCATAACCGAGTATCTGGATTTCTTTGCAGGCGGTGCCTTCAAGAATTTTTCAATCTTCATGCTGGGTATTATGCCATATATCTCTACTTCCATTATCATGAATCTTCTTCTCCTGGTTTTTCCGGGATTGAAGAAGATGTCTGAAGAAGACGGTGGTAGGAAAAAAGTTAAGAGATATACGCGCTACGGGACGCTTCTTGTTTGTCTGATCCAGTCCTATGCGGTTGTCGCTTATGCACGAATGATTCCTAACGCAATTGTACCTTCCATGGCCGGGATGAAGTATACGGTTGTCGCCATGCTTACGGTAACGACCGGTACTATGTTTCTTATGTGGCTCGGTGAGCAGATCAACGCAAGAGGTATCGGAAACGGTATCTCCCTGTTGATCTTTGCCGGTATAGTTGCTAGAATGCCTGGCGGGATAAATGTTCTCGGTCTGGAGATCAGAAATGGTAATCTTAACCCTGTATTCGTAATTGTTGCAGCATTACTGTTCGTAGCTATCATCACCCTTATTGTCTACGAGCAGCAGGGACAGCGGAAAATTCCTGTGAATTACGCTAAAAGAGTTGTAGGCCGCCGTATGTTCGGTGGACAGAATACCTACATTCCGTTTAAGATAAACCCTTCGGGCGTAATTCCGGTCATTTTTGCCGGTTCTCTTTTGACGTTTCCTCTGCAGGTTGCAGGGGCTTTGGGCGCATCCAGTGAAGGTTGGTCAACATTTTCCAACATCATGAAGCCCAATGGAGTTCCGTACATGATTGCCTATACGGTTTTAATCGTTTTCTTTGCCTACTTTTATACGCAGGTATCCATGAATCCGATTGAGATTGCAAGGTCAATCAGGGAGAACGGCGGATCGATTCCTGGAATTCGCTCGGAAAATATAGATCAGTATCTGACAAAGATACTGCGTAGAATTATACTGCCTGGATCGTTGTTTCTTGCAGTGATAGCTTTGATACCTTCCATAGTTGTCAACCTGTTCGGGTTTCCCACTCAGGTGGCTTATCTTATGGGTGGAACTTCCTTGATTATCATGGTTGGAGTCGATCTTGACTTGATGTCCCAGATTGAAGGTCATCTTAAGATGCATCATCATGACGGGCTTGTGAAAAGCGGCAAGCTGCAGTCCAGGAATTTGTAGTAAGGGGATATTGTGAAAGTTAGAGCAAGCGTAAAACCCATATGTGATAACTGCAAAGTTATAAGAAGAAGAGGCGTTGTCCGGATTATCTGTGACAACCCCAAACACAAACAGAGACAGAAGTAGGAGGTAGTAAGTGGCTAGAATTGCAGGTATCGATTTACCTAATAAGCATACAGAGATAGCTCTTACCTACATTTACGGTATTGGTAGAACCACAGCAAGAGAAATTTGCGAAAAGACAGGTATCGACCCTAATGTGAGAATTAAGGAACTTTCTACTGACGACGTTGCAAAACTGAGAAAAATCATTGAAAATGATTACAAAGTAGAAGGTCGCTTGAGATCAGAGGTGGCTCTTAACATTAAGAGACTCATGGACATCGGCTGTTATCGCGGTTTGCGGCATAGAAAAGGTCTCCCTGTCAGAGGACAGAGAACTAAGACCAACGCACGTACCAGAAAAGGTAAAGTGAAGACCGTTGCCAAGAAGAAGAAATAGGCTGGGGGTTAGTTAATTGGCTAAGGCTAAAGTAAAGAAAAGAAAAGACAAAAAAACGGTATTTGAAGGTAATGTCTATATCCAGGCTACTTTCAACAACACTATCGTTACAATAACAGACCTCAAAGGAAATGCCTTATCTTGGTGTAGCGCCGGATCCCTCGGATTCAAAGGTGCCAAGAAATCGACTCCCTTTGCGGCTCAGTCTACCGCTGAAACAGCTACAAACAGAGCCAAGGATTTCGGTCTGAAAGAAGTAAACGTTTTTGTAAAAGGTCCCGGTGTAGGCCGTGAATCTGCGATCAGATCACTCGGCGCTTTGGGTTTGAGAGTAAAATCAATTTCTGATATTACTCCAATCCCTCACAACGGATGCAGACCCAGAAAAACAAGAAGAGTTTAATGTCGGGGCAAGAGGGATCTACTTTATCAGGTGTAGTTCCCTGCCTTTTATTAACCTGATCGATGTAGAGATTAGTAGAAAAACGGATCGGAATTAGGTCCTGCATAAGGAGCAGAGATGGCGCGTAAAAACCTCTTGAAGGGATTTAAACGACCTAAGGGTATTACAT